>NZ_JBIOAO010000002.1:0-199838 GCF_044452385.1 Polaromonas sp. UC242_47
CGACAGCCGCGTCTGGCTGTTCGATGAGAAGGGCCGCTTCGTCATGGAAGCCTTGCTGGCCAACACCATCGGCGTCTTGCCCACCAGCCGTCTTGAGGAAGGCCGCGACCGCCGCGCTGCGGGCCAGCTCAAGCGCCTCGAACGCAAGGGGCCAGGAGCACGCCACTGCCGTGCAGACCCCATCACAGCCCAGACACAGGTGGCCGCCATCGAGTCCCTGCGCCCCGGCCTGCTCCCGACCGCTGCCCCTGTGCAGTCGGCTTTTTTTTTTGAAGATCGATTTGTCCACCTGTAGGCAAACAAACTACCACCCCCTAAAACGTCCAGCCGTCCCTTCCTGCCATGGGCAAGAAGGTCGACCAGCGCCTATAACGCCAGAAGACACCGCCAAGGCCGCAGCCATCAACAAGTGGCTGGAGGATCACAAACAGTCGAAGGCTTGGCTCTGCAAAAGTCGAGCATCCCCAACGGCACGTAGTCAGCCGAGGGCGTTGTTCCTGGGTAGAACGCCACCAGCCCCACACGCCAGCTAAACACCACGCAGGCCTTGTTGGCCACAGAGACCGAGCGACTGGACCACGGCACGCCCGGCTACGTCAAAGGCAGCGTGCACAAGCTGCTGTCGGTGGTGGCGCGCGACCGCACCCGCAAGCATGCAGAACTTCGGTGTCATCAC
This sequence comes from Polaromonas sp. UC242_47, assembly GCF_044452385.1. Lineage (NCBI taxonomy): Bacteria > Pseudomonadati > Pseudomonadota > Betaproteobacteria > Burkholderiales > Comamonadaceae > Polaromonas > Polaromonas sp. UC242_47. Next base: position 677 of record NZ_JBIOAO010000002.1, read on the forward strand.
GGGCTACGTCGGCGTCGGCAAAAGCCGGTTCCTGAAGGAATACGCGGCCACCAGCCATTGACGCTGCTCATCGAAGTCAGCCCAAACACGACGCCTGGCGTTCTGATGACCGAGCTTCTCACGCAGTCGAACAACGCCATCCCGAACGGCCTTGACCGCAAGTTCTGCGAGCTCGTGCGAGTCCTCAAGGAAACCAACTACCTGATCATTGCCGACGAAGCCGAGAACATGAGCGCCAGCGCGCTGCAGCACCTGCGCCGCATCCGCGACATGGCCATGATCGGCGTGGTGCCGGCCGGCACGGAAAAGCCACCGGCCTGATCAAGCCCGAGCATGGCCAGTTCGACCAGGCGCGCAGCCGCGTCGGCATGTGGCCCGAGACGATCAAGGCGATCAGCCGCGACGACGCCGACGACATGGCCCGTGCAGCGCTCGGCATGGAAGACCTGAGCGACGAAGTGCTGGCCACGCTGTGGCAATACTCCCAAGGCAGCGCCCGCGTGTTGAACGAGAACCTGCTGCCCGCCATCAAGGACTACGGGATGGGCACCGTGCCGCTGAGCGCCAAGCTGATCGAGACCATCGCCGCCAAAGGTGCTGTTCATGACCAAGAAACGCGCCGAGGGGGTGCAGTGATGGCGGCCCACCGTCCCAACTGGATCGAGCGCCGTGCGGAGCCGTTTGGTGGCCGGGTTCGGCATCGACCGCACCACGGCCCCGATCGAGGCGGAGCAGGATTGGCAGAGCCTGCACGGCACCGCTCCCCGCAACCGCTGTGACCAGAAATGCCTGGATGGCGGGCGCTGCGGCGTCATTCGCTCCCGGCGTGGTGGAAGGCCCCTACCGCGCTCAATGGGCCGCAGGGCAGCTACCCAAGCCCGAGATGCCTTCGAGAGTGCGATGGGCGGCTTGCTGCTGTTTTGGGACTACCCGAAGGGGCCACGTCCATGACCAGCACAGCCCGTCACATCGACCAATCCGCCCGCATGGTCTGGCTGAGCCTGCGCCGTGCGGCCAGGCCGATGACCGTCAACGAGCTGGTCATGCACTGGAAGCCGGTTTTCGACGCCGTCCAAATGGAAAGACTGCCTCAACCGGCTGACCGCGACTGGCCACGCCTCGGCTGCGCCTTCCCGCCTGCGCGCCGCGTGGCAGGTGACCGAGGCCAACCCATCGCTGCCGGGCTATGGCGACGCCAGCAACCGCGAACGGTGCCGCACAGGGGCGACCGCATGAGCACCGCCAACCTGATCAACACCTGCGGCGTCTGCGCGCCGAGGAAAGCCTGGACGGCCTGCTGCTGCGCATGATCGATGACGACCAGGTGCGCCACCTGATCGCAGCCGTGGTCACTGACAGCCTGCCGCTGGGCGGCATGGTCGCGCGCGATCCGCGTCTGCAGAAGCCACCCAAGCAAAAGCTGCGTATCGGCGCGGTCGGCAGGCTGCTCGCCGAGCTGGCGCCGACATACAGCGCAACAGCATCGAGCGTACTGGCCGCACCTGGCTGGTCAACGGCGACAGCTGGAAGGCCGCATTTCAGGCCGTCTTTGACGCCCATGACAAGGGCACGCTGAGCGTGCCGCTGCAGGGCAATGGCTACCTCTACCAGGTGCTGATGCGCCTGGCCGACAAGGACGAGGCCGCGCAGGAAAAGCAGGTGGACGCCACGCGCCGTGGCCGTACCAACCAGGCCGGCGCCACAAGCATTGGCGAGGTGCTGGACCGCGTAGAGACACAAGCTCCGGCACCAGCGGCAGACGACCCACAGCCACCGGCACCGCCACGCGCCAAGGTGGAGAGCCACCTGGTGCGCCAGATGAAAGCCGAGCTGGCCGCCAAAGGCAAGGGGCCGCAGCCATGAACCGCGTGCCTGCATTCGACGGCCTGCAGATCAGCCTGCTGGCCCTGCTGCCCAAGGACGGCACACCCGTCACCGTGACCACGCTCGCCGAGACCACCGCCGCAGAGCCCAGCGCCGTGATCGAGGCGCTGCTGGACCCGTTCATGGCGGGCAACGTGATTTTTGACGTCCGTGCTGATGCCTATTCGGCCCAGCGCGGCGGGAACGATTTACCAACTGAGAGGAAAGCATGACTACTGAGAAACTCACCAAAGACCCGGTGCCTGCAGGCTACTGGCGCGACGCCAACGATGCCCTGATCCCGATCACCAAGGTCAAGGCCATCGACAAGGACCGCGACCGCGTGGTGCGTGACCTGTGCGTCGAGGCACAGAAAGCCAGCGCCGCGCTGCTGGCCTTCAAGCTGACCGCGATGCAGTCCGTCATCGACTTTGTCAACCGCAGCCTGGCAGAGTACGACGCCAAGCTGGGGCGGCAAAAAGGGCAACGTCACGCTGTTCAACTTTGACGGCAGCTTCAAGATCGTTCGCGCCATGCAGGAAAACCTTGTCTTTGACGAGCGCCTGCAGGCCGCCCAGTCGCTGATCGCCGAGTGCATCGCATCCTGGTCGAAGGGCAGCAACGACAACATCAAGGTCCTGGTCAATCAGGCCTTTCAGGTGGACCGCGCCGGGAAGATCAACACGGGCCGCGTGCTTGGCCTGCGCTCGCTGAAGATCGACGACCCCAAATGGCTCAGGGCCATGGCCGCGATCAGCGACAGCACCAAGACTGTCGGCACCAAGGCACACATCCGGTTTTATTCCCGCGACGACATGAGCGGCGAATACATCCCGATCCACCTGGACCTCGCCTCGATATGAAGTCCTTCCAGCAGCTCGCGCAAGCGGCCTATGAGGCCTACCAGGCGGAAGGGGTCAAGCAAAACGGCGGCAAGCCCTTTCCGTGGACCGACCTTGAACCGGGGCACCAGGCCTGCTGGGTCAAGGCAGTCCAAAAGGTTGTTGCAGAGGTCGCGGCAATCCAATGAATCGAATGTCTCCCTGATCACGACCGGACGGCTGGAAACCGTCAAGACGGCCTGATCTTTATGCCCCGAGGCTTCGGCCTTGGGGCCTTTTTTAAAGCCCTGTCACATCCCGTTTTACAGGGCTTCAACAAAGGAGCGAATCCATGACTGAAACGCAGCAGGCCCCGCAAGTGCCAATGAAAAAGGCCATCCGGGTCACCATTGAAAAGGTGATCGAGATTGAGCTGATGCCATCCATGTTCGGCGGCCTCACTGAGGACGAGTACATCGTCCAGTTCAAGCGAGGGCTCTGGGACATCAACGGGATGGACGATATCTACACCTACGCCGCCCGGATGGCGGCTCACCATGACGGGGGCCTTACCCACGACGGTCTGGGCCTGCTCGCCGCGCACTACAGCACCTACCCACGGGTCCCCGACGTGAAGTTCCGCATTGTTGAGGAATCGACCGAGGACGAGATCATTGAGGGCGCTACTGACACAGCAAAGCGCCCAACCATCTGGAATGACCCCACCGGCGCCGCCGAGTCGCAAATATGGGATGAAGGACAGGGTTGCTACCGGAGCATGACCGACGCAGAGCACGCCGAAAACAACAAGCCGGAGACCACATGATCAATGTCGCCGATCTGTTCTCAGGCATGGGCGGGTTCAGCCTGGCTGCCCGTATGGCCGGGTGCCGTGTGATCTGGGCGGCCAATCACTGGCGCGAAGCGGTGGACACACACCAGGCCAACCACCCAGAGGCGGAACACGCCTGCCAAGACTTGCACCAGCAAGACTGGTCAGCCGTGCCAGATATGGACTTGTTGCTGGCGTCGTCGGCATGCCAAGGCCACACACCAGCCCGTGGAAAAGAGCGCCCACACCATGACGCCGCCCGGTCTACGGCGTGGGCCGTCATCAGCGCCATCGAAGCCAAGAAGCCGCTGGCCGCACTTGGTGAAAATGTGCCGGCCTTCTTGTCGTGGGCTTTGTACCCGGCGTGGGTGGCCGCACTCAATGCGCTGGGCTACTCGGTAGCGCCGCACCTGTCCGACGCCGCCGACCACGGCGTACCGCAGAACCGCGAACGCGTGATGCTGGCCATCACGAAGTCCAAGCATCCCATTGCGTTGAACGTGCCCATCTGCCCGCACAGGCCCGCGTCGTCCTTCATTGACTTTGACGCCGGTCGGTGGTCGCCCATCAACAAACCGGGCCGGTCGGCGAACACGCTGGCCCGTATTGCGAGCGGGCGGCGCGCCCACGGCGAGCGCTTTCTGGCACCGTACTACGGCAGCGGCTCCGGCACCACGGGCCGCAGCCTGGACAGGCCCATTGGAACCATCACAACCCGCGACCGCTGGGCCGTCATTGACGGCGACCGCATGCGGATGCTGACCAAGGACGAAAACCGCGCAGGCATGGGCTTCCCCGTTGACTACGTGCTGCCACGTAGCCACAAGCTCGCCGTCCACATGCTCGGTAATGCCGTCGCTCCATGGCAGGGCCGTGACTACATCCTCGCGCTGAAAGCTGCCCTATGAGCACAACCGACGTGATCCGCAAGCGCGAGATCGTGCTGATCCAGTTGGCCAAGGCTTTCTTTGCCAAGCGTGACGGCATGACGGACGACGACTACCGCGCTGTCATGCTGCAGCTGACCGGACAGAGCAGCTCGGCCAAGCTGGACGCTGCCGGCCGGGACAAGCTGCTGCAGCACTTCAAGGCCAAGGGATTCGTGGTGATCGCAAAGACCGGCGCGGCCAGCCGTGAGCGCGGTTTCATCCGCGAGCCGCAGGTCAAGAAGCTGCTGGCCATGTGGTACGCCCTGTCCGAGGCGGGAGCGGTGGCGCGCCCGGCTTCGCACACGGCCTGCAGCGCAGCCGTCGAGGCGTGGGGCAAGGAACAACTGGCCGCCCACCGCCTCGGCCCCATGGACGCGCTGCGCTTCGCTACTGGCGAGCAACTGAATCATCTGGTCGAGGCCATGAAGCTCTGGGTCAGCGCGTTAAAGCAAACATCTATTGACTGACATGACCCGCCACATCCCCACACTCACCACCCAGCCCGAGGCGCTGCCTGCGGCCGTCCGTGAACTGGCGCGGGTGTTGGGTGACGCCGACGCGATGCGCCTGATCGGCTCCATGCCAGGCGCCCGCATATCGGTGCCCAAGCCGGACAAGGCCAAAGAAGACCACCCTCTGCGCATGGCGCTTAGCCCGACCGGTTTTGAGAAGCTGGTCGCCGAGTGGGGCGGCGGTATGCTCGAAGTGCCCAAGGGTGACGCCTACCTTCGCCGACTGCGCCACGACCATGTGCGCCAATGCCGCGAGCAAGGCCTGACCTTTGACGAAACCGCCGAGGCCACCGGCTACAGTCGGCGCCAGGCCATCAACATCATGGGCGGCGATGCCAGCATGACGGACATGAAAACCCGCGATATGTTCGATGAGCTTGAAGAGCCCGAGAACTACGCCGGGCGAGCCAACGACCCCTTCGGTCTGGGCAAACCGGCCTGACGACCGGGCCGGGCAAGCGAAACGGCTTTCAAAACCGCCGCAAACCCCTTCAAAACCGCCGCGCAGGACCTGCGCGGCACCACTGAGGCTCTAACAGCCTCCAGGCCCGCCAAGGGCCTGATTTCACAACACCCTCAAAACTGCCTCTGTTCGATCAATGGCCTTTGGCGCCTGGTCGGGCAAATGACCCATAATTGCGACGTTGCCCAGAAAAAGTGGGCGACCGGGTGTGAGAGCCCGTTGAGACGCGGCAAGAGGCCGCAACCCCGCACTGGTTTGCGGCTTCTTCCTTTGGGCGCCAAGTTTTTGGCGGCCCGAATGGGAGGGGCGCAAGCTCCTGCCGGTAACGCCAAGCGTCTCCCGGTCTCTCACACCTGTTCGGGCCGCCGCCACCATTTGATGTGGTTGCGCCGTTTGTTCAATTTCTGAGACGACGCGGCATTTATGAATAAAGCAGTTTCCTTTGATCAGCCCACAGTGCAGGCGATCCATGTCACCACTGAACAGCAGCGTCGTGCATTCCGTGTGGTGGACGCCGTTGACGAATTGCATAACCAGCTCGGCGCGCTGCGCGCCGTGCAGCAGCTGACGACCAATGACAAGGCGGGCTCTCTGGAAAACCTCCCTCAATTGCAGCGCGGCGACCTTGCCACGCTGTTGTCAGTGGTCAGCGCTGACCTTGAAGCCCATTGCGCCAAGGCCCGCGAAGCGGCAACGCGGGCAGCCAAAGGCGACTAACCGCCACCACGCCCGTCCAGGGCGTTTCCCAGAGCCTCGTAAAGCCAATACGGTGAAACGCTTCACCAAGATTTAGCGCGACCGTCTGGGCACAGTTGGGGCATGAGTAAAGCACCAACCAAGAAAAGCCCGGTCGCCAAAGCTATTGATGCGACCGTCAAAGGCCTGCGCGGCTTTGTCGAGGTCTTCAAGACCGGCACGCACACCGACAGCAAGGGCCGACAGGTCACCTTCAGCAAGGCCGACGTCGAGCAGATGGTGGACAACCACAAGCTCGGCGCCGCGCCGGCCGTCATCGGTCACCCCAAGGACACCGCCCCGGCATATGCCCAGGTGGCCGAGTACAAGCTGGAAGACGACGGGCGCCTGTTCGCCAAATTCGACAAGATCAACCCGGCCTTTGAGGCTGGCGTCGATTCCGGCGCCTATTACAACCGTTCGCTTTCCGTCATTAAGGACAAGGTCCACGGCTGGCGCGTGCGCCATGTTGGCTGGCTGGGCGCCGTGCCGCCCGCCATCGACGGACTGCAGCCGGTCGAGTTCGCAGCCGACGACGAAACCTGCTTTGAATTCGCCGCGCCTGGCTATTCCCTAGTCTGGGGCCTGGAGAGCGCCGCCAAGCTGCTGCGCCGCCTGCGCGACCGAATGATCGAAAAGGACGGCCTGGAGGCCGCCGACGCGACCCTGCCGCAATGGGAAATCGACTCGATGACTGAAGCGGCCAGCACCGCCCGCGCCCAGTTCAACGACGACAAGCCCGCATCCCTTTTCAACCAACCGACCGAGGACGAAACCATGATCACTCAAGAGCAACTCGACGCCGCCGTGGCACTGGCCCGCAGCGAGGGCGAGACCGCAGGCAAAAAGGGCATGGTCCCTGAAGCCGAATTCAGCGCCGCCCAAACTCAACTGACCGACCTGAAGAAGGCCGAGCAGAAAACCCGCATTGCCGGCCTGATCAAGGGCTGGAAAGACAAAGGGCTTGTGCTGCCCGCCAACGAAGCCGGCCTGTACGAGTACATGGCCCAGTTGGAAGACGCGGGCCAAGAGTTCAGCTTTTCCAAGGCCGAAGGCGGCGAAGGCAAGAAAACCCCGGCGCAGTTTTTTGCGGATTTCATGGCCGCGCAGCCGCCTGTCATCAAGATCGGCGGCAATGGTCGGGTAATCGACGAGGGCGCGCTGGACGTCAACAACACGGAGGCGGTGACCAAGGCGGCCAACGACTTCATGGCGGCTGAAGAAAAAGAAGGCCGGACCATCAGTGCGGCCAACGCGGTGCAACACGTCATCCGCACCGCTACCGACGCCAAGTAAGCCAGCACCGACCATCCCCGCCCTTCCAACCATCCACGAACACTTCAGGAGCATTTCAATGTCTGCACCTCTTCAACACCGGAGCGTCCTTGCCCAAGCGGCCATCGCCGGTTTTCTGATCATCAAGCACGGCACCGTCGACAACTCGGCAGCGCTGGCCACCGCCGCGACCGACAAGCTGATCGGCACCAACGACGCCCTGGGTAAGGACGTCGGCGAACAGGTGGACTACCCCACCACGGGCACTGGCGAGGTGAAGTTGGGCGCCGCCGTGACGCGGGGCGACCCGATCACCGCCGATGCGTCCTCCAAGGGCATCACGGCGGCACCGGCTGCCGGCTCCAACGTTCGCATCATCGGCTTCGCTCTGCAGAGCGGTGTGCTGGACGACGTCATCGACTACCAGATCGCCCCCGGCGTGATGCAAGGCTAAACAGCCATAGCACCCGCCAGTACCTGACCCGAACCAGCCTCAAGCCAACCCAAATTTTCTAGGAGCAACCATGTCGAAAGCGCCTTTTGTAGTAACTCCCGTCCTCTGCGCCGTCGCAGTGGCCTATAAAAATGGGGCCATGATCGCCGATGGCGTTCTGCCCCGTGTGCCCGTCGCGGCGCAGAACTTCAAGTACAACAAGTTCCCACTGGGTGAGTTCTTCAGCCCGCCCGAGACCAAGGTCGGCCGCAAAGGCCAGGTCAACCAGGTCGAGTTCACATCAACCGAAACGCCGGACTCCACCGAAGACCACGGCCTGGATGATCCCATCCCCAATTCGGACAGCATGAACGCTGCGGCAATGCCCGGCATGCCCGACCCCAAACTGCGCGCCGCGCAAGGTTTGACCGAGTTGATTTTGGTGAAGCGCGAAGCACGCGCCGCCAGCCTGGTTTTCAACGCCGCGAACTATGGCGCGGGCAACAAGCAGACGCTGGTCGGCCAAGCCCAATGGAGCGACTATGCCAACAGCAACCCGCAAGCCGACATCCTGGCAGCACAAGACGCCATGATCATGAAGGGCAACATCGGTGTCATTGGCCGCGCCGTTTGGACCGTGCTGCGTCAGCACCCCAAGATGTGCAAGGCCATCTTCGGCAACAACACAGACGCCGGCATCATCAGCCGCCGCCAGTTCGCCGACCATTTCGAACTGGACGAGCTGTACGTCGGCGAAGGCTGGTTGAACACCGCGCGCAAGGGCCAGGCGCCCGCCATGACGCGGGTCTGGGGCAAGAGCTGCGCCATCCTTCACCGCAACATGAGCGCTGACACCGAATTCGGCATCACCTTCGGCTTCACCGCCCAGTTCGGCCCCCGCGTAGCCGGTGAGATTGTCGATCCGGACATCGGTCTCCGAGGCGGTGTGCGTGTCCGCGTCGGCGAGTCCGTCAAGGAACTGGTTACGGCTCCAGACTTGGGCTATTTGTTCAGCGCAGCGGTCGCGTAGGGATTCAAAGGAGCCGCTAGGCAGCACCTGTGAAGCGCCAGAGCCGGGAGTTGGCGAAAGCGCAGAGGTGAACGCAAGGCGGGTGGCTTAACCCCAAGCCCCCGCCATTTGTTTATTGACAGGAGTACGACATGGGAAAGCTAAACGAAGAGGCGGTGCTGGTGGACATCATCGCAATTGAGCCAATTCGGTTCAATGGCCGCGTCCACCCGACCGGCGCCCGCGTCAAGGGGCTCACTCAGCAGCAATCCGACGAGCTGGAGGCCATGGGTCACGCCAGGCCGGCTACCGACGAGGACGATGCCATCGAAGAGGCCGGTAGCGCGGTTGGCAGCCCTGCCGCGCCAGGCCCCGATGCAAACGCTGCAGGTGCCGGCACGCTGATCTCGCCGCCGGTTGCAGCAGCGGTCGCAGAGGCCAAAGCCTCCAAGCCCGCGACCAAGACGGCCCCTGCAAAAACTGCCGCCCGAAAGACGGCCCGCGCCTGATGCCCTACGCCACGCCCCAGCAAGTCATTCAGGCCTACGGTCTGAAGGAAGTCACGCAACTGCTGGCCGATGAGCAGGACTTGCTCACCGAGCAGCTTCTGACTGACGCCATTGCAGAAGTGTGGACGGGTGCGCCGAGCCAGGAGGAAAAGGACGCTGCTACTGGGGCGCTGGCGCGGTTCGTGCGAAAGATCGAAACGAGCAGCAGCTTCATGGACGGCTACCTTCGCAACGCCGTCACGCTGCCGCTGTCGGCCGATGACGTCAACATTGGCACGCTTAATGAGTGCTGCATGGCCCTGGTGCGCTGCAGCCTGTCTGATGATCCTGACAACGCCACCGAGCGCATGGACGATTGCTGCAACACGTGGCGCGCTTGGCTCAAAGACGTGTCACGCGGCACCGTTCAGTTGGTCAATCCGGCTGGTGAAACGTTGCCCGGCAAAAGCCGCATCCGCTTCGGACCGGCCGCCAGCTCCTACAACTGGGCCGCGCACAAGGTGGCACGATGAGCGGCGTTTATTCGGTCTGGGGCGCGGGCTCCCAATCTACCCATATCAAGCAAACGCTGGACACCACGCCCATCACGCGGCACCTGCGCGGTCTTGAGCGGCTCAACAACTCGCATTTCATCGCCGTGCGCCGCGAGATCGGCGAGTACATGCTGGGCAACGTGCAGGACAACTTCGACGGTCAGCGCCTGTTTGACGGCACCGCCATGCCGCCCAGCAAAGCCGCGCAGGGCCGCACCACGCACTGGAAGGCCAACAACCGCAGCAAGGGTCGTGTCAGGGGCAACGTGCGCGCCGCAGGCAAGACGCTGATCGACCGGCACCATCTGTATGACAGCTACGTCTACCAGCTCGCGGGCAGCGGCGTAGAGATCGGCTCGGCGCTGATTTATGCGGCCATCCATCACTTTGGCGGCGAGACCGGGCGGCTCGGCCACCGCTTCACCATGACGGCCAGACCCGTGCTGGGCGTGGCGCCCGCGCAGGAACGCGCCATCGGTGACTTCATGGTCGCCGCGATTGGGCGTATCCAATGAGCGGCGTGTTGTTGCTTGAACAGGCCGTGGCCTACGTGCGCGCCAGCTTTACCAAGGCGCAGGTCAAGGACGTGCGCGCCTACGCGGGTGAGTTCTCGACCGCTGAAATGAAAAACGTTAGCTACAACTGCCCGGCCATCCTGATCAGCCTGCTCGGCTGGAAGAAGCCGGACGAGGGCGGGCGGTTGACAGGCCGGCACGCCAAGAACCACCGCATGGTCGCCTTTGTGGTGACCAAGAACGCCAAGAGCCGCGAGGCGCGCATGACGGAAGCGATGCGCCTGGCCGAAGACCTGTCTGTGCTGCTGCGCCAGTGGGCGCCTATGGCTCAACAGCCCTACGCCAGCGCCATACAGGCGCAGGGCGTCACCATCGTGGGACTGGACGATGAGCCGACGTGCGAGAACCTTTACAACCGCGCCGTCGATGAACAGGGGCAGGCGCTCTGGATGGTGGACTGGTATCAGTGCGCCAAGGGCGTGATCCCGCTCAACCAGGAGCGCCCTGATGTGCCCTACGCGGACAGGCCGAACATGCGCCACGTCGAGATTTACGACACCGCCCGAGGCGGCCAAGCGCCTGGCGACACGCCTGACACGAGCATCGTCCCCGATGTGCAGGAAAAAATTGATTTTGAAAAACCCTAAAGGAGCTGACATGGCCAAAAACGACACGCAAGCCGCTACATCACAAATCGCCGCGCTGGCCGCTGGAACCATCGGCATCAGCGGCAAGCCGAAGACGCCGCTACCCATGCCTGCGCTGGGCTCAACCTGCGGCGTGATGGTTGCCGAGGGCCAGGTGCTGGTCAACAACGAAACCGGCGCCCGTTTCGAGGAAGGTAAGGAGACGCCGCAAACGGTGACGGTCACCACGCTGCGACGCCTTGAAGACGGCTGCCTGGTGCGCGTGAGCTGAAGCGGAACTTAAAGCGGCCTCAAACGCCTTTCAAAACCTTTTAACTGGAGCCTACCCATGTCACTGCCCAACCTCTTTAGCCTCGGCTTTCTGCTGCCGGGCGTCGCCGCAAAGATTGACTTTTCCCGCGCCATTCGCGGCATGCGCGGCATGCCCCGTCGCGTGCTGCTGATCGCCCACAAGCTGGCGGCCGGCACCGCCGCCACAAACTCCATCCTGACAGTGACGACGGACTCCGACGCTGTGACTCTGTTCGGTGAAGGCTCGCTGATGCTGATCCTGTGGCGCGCCGCGAAAGCGAACGCCGACCGTGGCCTGCCCATTGACACGATTTGCATTGCTGAAGGCACCGCGGCCGTCAAGGCCAGTAGCACGGTGGTCATTGCGACCGCAGGCGCTACGCTGGGGACTTCTGGCGAGTTCATGTTTTACATCGCCAGCCAGCGCATCAGCTTTGGCGTTATCGCCTCGGACACGCCGACGACGATTGCCGCCAAGCTGGCTGCCGCAATCAGCGCCATTCCGAAGCTGCCCGTGACCGCCGCGACGAACGCCAACCCCGGCGAGGTGGTTGTTACCTGCAAATGGGGCGGCCCTACCGGCAATGACATTAGCTTGGTCACGCAGCACTATGCCGACGACTACCTGCCGGTTGGCCTGACCGTCACTCTCCCGGCTATGACCGCAGGTGCGGTCGCACCGGACGTGACGCCGGTCATCCAGAAGATGCTGGGCTATCGTGCGACCGAGATCGTGAACCCTTTCACTGACAGCGCCAACATGGGACTGCTGGAAACCGAAATGGCCGTGCGCTGGTTGCAGAACAACATGCGGGACGGCGCAATCGTCGTCGGAGCGCGTGGCACCGAAAGCGCTTTGACAACGCTTCTTTCGACCCGCAACAGCCCGCACGTGCACACCATGACCACCTGCAAGGACTTGACCAGCCCTTGGGAAACCGCCGCCATGGCTGGTGCCGCCATCGAGAGCAGCGCAGCCATTGACCCGGCCATCCCACCCACATCGCTGCTGGTCGGCTACGTTGGCCCCAAACAGGGCGACGACCTCACCGACGACCAAAAGGGCAACCTGCTGGCGCTTGGCGGCTCACCGTTGCAGATCGACCAGGATGGCACGGGTCGCCTCTGGCGCATGGTGACGAACTACACGCAGACGGCGGGCGGCGCGCCCGACCGCAGCATGGCGAACTTGATGTGGATCAAGACCATGAGCTACTACCGCTGGTTCCGGGTGACCGAGTTTCAGACGAAGTACACCGGCTACAAGTTGGCGCAGTACATCACTGATCCGATCCCTGGCCAGAAGATCATGACCAAGGAGCTGGGCGAGGAAATCATGCTCGGCTTGTACAAGCTCTTCTGCGATGCCGGGCTGTGCCAGAACATGCCTTACTACCAGAAGACGATCGTGGTCGAGGTGGACGGCCCGAACGAAAAGCTGAAGATTCTGGACGAGCCGGTCATCGTGACGCAGCACTACCAGACCGAGATCACCAGCAACGTCATCGCTGGCCAGGTCTAGGCAGCAACAAACCTTTCAACTTCAGGAGAGATAAATGGGAACTGAAAACATGCTGCTGCACATCGACCAGATCACGGTCGATGGAAAACCACTGCCTTTCGAAGACGGCTCTGGCATCGCCTCCGGCTTTGCGAGCTTCACGAACACCGTGGTGCCCAGCGCCAGCGGTGATGACTTTGAAAAGCGCGCCCGCGTGCCGCGCATCTTCAAGGCAAAAATCCAGTTCGGCAGTAACCAGCAGCCGGGCGACTACAACAAGCTGCGCGGCATCCAGATCACGGCCCGCGACAGCCAGACTGGCCGCCGCTGCCTGATGACCAAATGCAGCTTCGGCGAGATGGGCGACCTCGGCGGCGGCTCGGTGGACATCACGTTTAACGTGCTTTCTGAGCCGCAATGGCTCTAAAGGGATAGTTTGCGATTTGGTGCAAGTCGCACCGAAATGAAGAAGGCTGGGTAATACCGGCCTTTTTCATTGGCGCGGTGAAGTGTTTCACCAAGACCCAAAGCGCCTGCAGCCGGACACTGCATGCATGACCGAACAAAGCACCCCCAATGCCGAGTCGTCCCCCGCAGTGCGGATCGACAACCTCTACAAACTCGTTCTAGCCGACGGGCTCAAGCTGGAAAGCGGCGGCAAGGACATCCTCTACAAGGTCGTCAGCCTGCGCGACACCAACGTAGCCGACGAACGCAAGGCCGAGGCGCTGTCCGAGCGCGCGATGATGGTGGGCGGTGGTTGGAAGCTGCTGGTCAGTGACTCCAATTTCAAACACGTGCTGAACATGCTGCACATCGAATCGTTTCATTGCGACGACACGGTGATCCCGCGGGGGCTGATTGATCTGGATATGTACGACAGGCTCTCGTCCCGCGACCTTGAGCTGATCGAACAGCGCATCTTCTTGCTGACACTGGCCAGCGAAGTGCGGTACGGCAACATCACGCAGGCTGAGTTTGACAGCGCCGTCGCTGGCGCGTCAAAGCCGATCAATTCGCCCCCACAGCATTCGGGCCAGGCTCCAACAGTGGGAGCGGTTGCTGACCTTCCTGAGTCTGGCCCTTCACTGCTCGCCGACTTCGCTGGAAGTTCTGCCGAAGGCCAGACTTAAGGCGATGGTCAAGCAATTGACCAAATCGAAATGACCCGCCATGCGTGAGTTAAAGCTGAAGTATTTTCTTGAGCTGGCCAGCAACATCGGCTCCAAGGCGCGCACCGAGGCGCAGGCGCTGGAGCAGTCGCAAGCCGCCATCAAGTCGTCGGTGGACAAGACCACGGGGTCTTTTGTGAAGCTGGACACCGCTTACCTGCGCTTCCTGAACAACACCGGCACCGAGCGGCAGATCGGCTACATGCAGCGCCTGGCGCGGTCGGTTGACCATGCGCACGCCCGGATGGAACGGCTGGGCGCGACGGCCGTCAAGCTGGGAAAGGCCGGTGCTGCAGGGTTTGCGGGCTATCAGGCGGCTAAAGCGGTTTTGGCGGAGCCGCTCAAGATTGAACGGACCTATGAGCGCTCTCTGGCTGACGCGGCCAACATCGCCTTCCCATACGGCTCACGCAAGCAGGGTATGGCGGCCATGAACAAGCAGATTGAAAGTGCCGTGAGCAGCGGCGGCGGGACAAGGGATTCGGCCCTCAAGGCGATGAACGACCTGTACGCGGCCAACATCGACAAGGACGTTGTGGAATCCGTGCTGCCGCACATGCAGAAATACGCGACGTCGGGCAACGCTGATCCGGCCAACATCGCCCAGCTCGTGATTTACGGCCTGCGGTCGCTCAAGCTCGACGCAAAGGACATTCCCCTGATGCTGGACAAGACGCTGCAGTCAACCAAGGGGGGCAGCATGGAGTTCGACAGCCTGGCCAAGTGGATGCCACAGGTCGGCGCTGCGGGTAGCATGGCGGGCCTGCGCGGCATGAAGGGCTACGAGTCCATGCTGGCAGGCGTGCAAACGTCTCGTCTGACCGCTGGCACCAAGGACGAGGCGGGCACGAACTTTAAAGACCTGCTGTCCATGATCAATGGCCACGCGCTGATGACGGCGGCCAAGAAACTTGGCATCAGCCCTTCGGACGCCATTGCCAAACATATTGCCGAAGGCGGCGATGCGATCACCGGCATCGTTGGCCTTGCCGACCGCGTGGCAAACAGTGACCCACGCTACATGGCCCTTGATAACAAGCTGAAGGCCGGGGGCATTGCCAGAGATAAAGGTGGCCAGCCGCTGTACACGCCCGAGCAGCAAGAAATCATGCAACAGCAGGCGGCGCTTTTTCAGGGTAGCGCCTTGGGAAAGCTGTTCCACAACCAGCAGTCCATGCAGGCGCTGGTGGCGCTGCGGAACAACCGCGACTATTACAAGGATCAGATCGCTGCCACGGGCCTGGCCAAGGGCCAGATCGGCGGACAGGACTTCGAGACCATCGCCCAGACCAATGACTACAAGATGCAGCAAAAGGCCAACTCGGAGCTTTTTGCGCAGACCAGCAGCACTGGTGGGCTCAACGCGGTGCTTGGCAAATTTGCCGAGGGCACAACCGCGCTTTACCAAAAATACCCCGAGTTCGCCCAGTACATCGAAGGCGCAAAGCTGGCTGTCGGCGGACTTGCCGCAGCCGCTGGCGGCGCTGCAACTGCGCTGGCCGTTCTTGGTTTGTTAGGGGCAAAGAATGCTGGGGGACTTCCGGGGTTTGGCGGGCCAGGGGGTGGGCTGCCACGTGCCGGAGGTTCTCCCGGCGCCTTCCCCGTGTTGGAGGGCGCTACGCCCGCAGCCGGGGCGAGCGCCGGGGGGAAGTGGCAGGCGCAATGCGCAGCCTGGGCTGGATCGGCTCAGGGCTGGCGTTGGCCAGCGAACTGTTTATGACAAGCGACGCGGACATCGCCACGCTCAATGCGGCTGATGCTCGTAAAAACGGGGATGGACTGAGAGGCAAGGGCTACAACGACCCGCGCCTTTTGAGCCTAACAACCCCTAGCATCGCCGACCAGGCCATGGCCATGGGCCAGACCACGAAGATCGAGCTGGGCGAAGGCAAGCTGGCCGTGGACGTTCGGGTGACCGATGAGCGCGCTTCTGCCAGCACCACGCTGACTACGCCCATGTCAAGCGTCAAGGTCAGCGCCGGGGCCACCAACCCTGCAGGACTCTAAAGATGGGTTGGCTCGAACAACTCAAACGCGCCAGCCTGGCCGGTGTGCCGTTTCACGTGGACAGCATCGACGTCAGTTTCGGTGACAACACTGTCCTGCGCGAATACCCATTTCAGGACTTGCCGACTGTCTTTCGCATGGGCGATGGCGTGGAGGAGATCAAGTTTTCAGCCTATGTGATTGGCGACGATTACATCGAACAGCGCGAGGCGCTGCGTGCAGTGCTGACGGGCGAGCGCGTGCTGATTCATCCAACGGCCGGCGCGATCCGCGTTTACGTGGTGGGCAAGACCACGATCAAGGAGAACCCGACCGCAGAGGGCGGCATGGCCCGCTTCGACCTGACCTTTGTTCGGGCCGAGGCACGCCGCTACCCGGTGGGCGTGGCCAACACCGGCAGCCAGGCCAAAGACGCGGCCAAGGCGGCATCCCAGGCCGCGCAGGACCAGTTCAAGATTGACTGGAACCTACTCAAGGCGCCGGGCTGGGCTGTCAACGGCGCCATCAAGAACCTGACCTCGTCGCTAGACGGCGTGTGGGGCCAGCTCAAGGGCGTGCAGACCGGGTTGGGCGACTACAGCAATGGGCTGATCGGCGGCTACCAGACCATGCGCGCCAATCTGGGCGACCTGGTACGTGTGCCCCAGCAGTTGGCCAGCGAGATCGCCAACCTGTTCAGCCTGCCGAGCGACCTGCAGGCAGCGACCGCCGCAGCCTTTCAAAGCGCCTTTAGCTGGGGGTTTGACCTTGATAAAAAGGTCGCCCGAAACGACTTTGAAAGCTTTGTGATCCCGGCCCCGGCCAGTAGCGGCCATGCGGGGGGCAGCGGTGATGCCGGGCTGGTGATCTACGGCGCGGGCAATCCGGCCGCCCTGCAGACCGATACCGCCGCCCGCCAGCAGTTGACCCAATTGACCGCCGCCAGTGACCAGCTTTTCGAAACGCTGGCCACGGCGAGCTATGTGCAGGTGGTGGCCGATACCGACCTGACAGCCTATGACGAAGCGCTGGCGCTGCGCACGGTCATTAACAACCAGTGCACGCGCCTGTTGATGGAGGCGTCCAGCATGACGCCGTCGGGCGGGCTGACGGCCACCTCATGGCATGACGCCATGCGGCAACTGCACACCGCAGCGCTGGCCGACCTGCAGGTGCGCAGCCGTGACCTGGTGCGCCTGACGACGTACACGCCGCAAGGCTGGGAATCCATCTGGTCCATCAGCTACAAGCTGTTTGGCACGGCGGACTACGCAGACGAAATCATGGCCATGAATCCGCACATTCGCCACCCGCTGCTGGCGCAGCCCGGCAGGCCGCTGCGCATCGTGAGGCACGACTGATGGCCGAGCGGCGCGTACCACGGGACAACGTCAAGATCACGGTCGAGGTGAAAGGCCTTGAGTACGAAGGCTGGCTGGAAAGCGAAGTCGAGCGCAGCCTTGAGGCGATCAGTGGCACTTTCAGCATCCCCGTGTCCATGATTCCCGGTCAGCCCCCGGCCATCAAGCGCCAGGACGCCATAACGGTGCGGATTGGCGGCGTGCAGGTCATTACCGGCTCTGTGCTGGCCGCTGAGCCGTTTTACGACAAGGACAACTGCGGCTACCGCGTCACAGGCCGCGACCGCACGGGCGACCTGGTGCGCTGCTCGGCCATCCACAAGGGCGGCCAGTGGCGCAACGCCCGGCTTGAGCAGGTCGCCAGGGACTTGCTGGCGCCCTATGGCATAGAGGTGAAGGTGGACGCCGACACCGGGGCGCCCCTGCATGACTTCAAGCTATCCCACGGTGAGTCGGTGGTTGACGCTCTGGCCAGGGCGGCCCGGCTGCGCGGCGTGCTGGTCACCCGCGACGACTTTGGCCGCCTGCTGCTGACCAAGGCGGGCACCACCAAATTCACCGGCGCCATCGTGCGCGGCCAAAACGTCATCAGCATGCAGGGCATAGGCTCTGATGAGCAACGTCACAGCCAGTACATCGCCTACGGCCAGCAAAACACTATTGCCGACTTTGAGACTTCCCGCAGCTTGAAGGCCATGGCCAAAGACCCCGAGGTGACCCGCTACATGCCATTGGTCATCAACGCTGACGGCAACATCACGCAAGCCGATCTGCAGACCCTGGTTGACCACACCGCCCGCGTCCGACGTGGCCACGCCTTCGGCTTCAAGTACCTGCTAGAGGGGTGGACGCACCAGGGCGCGCCGTGGCCGCTGAATCAGCGCGTGCCGGTGTATGACGACATTGCCGGTCTTGACGGTGAGGAATGGCTGCTTTGCCAAGTCAAGCAGCACTGCACGCTCAAGGAGGGCGACGTGACAGAGGTCGTCGTGCGGCCCATCGAGGCCTACGACACCGCGCCACTCAAAACCAAGGTCAAGCATCGCAACTTCGGGAACAAGGGCAATACCACCAACCACGCACGCGGACCGCGTGACAAGGCGCAAGGCGGGGCACGGTGAGTACGCCCGCCATCTTCTTGCGCCGTGCGCGTTTGCGCAGCCTGAAAGAGGGCCTGGTGCAGACCGTGCGCACCGAGGCAACGGAGAACGATGCCAAGGACGCTATCGAGCGTATGCAGGATTACGGCTTTGCCGCCAACGTGGTGGACGGGCAAGGACTGGTTTTGACCATTGACGGCACCGTGATCGTTCTGCGTATGGACCGTATTGCAGACCGCCCCAGGCTCGCCGCTTACGAGGTAAGCGTATGGCACAAGGAAGGCCACAACGTGACCCTGCGCGACGGTAAGGTGGTAGAGACCAACTGTGATATTTACCGGGTCAACGCGGCGGTCAAGGTTGAATTGAACACGCCGACCGTGGCCATGTCGACCAAGGCCACGGTCGGCGACACGCTGGATGTGAAAAACGGCCTCACAGGTGGCGGTAATGCCACCTTTGCGGCGGGCCGCGTTAGCGCGCTGGGCGTGACGGCTGCGGGCAAGAACCTCGACGGCCACGACCACAACGAGACGGGCGTCCGCACCGGGCCAAACAACTGACCCCGCTGGTGAAGCGTTTCACCAAGACCCAAAACGCTTAAGAACCGAGACTGGCTGCATGTTTGATGTGGCTACTCGACCCCTCCCCAGCAGCGCACGCGGCGGCATGGCCAGCGTTGTGCCGTTTGACTGGCGGCTGACCCTGCCGACAGCGCCGTCCGACTACCCGTGGACAGACTTCGGAAGCCCAACCGGCGCGCCGCAGCAGTTTGTTGAGAAGTTGGTCACCTATGCGCTGGAGCTGGAAGACACGCTGGCAACACCCATCATCCTTTCGCTCTTCACAGACGCACGGGCCAGCCTTGACGACATGCTGCCAGCGAATGAAACCAACCGGCGCGGCTGGGTGGGCGATGAGTTCATGGCCAGCAGCGCGACCGACCAGCGCGACGACTGGGGCACGCTGCTATGGCTGTACTACACCGGCAAGGTGACAGACGACGTACTGGGCATGGTCGAGTTCACCTGCAAGGAAGGGCTGCGCTGGCTCATTCGCGCTGGCATTGCCAGCCGCGTTGACGTGACCGCCCTGTGGACCGGCGAAGGCCTCGACCGGCTGGCTGTTCGGCCGCAGATTTACAAGCCCAACCAGGTCACGCCCGTTTACGACGTGCTGTGGGGCACATCCATCCGCAGGTTCGGCCAATGACCCCTCTAAACGTACCCATCCCCTCAATCCGCCAAGCGGCGGAAAACGCCGCTCGCCTGCTGCAGCAAAGCCTGTCACAGGCGGCGCAGGTTGCCGACCCGGCCTCGCTCAGTTCCGTCGATCTGGAGCTGGCGCGCTCCAACGTCAAGGCGCTGGCCTTTGTAGAGGGCGCCGGGCTGCACGGCGCCTACCGCTACCTGCGCGACTTCATCGCACGGCAGGCCATCCCCATCAAGTCGGTCGGCGAGTTTCTGGACGGCTGGCTGGAAACCTACGGCCTGAAGCGCAAAGAGCCCGCTGCAGCTATCGGCCCGGCTGGCGGCACGGGGGTGCCCGGCACGCTGCTGACCACCGGCACGCTGATGGCCGACGACCAGGGCAGACAGTTCAGGGTCACGTCAGACGTCGCCGTGGCTGTTGGCGGCACGGTCACGCCTGGCCTGATTGCCACCGTGACCGGCATTGCCGGCAACGCCGTGGCGGGGCTGAAGCTGACGCTTGTATCGCCAATGAACGGCATTGATTCGGCCTTCACCGTCGGCGTAGACGGTCTGGGCGGCGGTGCGGACCAGGAAAGCGACGACCAGGCCATTTACCGCCTGCAGCAGCGCCTGAGCAATGAACCCATGGGCGGGTGCCCGGCAGACTATGTGCGCTGGGCGTTGCAGCTACCTGGCATCACGCGAGCGTGGGGCGTGCGCAACCCGGCTGGGCCGACCTCGGCGGGCGTGATCATCATGGCCGATGGCAATGTAGCGCCGGGCCTGCCCAGCGCCATGCAACAGCGCCAGGTGCTGGACTACATACGCGACCCCAAGCGCGGCCCGCCCGATGAGCTGTTTGTGATCATTCCCACGGCGGTGACCAAGAACTGGGTGCTGTCCATCACGCCGGACACGGCGGATAACCGCAAGGCGGTCATTGCGGCGGTGCAAGACCTGTTTTTCCGCGAAGCGATTCCCGGTGGGCAAATTCCGCACAGCCACGTCAAGGAAGTGATCAGCGCCTCGCCCGGTGAGTACAACCACAACATCATGTCGCCCGTGCTGACCGAGGGCGGGATTTTCACGGTGGCCAGCATCTATGAGTTGCTGGCGTCGGGCAGTTTTACCTTTGTCCCGTGATGGAAAAGTTTCTCCAGTCCCTTGCCAACCTGCTGCCCACCGGCTTCGCATGGCCACGCGACCCGCGCTCGACGCTGATGCGGGTGATCAGGGGCGTGGCGGCATCGTTTAACGAACACCACGAAGTCGTCGCGGAAACGGTGCGCCAGTGGCAACCGGCCACCACCGTCAACCGCATGGCCGAATGGGAAGAATCCACCGGCCTGCCGGATGCCTGCTTTGGACTTGACCAGCCCCTGGCCCTGCGCCGCAAGCTGTTGCTGGCCAGGCTACGGCCAGTTGAGTTGTTTTATGGGGATTCGAGCCCTGCGGCGACCGGCTCCATCGAGGCGATCTGCGCCTGGCTGGGCTACAAGGCGACCGTCCGCTACAACACGCCGTTCCGTGTGGGCCGTAACCGGGTGGGCGAGCGGCTGGGCGCGCTCAATGGCCGCTTGTGGATCACAGTGACGCTCGAAACCGCCCCTTTTCGCGTGGGCGTCAACCGCGTGGGCGACCGCCTGCGCATCGGCACTTTGAACGGCGGCGAGCTGGCCTGCTACCTGCAGCGCATCGTGCACGCCCGGTATGAAGTCAACGTCATTTTTATCTGAGGAAAACCCATGGATTACACCCAATCAAACGCCTTTGTTGTTGACGCGGGCACGGGCTTTAACCGGCATGAGGACAATGCCGCTGTCCCGACGGCGGTCACAAAAAAAGACATGAATTCGTTGATATGGTCCTTGATGGAGGTCGTCAAATTCGGCGGTCAGGCGGGCGCGCAGTTTGACCCAGCAGTGCCCGCCACCTATAAGGTGCTGCTCAGCGCGTTAAAGGCCGCTTTCGGCGGCAATGTCACGACGGTCAACGCCGCTAACTCGCCGTTTGTGCTGACTAAAGACCACGCCGGGCTGGTGATCATGGACGCGACGGCTGGCAACGCGAGCGTCACGCTGCCAGCGGCCAACGCGCTGTCGGCTTTGAAATTTGACTTCCGACGAAAAGACGCTTCGGCAAACATGGCCACAGTCAACCGCGCAGGGGCAGATACGATTGACGGCGCTCTAACTTCTTTCACGCTCAGCCCCGGCAAAGCCTGCAAGGTAGCCTCAGACGGCGGCGCCGCTTGGTCTACTGTCGCCTTTGTTGACGGGCTGAAAGAGGGCTTTTCGCGCTGCGTTAACAATGCTTCCCAAAGCAACGCCGCTACCCCGAATTCCAAGGTCGATCTGCTCGCCGATGTTGTCATTGTGTATAGCCCCGCAACCGGCGAGACCATCCGCAAGGCGGCACCGGGCACCATCACCAACGACGTGACAGTGGCCGGTCCTGCCGCCAATGGGCGGGATCGAGCCGCAGTGTTCCCGGCGTCTTCATGGGTGCATTTCTATTGGGCCCTGAACCCCTCGACCGGAACGTTGATCACACTTTCTAGCCTTCAGCCACCCACCGCAGGACCAGCGCTGCCCGCGGGTTACACGCATTGGGCATATTCGCACCCGCAGTGGTACGACGGGGCCAGCATTCTGAGGCGGGTCTACGTTCGCGGCGGGTGGGTTGGCTACCAAGCGACGCAGCTCGCCTTGTCCGGAGGCACGTCTACCGCCGAGGCGACGGTTAGTCTGGCCCCGTATGTGCCCCCAAACGCGCTGCGAGCGCATTTGGATTTTTCGCTCAGCAATGGGGCGGGCACCTCCCGGTCGGCTTCGATCCGCCTCGCTGCTGGCGTCATCTTCGCGTCTTTGAACGTGACGATCTCCGGCTACGCGAATCAAGGCATCACCGTGCCCAACGTGGGTCAGAGTGTTTTGTACACGGTGTCGGATACGAGTGTTGCGCTAACCATCGCCGTTTTCGGTTACGCCGTATCAAATGGAGATTCCTGATGAAAAAAGCATTTATTGACGCGTCCGGCGTTTTGACCGCGTGGGGCTATGTTGACAGCAACGGTACTGACTTGCCCGTTGATGTTCCTGATGATTTTTTGCTTGAGCCCGGTCGGTGGCAATTGGTCGAGGGCGAGTGGGCAGAATTGATATCTTTGGTGGACGCTGCCAAGGCGGCCGCACAAGCCGCCATCGACAGCCACTATCAGGCACTGTTCGACCAAGCCGTGCCCAACAGCGCCCTGAAGGCTGAATACGATGCGGCTTACATGGTGGCCAAGCGCTGGCTGGAAAACCAGGCTGAGCCAGCGCCCGAGCGCGTCAAAGCCCTGGCCGAGAGCTACGGCGTGACCAATGAGCAGGCCGCAAATGTCGTGGTTCAAAAATGGACCGAGGCGCAGGCCGTCGCCTTTGACCTGCGCGGCGCCGCCAGACTGCGGGCCAAGCTGGCCATCCGCCAGGCTGTGGACGCCGAAGGCGTAGCAGCCGCCGAGCTGGCTGGTCGCGCTGCAATGGAGGCGGTGGTTTACACGGTCTAAATGCCTGAAAAGCTAGAAGAAATACGGTGCGGCAGCTGCCAGCGCAAGCTGGGCGAAGGCCGCTACACCAGCCTAAACATCAAGTGCCCCCGCTGTGGGGCCTTGAACATCTTGAGAGCCAGTGCCGCTGATCCCAGCAGCCAGAGCGCCCCACCAGCACGCCGTCGAGCGTCGTCCAAGAATGGAAACGACAATGACGCGCAAAACCGGGGCCGTAGCGCCCCTTAACAACCCGAACGGGGCAGACGCCCCAGCCATGCCACTGGTGCCTTGGGTGGGTGGCAAGCGCCGCCTGGCGCCCCACATCCTGCCCTTGTTCCCCGACCACAGCTGCTACGTTGAGCCCTTCGCCGGGGCGGCCGCGCTCTTTTTCATCAAGGAGCCGGTCAAGGTAGAGGTGCTGAACGATGTGAATGGCGACCTGGTCACCCTGTACAGGGTCGTCCAGCATCATCTGGAAGAGTTCGTCAGGCACTTCAAGTGGGCGCTGGCCAGCCGCCAGATTTACCAATGGCTGCAGGAAACCCCGCCTGAGACCCTGACGGACATCCAGCGGGCGGCGCGCTTCTTCTACCTCCAAAAACTCGGTTTCGGCGGCAAGGTCGATGGCCAGAGCTTTGGGACCGCCACGACCAGTGGCGCCCGCTTGAACCTTTTAAGGCTGGAAGAGCAGCTCAGCGCCGTCCACCTGCGCCTGCACCAGGTGTTTATTGAGAACTTGAGCTGGGCAGACTGCTTTAAGCGTTACGACCGGCCGCACAGCCTGTTCTACCTGGATCCGCCGTACTGGGGCACCCAGGGTTACGGCGTCGAGTTCGGGCTGGAGCATTACGACCAGATGGCCGCCCTCATGGGCACCATGAAGGGCAAGGCAGTGGTCAGCGTCAACGACATCCCGGAAATGCGCCAGGCCTTCAAAGGGCACACCATGAAGCGGATCACGGTCAACTACACGGTAGGGGCGTCAGGGAAGGGGCGGGATGCCAAGGGCGAGCTGGTGATCAGCAACTTCAAACCCTGACAGTCATACTGTGGGCTTCGATTGAAAGGGACGCCATGGCTGCTTTGGATCATCTTCATGACGAATGCCTGCGCCAGCTGAATGAGGCTGGTGCAGGTCAGCCGGTGCTGAACGGCTGGGAGGCTGGCTGGAATTGGGCTGTTGGCCATCCAGGCCAACCGCTGCCCTGTCCGGTTTGTTTCATGGCTGGCAACGAGGGGCGGCTTGTGCCTCTTACTAGCCCGGTCGGAACTGGCTTGGCCAGGTGCAAGCACTGCAAGACTGAATTCAGCTTCACCGAATAGCGCCGGAGCCATGAACGCTCTTCAAAGCCGTTTTAATGCTGGTTCACAATTGCGGCGTTTTGTTGCTTAAATGCTGGATCAAACCAAACGCTTCTCTAGCTCAAACCAAACGGCGCGCTACTGCACATCGAGGGCGGCCGGGCCGGAACCGCGGTAAGGCACCTCCACGAATTGCGTGCCCGACATCTGACTGAACAGTTGCGCCGACAGGTGCATGGCGGTGCCGTTGCCGCCGTGGCCGATGGACAGCTTGCCGGGTGTCGCCTTGGCCAGCGCAATCAACTCGCGCTGGTTTTTGGCGGCGACCGACGGGTGGCCGATGAGCACAAAGGGAATGGCCGCCAGCATGGTGACGGGTTTGAAATCCTTGATGGGATCAAAGGGCATCTGCGCGTACAGGCTGACATTGGCCGACAGGCCGCCGGCCGCCCCCACGCCAATCGTGTAGCCGTCGCCCGGGGCCTTGGCCACCACGGTCAGGCCGATGTTGCCGCCGGCGCCTGGTCGGTTGTCCACCACCACCTGCTGGCCGAGTTTGTCGTTGAGCCGCGGGACCAGCATGCGCACGATCACGTCGGCGCTGCCGCCCGGTGGAAAGGTCACGACCAGACGTATGGGCTTGTGCGGGTAATCAACGGTCTGGGCGCTGGCGGCCATCACGGCAGTGCCGACGGCCAGCGCCAGCAGGGCGCGAACGATGGGGTGCATGCATGTCTCCTTGTTTGAATGGGTGGCGGCCACTGCGGACTGCCTTGTCTCCAAGTGCGATTGAAACCCAATCCAATTCATTCGTAAAATGATAAATTGCGAATGAATTATGAAATTTTCATATGAATAAAAAATTCGCGCCAACGGTGCGCCAGTTGCGTGCTTTCGTTGCGGTTTACCAGCTGGGCAAACTCAGCGCGGCCGCCGAGCAGCTGTTTGTGACGCAATCCGCCATCAGCGTGCTGATTCGCCAGATAGAGCAGGGCCTGGGGACGCGTCTGTTCGACCGCACCACCCGTTCCCTGCAGCCGACGCAGGCGGCCAGGGAGGCCGTTGTGGTGGCAGAGCGCATCCTGCGTGACGTCGATTCACTGGGCAGCAGTTTCCGCGACCTGAGCGGCCTGCGTCGCGGGCGCGTATGTGTGGCGATCACACCCACGCTGGCGGCTATCGTGATGCCACCCGTTATCCGTCGTTTTGCCACCTTGTACTCCGACATCCATGTGGTGGTGGACGACTGCGCGCCCGAGCAGTTCATGTCCCGCGTGATCGACGAACATGTGGACTTTGGTATTGGCACGCCCGAGAAAATGCTGGCCGACGCCGACCTGCAGACACTGATGCACGATCATCTGAGTTTGGTCTGTGCACCCGATCATGTGCTGGCGCGCAAGAAGTCCGTGCGCTGGGCCGATCTGGCCGGACACCCGGTGATCACGGTGCGTCCCGGTTATGGCATAAGGCCCATGATCGACGCCACCGCCTCTGGCGCGGGCGTGGCGCTGGACGTGGTCAACGAGGTGTCGTTTCTCTCGACCGCCTTGTGGATGACGGCCAGCGGACTCGGGGCGTCCATCATGCCATCGGCCTTTGCCACCGGTTCTGCTTATCCGGACCTGGTCGTCAAGACACTCAGCGGACCACAGGTGTCGCGCGACATTTCGGTGGTCACCAAGCGCGGGCGTTCACTGTCGGCTGCCAGCCAGAGTTTTGTGGACGTGATGCATGCGACGCTCGGCAAGCGCAAGGGTGTGTCAACGGCGCAGCCCATGTGATCAAGCCGCCGCAGGCCAAGTGCCGCCTTGATGCTCCCAACTCGGGGCATCGCTGGCGAGCACACGGCCGAACTGGTTAAGCTTTTTCCGGCCTGGGCACAGCAACGGGCGTGATGCGATAAACGCAGCGACGCGCCCCGGCGATCAGGTGTTCTTCGCGGCGTAAGTTGCCGCGGGAGCCCGCTACCTCGCGGAAAATGTCCAGCTCGGAGCGGCAAAAGCCCTCACAGCTTTGCGCCGCCGCGCAGATCGGGCAGTGGTCTTCGACCAGCAACCAGTCGCGGCCGTCGCGTTCCAGCCGCGCCATATAACCTTCTTCGTCGCGCAACGCGGCCAGCTTGCGCAGGCGCGGCTCCAGTTCGGTCAGGTCTTCGCAGGCCTGCAGGTAGGCGCTGCGGGACGTGTTCTCGCGCTGGGCGATCAGGCGCTCCAGACCGGCTTCGCCGAAAACCTGGCGCACCGTGTCTATCAGCGATCGTGTGAGCTCGGCATGGCGGTCCGGAAAATGCGCGTGGCCGGCTGCCGTCAAGACCCAGGCCTGGCCCGGACGGCCGGCACCGGCGTGGACGGCCTGCGCTTCGGTGGTGCCGCGCACCAGCCCGGCCTCGACCAGTTTGTTCACCTGCTGGCGCGCGCCTTCCGTGGTGGTTTGCAAGGCGCTGGCCAGCTCGGCCGTCGAGCTGGCGCCACGGCTTTTCAGCAGCTGAAGGATGCGGTCGGCGGTGGAGCGGGGTGTCATATTAAGCAAGAGTTTACTTGCCTAATTCGGGTGCGTCGAGTATTATCCAAGTAATTACTTTTGTATTTGGTTGCTTCAGGCGGCCTGCCATTGATTGCCTCCATGACCCAGCTTTCCACCACCGTTCCGCCTCAGGCTCACATCTCACCCACCGCCTCCTGGGGCGAACTGATGTCGGGCCGAAATGCCTGGCGAGCGGTGGCGGTCACGGGGGGCGTGGCGCTGCATGCCATCAATGTGCACATCGTGACCACGGTGCTGCCCTCGGTGGTGCAAGACATAGGCGGCGTCGCCTGGTATGCCTGGAACACGACCTTGTTTGTGGTGGCGTCTATCCTGGGCGCCACCTTGTCGGCACGTCTGCTGCAGCAACTGGGGCCACGCCGCGGCTACCTGGCCGCGCTGGCGCTGTTTGTGCTCGGCAGCATCGCCTGCGCACTGGCGCCCAGCATGGCCTGGATGCTGGCCGGCCGCACGGTGCAGGGCCTGGGTGGCGGTGTGCTGGCGGCCTTCAGTTATGCGCTGATTCGCTACATGTTCGAGGCCAGGCTCTGGCCACGCGCGGTGGCGCTGGTCTCCGGCATGTGGGGCGTGGCGACCTTGTGTGGGCCGGCCGTCGGCGGTGTGTTTGCGCAACTGGGCCATTGGCGCTGGGCCTTCTGGGCGTTGCTGCCTGTGGCCCTGGTGCAGGCGCTGATTGTGTCTGCGCAACTGCCGGCACACGCCGGTGAAAGCGCCGACGCTGGCAAGGCGCCACCTGCGGCCTTGCCACTGGCGCAGATTGTTTTGCTGATCTCGTCCGCGCTGTGTATCGCGATGGCCAGCCTGTTTAGCACCCCGCTGGCGCAGGTGGCAGTGGTCGTCGTCGGCCTGGCGCTGGGTTGGGCGGTGACACGGGTGGACCGGCATGCAACAGTGCGGCTGCTGCCCACCGGGGCTTACGCCTTGTTCACGCCGCTGGGTGCGATTTATGCCAGCGTGGCGCTGCTGCTGATAGGCACCACCACCGAGATTTTTGTGCCCTATTTTCTGCAACATCTGCACGGCTTTTCGCCGCTGGCGGCGGGTTATCTGACGGCTGCCATGGCCGGTGGCTGGAGCGCGGCTTCGTTGCTGTCCTCTGGCCGCAGCGGCGCCGGCGCCGAACGTATGTTGCGGCTGGGGCCGGTGGTGGGCACCTTGTCCCTGGCGGCGCTGGCACTGCTGATGCCGGTGGCGCGTATGGAGCCCGTGTTGCAGACGATTGGCATGGGGCTGGCGCTGGCGGGTGCGGGTTTTGGCGTCGGTGCCGGCTGGCCGCATTTGCTGACACGTGTGTTGTCGCTGGCCCGGCCCGGCGAGGAAAACCTGGCCTCGACCTCGATCACCACGGTGCAGCTTTACGGCATGGCGGTGGGGGCGGCGGTGGCGGGGCTGGTGGTCAACGCGGCCGGTTTGATACAGCCGGGCGGCAACGCCGGGGCGCAATCGGCCGCGGTCTGGCTGTTTGCCAGTTTTGCTGTGGCGCCTGCGCTGGCGGCGCTGTTGGCTCGTCGTATTGTGGGCGCGCGGCGCTGAGCCATGATCAGGCGAAGTGGTCGAAGGAACTGAAGCGGTGTATCACCGGCCGGCCGTCGCCATCGGTCAGACGCAGGCCTGGTGCCGCTTCGATCTGGCCGAGACGTGTGACGGGTGTGGCCGCCTGCAGCGACGCCGCCAGCACGGCCTCACGCGCTGACACCGGCGCGGTGAAGGCCAGCTCGTAGTCGTCGCCGCCGGCCAACACGCAGTCCAGTTGCTTTTCCAAGGAAAAAAGGCCTGTAGCCCAGGCAGGATGAGCGCAAGCAGCTATCAAATGAAGAGCGACCGAGGTGTCGATGCACGCGCCCACGCCGGAGGCCTTGAGGATGTGGCCAAGGTCGCCGAGCAGGCCGTCGCTGACATCGATGGCCGCGCTGGCCACGCCGCGCAAGGCCAGGCCCAGTGCCACGCGTGGCGTGGGCTTTTCCAGGCGCGCTTTGGCCGGCGCCTGCAGGGCGGCGGGCAGCGGGGTGTTGTTGCGCCGCGCATCCAGCGCGAGTCGCGCATCCCCCAGCGTGCCGCTGACATAAATATCGTCGCCGCTGCGTGCGCCGGAGCGCAACAGCGCCTGGCCGGCCGGGACTTCGCCAAACACCGTGATGCAGATGTTGAGCGGGCCTTGCGTTGTGTCGCCGCCGACCAGCTCGCAGCCATGGCTGTCGGCCAGCGCGAACAGGCCGCGTGAAAACGCCGCCAGCCAGGGCTCGTCGGCACGCGGCAGCGCCAGCGCGAGGGTGAAGGCCAGCGGCCTGGCACCACAGGCCGCCAGGTCGCTGAGGTTGACTGCCAGGGCTTTGTGGCCCAAGGTGCTCGGATCGACGTCGGCAAAAAAGTGCCGGCCTTCGACCAGCATGTCGCTGGAAATGGCCAGTTGCATGCCGGCGGCCGGCTGCAACAACGCGCAGTCGTCGCCTATGCCCAGCACGGCGTGGGGCGTGGGGCGTGTGAAATAGCGTGCGATCAGGTCGAATTCACCCATGGTTGGGGACCATTCTCCCACGGCGGATGGCGGCCCACGAAGGCGCCGCCGCCGGCTTTTGGTTACGTACGGGCGGGCGTCTGGCCCGCGCCCAGGTCCCAATACAGGCCCGCCATCACCGTCAGGCCCTCGCGCAGCAACTCCGGCGGCAGATGCTCGTTGGGCGCATGCTGCGAGCAGCCGGGGTAGGAGTGCGGCACCCAGACGGTGCGCAGGCCCAGCACATCAGTGAAGATGTCGTTGGGCAGCGAGCCGCCCAGGTTGGGCAGCACGGCGGGTTTCTTGCCGCTGGTCTTGGCGATGGACGCCGTCGCCCATTGCACCCAGGCGTCATCGGGGTCGACCCGGGTGGCCACGAACAGCGCCTCGCCGGTGGTCGAGATCTTCACCATGGGAAAGCCCTGGCGGTCCAGGTGGCGGCGCAGGGCCGGCACGATTTCCTGCGCATCCACGCCGACGACGAAGCGCAGCTGGCAGCGCGCCCAGGCGCGCGGCGGGATGGCGTTGACGGGGGTGTCGGGGTTGCCGGTCTTGTAGGCCAGCACTTCGAACGAGCTCCAGCCAAAGACGCGCTCTGCCGGCGACAGGCCGGGTTCGCCCCATTCGGGTTCGATCACCGGACCGTCTGCGCCACCGTCCACTTCGCAATCGCTTAGCGCGCGGCGCACCGATGCCGGCAGTTCCTTGGGCACCCACTCGGGCACGCGGATCTGGCCGCTGGGCGAGACGATACTGGCAACGGCATGGGCCAGCTGTATGCCGGGGTTGGAGATCAGGCCGCCCCAGTTGCCCGAGTGATGGCCGCCGGCGCGGGCTTCGATGGACAGGTCAAAGTTGGCGCTGCCGCGTGAGCCCAGGAACACGGTGGGGCGTTCGGCGCGAAGACGGGGGCCGTCGGAGGCGATCAGCAGGTCGGCGGCAAAACGCTGCTGGTTTTCGGCGCAGAGTTCACGCAGGCCGCCGGAGCCCGTTTCTTCTCCCATTTCAATCAGGTATTTGGCATTGAAGCCGAGCTTGCCGCGCGTTTCTATGACGGCGCGCAGGGCTTCCATATTGACCGTGTGCTGCCCCTTGTTGTCGGCAATGCCGCGGCCGTACCAGCGGCCGTCCTTTTCGGTCAGCTGCCAGGGGCTGGTGCCCTCTTTCCATTCCTTGTCCAGGCCGCGAATGACGTCGCCATGGCCGTAGCCGAAGACCGTGGGCAGATCGCAGCCTTCTAGGCGTTCGGCGTACAAGAAAGGCGCCAGCGCCTTGGGATGCGTCATCAGCTCGCAGCTAAAGCCCATGGCCTCGAAGGCCGGACGCATCTCGTCTTCTAGGTAGGACTTGAGCTCGCGGCCGCGTTCGGGATTCTGGCTTTCGGTGGGGATGGCGACGCGGCGTGTCATGGTGGCCTGGAAGCTGCCGCTGTCGAAATGCTGCTGGACGTGGCTGATGGCTTGGTCTCGTGTCATGACAAGATGCTTTCTTGAGAAGTGGGTGCGTACAGATGGCAGGCGACCTGGGCCTGCATGTCGCCGGCCAGCGCCGCCAGCGGCGGGCGCAGGCTGTCGCAGCTGGCCAGCCGCTGCTGGCAGCGTGGATGAAAAGGGCATCCGGTTGGCGGATGGAGCGGATCGGGAAAAGACAGGCCTAGGCCCATGTCGGGAATGCCCAGACCGGTTTCGGGTGTCAGTACCGAGGCGAGCAAGGCCTGTGTGTAGGGGTGGCGCGGCTGCTTGAACAGCGTCTCGGTGGCTGCCGTTTCGACCACGCGGCCCAGGTACATGACGGCCACATGCGTGGCAATGTGCTGGACCACCGCCAGGTTGTGGCTGATGAACACATAGGTCAGATCGAATTCCTGGCG
This sequence comes from Polaromonas sp. UC242_47, assembly GCF_044452385.1. NCBI lineage: Bacteria > Pseudomonadati > Pseudomonadota > Betaproteobacteria > Burkholderiales > Comamonadaceae > Polaromonas > Polaromonas sp. UC242_47. The sequence continues at coordinate 32,102 of NZ_JBIOAO010000002.1, forward strand.
CAGCTCCATCAGCAGGTTGAGAATCTGCGCCTGAACGGAGACATCAAGGGCGGAAGTCGGCTCATCGCAAATGACGATTTCCGGCTTCATCACCAGCGCCCGTGCAATGGCCACGCGCTGCCGCTGTCCGCCGGACAGCTGACCCGGCGAGTTGTCGGCGTAACGGGCCGGCAGGCCGACACGCTCCAGCATTTCCATGGCCTTGGTGCGCCGTTCGGCGGCGCTGCCTATGCCATGCACCTCCAGCGGAAAGGACACGATGGAGACGATGCTCTTGCGCGGATTGAGTGAGGAGTAGGGGTCTTGAAACACCGGCTGGACGCGGCGGGTGAGTTCGCGCCGGCCCAGCTTGGCGATGTCCTGGCCGTCGATCTCGACAGTGCCGCTGCTCGCCGGCGTCAGGCCCAGCAGCATGCGGGCCAGCGTGGATTTGCCGCAGCCGGACTCGCCCACAATGCCCAGCACATCGCCGCGCGCCAGCTTGAGCGTGACGCCATTGACGGCATGCAGGGTCTGGCGCGGCTGGAACATGCCGGCGTTGACGGTGAAAGACCGATTCAGGTCATTGGCTTGGATCAAGGCGGTCATAAGCCCACTCCCTCTTGGTGGATGCAGCGCCAGCTGTGTGCTTCGGGCACGCCGTAGCTGGGGATTGGCCGCTCGCAGGCGGGCTGCGCGTGGTCGCAGCGGTCACGGAAGGCGCAACCCTTGAGCTCGCCTATCAGCGAGGGAACCACGCCGGCAATGGTGCCGAGTTTTCCGCCCGCCGGGGTGCGACCCGGGATGGGGATGCAGCTCATGAGGCCGGTGGTGTAGGGGTGCCTGGGTGCCGAGAAAATCTGCTCGGCGCTGCCGGATTCGACCACCTGGCCGGCGTACATCACGCCGACACGGTCGGCAATGCGCGCCACCACGCCCAGGTCATGGGTGATGAGCACCATGGCCAGCCCCAGCTCCTTTTGCAGATCGGCCAGCAGGCGCAGGATTTGCGCCTGGATGGTGACATCTAGCGCGGTGCTGGGCTCGTCGGCGATCAGCAGTTCGGGTTCGCACATCAGGGCGATGGCGATCATGATGCGCTGGCGCAGTCCGCCCGACAACTGGTGCGGGTACTGGCCCAGGCGTTGCGCGGCCGAGGCGATGCCGACCTTGTCCAGCAGCGCTATGGCGCGCTTGCGAGCTTGTCCTGCCGGCGCCTTCTTGTGGTGGCAGTAGTGCTCTATGAGCTGCTCGCCTATGGTGTAGGCGGGGTTGAGCGCCGTCATGGGCTCCTGGAACACCATGGCCATCTTGTCGCCGCGAAGGTCGTTGAGGCGCTTGGATGAGACTTGGTTGAGGTCTTCGCCCAGCAAGGAGAGGCTTGTTGTTGTGCGCTGTGCCGCCTTGGGCAGCAGGCCCATGATGGCCAGCGAGGTCATGGATTTTCCGCAACCGGACTCACCTACCAGGCACAGCGTTTCACCGCGATGCACCTGGAAGGAGACGTTGCGCACCGCATGCAGCATACCTTTGGGGGTTTTGATATCGACGTTCAGGCCCTGAACGTCTAGCACCAGTTTCTGTTTGCTCATGCGTCGGCCTTATCCTGGGGCGTCAGGGCCTCGTGCAGGCCGTCACCCGCCAGGTTGATGGCGAAAATGAGCAAGGCCAGCGCGCTGCCGGGAATGGCGATCAGCCAGAACGAGAAGAACATATAGGCCTTGGCTTCGGAAATCATCAGGCCCCACGATGGCAGCGGCGGCTGCACACCCAGGCCGAGAAAGGACAGCGAGGCTTCCAGCAAGATGGCGCTGGCCGCTTCCAGTGTGGCAATCACGATCAGATGCGGCACCACGTTGGGCAGCACCTCACCCAGAATGATGCGGGTTGTGGAGGCGCCTGCGGCCTGCGCCGCAGCAACGTACTCGAGCGAGCGCACCTGTTGGGTGGCGCTGCGCATGACCACCGCGAAGCGATCCCACTTGAGCAGGCCGAGCACGGCAATGATGACCCACAGCGAGCCGCCCATGATCGCCACCGTGGCCAGGGCCACCAGGATGACGGGCATGGCCAGCCGGGTGGTGATCATGAACGAGACGAGCATGTCGGTCTTGCCGCCGAAGTAGCCGGCCAGCATGCCCATGGTGGTGCCTATGACACCGGAAATGAGCGCGACGCTTACGCCTATCAGCAGGGAAATGCGGGCACCGTAAAACAGGCGGGAAAGATAGTCACGGCCGAGCTGGTCGGTGCCCAGAGGGTGTAGCCAACTGCCCTTGTCGTCCCAGAACGGCGGCACGGTGCGGTTCACCAAGTCCTGGGCATAAGGGTCGTGTGGCGACAGCAAGGGCGCAAAGATGGCCATGAAGAGCATGGCCAGCAGCAGGCCGCCGCCGAACATCAGGGCTTTGTTGCGTCTTACCCGACGGATCAGGACGCTGGTTTTTGACATGGGGTTCCCGACGGCAGGCCGTGAAGTGGCGAGTGTGGTGGTGTTCATGTTCAGGCCACTCGAATGCGGGGGTCCAGCCAGGCGTTGGCGATGTCGGAGGCGAGCGTCAGCAGCACATAGATGCCGGAGAGCAGCAAGACGATCACCTGCATCACCGGGAAGTCCTTGTAGGTGATGCTTTGGTAGGCCAGGTAGCCGATGCCGTTCAAGGCAAAAATGGTTTCTATGACGACGGAGCCGCCGAGCAAAAAGCCCAGTTGCACGGCTGCGAGCGCGACCACCGGAACGATGGCGTTGCGCAGTGCGTGCTTGAAGATCACGGTGCTGACCGGCAGGCCTTTGGCCCGGGCGGTCCGGATGTAGTCGGCGCCCAGTACTTCAATCATGCCGGCGCGTATCAGCCGCATGAAGGCGGGCGCCACGTAATAGCCCAGGGCAATGGCAGGCATGACAAAGTGCTGCCAGGTGTCGCTGCCCGAGACGGGAAGGATGCGCCAGGAGATCGAAAAAAGCATGATCAGCAACAGGGCGAAGAAGAAGTTGGGCAGTGCCTGCCCGAGCACGGCAATGGCCAGGCACAGACGGTCTATCCAGCTGTTCTTGTAAATGGCGGCCAGAACGCCCAGCGGCACGGAAACCACCAGTGCCACGCCCAGGGCACAGATGCCTAGCATCAAGGTCGTGCCCAGCTTGTCCATGATCAGTGGACCGACGTCGGTCTTGAAATAGACCGAGGTGCCAAAGTTGCCGTGCACCAGCTTCCAGAGCCAGTCGGCATATTGAATGGGAATCGGACGGTCCAGGCCATAGGTTTGCCGGACCATGTCTATATCGGCCTGCCTGGCCCCCTCGCCCGCGAGGGCGACGGCGGGGTCGCCCGAGAGATGCAGCAAGAGGAAGGCGAGTATGGAAACCGTGAAGGAAACCAGGACCGCCAACCCCAAGCGTTTGAGTACGTAAACGAACATGGGGGCAGTTTCCTGTTACTTCTTCCAGCTCATTTCCCAGAAGCGCACGAGCTCGTCCGGGTAGGGCTTGAATGAGACATCCTTTTGCGCGACGTAATAGACCGGCAGCGACCACAGCGGCACGGCGTAGGCCTTGTCGGCGATCAGGTTCAAGGCCTTTTTGTAGTACTCCTTGCGCGGCGCGAGGTCTATGGTGTGGTCACCCTTGTCCAGCAGGTCACGGACTTCCGGGTCACGGGTGATGTCATCGCTGCCGAAGCCGAAGTACACCGGTGTGGAGGCGGACACATCATTCACCAGGTTGGAGGCCCAGGTCTGGTGCGTCAGGCCGGCCTTGTTGGCGCGGATCATGTCGCGCATCGCGGCATATTGCAGATAGCTCAGCTTGGGCTTGATGCCCACGGCCTGCAGGTAGTTGATGATGGCTTCCGTTTGCTGGCGCTCGCGATACGCCACGATGTCAATGCTGAAGCCGTTGGGGTAGCCGGCCTCGGCCAACAGTTTTTTCGACAGCGCCGGGTCATAGTTGTAGACGGTGGCGCCTTCTTCGGTGCAGCCGGTTTGTGATGGCGTGCACATCGTATTGAGGAGTTCCGAGCCCTGGCCGACGATGTTCTTGATGATGGCCTTGCGATCAATCGCGTGTGCTATCGCCTTGCGGACACGGACATCCTTCAGTTCCGGCGATGGTGTTCCCTCCATGATGTTCATTTGCATGAACACGATGCGCATGGTGTTGCCGCTGACCACCTGCACGGATGGAACGGTCTTCAACTGATTGGCCTGGTCTTGCGGCACGTGCATGATGAAGTCCGCGCCGCCGGAGATGACTTCGGCCATCTGTGTCTGACGGTCAGGGATGAAGCGGACCTGGACCTTGCCTATGGTCGGCTGAACCTTGGGCGAGTCCTTGAAATAGTTGGTGTTTTTTTCCAGTGTGATGGACTTGCCTGGAATGTATTCCGCGACCTTGTAGGGGCCGGTGCCCACGGGCTTGGCGTTCATGCCGCTGGGTCCCACTTCCTTGTAGTACTTGGCGGGATGGATGGCGACCGTGGTGGACAGGTATTCCTTGGCACCGGGGAAGGGCTTCTTGCTGATCACGCGGACCTTGTACTTGCCCAGTTTTTCGACCTTGTCTATCCAGCTGACATTTTGCTGGGTGACCGCCTTGTTCTTGGGGTCTGCCACGAAGGTCAGCGTGTAGACGACAGAGTCCGCGTCGAACTCTTCGCCGTTGTGAAATTTCACGCCTTCGCGAAGCTCGAATTCCAGCGTCTTGTCATCAATCTGCTTCCAGCTCTTGGCGAGTTGACCTTTGTACTCGTTGGTCAGCGGATCGCGGTACAGCAGGGTGTCCCAGACGTTGGCGGCAATGATGACGCCGATGCGGACATTGTTGAAGTAAGGGTCGACGCTTTCAGGTGCCTGGTCGTAGGCCATGCGCAAGGTGTCACTTTTCTTGTCCGCCAAGGCTGGGCTGCTGACGCCAAGGGCGCCAGCGGACAAGAGGCACGCGGCGATTCCTTTCAGCAGGTGCGGGTTCATCTTCATGGACGAGAAAACACGGGATTTGCGGATCATGGATTTCCTTTTTAGGCCTGGACAAATGGGTGGTGGCTAGTGCGAAATATTTTGTATGCAATTACATCGAGATGGTGAGCCAAGAAAAAAGCGTAGAGCTGGTGAATCGAAGTTGTGAAAAAATACAGCAATAATTTTGTATTCTGTATACAATTTTTACGGGCAACGAGAGTGCTTACCCTAAGCAAACTTTGGGCCACGATGGTCAGTTCATTCACCCCACATAACCAATGCAATAACCATGAAGGAAAGTTTTTGATGCGACAAAAAGTCTTAGAGCAGGCGGTGCAGTTCTCCATCGACCATGAAAGTACCTGGGACCGGGAAGTGACTGGTAATTGGGGTGTCCATCAGCAGGACCCTCCACCCTGGAACAAGTTGCTGGGCCCGGTTCATTCGCGAGGACCAGTCTCTGGAACCATCTTGGTGCGAGGTGAAAAATGGGTGTCATGGGGAGAGCCGCAGCGCGCCGACCTCACCTTCAGCGTCGCCAAAACGTATCTGGCATTGCTGGCCGGTGTCGCTCACGACCAGGGACTCTTGCCAGACGTCGACGAGCCCATTGGGAAGCGTGTTCCTGGCATCGGATTTGATGAGGGCAACAACGCGCAGGTCACCTGGTCGCAAATGCTTCAGCAGACGAGCGAGTGGGGCGGGAGCTACTTCGGACTCATCGATCAGGCTGATCATTACCGCGCGGTGACTTTTGGTGCGCCTCCTTCAGGCAAGAAGGGCGATCTGCGCCCATTGCAGACGCCGGGCACCTATTGGGAATACAACGATGTCCGGATCAACCAGTTGTCGCTGGCTCTGCTCCATCTGTTCCAGCGGCCGCTGCCGGATGTATTTCGGGAGTTCATCATGCGTCCTGTGGGCGCCAGCGAAAACTGGAAGTGGGTGGGATATGACAACGCCTGGACCGAGATCGCGGGCCAGCGCGTGCAATCGGTGCCCGGGGGGACGCATTGGGGCGGCGGTATGTCGATTTCCGCCGAAGACCAGGCCTTGATCGGCCAGATGCTGCTCCATGACGGACAGTTCAACGGACGCCGTGTTTTGTCAGCCGGGTGGATCAAGCGCATGCAGGAGCCTGGTGCGCTCGCACCGTACTATGGCTATCTGATCTGGCTCAACCACGAGCGCAAGATGTTTCCCAGTTTGCCGGCGAGCAGCTATTTCGCGGTGGGGGCCGGTAGCTCATTCACCTGGATTGAGCCCGAGAGGCAAATGGTCGTCGTGGTGCGATGGCTGAACTCCGCGCATGCCGACGAATTTTTCGGACAAGTACTCAAGGCCGTTGACTCGCAGTAGTTCATCCCCTGAATAGCTCAGCCTGAGTCGCATGAAGACACTGCAGCCTAAACCGGCAACCCCCGGAATTTAAGCGCGGCTTGCCGAATCACTTCGGCCAGCAGGTTTTCCTTGGCCTGCCGCTCGCGCAACCAGCGTGCATCGTTGTTGGACAACTCGACACTGCTGCGCAGCAGGTGGATGCCGCTGCTGGCGCCCAGTGGGCCGGCGTGGGGCCCGAGTTTGTCCATGGTCATCAGGATGTGGTCGCGCAGTGCCATGTGTTCGCCGGTGGCCGGGTCGACGTAGACCGCCTCCAGCCCGAAGCGGCAGGCCTGGAAACGGTTGTAGGTGTAGACCAGGTAGTCGTCTTCGGTCGGCATGAAGGGCTGGTCGTGCATGAACCAGGCCGCCAGCGACTGCACGTAAGCGGCCAGCGCCGAGGCGCGGCCTATGGTCAGCGGGGTGTCGAAGACGCGGATCTCGATGGTGCCAAACTCTGGCTTGGGCCGGATGTCCCAGTAAAAATCCTTCATGCTTTTGACCACGCCGGTGCGTGTCATCTTGTCGAAGTAGACCGTGAACTCGTCCCAGGTCAGGGCCAGCGGTGCGCGGCCCGACAAGGGAAAAGCAAATACCGAATTGAGCCGCGCCGAATCGAAGGCGGTGTCCTGGCCCTGCACATAGGGGCTGGAGGCCGACAGCGCGATGAAGTGCGGGATGTAGCGCGACATGCGGTGCAGGGTCAGCAGCGCGGTGTCGGCATCGGGGCAACCCACATGCACATGCTGGCCGAAAATCGTGAACTGCTTGGACAGGTAGCCGTACAACTCGCCGAGCTCGCGAAAACGCGGCTTGTCGTAAATGCGGCGTTCGTGCCATTGCTGAAACGGGTGGGTGCCGCCGCCGACCACGGCGATGTTGAGCTTGTCGGCGCTTTTGACGAGTGCATCGCGGATCTGTGTGAGCTGGCCCAGCACCTCGGAGGAGGACTGGCAGACGCCGGTCGAAATTTCGATCATGCTGGACGTCATCTCGGGCACCACGCTGCCGGGCAGCGGCGTTTTGTGCATCAGGCGCAACATGTCTTCGGCGTAGGGGGCCAGGTCGTAGTCGTGGGTGTTGACGAGTTGCAATTCCAGCTCGACACCCAGGGACAGGGCCTCGGATTTCTGGAAAGGCTCCAGCCCCTGGGGCGCCGGCCTGGGCGTGGATGCGTTACTCACGGGAATCTCCTGCAGAGCGGTTGAAGGACAGGGGTGTCCAGGGCTTGGAGCTTTCGCCCGCGCGATAAATTGCCAAGGTGGCCACCGTGGCGCCCAACACCTCCATCAGCAAAATCGCCGGCAAGGCAATACTCGCGATGCGCGGGCCCAGCGAGGCCGAGGCCGCGACAAACTGAGACACCAGCAGCAGCGCCACCGAGGACATGGGCGACATCGCGCAGCCGACCCACAAGGCCTGCTTCCAGCTCGCGCCGCTGCCCACATTGCCCAGGCCCACGCCGACAATTTTGGCCAATGCCCGCGCGGCCACGAGGGCGGCAACCATGCCGGCCACCGGGCCGCTCCAGTCGGCCTGCGCAGCCACCACCGAGACCAGCACAAACATCAACATGGTCAACATCGCCGACGCGGTGCCCATCTGCCGCGGCCAGGACCAGGGACGCGGGTTGAGTTGTTTGAGCAACATGCCGCCCAGCAGCGCGGCCAGCGGCGCGGAGCCGCCGAAGTGGGCGGCCAGGGCCGCACCCGCGGCGATCAGCGCGAGCAGCAGGATGGCGGTGTTTTCGCTGGTGGGACTCATCACACGCAGCGCGATACGCAGCGTGAGGGCCAGCACGGCGCCGACCACCACCGACAGGCCCAACACCACCAGCACCGGATACAGCGTGCTGACCAGGCTGGCTTCGCCCCTGTCCATCATGCCGGCGCGGGCGCTGCACAAGGTCAGCGCATACAAGGTGCTCAGGGTGGACAGCACCATGGCCCGTTCGGTCACGGGGCCGGAGGCTCGGGTGTCCATGATGACCCGCGACAACACGGCCGGCGAAGCCGCCATGGCCAACAGGGCCAGCGGTTCGGCCACAGCTTCACGCATGCCCAAAAAGGTCAGTGTCCAGTACACCGCGACAAAGGTCAGTGTTGATTCGGCCAGGCTTTGCACCAGCACCATGGGGTTGTGACGAAACCAGCGCAGCGGAATACGACCGCCGGCTTCAAACAGCACCACGGCCACGCCCAGCTCGAGCAGAAACAGACCCGTGCCCTGCAGCGGCCAGGCCGCGCCGGTGAAGCCGGCCAGGCCGGCAAAGGCACCGACCGCGGAATAACCCACCACCTTGGGTACACCGCCATAACGCTGAACCAGGTGGCCGATAAAGGCGGCCAGGGCGAGCAGGATGGACCACTGAACCGTAGGCAGGCCTGCCGACGGTTTGAGCCATTCGGCCCAGAAGGCCATGAGTTCATTCATGGATGGGGTGTCTCCGTTGTTGATTGCATGGCAGCCCGCAGCAAGCGGGCGCGAAGGGTTCGACAAGACGGTCCGTCAATGCGGCCTGGACGGCCAGACGGGGCCGGGCGTTCTAATTTACATCAGCACACAAATGGCGCTTGTAGGACAAGTGCTGAGATCGCCGGGCCACACCAGGCGAGGCGCCGTGTGCCGACGCTTGTCAGCCGGGAATAAAAAAGCTGCTGGGCTTGCTGCGCCAGCGCGCCCAGATCGCCGAGCGAATGCGGGCCCGATCAAGCCGGGTGACGTTGTGGGCCTGCAGGGCCAGCCGGAAAGCCAGGTAAAAACTCACGCTCAGGTTGAGCGCACCTATCAGCGGGATCGCCGCCACACACCACCACAGGGCGGGTTGCCGCAAGACGTCCCAGCCCAGCGCGGCGCCGGCCGCGGCCAGTTGACCGGAGGACAAGGTGACGTGGCGCACCTCCAGCTCCAGGCCAAAAAATCCGGTCATGGGCGGGATCAGCCCCAGCAAAAAACCCAGCGCGATGTTGGAGGTGAAGCCCGAGATGTTGTCACGCATGAAGCCGGCCCAGCGCCGTGCGCGTTGCATGCCCAAGGCCCGTGTGATGCGCGGGTTGTAACGCATGGCGGACGCCAGGCGGTACAACACAAACCAGTTTTCTATCCAGCCGCCTATGATGCTGGCGGCAAACAGCAGTGCGCCGGTGAATGCCGCCCACAACAGTGTCGGCCCCAGCAGGCTCAAGCTGTGCAACACGTGTTGCGCTTCCTTGGCATCAATCATCGGGTGCCCAAGGATCAGCAGGATGGCGACATTGATGAGCAGCACCACGGGCACCACCATCAGCACGTTGCCCAGCACGGCCGCGACCTGCGAGCGCACCAGGTGTGTGACCTCATCGACAAACTCGCTGACCGCTTCGCCCGAGCGCAAGTCTTTCAGCTTGGCGGCCATGGCTGGTGCGGTCATGGCCGGTTGTTTGGTGGCCAGCGTGAAATGCAGCAACTGGATCAGCACAAAGCTGGCGGCATACATCACGCCGGACCAGAAGCCGCTCCAGAAGGAGGACAACGCCAGCCCGATGATCATGAACTTCAGCAAGGTGGTGATAGCCGTCAGTGCCCCACCACCGGCCGCCTTGCCCAGCATGTCCATGTAGGCTGCGCGGTCCCGTGTGATGTAGTGTTCGCCGGTTTCGGCGCCGCGTTCGGCCACCTTGGCGGCCAGCAGGCTGGAGTTGCTGGCCACCAGCGCACGAATGCTGCGCCGCTCCTCGGCCAGTAACACCAGCCGGGCCAGCAACTGCATCGCGCTGACGGCGGGGGTTTCCGACAACATGCAGTCCAGCAGGTCGCGAATGCGCAGAATACGCTCGCGCAACTGGCGCAGGCGAAACACCAGGCCGACCGAAATACCGTGTTCGTCGAGGTGGGCATACACCGAGGCGGCCGCGCTGCGGCAGGCTTCCAGCCGGCTTTTGAACTGGTCCAGTGCCAGGTGCAGCGCGCCGCTGTCCGGACCGTGTTCCAGCAAGGCGGCGCGCAGGGCGTCGAGGTCGGGTGCCAGGCCGTGAAAAGGTCTGGCCAGCAAAGACTGCGGGCTCATGCGCAGGCGCAGCTCAGGTGAAAAACCGGTGGCGGCGACCTGGCTGGTGCAATAAGTCAAGGCCTCCAGCAACACGCCTTGCCAGTCCTGCAGCAGGCTGTTGTCCGCCGGTTGTGGCACGTCGCCATCGGCGATGGGCGTGTCGGGTGTACTTGTATTCAGCAGGGTGCCCAGGCGGGCCAGTGTTTCTTCATCCAGCAGCTTGAGCCATTGGGCGTCAAACGGTGTCGGAAACAGCAGCATGAACAACTCGGTGGCATGGGTGGTTTCCGGCGTGCCGGGCAGCAGCCTGTAACGCAGGCGCTCACCCAGTTCACTCAGGAAGGCCGCGCGCGGCGCAAAACCGAAATCGGCAAACAGGGGTGTGGCATCCACCGTGCTGATCAGTGTCTGCCACCAGTCATGCAGTTTGGCCTGAAATCCGGGCCGGGCCTGGGCGGCATCCACAAACAGGCGGACCCGTGACAAGGCCGCCTGCGGATTGCTGCTGTCGCCGCGTATCCAGTCCAGCAGATTGATCAGCCAGAGGTGGCGGCTGGCGAGTTCGGCCTTGGGCTCCAGCAGGTCCAGCAAATCGGCCAGGTTGCGCATGCGGTGCCGGGGGCTCAGTGCAACACGCGGCTGCTGCCGGTTCCGCCGATGCTGCCGGCAGCGTCACCCGCGTCGAGCACAAACATCGGGATGGCGGTGTCGAATCGTTCACCGTCTTCGGCCACAAAAAAGTAGCTGCCGTGCATGGTGCCGGTGGGCGTGCGCAGGCGCGCGCCGCTGCTGTACTGGAAGGACTCGCCGGGTTTGAGCAGCGGTTGGTGACCGATCACGCCCAGGCCCTTGATTTCCTCGGTATGGCCTTTGGCGTCGCTGATGATCCAGTGGCGCGAAATCAGTTGTGCCGCAACGTCGCCGGTATTGGTGATGGTGACGGTGTAGGCAAAACCATACACGTCGTCGTCGGGCGCGGATTGCTCCGGCAGGTAGTGCGGCAGGACTTCGCAGGAAAATTGGTATTTCGGCATGGCTTTGACAAGAGTGGTGCCCATGTTAACCGCCCTGAATGGCGGACGCCCGTGCAGGGCGTCCGGCTTGCTGCGACAATCCCGGCATGAGCCAAACCAAGCCACCGGTGTACCGGATTGCCCCCTCCATCTTGTCGGCCGATTTCGCGCGCCTGGGTGAAGAACTCCAGACAGTGATTGCCGCCGGCGCAGACTGGATCCATTTCGACGTGATGGACAACCATTACGTGCCCAACCTGACCTTCGGGCCCATGATTTGCAGCGCCCTGAAGCCGCACGCCAAAAAGGCCGATGGCACGGCGGTGCCGATTGATGTGCACCTGATGGTCCAGCCGGTCGATGCGCTCGCCGCGGCTTTTGCCGACGCCGGTGCCGACCTGATCAGTTTTCACCCCGACGCCTCCGGCCATGTGCACCGCAGCGTGCAGGCGATCAAGGCCAAGGGCTGCCAGGCCGGGCTGGTGTTCAATCCGGCGGCGCCGCTGGACGTGCTGGACTGGGTGATCGAGGACATTGACCTGATTCTGATCATGAGTGTCAACCCCGGTTTTGGCGGACAGAGTTTCATCGACTCGGCGCTGCGCAAGATCGAGCAGGCGCGCAAACGCATCGACGCCTCGGGCAAGGACATCCGCCTGGAGGTTGACGGCGGCATCAAGGCCGACAACATCGCACTTGTAGCCTCGGCTGGCGCCGACACCTTTGTGGCCGGTAGCGCCATTTTTGGCAAGCCGGACTACCAGGCCTCGATTGCCGCGATGCGGGCGGCGCTGGCGAAATGATGTAGCGGCTGCGCGCCGGTCCGCGGTGGGTCGGATCTTGGCGCCTGGCCCTGCGCAAAGCAACAAGACCCGAAATGGGCCGGTGTTTTTTCAGCATCCCGTCAAACGCTGACCCCACCGCCGGTTCGCAACAGGACAGCGCTGTACTGCAAGGCCCTTACCCATGAAACTACCTTTTCGCGCAAGCATCAACTTGGCCCTGGGTGTGGGGCTGGTCTTGATTGTCCTGAGCATCACGGCCTCTTACAGCACCATCAATTACCTGATCCGTGATGCGCAGCGGGAAACGCAATCACAGGACACGGTCATTCTGTTGGAGCGTCTTGTCTCACAGTTCAAGACGGTCGAGTCTCTGCAGCGGCGGTATTTGCTGACCGCGACGGCCGGCGATCTGGCGACCTACCAACAAGCGCGGGAGCGCAGTCAGCAGGCCTTGATGCACGTGCTGACCGCGCAGGAGCTCGAGACTGGACGAGAAAATTTGCACCTGCTGGAAGGTCTGATCGCCCGGCGTGTCGAGTCCATGGAGCAGGCCGTCGCCGTCCGCCAGAGCCTGGGGCTGGAAGCCGCCACGGCCCTGGTCGGCAACGATCTGAATCGCCAGTTGCACGAAGAAATTGATGGCCTGGTGGCCCGGATCAAAAGCGGCGAAAACCGGACGCTGGAGCGATCCAGGGAAGAAACCCGGCGGTCGGCCCAGGTGGTCAAGTTGCTGATTCTTCTGGGCGGTTTGTTGTCGCTCAGTGTCCTGCTCTGGGCGGTCTGGATGATGCTCCGCTCTCAGGCCAAGAGCCGGCGCATTCAGGCCAAACTCGCCGACAGCGAAGCCATGAGCCGGGCCGTGACTGAAGGCATGGCGGAAGGCATGGTGACCGCGACCGAGGATGGCACCATTGTCAACGTCAACAGCGCGGCGCGTTATCTTTTTGGTTACCGGCAGGAAGAGCTGATGGGTCAAAAGGTTTCCATGCTGTTGCCTACGCGTTACCAGATGGGATTCACGGCTTTTTTCAGTGCCTTGACCGAGCGGCCACGCGGTTTCCGTGAGTCGGGGGCCGAGGTGGTGGGGGTGCGCCGCGATGGCTCCGAATTCCCGGTCAATGTGTCTTTTGGGGATGTCGGCGTAGGTGGGCAGCGGCTGTTCACCGCCATCATTCGCGACGTCACCGAGAGTCGGCGTATCAGTGAGGCCTTGCGTGACAGCGAAGCCCTGTTGCGCCAGGTCACGGATACCGTTCCGGCGCTGATCGCCTACGTGGACAGGGATCAGTGCTTCCAGTTTCACAACAAGTCGTATGAAGAAGCGTTCGGTCTGGCGACCGAGCAGATTCATCAAAAAACCATGCAAGAGGTCATGGGTCCGACGCTTTACGCACGGGTTCGACCCCATGTGATGGACGCGCTGGCGGGTTATGCGGTGCGTTACGAGCGCGAGCAGGCACTGCCCGGTGGCGAGCGGCGTGAGTATGTGATCAATTATTTTCCGAGCTATGGCGAAGGCGATGAGCAGGACAAGGTGGTCGGATTTTTCGCGCTGGGCAACGATGTCACCGAACTCAAGCGGATGGATCGCATGAAAAGCGAGTTTGTGTCGACCGTCAGCCATGAGTTGCGCACACCCCTCACGTCCATACGCGGGTCCCTGGGGCTGGTGTGGGGCGGCGTCACCGGCGAGTTGCCGGAAAAAGCCAAACACCTGGTCGGCATTGCCAAAAATAATTGCGAGCGGCTGATACGCCTCATCAACGATATTCTGGACAGTGAAAAAATCGAGTCCGGCAAGATGCGTTTTGATCTGCAGGCGCTGGATCTGGAGCCGCTGATGGTGCAGGCGCTGGCTGCGAACGAAGGCTTTGCAGACCAACACAATGTGTCGCTGGTGCTGCGTTCGACCAAATACCCGGTGCGGGTCAACGCCGACAGTGACCGCCTGCTCCAGGTGGTGACCAACCTCTTGTCCAACGCCATCAAGTTTTCCCCGCCTGGAGGTCTGGTGCACGTGGTGTTGCGCCGCGACGCGGGGCGGGTGCGGGTCGAGATCAGCGACAGCGGGCCGGGCATTCCCGAGGAATTCCGCAAACGCATCTTCCAGAAATTTTCGCAGGCCGACTCGTCCGATACACGTCAGAGAGGCGGGACTGGTCTGGGCCTGAATATTTCCAAGGCGATTGTGGAGCGTATGGAGGGCCGTATCGGTTTCACGACGGAGAGCCAGGTCGGAAGCACCTTCTTTTTCGACCTGCCGGAATGGCGGGAGGCGCCGCCTGTGACGGCACCCATGAGCCTCTACGCCGTGGCGCGGCCCCGCATTCTGGTCTGTGAAGATGATCCGGATGTGGCGCAGCTGATAGGCATGATGCTGGACAAGGGCGGGTTTGATGCGGACATTGCCCACACGGCGGCGCAAGCCCGCAGCTACCTCCGGATGGACGCTTATGCGGCCATGACGGTGGACGTCAAGCTGCCCTACGAAAACGGGTTGGAGCTGATTCGGGAATTGCGCCAGTCCCCGCGGACCGCCGATTTGCCGATTCTGGTGTTGTCGGTGACGGCCGGGGAAGTGCAGCTGGACGGGGGGCATCAAGCGCTCGGGATTTCCGACTGGCTTGAAAAGCCGCTGGATGAGCAGCGGCTGTTGCAGTGCCTGCGACTGGCCATTGCCAACAAACGCGGTGAGACAAAGGCACTTTAAACGAATGGCTGTTGGCCGTGCCGCTAGAATGCGAACCTCTATGCGTCGCTGGTTGATCGTCCTTCTGTTTGTCCTGGTGCCCTTGCAGCTCAGCTGGGCGGCCGTGAGCGCCTATTGCCAGCACGAAACCGGATCAGCCGCCCAACACGTGGGGCACCACCAGCATCAGCACCAGGCCGATAGCGATGAGGCTGAGCGCAGCACCCCGACAAAGACGGCGGGCTTGGATGCTGACTGCGGTGCCTGCCATGCCGGGAGCGCCTCGGCGATCTTTGGCTCGGTGCGCTTGCCCGCGTTAGGCCTGCCGTCCGGCGCCCGGATCGGGCATCAGATCCGGAATTCCTCTTCTCCTCCCCCATCTCTGCCCGAACGCCCTAACTGGGCCGACCTCGCCTGATCGGCGAGGCGGGGCATTTTTCTGTCCTTTTGTGCCTCTTGCGTTCCGCTTTGCGCGGCGCGCAAGGACGCACGGCGATCCTGTTGATCGCGCTTCGCCGATTCCCCGTGTGTCTTTTCATCACTGGAGAATCGGATGTTCCGAAGAAATCAAAAATATGGCGTGCCATACGCTTTGTTGGCGCTGGTCGCCAGCCATGCCTGGGCGCAAGCAGGGCTCCCACAACCTGACGCGCTTGCGCCTGTGCCCACGCAGGCAAGCGGCGTCAGTTCCCCCACAACGCTGAAACAGGTCTTTGACGCCGCCTGGCAACGTCAGCCAGAAGCGCAGTCCCGCGCGGCCCGCCAGGAGGCGGCTGCAGCCCGCAGACAAGCCGCCGACAGCTGGACGGCCGAACCCATGGCCCTGGAGTTGGCTAGCCAGAACGACCGCTTGAACAAAAACCGCGGCAGCCGCGAACTCGTCGCAGGATTGGCCATGCCCCTGTGGTTGCCCGGCGAGCGTGCGCGGACGGGCGGCCTGGCCGATGCGGAGCTACGTGCCACTGCGAGCCGGGTCATGGCCGTTCGGCTGCGTACGGCCGCCGATGTTCGCGCCTCTTATTGGCAGTGGCAGCGTGCCGGGATAGAGCAGGCCCTGGCCCGCGAACGCCTGAGCAATACGCAGCAACTGGCGGCCGATGTGCGCAAACGCGTCAAGGTCGGCGATCTGGCCAGATCCGATCAGCACCAGGCCGACGGGGCGGTCGCCAGCGCCGAGGCCGGACTGGCTGAAGCCACGGGCGCACTGGCCTTTGCGTCGCAGCAGTTGCGTGTCTTGCTCGGTAGCGTGCCCGTGGCCACAGCGACCCCTGTGGCCGAACCGGTTCCAGAGGTGCCCGCTGATGTTGCCGCCCTGGATGAGCGGCATCCGGCCGTCGCCGAACTGCTGGATCGAGTGGACGTCGCGCGGCGATCCGCGGAACTGACACGGGTGCAGACCCGCGGCAACCCCGAGCTGACCCTGGCGACCAGCCGTGAGCGGGGCGTGTTTGGCGAGGCGTATCAGCAAAGCATCACCGTGGGCATCCGCATCCCTTTTGGTTCGAGTGATCGCAACCAGGCCAAGCGAGCCACGGCGCAGGCCGATGCCATCGAAGTGGAAGGGCAATTGCGCCTGGAGCGGGAACGCTTGCTGAGCGAGCTCGACGCGGCGCGGATTCGCCTCGAATCGGCCCGGACGCAACTGAGCGCCGCCGACAGGCGTTCGCAACTTGCCCGCGAGTCGCGGAGTTTTTTCCTGAAGTCGTTCCAGATGGGCGAGACCGATTTGCCGACACGTTTGCGCATCGACCTCGAAGCCGTTGATGCCGAACGTCAGGCGGCCCGGACCCGTATCGACCTGGCCGCGGCGATTTCCGCATGGCGCCAAACCCTGGGATTACTTCCCGAATAAGCCTGTCCCGCGTAAACAATTTTTTGGAATCCAATCATGACTATTTTGAAAAGGCTGAAGGCCTGGTCCCTGGCGATATTTATCGCCGCCACACCGTTCACCAGTTGGGCGGGTGATGGCCACGATCACGGTGAAGCCCCCGCAGCGGCGACCGGCTCGGCACTGCCCCGTTTTGTTGCAGTGTCCGAGACCTTTGAGCTGGTGGGGGTTCTCAATGGCAAACAACTCACCCTGTACCTGGACCGCAGCACCGACAACAGTCCGGTGAAGGCGGCCAAGCTTGAACTCGAACTGGGGGGCGTGACGGTGGCGACCCAGCCGCATGGCGAGGGTGTCTTTGAGGCCACGCTGGCGCAAGAACTCCAGCCGGGCGTGACCGCTGTGGCGGCGACGGTGATCGCAGGCGATGAAACCGATCTGCTCGCTGGCGAGCTGGATATTCACGCAGACATACATGCCGATACCTCTGCAGGCGGTTCGGCGTGGAAAAGCTACGGCGCCAGGGCCATCGGCGGACTGCTGGCCCTGGCCCTGGCCCTGCTGGCTTGGGGCTTTCGTCGTGTTCGCGCCCGCCAAATCCAAACACTCGGGAGCGCAGCATGATGCAAGGTTTACGCATGTCGGCGGCAGTGTCCGCTTTGTGGCTGGCCTTGCTCGCCATGGTTGCGCCGGTTTTTGCCGGAGAGGGGCATGACCATGGGGATGCGCAGCCCTCGGCCAATAGCAACGGCCCGAAACGCCTGCCCGATGGCAGCGTGTTTTTGCCCAAACCGGCCCAGCGCCAAATGGGTGTGCGCACCGTGGTGGGGGAGACCAGGCAGTTGCCGCGCGCGACCGAGTTGTCGGGCAAGGTGGTGATGGACCCCAACGCCGGTGGCAAGGTGCAGGCCTTGATGGCCGGTCGCCTGCAAGCCGGTCCGCGGGGGTTGCCCTCGTTGGGGCAGGCCGTGCGCAAGGGCGAGGTGCTGGCGTATGTGCTGCCTTCCGCTGCCGCAATAGAACGTTCGAACCAGACTGCGCAATTGGCCGAGCTTCAGGCCAGCCGCAGCCTGGCCGAAAAACGGCTGGCGCGTTTGAAGGAACTGGCCGACACGGTGCCGCGCAAAGACATCGAAGCGGCCGACAGCGAGGTCGCCAGCCTGGGGGCACGTATTGCCGCGGTAGGCGCCGGGCTGTCCGCGCGTGATGCACTGGTCGCGCCCGTCACCGGTGTCATTGCCTCGGCCAACGCCGTGGCCGGCCAGGTGGTGGATGCGCGCGAGCTGTTGTTCGAGGTGATCGACCCCGCGCGTTTGCACATCGAGGCCCTGGCCTTTGATGCTGAGCTGGCGGCCGATGTGGCGAGCGCTTTTGTCGCGGTGGGTGGTAAAAAGGTGGACCTCATTTTTGTGGGCGCCTCGCGCGCCTTGCGTGACCAGGCCTTGCCGCTGGCCTTTCGGGCCCAAGGCCCGTCACTCAGCCAGTTGGCCGTCGGCCAGCCGCTAGTCGTGGTCGTGCAAAGCCGCAGCCTGGTGGCGGGTGTGCCGGTACCGGCCGCGTCGCTGATGAAAAACCCGGCCAACCAGACCATTGTCTGGGTCAAGACCGCGCCCGAACATTTCGCAGCACGTGTGGTCACGGTGGCGCCGCTGGATGGCGCCACGGTGGCGGTGACCTCGGGCCTGAAGGCCGGTGATCGTGTGGCCACACAAGGCGCCACGCTGATCAATCAAGTTCGCTAATCAGGAGCCACGAGATGTTCAAGTGGTTACTCGACAGCAGCCTCGCCAACCGCTTGCTGGTGATCATCGCCAGCCTGGTGTTGATGGCCTATGGCGCTTTCACGCTCACACGCACCCCGGTCGATGTGTTTCCCGACCTCAACAAACCCACGGTCACCATCGTCACCGAAGCCGGCGGCATGGCGGCCGAAGAGGTGGAGCAACTCATCACCTTTCCGCTGGAAACCGCCATGAACGGGCTGCCCGGCGTGGAGACTGTGCGTTCCACCTCCAGCGCCGGCCTGTCTTTTGTGTATGTGACTTTCGACTGGAGCACCGAAATTTTTCGGGCCCGCCAGATGGTCGGTGAACGCCTGTCCTCCATGGAAGAAGGCCTGCCTTCGGGCGTGATGCCGCGCATGGGCCCGATCAGCTCCATCATGGGTGAGATCATGCAGATCGCGATTCCCATCGACACGGCCAAAACCACACCGATGGCGGTGCGTGAATACGCCGACTGGGTGTTGCGTCCGCGGCTACTGGCGGTGACGGGTGTGGCGCAGGTCGTGCCGATTGGGGGTGAGGTGCGCCAGTTCCAGGTGCAGCCCAACACCGTGCGTATGGCCGAGTTGGGCATCACCCATGAGCAGCTGGAAAATGCGCTCAAGGGTTATTCCAGCAACACCTCGGGTGGTTTTCTGGAGCTCAATGGGCGCGAATACCTGATCCGCAACCTGGGGCGCACGTCCAGCCTGGACGACCTGCGAAACCTGGCGCTCACCGCGCGCGACGGCCAGCCCATCCTGATGCGACAGATCGCCGAGGTAACTTTTGCCGCTGCCATCAAACGGGGTGATGCCGGTTACGCGGGCAAGCCGGCGGTGATCCTGGGCATACAGAAACAACCCACGGCCGACACCATCGGGCTGACCCGCGCGATCGAGACCGCACTGGCCGAGATGCAGCGTTCGTTGCCGGCCGGCATGGAAAAGCCGACCGTTACCTTCCGACAGGCGAGTTTCATCGAGTCGTCGATCACCACCTTGCAAGGCAAGCTGATGGCGGCTTCGGCCTTTGTGGCGGTGATTCTTTTCCTGTTTCTCGGCAATGTGCGGACCACGGTCATTGCGCTGGTGGCGATTCCGGTCTCGGTTTTTATCACTGCGCTGGTGTTTCGCTACTTCGGCTTGTCTATCAACACCATGACCCTGGGCGGGCTGGCGATTGCGATTGGCGGCTTGGTCGATGACGCCGTGGTCGGCATTGAAAACGTGATGCGCCGGCTCAAGGAAGACCGGGTCAAACATCCCGAACACCGGCTGCATCCCCTCGAAGTGGTGGCGCGCGCCACGATGGAAGTGCGCTCGGCCATTCTGTACGCCACGGTGATCATCGTGCTGGTGTTTGTGCCGCTGTTCGCGCTACCCGGCATGGAAGGGCGTTTGTTTGTACCGCTGGGTATTTCCTTCATTGTTTCAACGCTGGCCAGCCTGGTGGTTTCCGTGACCGTCACACCGGTGCTGAGTTTTTACCTGCTGCCCCGCATGAAGTCGCTGGACCATGGCGACACGAAGTTGCTGGCATGGCTGAAGACGCATTACCGCGGCAGTTTGCAGGCGGTGCTGGACCGTCCCAGGGCCGCGCTGGCAGCGGGTGCGCTGGCGGTGGTGGTGGCTGCGCTGGCCGTGCCGTTTTTCCCCACCACCTTTTTGCCGCCTTTCAACGAAGGCACCTTGCTGATTGGCCTGCGGCTGAACCCTGGCGTGACCCTGGCGGAGAGTTCGGCGCTGGCGCGCCAGGCCGAGGTGCTGGTCAAACAAGTGCCCGAGGTCACCCATGTCGGGCGGCGCAGTGGCCGCGCCGAACTGGACGAACATGCGGAAGGGGTGCACGTCAGCGAACTGGACGTGGGCCTGAAACCGTCAAGTGAGATCAAGCGCTCCATGGACGAGGTGGCGGCCGATATCCGCTCGCGCCTGGTGAACCTGCCGGCGGCGGTGAGCATAGGCCAACCGATTTCGCACCGCATCGACCACATGTTGTCGGGTGTGCGTTCGCAAATCGCCATCAAGATCTTTGGCGAGGACCTGGACACCTTGCGCGGCCAAGCCGATGTTTTGCGGGCGCGGCTGGTGGCCATTCCCGGCGTCGCCGACCTGGAGATCGAAAAGCAGGTGCTGGCGCCGCAAATCAAGGTGCGTATCGACTATGCGGCGGCGGCCCGTTACGGCGTGCCTGCGCCGCAGGTCTTGAGCACCTTGCAAAGCTTGGTCGAAGGCGAAAAAATCACCCAGATCGTCGAAGGCGGTCGGCGTTTCGCGCTGGTGGTTCGGCTGCCGGAGTCGGCGCGTTCGGTGGAGGGCCTGGGGCAAATCCTGATCGAGACTCCGACCGGGCGGATTCCGCTGTCCAAGGTGGCCAGCATCGAAGACAGCGACGGACCCAACCAGGTCAGCCGCGACGATGGTAAACGCCGCATCGTGTTGTCGGCCAATGCGCAGGGGCGTGCGCTGTCGGAGGTGATCGCGGACATCCGCCGCGTGGTGGCCGAAACGCCGCTGCCCGAGGGTTATTTCGTCACGCTGGGCGGCCAGTTCCAGGCGCAGGAGGAGGCCTCGCGGCTGGTGGGGCTGTTGTCCCTGGTGTCGGCGGTGCTGATGTTTGTGGTGCTTTACAGCCGCTACCAGTCCACGCGGCTGGCCTTGTTGATCATGGCCAACATCCCGTTGGCGCTGGTGGGCGCCGTGCTGGGTTTGTGGTTGTCCGGCCAGCCGCTGTCGGTGGCGGCCCTGGTGGGCTTCATCACGCTGGCCGGCATCTCGGTGCGCAACGGCATCCTGAAAGTGAGCCACTACATCAACCTCATGCGTTTTGAGGGTGAAAGTTTCGACCACAAGATGATTTTGCGGGGTTCGCTGGAGCGACTCAGCCCGGTGCTGATGACGGCGCTGGTGACGGCGTTTGCACTGGCCCCGCTGCTGTTCGAGGCAGAACGTCCGGGCACCGAAATCCTGCACCCGGTGGCGGTGGTGATTTTCTCGGGCCTGATCAGCTCGACCTTGCTCGACACCTTTTTGACGCCTGTCATGTTCTGGCTGTTCGGTCACAAGGACACCGAACGCCTGCTCGACGACAAAAACGCCGAGGCTTTTTGAGCCCGACTTCACTTTCCCCGGCTTCACCTTGTCTCCCTGTTTCAACCCATCCAAGGAACCCTCATGAAACTAGCTTCCTTCATCGCCGCACTGGTTTTCAGCGCCACCGGCGCCGCCTTCGCGGCCGACAAACACGAACACGGCCATGCCCACCAGCCGCTGCATGGCGGCGTGGTGGTCGAGGTCAAGGACATGGACTACGAGCTGGTCGCCAAGGCGGACGGTTTGCAGCTGTATGTGCGCGACCACGGCAAGCCGGTGGATGTCAGCCAGGCCAGCGCCAAACTCATCCTGCTCGCCGGGACCGACAAACAAGAGGTTGCGCTGAGCCCGGCCGGTGACAAGCTGGAAGCCAAAGGCAGCTTCAAGGTGGCGGCCAAGACCAAAGTGATGGCCCTGGTCACGCTGGCCGGGAAGTCGTCAACGGTGCGGTTTGTGCTGAAATAGGCGGCGAGTATTGGGCTCGTTTTCCACTTTCTTTGAGGACGCCATTGGCTACGTTTAATTCCATGACCTTGAACCACAACTTGTTGGACGCGGCGATCGTCGACCTGGACGGCACCATGGTGGATACCTTGGGTGACTTTGTGGTCGCCCTGAACGGGATGTTGGCCGATCTGTCCCTGCCCCCGGTGGACCGGGCGGTGGTGGAGCCACTGGTGGGCAAAGGTTCGGAGCATTTGATCCAGTCTGTGCTGGCTTATGTATTAAACAGGCCTCTAGCCCAGGCGGAGCGGGCGCAGGCAGCTATTGATTTGGAAGCGGATGTGGCGCGCCTGTTCCCCTCCGGCTGGGCCAGCTACCAGCGCCACTACCTGGCGATCAACGGCCAGCATGCGAAGGTCTATCCCGGCGTGCTGGAAGGGTTGCGGCAGTTGAAAGCCCAAGGCCTGAAGCTGGCCTGCCTGACCAACAAACCGACGGCGTTTGCGTTGCCACTGCTCAAAGCCAAGGGGCTGGACGGTTTTTTCAGCCAAGTGTTTGGCGGCGATGCCTTCGAGCGCAAAAAGCCCGATCCGCTGCCGCTGCTCAAAACCTGTGAAGCACTGGGCAGCCGGCCCGCGCGCACCCTGATGATTGGCGACTCCAGCAACGATGCGCGCGCGGCCCGTGCCGCGGCGTGCCCGGTGGTGCTGGTGACCTATGGCTACAACCATGGCGAGCCGGTGCGGGCGGTGGACGCCGACGGCTTTGTCGATTCACTGGCCGACTTGCGCTGGCCGGCCGCCGCACGAGCCTAAGCAGCGCTCAGAGGCCTTTGCCGAGCAGGGCGTCCTTGAGTTTCCAGTCGGCTGGCTCGGGACCCAGCCAGATACGCATCAGCGCGTTGAAAAATTCCTGCTCCTTGTAGGGCTCGCCCTGGGGCACGCCCTTGACGGAAATCACCGCGCCGGTGCCGGGAACCCAGTCGATGGTGAACACGTCGCCGGCCAGCAGTTTTTTCTGGTCCGCAAAAAGCTGGCCCATCTTGATCAGGCCGGGCACCAGCTTGGACATCTCGGTTTTGGGCGCGTTGTCCTGCACGCCACGTGTGAACAGTTTGCCTAACTCGTTGGAATCGATGTCGCGCAACATGGTGATCTGCATGCGTTTGACGCCGGGGGTGGCCAGCACTTCTTCCGGGGTGGCGGATTTTTTGCCCAGGTACAAACCGGCGGCATAAACCTTGAACACGGCTTTGTAGCGAATCCCGGCGCCGTTGAGCACCAGTTTGGCGCCACGCACATCGGTGGCGTCCTCCATCTTGACGCCACCCACGTCGACGGTCGCGGCTGCCGCCCCGAGTGCCATCATTCCGAGCACCAGTCCCAGCGCCCATTGTTTGACCAATTTCATGCGTGTCTCCAGAAAATAGAACGACCGTTCGCTTGTGTGTGCCATTTTGTAAGCGAGTCGGGGCCGGGACAACAGGGTTTGCGAGCATGGGCGGCCGGCGTCGCCACCGGCCCGGGTCTTTGCTACACTTTGGCTTCCTATGTTCATTCACCGCATCATTCAAACAGGTAGCAGCGACCGGGGAGCCTGGCCCTGGCGGGCCTGACCGCAGCTGTTGCATGCGGGGGGCTGTTCGCCTCGACCGCCATGTGTGTTTGATGCGCTCTTGCCGATGGCAAGGGCATCCCAGCCCCGTCCCGGGGCCTCTTGAATGATGGGTGGCCACGCCAGGCGCGTGGGTCCACCGGTGAAGGAACCCAGCCGTGATCACAGAACTTGAATTCAAAAGCCTTGCGCAGCAGGGTTACAACCGCATCCCCTTGATGGTGGAGGCGTTTGCCGACCTCGAAACCCCGCTCTCGCTATACCTCAAACTCGCGCATTCCAAAGACGGCGGCAAATTCAGCTTTTTGCTGGAGTCGGTGGTTGGCGGCGAACGTTTTGGCCGCTACAGCTTTATCGGCCTGCCGGCTCGCACCCTGGTGCGTGCCAGTGGTTTTGGCGCCGATGTCCTGACCGAGGTGGTGAGAGACGGGCAGGTGATTGAAACCTCCAGGGCCAACCCGCTGGATTTCATCAGCGACTACCAGAAACGTTTCAAGGTCGCGCTGCGGCCCGGTCTGCCGCGTTTTTGCGGCGGCCTGGCCGGGTATTTCGGTTACGACACGGTGCGTTACATCGAGAAAAAGTTAGCGGCCTCGTGTCCGCCCGATACCCTGGGCTGCCCCGACATTCTGTTGCTGCAGTGTGAAGAGCTGGCGGTGATTGACAACCTTTCGGGCAAGCTGTATTTGATTGTGTATGCCGATCCGGGCCAGAGCGAGGCGTATGCCAACGCCAAAAAACGCCTGCGCCAGCTCAAGGAGCAGCTGAAATATTCGGTCAGCGCCCCGGTGGTCAAACCGTCCCAGGGTTACCCGGCCGAGCGCGACTTTGCCAAGGCCGACTACATCGCCGCCGTGGAGCGTGCCAAAAAACTCATCGAGGCCGGTGACTTCATGCAGGTGCAGGTCGGCCAGCGCATCAAGAAGCGGTATACCGAGTCGCCGCTGAGCCTGTACCGCGCGCTGCGTTCGCTCAACCCCAGCCCCTACATGTATTACTACCACTTTGGAGACTTCCATGTGGTGGGCGCCTCGCCTGAAATCCTGGTGCGCCAGGAGCAGGTGGAACAGGGTCAGAAAATCACGATTCGGCCACTCGCCGGCACACGGCCCCGCGCTTCCTCGCCCGAGGCCGACCAGGCGGTTGAGCAGGAACTGATCAATGACCCGAAAGAACGCGCCGAACACGTGATGCTGATCGACCTGGCACGCAACGACATCGGCCGTATCGCCAAGACCGGCACGGTCAAGGTGACCGAGGCTTTTGCGGTTGAGCGATACAGCCATGTGATGCACATCGTCAGCAATGTCGAAGGTGTGTTGCTGGACAACATGACCAGCATGGACGTGCTCAAAGCCACTTTCCCGGCCGGCACCCTGACCGGCGCACCCAAGGTGCATGCGATGGAACTGATCGACCAGCTCGAGCCGACCAAACGCGGCCTCTATGGCGGCGCTTGTGGTTACCTGAGTTATGCCGGCGACATGGATGTGGCGATCGCGATCCGTACCGGCATCATCAAGGACCAGACTTTGTATGTGCAGGCGGCGGCCGGCGTGGTCGCCGATTCGGTGCCCGAGCTGGAATGGAAAGAAACCGAAGCCAAGGCACGCGCGCTGTTACGCGCCAGCGAACTGGTTGAAGAAGGTCTGGAGTAAATCATGAGCCGCAAAATCAAACTCCTGATGGTCGACAACTACGACTCCTTCACCTATAACATCGTCCAGTATTTGGGCGAGCTGGGCGCCGAGGTCGAAGTTTTTCGCAACGACGAAATCACGCTGGAAGGTATAACGGCGCGTGCGCCGGACCGGCTGGTGATTTCCCCCGGCCCCTGCTCGCCGGCCGAAGCCGGCATTTCGGTGGCGGCGATCCAGCACTTTGCCGGCAAGTTGCCGATTCTGGGTGTCTGTCTGGGCCACCAGTCAGTCGGGGCGGCTTTTGGCGGCAAGATCGTGCGCGCGCAGCAACTCATGCATGGCAAAACCAGCGTGATCAGCACCACGCAGGAAGGCGTGTTTGCCGACTTGCCGGCGCAGTTCACCGTTAACCGTTACCACTCGCTGGCGATTGAAAAATCGACCTGCCCGGAAGTGCTGGCGGTGACCGCCTGGACCGACGATGGGGAGATCATGGGTGTGCGCCACAAGGAGCTGGCGATCCAGGGTGTGCAGTTTCACCCCGAATCGATATTGACCGAACACGGCCATGCCATGCTGAAAAACTTCCTGGAGCAGCGCTGATGGTTGGCGTGGACAACCTGGCGCTGTTTATCGTCGCCGGGCTGTTGCTGAACCTGACCCCCGGCCCGGACGTGCTTTACATCGTGACGCATGCCCTGCGCCGCGGCGCACGCGCCGGCATGGTGGCGGCCCTGGGCATCACGGCCGGCTGTTTTGTGCACATCGCGGCGGCGGCGCTGGGCCTCAGCGCGCTGATGGCGGCGTCCAGCACTGCCTTCACCCTGCTCAAGTGGCTGGGCGCGGCCTACCTGCTGTACGTGGGGATTCGCCTGCTGAGCAGCAAGGTCTCCGGTTTCGCTATTGATTCAGGAGCTGCTTACGCCCATCCCACCGGGGCTACAGGCCTAAAACGCATATTTTTTCAGGGTTTCTGGACCAATGTGCTGAACCCCAAGGTGGCGCTGTTTTTCCTGGCCTTTGTGCCGCAGTTCATCGCCCCCGGCGTGGAGAACAAGGCGTTGGTGTTTTTGCTGCTGGGGCTGGTGTTCAACCTGAACGGGCTGGCTGTCAACCTCGGCTGGGCCTTGACGTCCGCCTGGCTGGGCCAACGTCTGGACGCCTTGCAGCAGCGCCTGCACTGGCTGGACCGTGTCGCCGGCGCCATGTTTATAGGATTTGGCTTGAAGCTGGCCTTGTCCGACAATCCTTCTCATTGATACAAGGGACGAGAGCACATCATGCCTTTGAGCAACAAAATCACCCCCCAGGAAGCGCTGCAGCGCACCATCGAACACCGCGAGATTTTCCACGACGAGATGCTCAAGATCGTACGTCTGATCATGAGCGGCGACCTGTCGCCCGTCATGATGGCGGCGCTGATCACCGGCCTGCGCGTCAAGAAGGAAACCATTGGTGAAATCACCGCCGCGGCCCAGGTCATGCGCGAGTTTTCGACCAAGGTGCATGTGGCCGACAAAACCCACCTGGTCGACATTGTCGGCACCGGCGGCGACGGCTCGCACACCTTCAACATCTCGACCTGCGCCATGTTTGTCGCGGCCGCGGCCGGCGCCAAGGTCAGCAAACACGGCGGGCGCAGCGTCAGCAGCAAGTCCGGCAGCGCCGACGTGATGGAGGCCTTGGGCATCAACATCAACCTGTCGCCGGAAGCGATTGCCCAATGTATCGCGCAGGTTGGCATCGGTTTCATGTTTGCGCCCAACCACCACCCGGCGATGAAAAACGTCGCGCCGGTGCGCAAGGAACTGGGCGTGCGCACCATTTTCAACATCCTCGGGCCCCTGACCAACCCGGCCGACGCGCCCAACATCCTGATGGGTGTGTTTCACCCCGACCTGGTCGGCATCCAGATCCGCGCCTTGCAGCGCCTGGGCACCGAACATGCGCTGGTGGTGTACGGCAAAGACGGCATGGACGAAGTGTCACTGGGCGCGGCCACCGTGGTTGGCGAGCTGAAAAACGGGGAAATCACCGAGTACGAAATCCATCCCGAAGACTTCGGCCTGGCCATGGCCAGCAACCGCGCGCTGCGTGTGGAAACACCCGAGCAATCGATGCAGATGCTCAAAGGCGTGCTGGACAAGGAGCCCGGTGCCGCCCGCGACATCGTGTTGCTCAATGCCGGCGCCGCGCTGTATGCGGCGAATGTGGCCGATAGCATGAAGGCCGGCATTGAACTGGCCCGCAAGGCCATCGACTCCGGCGCCGCGAAAAACAAGCTGGAACAGCTTGTGACCACCTCCACCTCACTGGCAGCCTGAAACACCATGTCCGATATCCTGAACAAAATTGTGGCGGTCAAGCACGAAGAGGTCGCCGCGGCGATCAAGCGCAAACCGCTGGCCCTGATGCGTGAAGATGCCGAATCACGCCTCAACACGCGTGATTTTGTCGGCGCCCTGCGCAGCAAAATCGCCGCCGGCAAACCAGCCGTGATCGCCGAGATCAAAAAAGCCAGCCCCTCGAAAGGGGTATTGCGGGCCGACTTTGTGCCCGCGGACATCGCCCAAAGTTATGCCGAACATGGCGCCGCCTGTTTGTCGGTGCTGACTGACAAGGATTTCTTCCGCGGCAGCATCGACTACCTGAAACAAGCCCGGGCCTCCTGCAGCCTGCCGGTGTTGCGCAAGGATTTCATCGTTGATCCCTACCAGGTCTACGAATCACGTGTCATGGGCGCCGACTGCATTTTGCTGATCGCCGCCTGCCTGGACGACGCGCAACTGAAGGCCTTCGAAGCGCTGGCTTTGTCGCTGGACATGGCGGTGCTGGTGGAAGTGCATGACCGCGTCGAACTGGAGCGCGCCCTCAAGCTGAAAACACCGCTGTTGGGCATCAACAACCGCAACCTGCAGACCTTCGAGGTCTCGCTGGACAACACCTTGAATCTGTTGAAAGACGTGCCGGCCGAGCGCCTGCTGGTCACCGAGTCCGGTATTTCGACGCCGGCCGACGTGGCGCGCCTGCGTGCAGCCAAGGTCAACGCCTTTCTGGTGGGCGAGGCCTTCATGCGGGCCGAGGACCCGGGCGTGGCGCTGGCCGGCCTGTTCCCGGACTGTTAATTGCTATTTATTCGATAGCTGTCTATGTCCGTACCACAAGGGCTGCAGGCCGATTTGGCCTTTGAGAACATGTCGAAACCCGATTTGACAGGGGCTGGGTCTGCGCCGCAGCTGCAGGGCTGGAATCCGACCGACTGGCCGGTGGCCGCCGATTGGTCGGCCTTGGTCGCCCAGTTCCTGGCCAGCGCCACGGGCCGGCAACTGGGCGCTTTTGTCAGCCAGCGCCTGGCCGCCGGCGCCACGATTTACCCGCCGCAGCCTTTTCGCGCGCTGGAGTTGACGCCATTGGCCGAGGTCAAGGTCGTGATTTTGGGCCAGGACCCGTACCACGGCCCCGGCCAGGCGCATGGCCTGGCTTTTTCGGTGGCCGAGGGGGTCAAACCGCCGCCCAGCCTGCGCAATATCTTCAAGGAGCTGGCGCGCGATCCGCAGATCCATGCCGAGGTGCACATCAGCGGCAAGCTGGAGCGTTGGGCGCGCCAGGGCGTGTTGTTACTCAATACCGGCCTGACCGTGGAGGACGGGCAACCCGCCAGCCATGCCAAGCAAGGTTGGGAGCTGCTGACGGACCAGTTGATCAGCGCGGTGTCGGCCAAACCTGAGCCGGTGGTGTTTTTGTTATGGGGTGCCCACGCCCAGGCCAAACAGGTGTTGATCGATGGCCGCCACCGGGTGTTGACCGCCAATCACCCTTCGCCTTTGTCGGCTTTGCGTCCACCCAAACCGTTTCTTGGCTGCGGGCATTTCAGCGCCGCCAACGACTTTTTGCGGGAAAAAGGCTTTTCCGTGATTCAGTGGTAGTCACTTGTGATCGCGAATTGTCTTTTGTCAAAATTCCATGGCATAATCTGAGGTTCGCCGAAGGAGAGGTGGCCGAGTGGTTAATGGCAGCAGACTGTAAATCTGCCCTCTAACGAGTACGCTGGTTCGAATCCAGCCCTCTCCACCAGTGATAATTGATTTTGCAGGCGTGTGTCTGGGTAGTTGGAATGCCGTTTTTCGGGGTCGCTTGAGTTTGAAGCGGTCGATGCGGGAGTAGTTCAATGGTAGAACCCTAGCCTTCCAAGCTAATGACGCGGGTTCGATTCCCGTCTCCCGCTCCATGGCAGTTAAGCTGGTTTTTTGGCGATAGTTTGAATTTGGCCCATTTGGCTCAGTGGCAGAGCACTCCCTTGGTAAGGGAGAGGTCCCGGGTCCGATTCCCGGAATGGGCACCATTTCAGCAGAGGCAAGCTCCGCGCTTGCTTCTGCTGGCTGGTTGGTGTGAGTGGTTTGTAAACAAATTTCGTAAGTAAACCCTTAAGGTATTTGGAGTCGAAAAATGGCAAAAGGCAAATTTGAGCGGACCAAGCCGCACGTCAACGTCGGCACGATTGGTCACGTTGACCACGGCAAGACAACCCTGACGGCAGCGATCACGACCGTGCTGGCACTGAAGTTCGGCGGGGAAGCCAAAGGCTACGACCAGATCGATGCGGCACCGGAAGAAAAAGCCCGCGGTATCACCATCAATACCGCCCACGTCGAATACGAAACGGCGAACCGCCACTACGCTCACGTTGACTGCCCAGGCCACGCCGATTATGTGAAAAACATGATCACCGGCGCTGCCCAGATGGACGGCGCGATCCTGGTTTGCTCGGCCGCTGACGGCCCCATGCCCCAGACCCGCGAGCACATCCTGCTGGCCCGTCAGGTGGGTGTTCCTTACATCATCGTGTTCCTGAACAAGTGCGACATGGTGGACGACGCCGAACTGCTCGAACTCGTTGAAATGGAAGTGCGCGAGCTGCTCGACAAATACGATTTCCCTGGCGACGCCACCCCCATCATCCACGGCAGCGCCAAGCTCGCCATGGAAGGCGACAAGGGTCCCCTGGGCGAAGAAGCCATCATGAAGCTGGCCGACGCACTGGACAGCTACATTCCCCTGCCAGAACGCGCCGTGGACGGTGCTTTCCTGATGCCTGTGGAAGACGTGTTCTCCATCTCCGGCCGCGGCACCGTGGTGACCGGTCGTGTCGAGCGCGGCATCATCAAGGTCGGCGAAGAACTCGAGATCGTCGGTATTGCCGATACGCAAAAAACCATCTGCACCGGCGTGGAAATGTTCCGCAAGCTGCTGGACCAGGGTCAGGCCGGCGACAACGTCGGTATCTTGCTGCGCGGCACCAAGCGTGAAGACGTGCAGCGCGGCCAAGTGTTGTGCAAGCCAGGTTCGATCAAGCCACACACCCACTTCACTGGCGAGATCTATGTCTTGTCCAAGGATGAGGGCGGCCGTCACACGCCTTTCTTCAACAACTACCGTCCCCAGTTCTACTTCCGTACCACGGACGTGACCGGTGCGATCGAGTTGCCAGAAGGCAAAGAGATGGTCATGCCAGGCGACAACGTGTCGATCACCGTCAAGCTGATCAACCCGATCGCCATGGAAGAAGGTCTGCGTTTCGCCATCCGTGAAGGCGGCAAGACCGTCGGCGCTGGTGTTGTTGCCAAGATCATTGCGTAAGTATTAAAAGGTTTGCTGTAGGGGCGTAGCTCAATTGGCAGAGCGTCGGTCTCCAAAACCGAAGGTTGATGGTTCGATTCCTTCCGCCCCTGCCACCCGGCTTTCAGCATGGCCTGAAGCCGAGCGTGGTGTGAAATAGAACTATGCAAGCCCGCCGGGAGTCCAAAAGACCCCAGGTGGGCTTAAGTGTCTGAGAAGACATGTGATGAAGAACAGGAAATCAGGCAATCATGGCCACTTCTCAAGTCGAAACCGTCAGCACCACCGCTGACAAGGCCAAGTTGGCCCTCGCCGTGGCCTTGGTCGTGGGCTCGCTCGCGGGCTTCTACCTGCTGGGCAAGCAGGGGCAAATTGCCCAGTGGGGCGGTTTGATCGTTGGTCTGGTGGCCGCCGTGGTCGTCTTCATGACCTCCGAGCCTGGCAAGCAATTTGTGGCCTTTGGTCGCGATTCCTGGCGTGAGGTCAGAAAAGTGGTGTGGCCTGCCCGCAAGGAAGCCATGCAGATGACGGCCTACGTTTTTGCCTTTGTTGTGGTGATGGCGCTCTTTTTGTGGCTCACCGACAAAACGCTTGAGTGGGTGTTTTACGACCTGATACTGGGGTGGAAGAAATAATGAGCGATATAAACGGTGACGTGATCAGCGAAGTGGCAGCTGGCGCATCCCTGCAGCCGACGCCCGGCATGCAGTGGTACGTGGTGCATGCCTATTCGGGCATGGAAAAAGCCGTTGAGCGCAATATTGTCGAGCGCATCAACCGCGCTGGCATGCAGGCCAAATTCGGCCGTTTTCTGGTGCCTACCGAAGAGGTCGTCGAAATCAAGAACGGCCAGAAGAAAACGACGGAGCGCCGTTTCTTCCCGGGTTACGTACTGGTTGAGATGGTCATGGACGACGAGACTTGGCACCTGGTGAAACACACCAACAAGGTGACTGGTTTTGTCGGTGGTGCCAAAAACCGTCCGGCTCCGATTTCTGAAGAAGATGTGCAGAAAATCGTGAGCCAGATGCAGGTTGGCACCGAGAAGCCGCGGCACAAGGTCGAGTTTGAAACGGGCGAATATGTCCGCGTCAAGGATGGCCCATTCACCGACTTCAACGGCACCGTCGAAGAAGTCAACTACGAAAAGAACAAAGTGCGTGTGTCGGTCACGATTTTTGGTCGTGCCACACCCGTCGAGCTGGAATTCAGCCAGATCGAAAAAACCTGATTTATCCGCGCTTTGCGACTCGGCGCGGAAGGCGGTGCAAACCGCTTGAATCCAGAGTTGTGTAACCCCCGGGGAGCCAGGGCCCGTCATTCGTGACACGGTGCTGGCGTTATCACCCGCAAGGAGAAAAGTATGGCGAAAAAAATCGTCGGCTTCATCAAGCTGCAAGTGCCAGCTGGTAAGGCCAACCCATCCCCCCCGATCGGCCCTGCGCTCGGTCAGCGTGGCCTGAACATCATGGAGTTCTGCAAGGCATTCAATGCGCAGACCCAGGGTGTTGAGCCAGGTCTGCCACTGCCTGTGGTGATCACGGCATTTGCCGACAAGAGTTTCACCTTTGTGATCAAGACACCTCCTGCAGGCGTCCTGATCAAAAAGGCCATCAAGCTCGACAAGGGTTCGTCCACGCCGCACACGGTGAAGGTTGGCAAGATTTCCCGCGCACAGCTGGAAGAAATCGCCAAGACCAAAATGAAAGACATGACGGCTGCAGACCTCGACGCTGCAGTTCGCACGATTGCCGGTACGGCCCGCTCCATGGGCGTGTCGGTGGAGGGTGTTGTATGAGCAAGTTGACCAAACGCCAGAAAACCATTGGCGACAAGATCGACACCAATAAAC
Source organism: Polaromonas sp. UC242_47 (assembly GCF_044452385.1). Classification (NCBI taxonomy): domain Bacteria; kingdom Pseudomonadati; phylum Pseudomonadota; class Betaproteobacteria; order Burkholderiales; family Comamonadaceae; genus Polaromonas; species Polaromonas sp. UC242_47. Next base: position 64,786 of record NZ_JBIOAO010000002.1, read on the forward strand.
TGTACGCAGTGGCTGACGCCCTGGGTCTGGTCAAGGAATTCGCTGTTGCCAAGTTTGATGAGTCCATCGACGTGGCTGTGCAGCTCGGCATCGATGCCAAGAAATCCGACCAGGTCGTTCGTGGCGCCGTCGTGCTGCCCAACGGTACCGGTAAAACCAAACGTGTCGCCGTGTTTGCGCAAGGCGCCAAGGCCGAAGAAGCCAAGGCCGCCGGTGCTGACATCGTCGGTATGGACGATCTGGCTGCCGACATCAAGGCTGGCAAGATGGACTTCGACGTCGTGATCGCATCGCCGGATGCCATGCGTATCGTCGGTACCCTGGGCCAGATCCTCGGCCCACGTGGTTTGATGCCCAACCCCAAGGTTGGCACGGTCACGCCTGATGTGGCAACGGCAGTTAAAAACGCCAAAGCCGGTCAAGTCCAGTTCCGCGTCGACAAAGCCGGTATTGTGCATGGCACCATTGGTCGTCGTTCTTTCGACAATGACAAGCTCAAGGGCAACCTGGCTGCATTGATCGACGCTTTGACCAAGGCCAAGCCTGCGTCGAGCAAAGGTGTGTATTTGCGTAAAGTGGCCGTTTCGTCCACGATGGGTGTGGGCGTTCGCGTCGACACGCAAACCATCGCGGCGTAATCGCGAAAATTTGAGCGGCCCGCAAGGGCTGTTCAATGTGGTGGGCTGCCGGAGTTTTTGATTCCGGCAGGCTATCCAGGACCGTTGGCGCGGCAGGTTGAAAAACCAGCCGCTTAATCGAAAGACAGCCAACGCAGATGGCGGTCCCGCTGCAGATGGTTTTGCAAAGAATCTGAAACAGTTGGTCGCTGAATATAGGCGTGTTGCGCAGGCCGCGTGAAAGCGCAGTTTGCAAGACACAACATTAAGGAGTAGACCTTGAGTCTCAACCGCAGTGAGAAACAAGCCGTCATTGATGATGTGACAGGCCTCGCCGCTAAAGCTCAAACGCTCGTGATAGCGGAATACCGTGGCATCACGGTCGCTGACATGACCAAGCTTCGCAGCCAAGCCCGCGACAAAGGCGTGAACCTGAGTGTGTTGAAAAACACCCTGGCTCGCCGTGCCGTGGCAGGCAGCGCGTTTGACGTCCTGTCCGACCAGATGACCGGTCCGCTGATCTACGGCTTTTCCGTCGATGCTGTTGCTGCCGCCAAGGTGGTAGCCGACTTCGCGAAAACCAACGACAAGTTGGTGATTCGCGCAGGCGCAATGGCAGGAAAAGTCCTGGACGTGAACAGCGTGAAGCAACTGGCCAACATCCCTTCCAAGGAAGTGTTGCTGGCCCAGGTGTGTGGCTTGCTGATGTCGCCCATGTCGCGTACGGCCGTTGTGCTGGGCGCGCTGGCGGCGAAAAAAGGTGGCGGCGACGCCCCTGCAGCAGAAGCAGCACCCGAAGCCGTAGCGGCTTAACTAGACCCCAACTTTTTTAGGAAATCAAAATGGCATTCGATAAAGACGCATTTTTGACCGCGCTGGATAGCATGACGGTCCTCGAACTCAACGACCTGGTGAAAGCCATCGAAGAGAAATTTGGCGTAAGCGCTGCAGCCATGGCTGCTCCTGCTGCTGCTGGCGGCGGCGCTGCTGCTGCTGCTGAAGAGAAGACAGACTTCACCGTGATGTTGCTGGAAGCCGGCGCCAACAAGGTGTCCGTCATCAAGGCCGTGCGCGAAATCACCGGTCTGGGCCTCAAAGAAGCCAAGGACCTGGTTGACGGCGCACCAAAGGCTGTCAAGGAAGCCGCTCCTAAGGCCGACGCAGAAGCAGCCAAGAAGAAGCTCGAAGACGCAGGCGCGAAAGTCGAACTCAAGTAATCCTTGTGTTCTACAAAGGCTGGAAGACCGATCTCGGCTTCCAGCCTTTCGTGCTTCAAGGCATACCGTTAAAAACGCCGCATACACGCGGTTTTTTAACCTCGTTGGAAATACTGGCAAGCAGATTTGAAGAAAATCTCCTTGCCAGTGCTTCCTGACCCCGACTGCAGGAAGCGCCTTGGTTCGGGCAACGTGCAATGCGTTGCCGTCCGCCATGGTTGGTAGTGGCCAACCACCAAGTCTGTTTGATTACGTGGTGTATTCATTCAAGACAGTCGCCAGAGCTTAGCAAACCAGTTTGCATACTTGTTTGTGTCCCATTAAAGCGGAGAACTCATGGCCTATTCCTATACCGAACGCAAGCGAATTCGCAAAAGTTTCGGCAGCCGCGAAAGCGTGCTGAATGTTCCTTACCTGTTGCAGATGCAGAAAGACGCCTACACGGCGTTCCTGCAAGCCGACCGTGCGCCACAAAAGCGTACCGTTGAAGGCCTGCAGGCTGCGTTTGAAAACGCCTTCCCCATCGTCTCGCACAACGGTTTTGTCGAGATGAAGTTCATCGAGTACAACCTGGCCAAGCCTGCGTTTGATGTGCGTGAATGCCAGACCCGTGGCCTGACTTTCGCCTCGGCCGTGCGCGCCAAGGTTCAACTGATCATTTATGACCGCGAATCCTCGACTTCACAGTCCAAGGTCGTCAAGGAAGTGAAAGAGCAGGAAGTCTACATGGGCGAAGTTCCGCTCATGACTGACAAGGGCTCGTTCGTGATCAACGGCACAGAGCGCGTGATTGTGTCCCAGTTGCACCGTTCCCCCGGCGTGTTTTTTGAACACGACAAGGGCAAGACCCACAGCTCGGGCAAGCTGCTGTTTTCGGCACGTATCATCCCTTACCGCGGCTCCTGGCTCGATTTCGAATTCGATCCGAAAGACGTGTTGTATTTCCGTGTTGACCGCCGCCGCAAGATGCCGGTCACGATTTTGCTCAAGGCCATTGGCCTGAACCCCGAGTCCATCCTCGCGAACTTCTTTGTGTTCGACAACTTCCGCCTGATGGACAGTGGCGCGCAAATGGAATTCGTCGCCGAGCGTATGCGCGGCGAAGTCGCCCGTTTCGACATCACCGACAAAAACGGCAAGGTCGTGGTCGCGAAAGACAAACGTATCACCGTGCGCCACACCCGTGAACTCGAGCAGAGCGGCACCTCCACGATCAGCGTGCCTGAAGATTTCCTGATCGGCCGCGTGGTCGCCAAGAACATCGTGGATGCCGATACCGGCGAAATCATCGCCAAGGCCAATGACGAGTTGAGCGAGCTGTTGCTGAAAAAGCTGCGCGTCGCCGGCGTGCAGGACCTGCAAGTTCTGTACACCAACGAACTCGACCAGGGTTCCTACATTTCGCAGACCCTGCGTTCCGACGAAACGGCGGACGAGTTTGCCGCACGTGTGGCGATCTACCGCATGATGCGTCCCGGCGAGCCGCCTACGGAAGACGCCGTCCAGGCCTTGTTCCAGCGCCTGTTCTACAACCCGGATACCTACGATCTGTCCAAGGTTGGCCGCATGAAGTTCAATGCCCGTGTGGGCCGCGACTCATCCACCGGTCCCATGGTCATGACCAACGAGGACATCCTCGCGGTTGTCAAAATCCTGGTCGACCTGCGTAACGGCAATGGCGAAGTCGATGACATCGACCACCTCGGCAACCGCCGCGTGCGTTGTGTCGGCGAACTCGCCGAGAACCAGTACCGCACCGGTCTGGCACGTATCGAAAAGGCCGTGAAAGAGCGTCTGGGTCAGGCCGAGCAAGAGCCGCTGATGCCGCATGACCTGATCAACAGCAAGCCGATTTCGGCTGCGTTGAAAGAATTCTTCGGCGCCTCGCAGCTGTCGCAGTTCATGGACCAGACCAATCCGCTGGCCGAGATCACCCACAAGCGCCGTGTTTCGGCCCTTGGCCCCGGTGGTTTGACCCGCGAACGTGCAGGTTTTGAAGTACGTGACGTGCACGTGACCCATTACGGTCGCGTCTGCCCGATTGAAACGCCTGAAGGCCCGAACATCGGTCTGATCAACTCGCTGGCCTTGTACGCCCGCCTCAACGAATACGGTTTCATTGAAACACCGTATCGCCGTGTGGTGGACGCCAAGATCACCGACCAGATCGACTACTTGTCGGCCATCGAAGAAGGCAAATACGTGATCGCCCAGGCCAATGCGGCGCTGGACGATGCCGGCACGCTGACGGGTGACCTGGTGTCTGCCCGTGAAAACGGCGAGTCCGTGCTGGTGAGTGCTGAACGCATCCAGTACATGGACGTGTCGCCTGCGCAGATCGTTTCCGTGGCTGCGTCGCTGGTGCCTTTCCTGGAGCACGATGACGCCAACCGCGCGCTGATGGGCGCCAACATGTCGCGTCAGGCCGTGCCTGTGCTGCGTCCTGAAAAGCCGCTGGTCGGTACCGGTATCGAGCGCGTTGCTGCGGTCGACTCCGGCACCGTGGTGACCGCCAACCGTGGCGGCGTGGTGGACTATGTCGATGCAACCCGCATCGTGGTGCGTGTGAATGATGCAGAAGCCCTCGCCGGCGAAGTTGGCGTGGACATCTACAACCTGATCAAGTACCAGCGTTCCAACCAGAACACCAACATTCATCAGCGCCCCATCGTCCGTATCGGCGACAAGCTGGCCAAGGGCGACGTGATTGCCGACGGCGCATCGACCGACCTGGGTGAAATCGCCATTGGTCAGAACATGCTGATCGGTTTCATGCCCTGGAACGGCTACAACTTCGAGGATTCGATCCTGATTTCCGAGCGCGTGGTGGCCGAAGACCGCTACACCTCGATTCACATCGAAGAACTCGTGGTGATGGCGCGTGATACCAAGCTGGGCTCGGAAGAGATCACCCGCGATATCCCCAACCTGTCCGAGCAACAGCTCAACCGTCTGGACGAGTCCGGCATTATTTATGTCGGTGCTGAAGTCCAGCCGGGCGACACGCTGGTCGGCAAGGTCACGCCAAAAGGCGAGACCACGCTGACGCCGGAAGAAAAACTGCTGCGCGCCATCTTCGGCGAAAAAGCCAGCGATGTGAAAGACACCTCGTTGCGCGTGAGCCAGGGCTCGCAAGGCACGGTGATCGACGTGCAGGTCTTCACCCGCGAAGGCATCGTGCGCGACAAGCGCGCCCAGCAGATCATTGACGACGAGCTCAAGCGTTTCCGTCTGGATCTGAACGACCAGCTGCGGATTGTGGAAGCCGATGCGTTTGACCGTATCGAAAAGCTGCTCAACGGCAAGATCGCCAACGGCGGTCCGAAAAAGCTGGCCAAGGGCACCAAGATCGACAAGGCCTATCTGGCCGATGTCGAGAAGTACCACTGGTTCGACATCCGTCCTGCGGATGACGAAGTGGCGACACAGCTCGAAAGCATCAAGAACTCGATGGAGCAGACGCGCCACAGCTTCGACTTGGCTTTCGAAGAGAAGCGCAAGAAGCTCACGCAGGGCGACGAGCTGCCAGCCGGCGTGCTGAAGATGGTCAAGGTTTACCTGGCCGTCAAACGCCGCCTGCAACCCGGCGACAAAATGGCCGGCCGTCACGGCAACAAGGGCGTGGTGTCCAAGATCGTTCCGGTCGAAGACATGCCGCACATGGCCGACGGTACGCCATGCGACATCGTGCTGAACCCGCTGGGCGTGCCTTCCCGTATGAACGTGGGTCAGGTGCTTGAAGTGCATTTGGGCTGGGCCGCCAAAGGTCTGGGCCATCGCATTGGCGACATGTTGCAAGCCGAAGCCAAGGTGGCCGAGCTGCGCAAGTTCATGGAAACGATCTACAACAAGTCCGGTCGTGTGGAGGACCTGGCTAAGTTGTCGGATACCGACATCCTGGAAATGGCGCAAAACCTGAAGACCGGTGTGCCTTTTGCAACACCAGTGTTTGACGGCGCATCCGAAGCCGAGATCATGGGCATGCTGCAACTGGCGTACCCGGATGATCTGGCCAAGGCCAAGGGCCTGACCGCCACTCGCACCCAGGCGCAGTTGTACGACGGCCGCACCGGTGATGCGTTTGAACGCACCACCACCGTGGGTTACATGCACTTCCTGAAACTTCACCACCTGGTGGACGACAAGATGCATGCCCGTTCGACCGGTCCTTACTCGCTGGTTACCCAGCAGCCTCTGGGCGGCAAGGCGCAGTTCGGCGGACAGCGTTTCGGCGAGATGGAGGTCTGGGCGCTGGAAGCTTACGGCGCGGCTTACACCTTGCAGGAAATGCTCACCGTCAAGTCCGACGACGTGGTCGGCCGCACCAAGGTGTACGAGAGCATCGTCAAGGGCGAACACGCCATCACGGCCGGCATGCCCGAGTCGTTCAACGTGCTGGTCAAGGAAATTCGTTCGCTCGGCATCGACATCGAACTCGACCGTAGCTAATCGCAGGAAAGAAAAGGATTTAACTCATGAAATCATTACTCGACCTGTTCAAGCAATTCACGCCGGATGAGCATTTCGATGCCATCAAGATCGGTATGGCCTCGCCCGAGAAGATCCGTTCGTGGTCTTTCGGCGAAGTCAAAAAGCCTGAAACCATCAACTACCGTACCTTCAAGCCAGAGCGCGACGGTCTTTTTTGTGCCAAGATTTTTGGCCCCATCAAGGACTACGAATGCCTGTGCGGCAAGTACAAACGCCTCAAGCACCGCGGTGTCATCTGCGAGAAGTGCGGCGTTGAAGTCACGCAGACCAAGGTTCGCCGCGAACGCATGGGTCACATCGACCTGGCCGCTCCCTGCGCGCACATCTGGTTCCTGAAGTCGCTGCCGTCGCGTCTGGGCCTGGTCCTCGACATGACCTTGCGCGACATCGAACGCGTGTTGTACTTTGAAGCCTACGTGGTGACCGATCCCGGCATGACCCCGCTGAAGAAATTCAGCATCATGTCGGAAGACGACTACGACGCCAAGCGCAAGGAATACGGCGACGAATACGTCGCCAAGATGGGCGCCGAAGGTATCAAGGACTTGCTCGAAGGCCTGGATCTCGACATCGAGATCGACAAGCTGCGCAATGATCTGACCGGTTCCGAAATCAAGATCAAGAAAAACGCCAAGCGTTTGAAATTGATGGAAGCGTTCAAGAAATCCGGCATCAAGCCCGAGTGGATGGTGCTGGACGTGTTGCCTGTGTTGCCGCCGGACCTGCGTCCGCTGGTGCCGCTGGACGGCGGTCGTTTTGCGACCTCCGACCTGAACGACCTGTATCGCCGCGTCATCAACCGCAACAGCCGTCTGCGCCGTTTGCTGGAGCTGAAAGCGCCTGAAATCATTGCCCGCAATGAAAAGCGCATGCTGCAGGAAGCCGTCGACTCGCTGCTCGACAACGGCCGCCGTGGCAAAGCCATGACGGGCGCCAACAAGCGCGCGCTGAAATCGCTGGCAGACATGATCAAGGGCAAGTCCGGTCGTTTCCGTCAGAACTTGCTGGGCAAACGCGTCGACTACTCCGGTCGTTCCGTGATTACCGTGGGTCCGACGCTCAAGCTGCACCAGTGCGGTTTGCCCAAGCTGATGGCGCTGGAACTGTTCAAGCCTTTCATCTTCTCGCGCCTCGAAGCCATGGGCATCGCGACGACGATCAAGGCGGCCAAGAAGGAAGTCGAATCCGGCACACCCGTCGTGTGGGACATCCTGGAAGAGGTCATCAAGGAACACCCCGTGATGCTGAACCGTGCGCCTACGCTGCACCGTCTCGGTATCCAGGCATTTGAGCCCATCCTGATCGAAGGCAAGGCCATCCAGTTGCACCCACTCGTTTGTTCGGCCTTCAACGCCGACTTTGACGGTGACCAGATGGCTGTTCACGTGCCCTTGTCGGTCGAGGCGCAAATGGAAGCCCGCACCCTGATGCTGGCTTCGAACAACATTTTGTTCCCTGCCAGCGGCGAGCCCGCCATTGTTCCTTCGCAGGACGTTGTGCTGGGCCTGTACTACACGACCCGCGACCGTACCAACGGCAAGGGCGAAGGCCTGGTGTTCTCGGACACCGGCGAAGTCCGCCGTGCGTTTGACGCGGGTGAGCTCGACCTGAACGCCCGCATCAGCGTGCGCCTGACCGAGTGGACCAAGGACAAGGAAACGAACGAGTTCGTGCCCTCGACCAAACTGTGGGAAACCACGGGCGGCCGTGCACTGCTCTCCGAAATCCTGCCCAAGGGCCTGCCTTTCTCCAACATCAACAAGGCGTTGAAGAAAAAGGAAATCTCCAAGCTGATCAACGTGTCTTTCCGCAAGTGCGGTTTGAAAGAGACCGTGGTGTTTGCCGACAAGTTGCTGCAGTCGGGTTTCCGCCTGGCGACCAAAGCCGGTATCTCCATCTGTATCGACGACATGTTGGTGCCCAAGGAGAAGCTCGGGATCATTGCCCGCGCCCAGAAGGAAGTCAAAGAGATCGAGCAGCAATATGTCTCCGGTCTGGTGACGGCCGGTGAGCGCTACAACAAGGTGGTGGACATCTGGGGCAAGTCGGGCGACGAGGTCTCCAAGGCCATGATGGCCCAGCTCTCGAAAGAGAAGGTCATCGACCGCCACGGCAAGGAAGTCGAGCAGGATTCCTTCAACTCCATCTACATGATGGCCGACTCCGGTGCCCGCGGTTCCGCAGCCCAGATTCGCCAGGTGGCCGGTATGCGTGGTTTGATGGCCAAGCCAGACGGCTCCATCATCGAAACGCCGATCACCGCCAACTTCCGCGAAGGCCTGAACGTGCTGGAGTACTTCATCTCCACCCACGGTGCCCGTAAAGGTCTGGCCGACACGGCGCTGAAAACCGCCAACTCCGGTTACCTGACACGCCGTTTGTGCGATGTGGTGCAGGATCTGGTGGTGACCCAGGACGATTGCGGCACGCAAGACGGCTCGGTGATGCGCGCCATTGTTGAAGGTGGTGAAGTCATTGAATCGCTGCGCGACCGTGTCCTCGGCCGTACCGCGGTTGAAGATGTGCTGCACCCCGAGAACCGCGCGGTGCTGGCCAAGGCCGGCGTCATGCTGGACGAAGACCTGATCGACGAGCTCGAAGTGGCTGGCGTGGACGAAGTCAAAGTGCGTACCGCACTGACCTGCGAAACCCGCTTCGGCCTGTGCGCCAAGTGTTATGGCCGTGACTTGGGTCGCGGTGGCCTGATCAACATCGGTGAAGCGGTCGGTATCATTGCCGCCCAATCCATCGGTGAGCCAGGCACGCAGCTGACCATGCGGACTTTCCACATCGGTGGTGCCGCATCCCGTGCCGCGATTGCCTCCAGCGTCGAAGCCAAGTCCAATGGCGTGATCGGCTTCAATGCGCCCATGCGTTATGTGACCAACAGCAAGGGCGAGCTGGTTGTGATTGCCCGTTCCGGCGAGATCATCATTCATGATGAACATGGCCGCGAGCGCGAGCGTCACAAAGTGCCTTACGGCGCCATCCTGTCGGTCAAGGCCGACCAGCAAATCAAGGCTGGTCTGATCCTGGCCAACTGGGACCCGCTGACCCGCCCCATCATTACCGAGTTCGCCGGTAAGGTGCTCTTCGAAAACCTCGAAGAAGGCGTGACCGTGGCCAAGCAGCTCGACGAGGTGACCGGTCTGTCCACCATGGTGGTGATCGATCCCAAGCGTCGCGGTGTGACCAAGGTGGTTCGTCCCCAGGTCAAGCTGATCGACGCCACCGGCAACGAAGTCAAGATCCCCGGCACCGATCACTCGGTGACGATTGGCTTCCAGGTGGGTGCGTTGGTCCAGGTGCGTGACGGCCAGGACGTGGGCCCTGGCGAAGTGCTGGCGCGTATTCCGGTTGAAGGCCAGAAGACCCGTGACATTACCGGCGGTCTGCCGCGTGTGGCCGAGTTGTTCGAAGCCCGTACGCCGAAAGACAAGGGCACTTTGGCCGAGATGACCGGTACCGTGTCCTTTGGTAAAGAGACCAAAGGCAAGGTTCGTTTGCAGATCACCGACCCTGAAGGCAAGGTCTGGGAAGACCTCGTGCCGAAAGAGAAGAATATTCTCGTGCACGAAGGCCAGGTTGTGAACAAGGGCGAGTCGATTGTGGACGGCCCGGCCGACCCACAAGACATCCTGCGTTTGCTGGGCATGGAAGAGCTGGCTCGTTACATCGTCGACGAAGTGCAGGACGTTTACCGTCTGCAAGGCGTGAAGATCAACGACAAACACATCGAAGTGATTGTTCGTCAGATGCTGCGCCGTGTGGTTGTCGAAAACGTGGGTGATTCGAGCTACATCGCCGGCGAGCAGGTCGAGCGTTCGGTCATGCTGGACGCCAACGATGCACTCCGTGCCGAAAACAAGATCCCGGCTACTTTCAGCAACCTGTTGCTGGGTATCACCAAGGCATCGCTGTCGACCGATTCGTTTATTTCCGCGGCTTCCTTCCAGGAAACCACCCGCGTGCTCACCGAGGCTGCCATCATGGGCAAGCGCGACGAGCTGCGCGGTCTGAAAGAAAACGTGATCGTCGGTCGTCTGATTCCTGCCGGTACCGGTATGGCTTACCACGAAGCCCGCAAAGCCAAGGACCAGATGGACGACGCCGAGCGCCGTGCCATTGCCGAAGCGGAAGCGGCGGAACTGGAAGCCCTGCCTGAGCAGACCAGCGAAGGTGCTGCCAGCGAATAATCGCTGCGCCAGATCGCTATAAAAAGCGTAGCGCCTCACGCCCTTGTATCAAGGGTGTGAGGCGTTTTTTATTGTGAATTCAATAATTCATGTGTATCACGTGGGGCCTGCGCATGTGCCGACAGTCTGTACAGGCCCTGGTTTTGTCGGCTAAAGTCGCGGTGCCGGTCGCAGCCGTTTCGCGGCCAATGGAAAGAAGATCCCATGTCTACCCAGTCCCTGGTGCTTGTTGTTGTGTGTGCGCTGCTGCTGTTCTGGGCCGTGGGCGCCTACAACCGGCTGGTGCGCCTGAAAAACATCATCGCCAACGCCTTCGGCCAGATTGATGTGCAGCTCAAGCGCCGTTACGACCTGATCCCGAATCTGGTCGAGGCCGCCAAAAAATACCTGCAACACGAACGCGACACGCTGGAGGCCGTGATCAGCGCACGCAACCAGGCGCGTGTGGCCAGCGACGCCGCGCGCAACCGGCCCACGCATGCGCCTGAAGTGATGGCGCTGGCCGTTGCCGAACAGGCGCTGGACGGCAGCCTGGCCCGCTTGTTTGCCGTGGCCGAGGCTTACCCCGAACTCAAGGCCGACGACACCATTCGCGAACTCAGCGAAGAGCTGACCAGCACCGAAAACAAGGTGGCGTTTGCGCGCCAGGCCTACAACGACTCGGTGCTCGACTACAACAACGCACAGGCCCAGTTTCCCGCGTTGCTGATCGCCCGTGTGTTTGGTTTTGCACCTTCGGCCATGTTGCAGGCGACACAAAGCGCCGAGGAGCGCCAGGCTGTGCGCATCCAGATCTAGCCGATAACTTTCAGTCTCCGCTGCCGTGCGATTTTTCAAGCAACAGGACGAAGCCCGCGCCCAGACCCGGCAGTTGTTGCTGCTGTTTGCCCTGGCGGTGCTTGCGCTGGTGCTGGCCATCAATGCCGCGCTGGCCTTGACCTGGCACCTGTTCACACCCGGAATCCCCGGTTACCCGGCTTACTTTTTCACCGTCAATACCGTCATGACGCTGGTCTTTGTGCTGGGCGGCTGGTGGCTGGAGACATCGAGCCTGGAAGGCGGCGGCGAAAAACTGGCTCGGCGTGTGGGCGCCCGCGAGGCCTGGCCCTCCAGCCGGCTGGACGAGCAAAAACTTTGCAACATCGCCAGTGAACTGGCGATTGCCGCCAGCATGACCACGCCCCAGGTCATGGTGCTGAATCGGGTGGAGCGCATCAATGCGTTTGCCGCCGGCTGGGACGAAGACGACGCGGTGATTGCGGTCACGCGCGGCGCGCTGGACCAGCTGACGCGCGATGAGTTGCAAGGCCTGGTCGCCCACGAACTGAGCCATATCCGCGAAGGGGATACCCGGCTCAACATGCGGCTGGCCGGCATGGTGTTCGGGCTGGAGATGATTTTCAACCTCGGTGCCGGCATGTGCGAACGCGATGAGAACGACAGGCGTTCTGTGCTGGCCGTGCCCGGCCTGGCGATCATGGCCGCGGGTTTTCTCGGCTGGCTGGCCGGCCGGGCGCTCAAGGCGGCGGTATCGCGCCAGCGTGAATTTCTGGCCGACGCCCGTGCGGTCCAGTACACCCGTAGCCGGGATGGCCTGGGTGGCGTGTTGCGCAAGGTGGCCAGAGAACAAGGCACAGGCGCCAGCCCGAGTTTTCATCCGTCGGTGCAACACATGCTGCTGGTTGGGCCGCAGGCCCGGGCACACTGGATGGACTCTCATCCACCACTGGCCGAACGGATACGCCGCATCTATGGCCGCTCTATGCCGTCACTGAGACCTGACGATGACGAGTCTGCGCTGACGCGTCCCGGCGCGATGTTGTAGGCAGACGCGCGACCATAAGTACATCACGAATGGTTCGAACGCCGCCCGCTGGCGCGGCGCCAAAGTACTGGATACTCCCTATAGGCCACCCCCGGTGGCACGTTAAATTGACTGACTTGTCATTTGTAAAAACCAAGAGGAGAAGTTGTGAAGACCACACATGCCATCACCACGGCGCTGGCCTTGTGCGCGCTGCTGGCGCCCACCTTGAGCCAGGCCCAGAACGCAACGGCCCAGAACGCCTTGTATACCCGCAGCCTGGCCGCCACTTGCGCCAACTGTCACGGCACCGATGGCAAAGCCATCCAGGGTGGCAGCGTGGCATCGCTGGCCGGGATGGATAAAACTTACTTCGTGGCCCAGCTCAATGCCTTCAAGTCCGGCGCGCGGCCGGCCACGGTGATGCACCAGATCAGCAAAGGCTATAGCGATGCGCAGATCGCCACACTCGCCAGCTACTTTGCCGCACAAAAGAAATAAGAGGAAAAACCATCATGCAACGACGTTCCTTCCTCCAGTCTTCTGCCGCACTCAGCCTGCTGGGTCTGGGTGCCTGCGCTAGCACCGCCGTTCCGTCCAAGGCCAAAGTGGTGGTCATAGGCGGTGGTTACGGCGGCGCCACGGCGGCCAAATATGTGCGACTGCTGTCGGACTACAGCATTGATGTGGTGCTGATAGAGCCGCAAGCCGCGTTTGTTTCCTGCCCCATCTCCAACCTGGTGCTCAGTGGCGGCAAGCAGCTCGCCGACATCACCACGCCTTACGCGGGGCTCAATAAAAACCATGGCGTGACGGTGATTCGCGACATGGCCAGCGCCATCGATACAAGCAAAAAAACCGTCACGCTCGAGGGCGGCGCGACCATTGCTTACGACAAGCTGGTGGTCTCGCCGGGCATAGACCTGATGTACAGCAGCATCGAAGGCCTGAAAGAAGCACAAGCCGCGGGCCAGATCCTGCAGGCCTGGAAAGCCGGCCCGGAAACCGTGGCGCTGCGCAAACAGCTCGAAGCCATGCCCGACGGCGGTGTGTTTGCCATCACGATTCCCGAAGCGCCTTACCGCTGCCCGCCCGGCCCGTATGAACGCGCCTCGGTGGTGGCCGGTTATTTCAAGGCCTTCAAGCCACGCAGCAAGGTCTTGATCCTGGACGCCAATCCGGACGTGACCTCCAAGGGTCCGCTGTTCAAAAAAGTCTGGGCCGAACAATACAAAGGCATGGTCGAGTACCGCGGCCAGCACAAGGCCATTGGTGTGGACGCCAAAGCCGGTCTCATCAAGTTCGACGTGCAGGACGACGTGAAAGCCCATGTGCTGAACGTCTTGCCCGCCATGCGTGCCGGCGGCATTGCGGTGCAGACCGGCCTGAACAACATGGCCAACAACCGCTGGTGTGGCGTCAACTACCAGACCTTTGAGTCCACGGTCGCCAAGGACGTGTTTGTGCTCGGCGACTCGATCCAGATCGCCCCGGCCATGCCCAAAAGCGGCCACATGGCCAACAACCACGGCAAGGTGGCCGCCGCCGCCATCGTGGCGCAGTTGTCCGGCTGGGAGGTGAACCCGACGCCCATGCTGGCCAACACCTGCTACAGCTTTGTCGACAACAAAAACGTCATCCACGTGGCCAGCGTGCACGAATATGTCGCAGCTGAAAAAACCTTCAAGGCCGTGGCCGGGTCTGGTGGTGTCAGTCCTGGACCAACCGAGCTGGAAGGTGTTTACGCGCTGAACTGGGCACAGCAGATCTGGGCTGATACGCTGATTTAGCCCCCACGGGAGTGGTGTTGACCCCCACGGTCGCTCACTGCGTGTAGCTCCCTGCCCCCAGTGGGGGCCGCTGCGCCTGCGGCCCGGCGAAGCCGGTTCCGCGGCCCGTGCTTGCAATTCGGAATGGCCGCACCTGATGGTGCGGCCTTGCGGCTGGTCTAATACGGGGTGGCCGTCCGTTTCGGGCGGTAATATGAGCCCTATGCAAGACAACTCCACCCAAGTCCCCCTGTGGCGCCAGCTCCAGGGGGCGGCTTTTTTACTCCTGGCCATTCGTGCCGGCCGCTCCATGACGGCGGCGCTGGAAGATATTGACGCCACACTTCGCCCCGGTGTGCAGGCCCTGGGCTTTCACGCCTTGCGGCAACTGGGGCGTGCCGAGGCCTTGCGCCAGCAACTGGCCAAGCGGCCACCGCCGCCCGAGGCCGATGCCTTGTTGTGTGTGGCCCTGGCCCTGGCCTGGAATGAGAACGAAGCGCCTTACACCGCACACACCCTGGTCGACCAGGCCGTGGAAGCCGCCAAACGCAGCGAAGACACACGGCATCAGGCCAGTTTCATCAACGGTTGCCTGCGCCGCTTTCTGCGTGAACGCGACGCCTTGGTGGCGGCTACCGAAAAAAGTCCGCAGGCCGTCTGGAACCACCCGCAGTGGTGGATAGACCGGGTGCGCAAAGACCATCCCGCGCACTGGCAAGCCATCTTGCAGGCCAACAATGCCCGGGCGCCGCTGATTCTCCGGGTAAATGAACGAAAAACGACGCAAGCCAAGTACCTGCGGGCGCTAGAAGCTATAAATATCGTAGCGTCTCCGGTGGGCAAACACGGCGTGATCCTGGCCAACGCCCAGGCTGTGCCTTCCTTGCCGGGTTTTGCCGAGGGACTTTTTTCGGTGCAGGACGCGGCGGCGCAACTGGCGGCGCCGCTGTTGCTGGACGGGCTGGTGGCGGCCGGGGAGGGCGGGCTGCGGCTTCTCGATGCCTGCGCCGCGCCCGGCGGCAAAACCGCCCACTTGCTGGAACTGGCCGACGCCGAGGTCACGGCGCTGGACATCGACGCGCGCCGCTGTGAACGGATTGGCCAGAACCTGCAGCGCCTGGGCCTGCGGGCCGACATCCGTGTCGGTGATGCGGCCCATCCCGACGGCTGGTGGGATGGCCGGCTGTACGACGGCATCCTGCTGGACGCGCCATGCACCGCTTCGGGCATCGTGCGCCGCCACCCGGACGTGCGCTGGTTGCGCCGTCCCACCGACATCGCGCAGCTGGCGGCACTGCAGGGGCGGCTGTTTGACGCCTTGTGGCCGCTGCTCAAACCGGGTGGTCGCTTGCTGTACTGCACCTGCTCGGTTTTCCGGGCCGAAGGCGAGCAGCAGGCCCAAACGTTTGTTACGCGCCACAAAGACGCCCATTTAGGGGCATCACCCGGTCATTTACTGCCCCAAAGTGGCGTCCCCGCGACTGACTTCCCGGACAATTTGAACAGTGAGAACGACGGCTTCTATTACGCGCTTTTTGAAAAACGCAACGCTTGAGCGGATGTTGCGGCGGGTACTGACGTTTTGTTGCTTGGCCTTGATGGCGTTGGCCGGTCCCTCCGTGCTGGCGACCGAGGTGACGCTGCTGAAAATGGAGCGTTCTGACGACTCGGTCTACCTGTCCGCCACCGTCCAGTTCGATTTGCCGCCTGTGGTCGAAGACGCGCTGCTCAAGGGCATCCCGATGTTTTTTGTCGCCGAAGCCGACATCTACCGCGACCGCTGGTACTGGTATGACAAACGTGTCACCAGCGCCACACGCACCATGCGCCTGGCGTATCAGCCCCTGACCCGGCGCTGGCGCCTGAATGTGATGTCCGGCGCCATCAGTGTCACCGGCCTGCGCGCCTCCATCAGCCAGACTTACGACGGCCTGCCCGAGGCCCTGGCCGCGATCCAGCGTATCTCGCGCTGGCGCGTGGCCGACGCCGCGGACATCGAGCCCGATTCCCGGCACAACGTCGACTTCCGTTTCCGGCTGGACTTGTCGCAGTTGCCGCGCCCCTTCCAGATTGGTGTGGCGGGGCAGAAAGACTGGACCATCGCCGTCGAAACCAACCGCCCCCTGGTGGCCGAACCGATTCGCGACGCCCATAAGGATCCGGTTCGGGACGTGGTCCAAGAGGCGGTGAAGTGAGCCTGCCTGGCCAGAGCGACGTCCTGAAAAGCAGCCGGGCCTTTCGCTGGACCGTGGGCATCGGGGTGGGGGTGATCGCCGCCTTGGGCCTGGTGCTGCTGTTTTTGCTGACCCAGGCCACGGGCAACCGCGAACTCTACGAACGCAACTACGTGCGCCTGTTTGCGCTGAACGTGGCGGTGGCGGTCATGCTGCTGCTGGTCATCGGCTGGATTGGACTGCGCCTGATCCTGCGCTTGCGCAAGGGCAAATTCGGCAGCCGCCTGCTGGTCAAGCTGGCAGCCATTTTTGCACTGGTCGGCTTGTTGCCCGGCATGATGATTTATGTGGTGTCTTACCAGTTTGTCTCGCGCTCGATTGAAAGCTGGTTTGACGTGAAAGTCGAGGGCGCGCTGGACGCGGGCCTGAACCTGGGCCGTGTCACGCTGGACACGCTGGCCTCTGAGCTGGCCAACAAAACCCGGGTCGCCGCAGGGCAGTTGTCGCAGACCCCCGATGCCATGGCCGGCCTGGCGCTGGATCGTCTGCGTGAACAGCTGGGTGTCAGCGACGTGGTGTTGTGGACCGCCTCCGGGCAGATGATTGCGAGCGCCGGCAGTTCGCGTTATGCCATCAAGCTGGAGCGGCCGCCGGGGCAATTGCTGCGCAACGCCCGCGCCCAGCGTGTGGCGACACAAATCGAAGGGCTGGACGAAATCGGTGTGCCGGGCGCCGAGGCCGCTAGCGTGGACCCGGGCGCGCCAGCCGCGGCAGCGGGCAGCGGCGCCAGTTCCCCGTCGACCAACATCAACACGGCTCCGCGCATCAAAGCCCTGGCGCTGGTCAGCAGCCCCGGCGTTGGCCTGTTTGGCGAGAGCCGTTTCCTGCAGGTGACCGAGTTGTTGCCGGCCAGCCTGGTGGCCAATGCGATTGCCGTACAGGAGGCCAACCGCGAATACCAGGAGCGCGCCTTGGCCCGCGGTGGCCTGCGCAAGATGTACATAGGCACACTCACGCTCAGTTTGTTCCTCGCGGTGTTTGGTGCGGTCTTGCTGGCGGTCCTGCTGGGCAACCAGTTGGCCCGGCCTTTGTTGTTGCTGGCCGAAGGCGTGCGGCAGGTGGCCCAGGGCGACCTCACGCCCAAGGCCGCCTTGCAGGGCAAGGACGAGCTGGGCGGACTGACCCGCTCCTTTGCCGACATGACCCAGCAACTGGCCGACGCGCGCGGCGCCGTGCAAAAAAGCATGGACCAGGTGGATGCCGCCCGCGCCAACCTGCAGACCATTCTGGACAACCTGACCGCTGGCGTCATGGTGCTGGACCTGGACGGCCGTATCCAGACCAGCAACCCCGGTGCCACGCGTATCCTGCGTGCGCCGCTGGCGGCTTACCTTGGACGGCCGCTGACCGAGGTTCCTGGTCTGGAAACCTTTGCACAAGGGGTGCAGGCGCAATTCGACGCCTACTTTGGCGGTAACCAGTTGCATGGCATCGAACATTGGCAACAGTCCTTCGAGCTCAATGCGGCCCAACCCGGCACGCCCGACAACGCCATCACGCTGATTGCACGCGGCGCCAAATTGCCCGGCAACGAATGCCTGCTGGTGTTTGACGATGTGTCCGAGATGGTGTCGGCCCAGCGCGCCCAGGCTTGGGGCGAAGTGGCGCGCCGTCTGGCGCATGAGATCAAAAATCCGCTGACCCCCATCCAGCTGTCGGCCGAACGCCTGGAGATGAAACTCACCGGCAAGGTGGCCGAACCCGAGCAGGCCCTGCTCACCAAGTCCGTCAAGACCATCGTCGACCAGGTCGATGCCATGAAGCGCCTGGTCAATGAGTTCCGCGACTATGCGCGCCTGCCGGCGGCCGAACTCAAACCCTTGGACCTCAACGCACTGGTCAATGACGTGATTCAGTTGTATGCCAGCGAGAACGCCGTGGTGCCGGTGGTGACCGAGCTGGACCCCGATTGCCCCGCGATCAAGGCAGATACGCAACAGATTCGGCAGGTCATTCACAACTTGTTGCAAAATGCCCAGGACGCGCAAGAGAGCCTGCCGCCCGGCCATCAGGCCCTGGTCACGCTCAAGACCGAATACTCTCCCAGCTCGCGCCGTGTACGCCTAACCGTCAGCGATAACGGCCTGGGCTTCCCCGAACACATCCTCAAACGCGCCTTCGAGCCCTATGTCACCACCAAGGTCAAAGGCACGGGTTTGGGGCTGGCGGTGGTCAAAAAAATTGCCGACGAACACGGCGCACGCATCGATATTTCAAATCGCGTGCTGGATGGCGTCGTGCAAGGGTCTCAAGTATCGCTATCATTCGCGGTTGTGACTTAACAACACTTGCGGGCTGGAGGCAAGCGCCCCGCAAGATCGATAACTGCTGGTTAGGGATAGTGATTCAATCATGGCAAATATTCTGGTAGTTGACGACGAGCTGGGCATACGCGATCTGCTCTCGGAAATTCTCAATGACGAAGGTCATCAGGTCGAACTCGCAGAAAACGCCGCCCAGGCGCGCGCCGCACGCAACCGGTCCCGGCCCGACCTGGTGCTGCTGGATATCTGGATGCCCGACACCGACGGCGTCACCTTGCTCAAGGAGTGGTCGTCCAGCGGCCTGCTGAGCATGCCGGTGATCATGATGAGTGGCCATGCCACCATAGACACCGCGGTCGAAGCCACCAAGATTGGTGCGATGGCCTTCCTGGAAAAACCCATCACCCTGCAAAAGCTGCTCAAGGCGGTGGAACAAGGCCTGGTGAAATCCGTGGGCCGCAAACCGCTGGTCGCGCCCACCACCCTGTTGCATGCGGTGGACCTGAGCGTCGACGCCGCCATGACCGGTGGCATCGTTGCCGTCGCCGTGGAGCTGGGCCCACAAGCCACCCAAAGTTTCCTGCTCGAAAAGCCCTTGCGTGACGCGCGTGATGAGTTTGAAAAAGCCTATTTCGAATTTCATCTGGCCAAGGAAGGCGGCTCCATGACCCGCGTCGCAGAGAAGACCGGCCTGGAGCGCACCCACCTGTATCGCAAGCTAAAACAACTTGGAGTGGATCTGACCCGGGGAAAGCGCGCTGCCTGATGATATATAATCTGAGGCTTAGGCCCGGTAGCTCAGTCGGTAGAGCAGAGGATTGAAAATCCTTGTGTCGGTGGTTCGATTCCGCCCCAGGCCACCATATTGCATGCGCCCCAGCACCCTTTTCGGGTCCTGGGGCGTTTCTGCATCTGACGACTGATTTCTACAATTCGTTGGATACGATACGTCAATTGCAAACTAGGGGAATAGCAAATGGCGGCGTCGTTTTTTGCCAACATGAAAAGGGCGTTATCAGGTGCCAGTCGACGGCTCGATGATTTTGCACAAGCTGACCAAGCAGTTCTATCCCGAGCCAAATGGGTTTCAAAGACTTTTGAAATTATTTTGGCGAACGCGGACGAATTTGATGAAAACTGCCAGGTAACGATCGAGTGGATTGGCTCCCAAATCTCTTCGAGAATTGCCGAAGCGTCCGATAGGCCTCTAGACGCGAAATTAGTCGACGAACTATTTCAATTTGCATATCGACTGGTGATTGAGTTTGACCTCTCGGTCAAAGGCGATCTCTCAATGGAATTGAGTGGGTTTAAGAATTTCGTAGCAGACTCGTTTAACGATTTTCCATCACAGCTGCAGACTGTTCTCACATGGGCAAAGCAGGATATGCCTATTGCGGTAATGAAAAAGCTGTTAGGGACAACAGCACTCAGCAATCTTCGAAATATCGAAGGGTTTGCGAAAGACATTGACGCCAAGTTTAGCGACTGGTCAAAAAGACTCTCTGAAGAAGAAGATAAGGCCAGCGCTTTGGCTGACGCACTGACAAAATATGAAACAGCTTTTAATTTTGTAGGGCTTTACAGTGGGTTTGACGATCTTTCCAAAGTGAAGGCCGCTGAAGTGCGGAACCTAAGACAGTGGACATCACTATTTGGGGCTCTGGCTGTTGTTCCGTTGCTCATAGAAATGCTGGTGATTTACTTGAACATGGATCGGTTGCAGGATTTGAAATGGCAACTGATAGTCAGTGCGATCCCGGTTCTATCGTTAACCGTTCTGCTGCTTTATTTTTTCAGGATTGCATTGCGTAGTTCTGAAGGAGCAAAGTCTCAGTTGTTGCAACTGGAACTTCGTAAAACGCTTTGTCAATTTATTCAGAGCTACGCGAGCTATTCGTCGATCATCAATAAGGAAAATCCGGATTCACTTAAAAAATTTGAAAACGTAATTTTTTCCGGCATTGTTTCTAGTGATGAAAAAATTCCAGCAACCTTCGACGGCATTGACCAAATAGCCAAGTTGGTTAAAGCGATTAAATAATTAGCATGCAATCTCACAGGAGAGTTTTGACGCGCTTCCCCATCCGCGCCTTAACGTAGTGCTCGGTCATCTCAGAGTTTTTGTGACCTAGAAGGGTTGGTAGTGCCTCAAACCGCCTGTGTCGGTAGCCGTCTTGGCCCGAATGTTCCGAAACTGAAAATCCACCTTCGCTAGTGTCCGCATCTCGTCAAAGCGTGAGTGCAACGCGAACTGAGTCAGTGATTGGCCGTTAAGTTCTGAGCACTAGCTTTGTTGGTTTGAAGGGTTCGCGAGCAAGTATGTTTAGGAACCATCAGTCTACGCAAGCGCATCACCCCGAGCCGTCAAGTGAAAAAGAGCTGCCAGATAGGCTTCGGGAAATAATGGCGCATAGATAAGTAAAACCCGCTTCTGCGGGTTTGTTGTTGTTGCTTCACTTTGCTCGTCTACTCGCTACATCTAGCCACCAAATAACATGTGCCCCAGTGCCCTTTCGGGTTCTGGGGCGTTTTGCATGGTGGTGGAGAAAATCGCGCGCTATAAATAACAGAGCTGCTTGCGCTTTGAGCGATTGGGCTGCGGGCCAATTTGACGCTGCAAATACGAGATCAGGCGAGCTGCTTGTGCCGCCAGAGGCAAACTTATAAGAAAAAGAGCCTGTGGCCCAAGAGGAACGGGCGCAAGCAGCTATTAAAAATATAGCTAATAGCTGAGCCGCACCGTCGGCGGCGGCAGGCAAATCGCCGCCTTCGTTGCGAAGGCGCGATCCGTGCCGGCTGGGGTTTAGGACGTCAGCGGCTCGCCCGGTCCCACGCGGTCCACGATCAGTTGGTAATACTCGGGCCGGCGATGGCGGGCGAAATCGAAGACGTTCTGGCGGAAGGCCTTGGCCAGGTCGAGGTCGGCCTGGACAGTAATCACTTCGTCTTCTTCGGTGCTGGCCTGGGCTGCAATCTCGCCGGTGGGCGACACGATGACCGAGCCGCCTATCATGTGAAAGCCGTCTTCCCGGCCACACTTGGCGGCAGCGGCGGCCCACACACAGTTCTGGTAGGCGCTGGCCTGCAGCGTGATCAGGTGGTGGTGCATGCGCAGGTGCACCGGTTCGTCCCAGTGGATGTTTTGCGACGGTGTGTTGTAGCCCAGCACCACGATCTCGGCGCTTTGCAGCGACATCACGCGCCAGGTTTCGGGCCAGCGGCGGTCGTTGCACAAGGCCATGCCGATCTTGGCGCCCAGCGTGTCCCACACGCCCCAGGCTTTGTCGCCGACATCGAAGAATTTTTTCTCCAGGTGCTGGAACGGTGCGTCGGGCTTGTGATCAACATGGCCAGGCAGGTGCACCTTGCGGTATTTGCCGACGATGTTGGCGGACTTGTCGACCAGGATGGCGGTGTTGTAAGGCCGGCCTTCGGGCGTCAGCTCGGCATAGCCCAGGTAAAAACCTATGCCCAGCTTGCGGGCTTCGTCGAACAGCGGCTGCACGTCGGCATTGGGCATTTGCGCTTCAAAAAAACGCGTCTCCGCTTCTTCCTGGCTCATCCAGTAGCGCGGAAAAAACGTGGTCAGCGCCAGCTCGGGGAAAACCACCAGGTCGGCCTGCCGCGCCTTGGCCTCGCGCATCATCTCCAGCAGGCGTTGGACAACGGCAGTGCGGCTGTCCGCCAGGTGCACCGGCCCCATTTGCGCAACGGCCAGGCCGATCTTGTTCTTACTCATGGTTTGCTCACAGATAGAGGTTGAAGACCTCGCCGATGATGCCGTGCCGGCCGGTTGGCGTAAATGCCCGGCGTGGTCAAGTCACACATAGCCAGACATCGCATTGCAAATCCGATACTGCCCGCAAAGCCCCGCCACATGCGGGTTGGCGGCCAGGCCATGGCGCTCAGGCAGCCAGCCGGCAATAGCTCACCGTTATGGTGCGCTGCCGAAATGTGATGGTTGTTTGTCGGCTTTCAGCACATGGCTCACCGCCGTGAGAAAACGTTGCGCGAGCACCGGCAGCGGTTCCAGGCGGGAATGCACGGCCCAGATGTTCACCGGCGTGGAGGCGATCACGGGTAACACCACCATGCCGGGCGGCAGCACCAGCGGCAGGCTCCAGCCGACCACCAGCGCGGCGCCCAGGCCCTGCTGCGCAAAGGCGATGGCGGTGATAGGCGAATGCACTTCGATCTGCGCCGAGGCGGCCACCTCGGGGCCGAGCAGCGTGCTCAACAAGCGCCCCAGCGGTGCAGCGGGCGGGTAACCGATCCAGCGTACCGCGCGCAGGTCCTCGGCGCGCACGGCGTCCTGCTTGGCGAGAGGGTGTTTGCCGGGCACCAGGCAGACCAGCTCGTCCTGTCCCAGCGCCGTGGCCTGCAGGTTGGCGTGGTCTGGCGCCAACAGGGAAATGGCAATGTCCGCGTCACCCGTGAGAAAACGCGCGGCGAGTTCGTCATAAGTCACGTTGCGGCAGGCCACATGTACGCCGGGGTTGCGTTTGCAAAAACGCTCCAGCGCCATCGGGATCAGCCGCTCGCCAAAACTCGCGCTGGTGGCGATACGCAGCCGGCCCGCACCGGAGCGCGCCAGGTTGCTGGCCAGGTCGTTGATGCGCTGGATGCCGTGGTACAGGCCTTCGACCTCGCCGAACAGGCGGCGCGCTTCGGGCGTGGGCACCAAGCGGGTGCGCTGGCGCTCGAACAGCTGAAAGCCCAGGCGGCTCTCTGTCAGCGACAACACGCGGCTGATCGCTGGTTGTGAGACATGCAACATCCGCCCGGCGGCACTGACCGAGCCGGCGATCATGATGGCGCGAAATACTTCGATCTGGCGCAGGTTGAGCGGGCGGCTCGGCTCGTTGCCGCCGTCGGTGTCCATGCTGATTGGGTCGTTTTCCACCTGATCTCTTGCCTTAAACCATAACAGCCGCTTATTGGCTGTGGACATTAATGAATGAGGAGATTTTCGCGTCTGCCGGTATTCTGAGTGGCATCTTCAACCAACCGATACACCACCCCATGCGCCACTTCACGCTCACCCCCTGGCTGGCCTCTTTGACCGCCGGCCTTTCGATGATGGCGGTCGCACCCGCGGCCCTGGCTGATTATCCCGAAAAGCCCATCACCTTCGTGGTGCCCTCGGCCGCCGGTGGTTCGCCCGACGTGTTGTCGCGTGTCATCACCAACGAGCTGGCGAAAATCCTGAACACGCCCGTGGTGATAGATAACAAGCCGGGTGCGGCCGGCAACATCGGCATTCTCAACATCATCGGCAAACCGGCCGACGGCTACACCATCGGTTACGGCAATGTGAACACGCTGGCCGTCAACCGCTCGTTGTTCAAGAAGCTGCCTTACGACGTGGACCGCGACCTGGTGCCCGTGGCCCATGCCTTTGATCTGTACAACGTGATGATTGTGCGCGCCGACTCGCCTTACCAAAGCGCGGGCGCCGTGATTGACGCGGCCCGCAAGAACCCGGGCAAGTTGTCCTTTGGTGCGCCCGGCATCGGGACCACCGGCCACATGAGCGGCGAGTTGTTCCGCAGCATGGCCAAGATCGATGTCTTGTACGTGCCTTACAACGGCGGGCCGGCTGCGTTGCAGGACTTGCTGGGCGGCCGCACCGACTACCTGTTTGCGAACTCGTCCGAAGTCGTGCCACTGGCTGCTGCCGGCAAGGTGCGCGCGCTGGGTGTGACCAGCCTGAAACGCCTGCCGTTGCTGCCGGCCGTGCCGACGCTGGACGAAGCCGGCCTTAAGGGTTATGAAACCGTGAGCTGGGGCGGTATTGTGGCCTCGAAAAAAGTGCCACAGCCCATCATCGACAAGCTGAATACCGCGATCCAGGCCGCGCTGAAAACGCCGCAAGTGCGTGAGGGCCTGGCCCGCCTGGGTGCCGTGCCCGCCGGCGGCACACCGGCCCAGTTCAAGCAGATGATTGACCGCGAAACCGCGCGCTGGACCGAGGTGGTCGAGAGCGCCAAGATCGAGAAGCTCGACTGAATGCGGTCCACCACACCTGCCACCCGGCTGATTCTGGCCGGCGGCCTGCTGGTGGACGGCAGCGGCGCCGCGCCGCTGCGCGCCGACCTGCTGATCGACGGTGAAGTTATCGCCGCGATCGGCGACAGGCGCGACATGCCGGCCGATGTGCCGGTGCTTGATGTCAGCGACTGCATCGTGGCGCCCGGCTTTATTGACTCGCACACCCACGACGACGGTTACCTGCTGGTGCACCGGGACATGACACCCAAGGTCTCGCAAGGCATCACCACGGTGGTGACCGGCAACTGCGGCATCAGCCTGGCGCCGCTGGTGCGCAGCGAGGTGCCGCAGCCGCTGGACTTGCTGGGCCCGGCCCGGCTGTTTCGTTTTGCCACTTTTCAGTCCTGGATAGATGCGCTGCGCGCGGCGCCGGCGGCCGTCAACGTGGTGCCGCTGGTTGGCCACACCACCTTGCGTGTGGCCGTGATGGACGACACCGACCGCGCCGCGACCGCGCCCGAGATGGTGCAGATGCAGGCCTTGTTGACCGAGGCGCTGGAGGCCGGCGCCTTTGGCATGTCCACCGGCACGTTTTACCCGCCGGCCGCACACGCGCCTACCGAAGAAATCATCGAAGTGGGCTTGCCGCTACGCAGCCACGGCGGCCTGTACGCCACCCATTTGCGCGACGAGGCCGACCACATCGTGCCGGCCATGGAAGAAGCCTTGCAGATTGGCCGGGCGCTTGACTGCCTGGTGGTGTTCTCGCACCACAAGCTGGCGGGCGGCAACAACCATGGCCGCTCGCAGGAAACCCTGGCGCTGATCGACCAGGCGGCGCGCCTGCAGCCGGTGTGCCTGGACTGCCACCCTTATCCGGCGACCTCGACCATGTTGCGGCTGGACCGCGTGCGCATTGCACGGCGCACCCTGATCACCTGGTCCAGCGCCATGCCGGCGGCCCAGGGCCGCGACTTCGCCGACATCCAGGCCGAACTGGGCCTGGACGACGAACAAACGCTGGAGCGCCTGGCGCCGGCCGGGGCGATTTATTTCCTCATGGACGAAGCCGATGTGGAGCGCATCATGCGCCACCCGCTGGCCATGGTGGGCTCCGATGGTCTGCCCTTTGACCAGCACCCGCATCCGCGCCAGTGGGGCACTTTCACCAATGTGTTGCGCACCCTGGTGCGCGAGCGTGGCGTGTTGCCGATAGAGACCGCGATTCACAAGATGACCGGGCTGGCGGCGCGCCACTACGGCCTGGCGGACCGTGGCCTGTTACGTGTGGGTTACCGCGCCGACGTGGTGGTGTTGGACCCAGCGCGTGTGACCGACCGCGCCACTTTCGAGCAGCCGGTGCAAGCCAGCGAAGGTATCAGCGGCGTCTGGGTCAACGGCCAACGGGTCTGGGACGGCCAATGCGCCACCGGCGCCTTGCCCGGTGAAGTCCTGTCACGGGCCCCGCGCCATGCATAAGCCACCCAGTGCCGACCTGCTGGGCATTCTGGGCGGCATGGGCCCGCTGGCCGGCAGCACTTTTGCCACTCGGCTGGTGGCGCTGACGCCGGCCGCGTGCGACCAGGAACATATCCCTGTCCTCTTGTGCAACGACCCGCGTGTGCCCGACCGTTCCTCGGCACGCCTGGGCCAGGGGGAAGACCCGCTGGCCGCCATGATGGCAGGCATACGCCGACTCGAAGGCGCGGGCGCGCGGCTGATTGCCATTCCCTGCAACACCGCCCACCTTTGGTACGAGCAGATGGTGCAGCAGGCCAGGGTGCCGTTGCTGCACATCGTTGATGCGGTGTGTGAGGATCTGGCCCGGCTGGGCGTGGCCAAGGCGCGTATCGGCCTCATGGGCACACCTGCCACGCTCAAGCTCGGCTTGTACCAGGGACCGCTGGCGCAACGCGGTCATAGCGTGATCGTGCCGGACGAGGAGGAACTTCAGCTGTGTGTGGATGCCATTGCAGCCGTCAAAGGCAACCGCCCCGATGAGGCATTTGCACCTGCGGCGGCCTGTATACGCCGGCTGGTCGCGCGTGGCGCCGACGCCGTGGTGCTGGGCTGCACCGAGTTACCCCTGGCCGTGCCGCATGCACAACGCGCCGCGCTGGGCACGGTGCTGACCGATTCGATCGATGCCTTGGCCAGGGCGGCGATTGAGCGTTTCGGTGCGCCACAGCGCTAGGCGGCATTCGCTATAAAAAAAATAGCTGATTGCGCCCGTGTTGACTGGGCTGAGGGCCTATTTTTCTTAAGATTTGCTGCGAAGGCTTGCGTGCCGGCTAGCTGGCGCGCAACACCGCCAGAAAGCCGTCCAGGTCCTGGCCGCCTTCTTCGCGGATCACGCTGGGTGTCAGGCTGAGCACGGTGAAACCATGTGTCGCGGCCAGGCGCTGGATGTAGGCCACCGAATGCGCATAACGGCGGGTAGGGCGCAACACCAGGTCCTGCGTTTCGCTGGTCTCGAAAGAAAACGCAAACAGGCTGCCTGACTGCACGGCGGCACGTGTTGACTGGAACACCGCTTCGAGCGCGCCCACATAAATAAACACGTCGGTGGCGATCACGAGGTCAAAGCGAGCCTGGTGCAGCGCCAGAAATGCGGTCAGGTCGCTGCAGACCAGTTCGTCGTAGAGGTCACGCTTGCGCGCCATCTCCAGCATGTTGGGCGACAGGTCCACACCGGTCAGGGTCCGCGCCAAGGGTTTGAGCAGCGGACCGCACAGGCCGGTGCCGCAACCCAGGTCCAGCACCTCGAGATTTGAAGGTGGCGTGAGCTTGAAAATTTGCTCGCAAATCAGCGCCGGTGTCTGGTACTTCAGCCGTCCCTGCAGGTGGTTGTCAAAGTGGTCGGCATACCAGTCGAACAGGCTGACGACATAAGGCGCCGGCGCCGTGGCCGGCGTGGCATCCGCGCCCAGTGAGGCCAGCGCATAACTCAGTTCGGCGGGGTCGCCGCCCAGCGCCAGTGCTTGGCGAAAAGCCTGGGCCGCATCCTCAGGGCGTTTGAGCATCAACAAGGTTTCGCCGCGGTCGGCGTGGGTCTTGGCAATGTCCGGCGCCAGCGCGATGGATCGGTCGTAGTCCTGCAGGGCCTGGTCCAGAATTTTCAGGCCCGCCAGCAGGCCGGCGCGTGTGGCCAGCGTGGCCGCGGCATCAGGTGTGACGCGCAAGGCGCGGTCCAGGATGGCAATGCAGTCTTGCGGCGGTTTTTTCAGCTTGTGCATGACAAAAGCCAGCCGCACCAGCGCCTGTTCGTAGTCGGGCTTGAGCTGCACCGCGCGGCCGTAGCAGGCCAGCGCTTCGTCCAGCCGTTTTTCATGTTGAAACGTCAGGCCGCGGTGGTAATACGCTTCGGGAAAGTCCGGCGACAACTGCAAGGCGCGTTCTATGCTTTCGACGGCTTCTGCTTGCCGCTCCAGGGCAAACAGCGCGTGGCCGCGGTTGTTCAGCACCTCCGGGTTGTCCGACCGCAGGCGCAAGGCCTCGCTGTAGTCGGCCAGCGCCTCTTCCAGGCGCTGGAGGTTGTGCAGGCAAAAACCGCGGTGGATAAAAGCTTCGGCCATGGAGGGCTGCAGGCGCAGCGCCTGGTCAAAACTGGGCACGGCCTCCTCATAACGCGCGAGAAAACGCAGGGCCTTGCCGCGTGTCAAATGGCAGCGCGCATTGCTCGCTTGCAGGGCGATGGACTGGTCGCAACGCGCCAGCGCTTGGTCATACAGGCCCAGGTAAAAAAACACCTGGCCCAGGTTGGCCAGCGCGTCGGGGTCACCCGGGGCCAGTGTCAGGCTGGACTCGATCAGCCGCCTGGCATAAAACTGGTTGCCCTTCTGGCTGACGATCACGCCCAGCAGGTGCAGCGCGTGATGGTGATTGCGGTGCACCACCAGGATTTGTTCGTACAGGTCCTGGGCTTTTTCAAGCTGGCCTTGTTGTTGAAAATCAATCGCCTGCTTGAATGCTGCTTCCGCCTCAATCTGGTTCATGCTGGAACGTTTCTTTCCTGAAGGGCTGGGCCAGGGACGGCACTGGCCGGAAATTATGCCGGGTCTCCGACCGCATCGGTGCTTCGCAACAAGGTCAGCTCGGGGCTTGCGGGTGCGGCATGGCTTGGTTGGCCACCACTTCCGCCACCAAGCCAATCCACCAGTCGCGGCGTTTTTGTGCCGACTGAATCGCGTGGTCGTCCATTTCCGAGAACAAGGCCTTGATGCTCAAGCCTTCACAGACGTCGAGAAAGTCTTTCGAGGCCAGGGCCAACTGGTCGGCGGTCATGCGCCGCATCACCGACAACAGCATGGCCGAGTCAATTGCCACCACCATGCGCAGGCTGGCTATGTCCGAATGCAGGCTGTCTAGTTTGTCCATGAATGTTCTCTTTTCAGGCTGGTGTGCTGTCTGCCAGGACCATGCGGCCCGACTCTTGGCTTGTTCATATTAGCCGCCGCACTGGTTTGGTGCGGTGTTTGTGGATGGACTTTTGCGGGCCTTGTTGCGCTCCCAACTCTGGCACAGGTTTTATCGTTTGACCTTGCCTGCAGCAGCGAAAAACAGGCTGGTTAATTCTGTAACTTAATCCCGGGAAGGCTACACAAATAACTTTTTGCTACAGACAATATTCGGTTGATTCGTTGGAAATCGGTGTCATCAACGATTCATTTCAGTGTGCAAAATTCGCAACGGCAGTCGAAAATACTTATTGTTTCGACTTGTCATGTGCTGTAAAAACGGCTAAATGTAAAAGTTGTGTTTGGCTTTTTCGCCACTTTGTTCGCGACTCTTGCAGCATTGTTATCAACCTTTTTTTCAAGGGGAATTTATGTCTGACAGCTTGCAAAAGTGGGTGGGCCGCAACCGGCCACCACGCGTTCAAATCACATACGACGTTGAAATCGGCGACGCGGTCGAGAAGAAAGAACTGCCGATGGTGGTGGGCCTGCTGGCCGACCTGTCCGGCCAGCCGGCAACGCCGCTGCCCAAGCTGAAGGACCGTCGCCTGGTCGAAATCGACCGCGACAACTTCAACGAAATCATGGGGAAAATTTCCCCGCGCCTGGACCTCTCGGTGCCCGACGCCATGAAGGGTGAAGGCAACATCAAGGTCGAGTTGAACTTCAAGGAGTTCGACGACTTTCATCCCGAAGCCATCGTCAAACAGGTGCCCCGTCTGGCCAAGCTGCTGGAAGCGCGCCAGCAACTGCGCGACTTGCTGGCCAAGCTGGACGGCAACGACGAACTCGACTCCCTGCTCGAGAACATCGTGCAAAGCACCGAAGAGCTGAAAACCCTTCAAACCGAAGCCAATGCGGGCGCGCAAGCCGCGGCAGACGCTCCGGCCGCCGAAACCCCGGCAGCGTAAGCAACCCTCCCGGTCTGTGCCTAGGCGCAGTCCTCACATTTTGGAACGGTGATTGATATGGCTACAAAGAAATCAGAAGCGGGCGGCGCAGCAGGCGCTTCCACCAGCGAAGTCAGTGAATTGGGTCTTCTGGACCGCATCATTGTTGAAGGCAATATGGCTGTTGAGCCATCGCAAGGAACCTACGCCAAGAAACTGATTGGTCAGTTTGCGTCGCAAATTCTGGACGAAGGCATGAAGGCCAGCCCGGACAAGGGTGTGGTCGCGATGATCAACGAGCGTGTCGCCGAGATCGACAAACTCCTGTCCGACCAGCTCAACGAAATCATGCATGACGCTGCGTTTCAGGCGCTGGAAGCGTCCTGGCGCGGTCTGCATGACATGGTCTTCGGCACCGAAACCAGCAGCCGACTCAAGTTGCGTTTGCTCAACGTCACCAAGAAAGAACTGCTCAAGGACCTCGAGTCCGCTGTCGACCACGACATGAGTGTGTTGTTCAAAAAGGTGTACGAAGAAGAGTACGGCACCTTCGGCGGCCACCCTTATTCCGTGCTGATCGGCGACTACACTTTTGGCCGTCATCCGCAGGACATGGCCTTGCTGGAGCGTATGTCCAAAGTGGCCGCCGCCGCACACGCGCCGTTTATCGCTGCCGCCGCACCGGCCCTGTTTGACATGAAGTCGTTCACGGAGCTGGGTGTTCCGCGCGACATGTCCAAAATTTTTGAAAGTGCCGAGCTGGCCACCTGGCGCGGTTTCCGCGAGTCGGAAGACTCGCGTTATGTCTCGCTGGTTCTGCCCAGTTACGCCGCGCGTCTGCCCTACGGCGCCAAAACCATTCCCGTGGACAACTTCAACTTTGAAGAAGACGTGGATGGCAAGGACCACTCCAAATACCTGTGGGCCAACTCGGCCTACCAGTTGGGCCTGCGCATCACCGATGCTTATGCCAAATACGGCTGGTCCACGGCGATACGCGGCGTGGAAGGCGGCGGCAAGGTCACCGGCATGACGGCGCATGCATTCAAGACCGATGAAGGTGATGTTGCGCTGAAATGCCCGACGGAAGTGCTGATCACGGACCGCCGTGAGAAAGAGCTGAACGACCTGGGCTTCATCGCCATCGTCAACTCCAAGGGGTCGGACTTTGCGTCCTTCTTTGGTGGCCAGACCGTCAACAAGCCCAAGCTCTACAACAAGGATGCGGCCAATGCCAACGCCCAGTTGTCGGCACGTCTGCCTTATGTTCTGGCGGCTTCCCGTTTTGCGCATTACATCAAGGTCATCATGCGCGACAAGATCGGCAGTTTCCAGTCACGCGGCCAGGTCGAAACCTTCCTCAACAACTGGATTGCAGACTACGTGTTGCTGAACGATTCCGCTCCCCAGGAAATGAAAGCCCGTTTCCCGCTGGGTGCTGCGCGTATTGATGTGACGGATGTCGCGGGCAAGCCCGGCGCCTACCAGGCGACTTGTTTCCTGAAGCCGCACTTCCAGATGGAAGAGCTGACAGCATCCATTCGCCTGGTGGCCGAGTTGCCTGCTGCTGCAGCTTGATGCCGCGGAATTTTTACTAGCCTAGAAAAAGGGCTCGGCCAGTGTGTCCGGGCCCTCATCACACAGTTGATTATTTACGGAGTGATTCATGATTTATCTCAAAATTGATTCGATTAAAGGCAATTGCACGGAAGATCCGTACAAAGATCAAATCATCCTGGACTCTTTCAGCCATGGGTTGAGTCAGTCCCTGACATCGCGGCCCGGCAATACCGAACGTACCTCCGACGGCCCCCAGTTTTCGGAAATGAACTTCACCAAGACCCTGGATTCGTCCTCGCCAGGTCTGTATCAGGCGTGCGCCGGCAATCTGAAACTGGGTACGGCCACCGTGTCTATCACCCGGATTGAAGGCGCCAAGGTCATGTCGACCATCAAGTACGTTCTGGGTGATGCCATGATCTCTGGCATCAGCACCTCGGGCTCTGGCGGTGGTGACTTGCCTCAGGAAAGCTTCAGCATCAACTTCACGACCATCACCTCGCAGATGACGCAGCAAAACCCGGATTCCACCCAGAAGGGTGTTGCGCCGTTTGGCTGGGATCTGAAAGAGGGCAAAGCCCTCGCACCTGCCTGACGCACGGTGTACGTTCACCGATGTCAGCCGTTTGCTTAGGGGGCGCACGCCATCATGTCGGAACTCGTCCGAGGCTCACCCGTCCCCCTGTTTGATCGCCTGTCGTCGTTGCACGGTTCGGAGGGCCAGCGCCAGCAATTGTTGACCCCCGAGCAGCTGGAGCTGTCCATAGGGCGGGAGTTGTCCCGCCTCATGAACACCCGCTCGCGTTTGAGCCCCTCGGAATTTGCTGCCAGCACGGGCACCACCCTGGATTACGGCATTCCGGATATTTCAGCGCTGTCTCCCAAGTCCCACCCGGATCTTGATCTGTTGCAGTCAACGATCAAACAAGCCGTCAATCACTACGAACCCCGCTTGAAAGACGTGACCGTCAAGGCCTTTCCCGCGCCCAGCGCGGGGGGCGCGGCGGCCCTGGTGATAGGCGGGACCGTCACCATAGGTTTGAAATTGCGTCAGTTGAATTTTGAACTCCAGCTTGATCCGCGGCAGGGTAGCCGCGCGAAGGCGGCTTGAGCATGGCCGAAATTTTGCACAACGACTTGCTGCAGTACTACAAGCGCGAACTTGTCTACCTGCGTGACCAGGGTTCCAACTTTGCCAAGCGTTATCCCAAAGTGGCGTCCATGCTGGCCTTGCATGGCACGGAGTCACTGGACCCGCACACCGAACGTTTGATCGAGTCCGTGGCTTTCCTGGCAGCCCGGGTGCACCAGGACCTGGACCGGGAGTTTCCGCAGGTGGCGGCGGCGCTGCTTGATAACTTGTGCCCCTCGCTGATTCAGCCTGTGCCGTCGATGACGGTGGCCGAATTTCGCCTGGACCCCAGCCAGGGCAAGGTGACGGCCGGGTTCAAGATTCCCCAGCACACCGCTTTGTATGCCAGCGCGTCTAGTGGCCAGCAGTGCCGTTTTCGCACCGCCTGGGCCACCGTGCTTTGGCCGGTGACGATCAGCAAAGCGATGCTAGAAGGCGGCTCCACGTTGCGATTGACTTTTGAGTGCAGCCCCGAGACCGATTTTTCGGAACTGGAGATGGACAGCCTGCGCATCCATTTGCAGGGAGACTGGATGACCACCATGCCCCTGTACGAATTTTTGGTGGCTGACGTGGTGAGCACCAGCATCACGCCAGAAAATGGCTTTTCGCAAACCTTGCCCGAAGGCTCCTGGCGCGAAGTGGGTTATTCGGAGGGAGAAAATGTTCTTCCCCAGCCGCCCAATGCACAGCCGGCTTATGGCTTGATGCAGGAGTATTTTTCCTTTCCGCGGAAGTTTCACTTTTTTGATCTGTGCAATCTGCGGGACCGTGTGGGCAAATGCACGCGGTTTGAGTTAACCCTGGCCCTGGGTCAGCCGGTGCGTGGCCTGGGCAACATCTCGGCCGACAACTTCCGGCTCGGGTGTACACCCATCGTGAATCTGTTCCCAAAAACCAGCGAGCCCATCCTGGTGGATCACAGGCACTACGAGTATCTGCTGGTGGCCGACCGCCAACGCGAATCAACGACCGAGGTGCATTCCATTGTTTCCGTGACCGCCTCTGACCCCAATGCGGAGCGGCCGGTACTGGTGCCCAGTTTTTCTGCCCTCGGCCATATCCGGGCGGATGCGCAGACCAGCTTCTGGTCGTCGCGTCGCGAACACAGCCTGCGCAAGGATATTTCCGGCACCGATGTGTTTTTGTCCTTTGTGGATCAGGCCAACACCTTGAAGACGCCGTCCGAACCCGTGGTTTTTGCCAACCTGTTGTGTACCAACCGGCGGCTGGCGGAGCAAGTGCCGATAGGCGCCCGCATGGTGGCTGAAGGCATCTCGAAAACAGCCAGCGTGCGTTGCCTCTACGAGCCCACGTCTCAGCGCAACCCGCCGTTGGGCAGCGAGACCTTGTGGCGTCTGGTGTCCCTGTTGACGCTCAATCACCAATCGCTGGTGGATGGCTCCACTGGCAAAGACCAGTTGCGCGAAATGTTGACCCTGTTTGCGTCGGACAGCACGCGTGACCATGAGCAGATCCGGGGCATCCAGGGCTTGCAGGCGCGCAGCGTGACCGGCCGGGTCGGGCATGACGCCTGGCGGGGTTATTGCCGGGGCACCGAAGTCACGCTCGAGTTTGATGAGGAGGCTTTTGTCGGCGGTTCGCAGTTGTTGATGTCTGCGGTGCTGGCCCGATTTTTTGCCATGTACACCTCCGTTAATTCATTTGTTCAGTTAGGGGTACGCCGCGGCGATGAAGTATGGAAACAATGGGAACCGATGAGCGGCCGCCAGCTGGTGCTCTAGTCGAAAGGCTGGTTGACCGGCCGCAAGGCTTTAATCTTTTTCAGGCCATCAGCCTGCTGGAGCGGGCGTCGCCACACTTGGCGCCCGTGGGCAGCGGCGACGGCCAAACGGAATCGGTTCGCCTGAGTTCGGTGGTGTCGCTCGGCTTCCAGCCCAGCGATGTCAGCAAGGTCAGCGTCGGTCCGCAGGACGGCGAAGCCTACAGATTGACCAGCGCTGTGATGTCGCTGGCCGGTGCCCAGGGACCGCTGCCTTTGCCGTTTACCGAAATGGTGCTGGAGCGCTCGGCCGCCCGCGACCATGCCACGGCTGATTTCCTGGATATCTTCAATCACCGCTTTCTGGCGTTCCTGTACCGAAGCCGTAAAAAACACCACATGGGTTTGAACTGGCTTTCGCCCCAGTCTTCCTCGCTGGCGGCCTGCCTGGACTCCCTCAGCGCCCTCGGCCTGAAAGCCGGTGTCCGTGCGCCCTTGGGTGAAGCCACCTGGATTCGGCATGCCGGGCTGATGGGGGGTGCACCCCGGTCCATGACAGGGCTGCTGGCCATGTTGTCGGACCGCTTGGGGGTGACGGCCAGGGGTACGCAGTTTTGTGGCGGCTGGCGGAACCTGGAGCCACGCGATATTGCCAGGCTCACCACCCGCGCATCCCATCGTGCGCCGCGTTTGGGGCGCTCGGCCGTGTTGGGCCAGCGGGTGTGGGATCAGAGTGCCGGCATCTCCATCGAGTTGTCGGGTCTGACCCTGAAGCGTTTGCGGCGCTTGCTCAAAGGGGGGGAAGAACACGAACTGATGAAGTGGATGGTTCGCCGCTATCTTCAGCAAGACGTGGGCGTAGAGATGGTGCTTCAGGTCGATGGCCGAGAACTCAAGCCAAGTATCCTGGGACAGAAAGAGCCGCTGCGGCTGGGCTGGACTTCCTGGTTGGTCGGCCGCACGCCTTATTCCGGGACCTTTGCCCCGGCAAGATTCAAACTCCAGGACGAGGCCGTCCCTGGCGCGGTCTGAACGAAACGGCAAACAAGATGGAAATTGACATTCGCACACTGCTGGGCAAGCTCAACCCGGAATGCAAACGGGCGCTGGAAAAAGCTGCGGAACTGTGTGTCCAGCAAACCCATTACAACGTGGATGTCGAACACCTGTTGTTCAAGCTGATAGAAACGGAAGCCCCCGACGTCTGCCTGATATTCCCGGAGTACGACATCAAGATGGATGTCATCCTCGCGCAGTTGCAGGAGGCCATGGACCGGTTCAAGCGAGGCAATGGGCGCACACCTGCGCTGTCGCCACATCTGGCGCCCTTGTTCCAGGAGGCCTGGCTGCTGAGCTCCATGCTGTTAGGCGAGCAGCAAGTCCGGTCCGGCACCTTGATACTGGCCTTGCTTGAGGTGGACAGCCTGCGCGGCGCCCTGATCGAGTCGGCGCCTGGCCTGCTGCAAATACCACGCGACAGTTTGCGCAAGAACCTGGCCGATGTGCTGGCCAACTCGGCGGAAGATGCAGGTGGTGCCCTGCGTACCCCGGTCAAACCGGCGAGCACGCCGCCACAGGCCTCGGCCTCCGGGCCATCATCAGCGGCCACTGGTAGTGCGGACGCCTCTTCGTTGCAAATGCCGAGCATGCGTCGGGGAGCCTCGGCCCACCCTTCGCTGGATTTGTACACGGTAGACGTGACGGAGCAAGCCCGGCAGGGAAAGATCGATCCGATTCGCGGACGCGACGCGGAGATCCGGCAGATCATCGATGTGCTGCTCAGGCGGCGGCAAAACAATCCCATCCTGACCGGTGAGGCCGGGGTTGGCAAAACCGCGGTGGTCGAGGGTTTTGCACAACGCGTGGTGTTGGGCGATGTTCCCCCCGCCTTGCAAAAGGTGTCTGTGCGCTCGCTCGATCTGGCTTTGTTGCAAGCCGGAGCCGGTGTCAAGGGCGAGTTCGAGAACCGTCTGAAATCCGTGATTGCCGAGGTCAAGGCGTCTTTGGTACCGATTGTTCTGTTCATCGATGAGGCGCACCAGCTGATAGGCGCCGGTGGCGCAGAAGGCCAGGGCGATGCCGCCAATCTGCTCAAGCCGGCGCTGGCGCGCGGCGAGTTGCGAACCATTGCCGCCACCACCTGGGCCGAGTACAAAAAATATGTTGAACGAGACCCGGCCCTGGCGCGGCGATTCCAGGTGGTCAAGGTCGATGAGCCCTCCGAGGAGGTGGCCATCGACATGTTGCGCGGCATGGTTCAGACCCTGGAAAAACACCATGGTGTGGAGATCATCGACGACGCGGTCAGGGATGCCGTCAAGTTGTCGCACCGTTATATTTCCGGACGCCAGCTTCCCGACAAGGCCATCAGTGTGCTGGACACGGCCTGCGCGCGCGTGGCCATTGGGCAAAACGGGGTTCCGCCTGAAATCGAAGCGGTGACACGTGAAATCGCCAATGCGGAAAGCCAGCTCCGTATCTTCAGGCATGAGTCTGCGACCGGGCGCGACCATGCC
Source organism: Polaromonas sp. UC242_47 (assembly GCF_044452385.1). Lineage (NCBI taxonomy): Bacteria > Pseudomonadati > Pseudomonadota > Betaproteobacteria > Burkholderiales > Comamonadaceae > Polaromonas > Polaromonas sp. UC242_47. The sequence goes on from NZ_JBIOAO010000002.1 coordinate 101,650, forward strand.
CATGCCATCCAGGTCCTGGCGCTGGAGCTGGAAAAGCACAAACAACGCCAACGCCGGCTGACTGAAAAGCTGGACGAGGAAAAAAACGCCGTCGCCGAAATCGTGGCGTTGCGCAAGCGGATTGCGGATGGACTGGGTGACGATGGCATCCGTCTGGAAAACGAAGACAACGAAGACATGGCGGCTTCGTTGAACCGGCTCGAAAAAGGCCTGGATGCAATTCAGAGTGACGAGCCCATGATCCCGGTGTGTGTGGATTCGGGTGTGGTGGCGTCGGTGATTTCGGGCTGGACAGGCATTCCGGTTGGCAAGATGTTGGCGGATGAGTTGCACACCGTCCTCAATCTCAAGGAAAAACTGTCCGAACGGGTGGTGGGGCAGGATCAGGCACTGGACGCCATTGCTCGGCGCGTCAGAACTTCGCGCGCCGATCTTGATGACCCGGGGAAGCCGGTGGGTGTGTTTCTGCTGGTCGGGCCCAGTGGCGTTGGCAAGACGGAGACCGCTTTTGCGCTGGCCGACATGATTTACGGCGGGGACCGCAACATGGTCACCGTCAACATGTCCGAATTTCAGGAGGCGCACACGGTGTCCAGCCTCAAGGGTGCGCCACCGGGTTATGTGGGTTATGGCCGCGGCGGGGTGCTGACGGAGGCGGTCAGACGCCGGCCTTACAGCGTGGTCTTGCTTGATGAAATGGAAAAAGCCCACCCGGACGTGCTGGAGCTGTTTTTCCAGGTGTTTGACAAGGGGGTGATGGAAGACGGCGAAGGGGTGCAGATCGACTTCAAGAACACCCTGATTTTGCTGACCTCCAATGCGGCTCAGGATGTCATCACCGATGCCTGTGAGGGTGGACGCCGGCCCGATCCGGAAGAACTTGTCGAGCGGCTGCGCCCGGTGTTGACGAAACAGTTTTCGCCCGCCTTCCTGGGGCGCTTGGCCATCGTGCCTTATTACCCGTTGGGGGACGAGCAAATCCGTTCCATCGTGACCTTGAAGCTGGGGAAACTGGCGCAGCGTTTTGCGCGCAACCACAAAGCGTTGTTCAGTTGGGACGATGCCGTGGCACAAACCATCACGGCCCGATGCACCGAAGTCGACAGCGGTGCGCGCAATGTGGACCACATCCTGTCACATGCCGTGCTGCCGGAATTGTCGCGCCAGGTGCTGGAGCGAATTTCTATGTCCGATGCCTTCGGCGAAGTGCACATGGGCGTGGATGGGCGCGATGATTTTTCCTTCACATTCGGCCCCCCCAAGCAGGCGTAAGCAAAGATGCGGACAGGTTACAAACAAACGAATTCGACATTGGCGGTGAACACGCCGTTCGGTGCGGACGCGTTGTTGCTGGACGCCTTTCAAGGTGTGGAGGCGATTTCACAACCCTTCAAATTTTCGCTGGCCATGCGTTCGTCGAACACCGGGCTGGACCCGGCGTTGATCATTGGGGCATCGGTGACGGTCAAGTTCGCCTTGCCCGCCGGCCCTGTACGCTTTTTCAACGGCATCGTGTCGCGCTTTATGCATGCGGGCGGTGACACGGCCTTTTCTTCCTACTCCGCGGAGCTGGTGCCCAGCTTGTGGCTGCTGACCCTCAGCCGGGACCGCGTGATTTACCAGAACAAGACGGCGGCCGACATCGTCAAAGCGGTGTTGGGCCAGTTTGGCGTCACGTTTGATGCGCAGCTGACCGGAACTTATGGCAGCCGCGAATACTGTGTTCAGTATGACGAGACGGCCTTGGAATTTATTTCCCGTCTGATGGAAGAAGAGGGCATTTTTTACTTCTTCACCTTCGCCGATGGTGGCCATACCATGGTGCTGGGCGACAGTACGTCGGTGCACACCGACTGCGCAGGCGCCGCCGCCTTGCGTTATTTTCCCGACCCCGGCGGGCGGCGCGAGATCGACGTGGTCAACCAGCTGGAATATGAAAGCCGACTGGTCACTCAGAAGTTTGAATACAGCGACTACAACTATTTGACGCCCAGCACGGCCTTGTTGACGGAGTCCTTGGGCGCCAGCGGCAAAGGCAAGCAGTTTGAATACCCCGGCAAACACGGCGTGCTTGCCGACGGCACGCAGCGGGCCAAGGTTCGTTCCGAGGCCAGTCAGGTCGATGGTGCCGTATGCCGCGGCACGAGTTATTGCTACCCCCTGTCAGCGGGTAAAAAATTCACCTTGTCCGGTCACAGCCGATCGGCCCTGAATACGGCGCTGGTCTTGCGTGTGGTGACCCACGCTGCCAGCAATGACCAGTACAGCAACGGATTTGAGGCCTTTCCGGCCACAGTGCCTTTTCGACCACCACGGGTATCGCCTCTGCCTCGGGTATCGGGCAGCCAGACCGCGCTGGTGGTGGGGCCCAGCGGCGAGGAGATCTGGACCGACAAACACGGGCGCATCAAGGTTCAGTTTCACTGGGACCGGGTCGGCGTCAAGGATGAAAACAGCTCCTGCTGGGTTCGTGTGTCGCAGTCCTGGGCTGGCCTGGCTTGGGGCAGTCTGTTCCTGCCCCGCATTGGTCAAGAGGTTGTTATCAGTTATGTCGACGGCGATCCCGACAGACCCATGGTCACGGGTTGTGTCTACAACGGTGAGAACACCACGCCCGTGACGCTACCAGGCATGCAGACCCAGAGCACGATCAAGTCGCGTTCGTCCAAGCAGGGCACTGCGGGCAATGAGATGCGGATGGAAGACAAGAAAGACGCCGAAGAGTTTTATTTCCATGCGCAGAAGGACATGAAGGTCGAGATCGAAAACGACCTGAGCACCACCTTGTTCAAGGGCTCCGAGACACACACGCTTGAAAAGGGCGACCGCACCGTTGATGTCCAAACCGGCAAGGAGACGCACAGTGTCAAGGGCACGCGGGTACTGACCGTGACCGGCAATGAAACACACACCAACAAGGCCGATTTCAAGCAGGCCGTCACGGGCAACTACGAATTGAAGGTGACCGGCAATCTGGTGATTGACGTGACCGGATCCATCAGCATCAAGTCGGGGACGACCTTCAAGATCGAGGCCGGGACTGCGCTCACCAGCAAGGCCGGCACGGCCCTCACCAATGAGGCCGGCACCTCCCTGACCAACAAGGCCGGTCTGGACCTGACGAACCAGGCCGGCACGGGCTTGAAAAACAAGGCCGGCACCACACTGGACAATGAAGGCGCCATGGTGACAAACAAGGCATCTGCCATGCAAACGGTGGATGGGGGCGGTATGTTGACGCTCAAGGGCGGCCTGGTAAAGATCAACTGACATGGCTGCACCGCATACCTCTTCACCATCCCCCGCCGCCAGGGCGGATCTGCCTGTGGGTGATGCCCAAGCTGGGTTTGTTGAACACGAGCAGTTCAATGAAACGGGCGGCTTGGTGAGCCGGGCCGGCTTCATGGACGGTGTCCTGCATGGCGAGATGAGTTCTTTTGGTTCGGACGGGAAACTCCTTGCCATGGCGCCGTACGAAGCCGGTGTCCTGCATGGTGTCCTGAAGCTTTTTGACGAGAACGGTGAGCCGGTGCAGGAAGCTGCTTACCACCGCGGTGTGCAGCAGGGCGTGACCCGTGTGTATGTGGGGGGGGCGCTTGTTGTCCGAGCAGCGTTTCTCGGCGGGTGCGCTGCATGGCGAAACAACGTCTTATGCGGAGTCGGGTGACCTCACCACGAAGCAAAGTTTTTACAAGGGGCAGCTCGAGGGCGAGGCTTTGTTCATGAGTGAAGGCGCTGTGGTTCGCCGCTCGCAGTACCGTCAAGGATTGCTGGAGGGTGAAGCCATGGACTATGACCGCGAGGGCGCGCTTGTTCAGAAGGCCAGCTACAGGAAGAACCTGCTTGAAGGATCGCTGACGCGGTATTGGCCGGACGGGCAGGTCATGGAGGTGTTGTTGTACCGTGCGGGCAAACCGGTTGGCAAGCCCCAGCGTTTCGACAGCAAGGGTGTCGAGTTGCGTGACGACGAGGCAAAAACCAGCCTGATGAAACGTCTCGAAAAACTGGTGAAAGGCTGACCATGGGCATGCAAGTCGCCGTTGGCGCAACTCTCCAGTGCAGCTTTGGTGCGGCGCCCAGCGTGCTGACGGTGCTTCCGGCCAATCGTTTGTTAACCGGCGGGCCGGCGGCCAACATCATGGACCACGTGCCTTTCGTCAATGTGTTGCCGTTTGGCATGTGCAACTGTGCGTCCAATCCGATGGTCGCCGCTGCAACGGCGGCCGCTTTGGGTGTGTTGACGCCCATGCCTTGTCTTCCCATGACCGCCGCCCCCTGGATGCCAGGTTCTCCGACGGTCTTGGTGGGGGGCATGCCGAGCTTGCAAAACTCCTCCAAGTTGATGTGCCAATGGGGTGGTGTGATCCAGATTCTGGTGCCTGGGCAGTTCACCGCCATGGTCTCTTAGTCGTGAATATAAGTAACAAATGCAATACACTTTATCGCTGACCACCCGGATGATGACGATTGCGGGGCTGTGCCTGCTTTTGCTGTGCGTGCTTCTGTTTTTGCTCGGTGTGGAGATCGGCAAAAGAGTTGCTTTGCCTGTCGAGGGGGCCATGCCCGCAATGGTGATACCTGCTGTCCCTGCCCCTGTGACGCCCCTCGCAACGGCCAGCGAGCTGCCTTCTGCGCCTGCCGCTGCAAAACCATAAATCAGGATTTGAAGATGTTATTCAAACAACCCGGACAACATTTCCACGGCCCGCGACATGGCTGGTTGAAAGTGGCTTTTCTCGTCCTTGGCCTGAGCGGTTCTGCCGGGCTGACACTCGCCGCCGGGACGCCGGCACCAGCGCCTTCTGCGGCGGCGCTCGCGCTGGCCGAGGTGAGTGCGTCGGTGGTGCCGGCTTCGGCCTTGATCAAGGTGGCGGATGGCCGCCAGTTGGCGCCCGGCATTGCCCGTATCGTGAACCGCGGCGAACTGGTGGTCGCCATGCTGGGTGTCGACACACCGCCCTTTTTCTATATGAGGAAGGGCGAGCTGGTCGGCCTGGAGGTTGATTTGGCCAAGGCGATCGCCAAGGAACTGAAGGTCAACGTCCGGTTCGATCGCAGCGCCCGGACTTTCAATGAGGTGGTCGATGTTGTTGCCCGACAGGAGGCGGACCTGGGCATCAGCAAGTTGTCGAGAACGCTGGCACGCGCGCAGATGATCAGTTTCACGGACCCTTACCTGCGGCTGAACCACGCCTTCATCCTGAACCGGGTGAAGTTTGCCGAGCTGGCGCGTGATCGGCCGCTGCCTGTCGTGATCCGCGATTTCAAAGGTTCTATAGGCGTCATCGCGAAGTCTTCATTTTCAGACTACGCGAGCAAGAACTTCCCGCTGTCCGAGTTGCGTGAGTTTCCAAGCTGGGGCGATGTCCTCAAGGCACTTGAAAAAGGCCAGGTCATGGCCGCCTACCGGGATGAGTTTGAGATCAAGCGCATTTTGAAAAGCGACCCGACGGCATCGCTGACCTTGCGGACCGTGACCTTCAAGGACTTGGAGGACACCTTGGGGATTGCGGTCGGTATTCAGGACCCGACGCTGCTGGCTTATGTGAACCAGTTTTTGTCCGAGGGCACTGAAAAAATGACCATTGACAAAGTGCTGAAAGCGCTTGACCGCTAACCGATTAACCAAGGCGTCGTGATGATCAATCTACAAAAACTTTATGCCTGGGTGCTCAATCCCTGGGTGGTGGTTGCCAGCTTGGCCGCCGGTTTCGCGCTGGGGATGTATATGCCCGCCGTGGGGCTCAAGCTGGGTTTCGTCGGGGATGTCTATGTGGACTTGCTCAAGATGATTGCCTTGCCGTTCATGGTGTCGGCGGTCATCTTCAGTTTGCAGCGCCTTTTTCGTGAAGGCGGCGCGGGTGGCCTGATGGCACGTGTCGCGGTGGTGTTCATCGCCTTTTCGGTGGTGGTCGCCTTGCTGGGGGCCCTGACCCTGCTGGTGATGAAGCCGGGGGAAAACCTCTCGACGGAAACCATGCAGACTTTTGGCAAGATTGTTGGCAACGACCTGAACTCCAGCGATACGGTCATGAGTCTTCAGGGCGTCGATGCACCCGTCAAGTCTGTGAGTTTCACGGAGGTGTTGGTCAGCCTGGTGCCTTCCAATATTTTTGCAGCGCTGGCCAGCGGCGATACCCTGAAGGCCCTGGTGTTCTCGCTGTTGTTCGGTTTTGCCGTGAGCCAGGTGCCGTCACGGGTATCGGATGGACTCACACAGTCGCTGGAAACCATTTACCACTCATGCCAGACCTTGATGCGCTGGTTGAATTATCCGCTGCCCATCATCCTCTTTTGCATGAGCGCGGCGCAAATGGCGAAAACCGGCATTGGCCCCTTGCAGGCCATGGCGCAATTTGTACTGGCCTTTTTTGTTGCCTCCCTGCTGGCACTGGTGATCGCGACCCTCATTCTCTGGAAGCGCTCAAATGCCTCCTTGGGCCAGACCCTGAACGCGCTGAGAGGTCCTTTTGCCCTGGCCCTGGCCACACGCAGCAGCGCAACCTGCATGCCCGTCATGATCGAAAGCCTGGCTGATCGCCTGGGCTTTGCCCGTTCGCGCGTCGAGTTGATGGTGCCCTTGAGTGTCTCGCTGTTGCGCATCGGGCCGGTGATTTATTACGTGGCTGCCACCGTATTTATTGCGCAGCTGTATGGCAAGGTGCTGGGGCCGGCCGAGTTGGCTGTGGTGCTGTCGGCCTCCATCCTTGCCGGATTTGCCTCCGCCGGCATGACCGGCCTGCTGACGGTGTCGCTGGTCGGTTTGACCTGCAGCTACCTGGGGCTTCCTTTTGAAGCGGCGTTTATTCTCTTCCTCGCGGTGGATCCGATTTGCGACATGCTGAGGACCCTGGTGCTGGTGATTGGCAATAACGCGGCGGTGTCCCTGATTTGTCCGCGGCCCTTAAAGATTTAAGGAATTCACCATGTCCCGCATTGGCGTGTTTGGAGGAATGGGGCCGTCGGCCACTGTCGACTTTCTGGACAAGCTGGTCAAGCTCACCCCTGCCTCGCGTGATCAGGATCATCTGCCGGTGATTGTGGCCAGCTTGCCGCATATCCACGATCGCTCCAGCGCCATCCTGGGCCGGGGCCGGGACCCGCTGCCACAATTGCTGGCAGGTATAGACATGCTCAATCAGGCCGCAGTGGGCGTCATTGCCATCCCCTGCAACTCTTCGCACCACTGGTTCGATGAAATGAGTCGCAGCAGCAAAGCTCCCTTGTTGCATATTGCCAAGACCTGCGTTGAGGCGATCGATGCTGCCGCAGGCTCGCGTGTGGCGATTTTTGCCACCCGCGGGGCCCTGGCTTCCGGCTTTTACCAGCGTGAGCTGCTGGCGCGCGGCATGAACTTCATCCTCCCGGACAGCGAGGGCGCACAAAAGCAGGTGGACAGTTGCATTCGCGAAGTCAAGGCCGGGAACCTGGAGGCCGGCGCGCAACAGCTCTCGCAGGCGTGCCAGGATGCGGTCCGGCAGGGCGCGACCACGCTTATCATGGGTTGCACCGAGATTCCCATCGCCAGCCGATCGGCAGATGTCTTTGGTCTGACGCTGGTTGACAGTTCGCTGGAGCTGGCCAGAGCCAGTGTCGCTTTTGCCCTCGCCCGAGGATGGAACAGGCCGGGATGGGATTCCTGAAGCGTTTGTCCAACAACCCCCTGGCGCTCCTTCTGTGTGTGATGGGCGGCGGACTGGTGGGTTTGTTCGCCCCGTCGGTGGGCGACCATGCTTTTCTCTTGGGGCAAATTTATCTGGCCCTGGTGAACATGGCCGCACTTCCGCTGCTGGTGGTGGCGACTTTTTTTGGTCTGCGCCAGACCTTGCTGCTGCCGCAGCCTGGAAAGCGGGTTGTGATGATTGTGGCGTTGGCCATCGGGCTGGTGGTCCTGTGCGCCGTTCTGGGCACGGTGTTTGGTGTGTTGGCCGGACCCGGCCAGAACCTGAGCGTTAGCAGCCGTGAGTACCTCGGGGAGCTGGTACAAAACGCCGGCGGTGATGCCGCCAATGCTGAAATCTTTTTGTACGGGGCGGCGCTTCCGGTTGCAGACGTGGCCAGCCCGTGGGCGGGTGTGGTGCCGAATAATTTTTTCCGTGTGCTGGCCGAAGGGCAGTCACTGGGAATTCTGATGTGTGCCATATTTTTTGGGCTGGCTTTCGCAGCGCTGCTCAGAACCCAAGGCAATGCCTTGATGGGGATCTTTGAGGCCGTGTACCGGGCGCTCGAATTGATCATTTCACATGTCAATGTTTTTATCCCGGTGATGGCCTTTGGGATGGCGGCCTATTTCGCGGCCAAGACGGATGCCCATACCTTGCACGCCATGGGTAGTTTTCTGGCTTCATTTTTTGCATTTACCACCGTTCTGGTGGTGCTGGCAACCGCGTTGATCTGGAAGAAGTCCGGCCTATCGCCAAGTGTGGTGCTTTCCGCGCTGAAAACACCTGCGCTGATCAGCCTGACATCGGCGAGTTCCACGGCAACCATCCCTGACACGATCGAGGCCATGAGTTCCAGGCTGGGATTCAGCCGGGGCATTGTTGAGCTGGTCATCCCCATTTCATCCGTGTTCATGCGTTCCGGTGCCGCACTTTATTTCGCTTTGCTGGCTGTTTTTGTTGCCAATATTTATGGGCAAGCGATCGGAGAGCAGGAGTTTTTCCTGATCTGCCTGGGCGCGTCGCTGGCGGCATTTGCTTCGGCCGGCCACAACAGCTTTGCCGCCGTAGGTTTTGCAGGTATCGTGCTGTCCATGCTCAACCTGCCGCTGGAGGCGGCGTTGGCACTTTTTCTGGCGATCGACCTGATTTGTGAAGGGCCACGCAATCTGCTGTCCTTGCTGTTTGCCTGCGTCCTGATCGTGCTGGTATCCAAGGGGCTTCCGTCGGAGCGGGTTGAAAACGTGGCGTCCTCGGACATGCGGACGCTGGCGCCGGTTCGGTTTGTCTTTTCAAAGGCAAGTGTGGCCATGGCATTGGCTTGCGTCCTGCTGGTGGCGGTATTGATTACGATTGCGGGCATCGGTGTGGGCATGAGAAACACCGATGCTGGATTTTCCCGGCCCGATGTGGTGGGTACTCGGGTCGCCGCTGGGGCTCGTTCGGTTTAACAAGATGATGAAATTTCTAAAAATTTGTGCAGTAGGACTGATGCTGGGGGGCTTGTCGGCCTGCAGCAGCATGGGCAGTGTCGCCAACTTTTTCATGGCCAAAGGCAATCGCCTGGACTGGAATGGCATGACAGTCATCGCGGCCGATGGCGCCAACCTGAACACCCCGGTGGCACTGGATGTGGTGCTGCTGCGTGACGATGCCACGCTGGGCATGGCCTCGGCGCTGTCGGCGTCCAAGTGGTTCTCTTCCCGCGCAGACCTGGGCAAGACCTTTCCGGAAGGGTTGAGTTACCAGAGCATGGAAATTGCTCCCGGCCAAACACTCAAACTTCCCGCCAGCACCTTTGGTGCCTCGCGTCTGGTGGGCGTGATCCTTTTTGCCGACTACCTGACCCCCGGCGAGCATCGCGTGCGTGTTGACCAGATGCAGGGCGACATCCTAGTGCAGCTGGGCGCACGTTCGTTTTCCGTTTCAGCCCAGAAGACCCAATAATCCGCGGAGACTTGATGCATCCATATTTCATGCCCCCCGTCCTGCCGACGTGTTTCGATGCCCGGGCCTCAGGAGGTGTATTCATGTTTAAGTCCTTCCCGGTCGAGGAGCGTATCCAGTGGCATGAAGGCATGTTGTTGTCGCCCCAGCATTTCCAGCAAACATCGTCCAGGCTGGATTCCCTGGTGGCCTGGCATACCTTGCTGGCCGCCCCGTTTGCCTGGGGTGTTCGTCGCCTGAAAATTGATACCGGCCTGTTGCCGGCAGGCATTGTGCGGGTGCTGCAACTCGAAGCCATCATGCCGGACGGCACGTCCGTCAGTTATGTTTCTGACAACGCCCTGCACGGCACGCTGGAGCTCAGCCTGGCCCCGTTCGCCGAAGAGTTGGGCCACGGGCCTTTGAACGTTTACCTGATCTTGCCGGTGACCAAAAGCATGCGCGACAAGGGTTCGCCGGCCCGCTTTCGTTCCGTGGCCAGCAGCCCGGTGGATGATGAGGTGTCCGAGGCGATGCCGGCGGATGTTCCCCGGCTGTTGCCCAATCTGTCGCTGGTGGCCGGCCCCGTGCCTTCGGGTCTGTACACCAGTTTGCGCCTGGGCACCGTGTACAAGGACAACGAGCTGATCAAGATGGGCGATGCGCTGCCGCCGCTCCTGGAGATGCCGAAAGAAGGTGCGTTGTGGGACCGGGTGTCGGCCTTCGTCGGCCAGTTGCGCGGCAAGGCGGCGTTTGTGGCCAAACAGACGGCCGTGCCGTCCTCCAAAACCGAAGACCGGCTGGCCTACCTGGAGCAAAGAGAGCGGCTGCGCAACCTGATGACCGGCCTGCCGCAAATCGAAGCCGTGTTGCGCACGCCCAGCTTGCATCCTTATGCGCTGTATCTGGCGTTGTGTGCTTTGCTGGGCCCGCTGAGCATGCTCAAACCCGGCGCCCTGCCGCCAGTTCCCCCCGCGTACGACCATGCCGATCCCTTGCTGGTGCTGAACCCGGTGCTGGACGCCCTGCAGGATTCTTTGCTGGAGATCAGCCAGGAATACCGCGAGCACAAGTTTGAATACCGCCACGGCGCCTTCGAAATCAGCTTGTTGCCCGAGTGGGTGGACAAACAACTGGTCGTGGGTTTGCGCGGCCAGCCTGAAAAAGACCTGATCGCCTGGATGAACGGCGCCATCGTTGGCTCGCAGTCTGCCTATGCCTCCCTGAGAGAGCGGCGTGTGCTGGGGGCTGTGCGTTCGCCCATCGAGGTGGCGCAGGAGTTGGGGGTGCGGGCCAGCTCGGGTTACACCCTGTTTTCCATCCAGACCAGCGCTGCGCTGACGCTGGCGAATGAACCCCTGATTGTCAGCAACTCCACAGAAAGTGCGTCTGCGCAGCGTCCGCAGGAAATGGTTCTTTTTGTCAAAGGCTGACGTTCACAACAGGAGGCAATAAACGATGGCACGCCAAACCCGAGACAAGCTGGAAGACGATCACCTGATCAAGCAGTTTCGCTCTTTCTTTGACGAAGTCTCCAAGGCCCAGGTACGTGCGATCGAGATGCGCGAAACAGATCCGGATCTGGCCGCGCAACATGTCAGCAAACACCTGGAGAGCCTGATCGAGTTGCAAACGCTGGAATCCAAGCGCGAAGGCAACCGGTTTGAGCTCGAGAGTATTGCCGATGCCCGTTACCTGAAAGCCGCGCTGGCCGATGAAGTCTTGCTCAACACCCAATGGATAGGCCGCGACAGCTGGACCACCCATTTGCTGGAGGCCGCGTTGTTCCGGACCAGTGTGGCCGGCGAGCAGGTGTTTGAACGGATAGAACAACTGTTGTCCAACCGCGAGCCTTCACTGCGCCCGATTGCGAGCCTGTATCTCTCCGCGCTGGCGTTGGGGTTTCAGGGCAAGTACCGGGGGGCGGGCGAAACCGACCGTTTTGCCGGCTACCGCGAAGAGCTGTTTCAGTTTGTTTACCAGCGCCGTCCCGATCTGGCTGGCCGGGACCGGGTGTTGTCAGAGCGCGCTTATGGCAGCACCTTGTCGCATATCGCGCCGCGCAAGATGAAGGCGTTGAGCCGGTGGACCGTGGTGTTCCTGCTGAGTGTGGTGGGCTTGCTGGCCGTGTCGGAAATCCTCTGGCTCTGGCAGTCGTGGCCGGTGCGCCAGGTGTTGCAGGGCGAACATGCCGCTGGCGGAGAAGCTTCCAAATGAAGACGTTTCATAGCCCCAGCTCGAAAGGCCAGCGATGCTGAGAGATAACCTGTTCCTGGCGTCGCTAGGTATTTTGATTGTGCTGGTGCTGGTGGTGTTAGGCCTGGTGCTGTACTTCGCGATGCGCCGTTCCGCCGCCAAGCCGGGCAGCGACCCCAAAATTGTCAGGCTGCGGTTTGACTCGCTGCGCAATTCCTTTCGCCAGGCGGTCGAACTGATCGAGGGCAATATTGCCTCCAGGAGCGAGCGTTACAGCATTCCCTGGGTGCTGGTGCTCAACGAGGGCAACGACAAACGGCAACTGCCCATCGAACAGTCCGGCGTTGCCAGTGCGCTCAGTTCCGAAGCCGCTTCTGCCGCCACCACCCAGGGCATCTCCTGGCACTTCTTTGACAAAGGCATTGTCATTGACATGCAGGGCTCCTACCTGGGCTCGCCGGACGATGAAGACGCCACCGAGAAACCGTGGGACGAGTTTCTCGGGTTGTGCCGCAAATACCGCCCCCAGCGGCCTTTTGACTCGGTGGTGATCACCGTGCCGGCGGCCTTGCTGCTGGACAGCAACCCGGACGCGCTGCTGGAATTGAACAAACTGGCGCGGCTGGCACATCGCCGGCTCTGGCTGGCGCAAAACCGTTTTGCCATGCGGTTTGCCGTCTACGTGGTGGTTTCGGGGTGCGACCAGATTGAAGGGTTTTCGCCCTTTGCCCGGGCCTTGCCCGAACCCATGCGGGCCGGCATCCTGGGCTGGTCCTCGCCCTACGACTTGTCCACCACCTACCAGGACAGCTGGGTCAGCGAGGCATTGGACAGCGTGGTACGCACCGTGTCCGACACCTCGGCCGAGCTGTTTGCCCTGGATTCCGTCAGTGCCGAGACGGACAAGTTTTTCCTGCTGCCCTCGCGTATTGATGCGATCCGGGCACAGTTGCAGGTCTATGTGGATGAGCTGATGCGGCCCAGCGCTTACCACGAGCCGTTTTTCTTTCGCGGCATTTACCTGACCGGTGACAGCAGCGAGTCGGCGCAAAAAGCCGGCGCCATCGATGCCGCGCTGGCGCTGGACGGCGACAGCAAGGAAGCCCAGGCCGATCTGGTGTCGCAACTGGGGCGCGAACCGGCTTTCCTGAGAGATCTTTTCGAGAAAAAAATCTTCATGGAATATGGCGTTGCCCGGCCATCGCGCCAGCAACTGAGCCGTCCCGCGCTCAGCCGCGCCGCGCGCTGGGGCGCGGTGGTGGTTCTGGGCGGCTGGAGCGTGGGTTTGCTGGTGGCCACGGTGCAGTTGAGCAAACGCAACCCCGAACTGGCCAGGGCCCTGACGCAGATCGAGACCGATGCCGGTTACCGCTCCCGCGCCATTGAACGGGGCGAGGCCGTCCCCTCGGACTGGTACCGGGCGAAAACCTTGTCCTTGCTGGCCGCCATTGAGAAGTTGGGGACCGAGAAGGCCTGGACCTTTTTCATGCCCGGGTCCTGGGATATTTTTGACACGCTGGACGTTCGCGTGGCCGAGCGCATCGAGCGCGAGTTCGGCGAGATCGCCATCAGCACCCTGAGGCGCGAGTTGTATGCGCGCGCAGCCGACATGACCGGCGTGGCCCAGGACAGCAGTACCGGCGAGTTGATCATTGGCGGCGAATGCGCGGCACCGGCCGGCTTCCTGGCCATCACCGGTGCACCGCGCAAGGCCAGTCTGGCGGTGGAGGATTTGCCGGAGTTCGCCGCCACCTTGCAGTATTTATCGGCGGTGGAGCGCCTGGACCAGGCCATTGTGTCCATGGTTCGCCTGCAAAAGCCGAATCAGAACGAAGCCAACGACCTTCGCTTGCTGGTCAAGTACACCCTGGGTGCGGAGCTGCCGGGCAATATGTCGCAGAGCATCCGCTTCTTCCGGGGCAGCGATGCCCCGGGCAGTATTTCCCCGGCGGCCATCAGCGTGATGCACATCCAGCAGGCGGTGCGCTGCGCTATGGCCAAAGGCGTGGCCGCACTGGATCAGCGTTTGTTCACGGACAACGACCTGCTGGTGTCCGAACGCCAACTGACGGCGCAGAGCGCACGGCTGTTTTCCCCCGACGCACGTAGCACCAGCTTTAGCCAGACCGTCAGCGGTCACAAGGATATTCTGGGCGCGATCAAGGAGCAGGAAAACCTGCTGGCCGCCGGCAAAGGGGGCTGGATGCGCCAGTCCAGCCTGAACCTGGGTCCGGCCTACGACGCGGCGCTGATGCGTATCACCCAGTCCAGGCGGCTGCTCGGGCCGGAGGCCGCCGAGCAGGCGCGTCAGCATGCCCTGACCGAGTTTCAGAAATTCCACGCCGAGTTTTATACCCGCTTCGGGGTAGAGGGGCAGTCCGGCATCGTCTGGCAGGAGAAGGATGCACGTTTTGTCTTGTCCGCCGACAGGCTGGCCTTGCGGGATGCGCTCACCGGCTTGTTGGCGCAGTCCTTCATGGTGCCGCCCAGCGACCGCGAGGTGCCGGAAATCGTGGCGCAAAGCATTCTGGTGTGGGACACCACCAAGCTGGACCAGGCACTCGCCTTGAGCGAGGCGCACAAACGTTTCATGGGCGACAGCCTGGCCAAGTTTCCACCCGCGACGCGGCCCAGCGTGGCGGCCTTTGTCAATGCCCAGTTTGCCCGTTTGACCAGCGACCATGCCCTGGAAGCCTTGTCGATCAGCGGCAAGACCGATCCCGGCGCGGTGGCGGACGCGATGGCCTTTGACGCCTCACGCGGCCGCCTGATCAAGGTGCAGGGGCTGCTGACCGAACTGGGCGCCAAAGGCAAGGCGGACAACCTGCGCAGCCTGATTTCGCAAGATGCGATTTCCCGGCTTCGGCAAGTGGACGACAGCCTGAACCAGTCCGAGCTCTACGCGATTCGCGGTCGGGATTTTGGCTACTGGCTGGGTGATAGGGGGCCTTTGTTGCATGCCTTTGGCGTGCCGGATGCGGCAGGCATGCAGCAGTACCTGGCCCTGCAATTCAGCCGCGCCGAAACCCTGGGCCGGCAGTCGGAAATTTACCTGGCCTCGCTGGATGGCGCCGCAGCCGACGCCCAACTGGCGCGGCGCTGGCAGGCGATCAACCGCGAACTGGAACGTTACCGCCTGAAAAACCCGAACGGCAGCCTGATTGGTTATGAGCAGTTTCTGGTGACCGTGGGCGCCGACATCGACCGTGCGAACTGTTCCGAAAAATTGGCCGGTAAAGCCCCGGGCGGGCGACCGGCCGACTATTTTGCCGAGCGCCATGCACAGGTTTACAACGCCTTGCTCAGGCGTTGCGGTGAGTTGCGTGTGGGCGAGCAACAGGAGTTGTGGGCCAGCTTCTCCGGCCATTTCAACCGCTTGTTGGCGGGCCGCCAGCCCTTTGCCGTGCCGGGTGCCAAGGATGCGCCAGAGGCCGACTTCGAGGATGTGGGCCAAGTCCTCAAAAACTCCGAGCGTCTGTCGCGCACCCTGAAGGACGGCGCCGTCGGCAGTCGCAACGTTCAGGGGGGGCAAGCGGCCCGCCGTTTTGCCGAGCAATTTGACCGCGTCAGGGCTTTCATGGCGCCGCTGTATCCGGTGGAAGAGGGCAGCGTGGCAGGTTATGACATGGCCGTGGAGTTCCGGACCAACCAGTCGGCGGAAATCGAAGGCAACAAGGTGATTGACTGGACCCTGGAGGTGGGTTCACAAACCCTCAAGCTGCGTGACCCGCCGCGGCCGCTGCGCTGGGAGCCCGGCACGCCGATCACGCTGACCTTGCGCCTGGCCAAGGACTCGCCGGTGAACGCGAACATCGACCCGCAACAGCCGCATATGTACGCCGACGGCAAAACCGTGTCTTACCGCTTCACCGATGCCTGGTCGCTGGTGCGCATGATCCAGCGCCAGCGCGAACCGGATGCGGCCGGTCGCGCCGACGGCCGCGCCCAGTTGCTGCGCCTGGAGTTTCCGCTGAGTGTTAATCCGGACAGCCCCAAGGCATCTCCGCAGGAAGTCCGTGCGCGGGTGTATATGCGTGTGGCCCTGTCGCCGGTGGGCAAACGTACACCGGTGTTCTGGCCTGTGGCCTTCCCGACCCGGGCACCTGAATTCAGCGGGCAATAAGGGTGATGACCATGAACGAATCCGCAAGTTTTTCGCCCGACATCCACGCCTTGCTGACGCCCATTCCCGGCGCGGCGCCGGCCGGGCCGTCGCTGCGTTATGACCCGTTGTACCTAGGCATCCGGCAAGCCCGGGAAGAAGACGATGCCAGTGTGCCTATGGGCGAGTGGGAGCGTCCCCTCAAAAAGGCCGACTGGCGGGCGGTCTCTGCCAAGAGTGTCGAGTTGCTGGGCAGCCGCTCCAAGGACATCCAGGTTGCGGCCTGGCTGTGCGAGTCCTGGACCCGGCAGCACCAGGTCGAAGGTTTCAACGCCGCGGCGGATGTGCTGATCGGCCTGGTTGAAAACTTCTGGGACACGGCACACCCGGAAATCGAAGACGGTGACGATGATGCGCGCGCCGCGCCTTTCATCTGGATGAATGAAAACCTGCCGCTGGCTTTGAAACTGCACCTGGTGTTGCTGCATGTGCCGGATCGTGTGCCTTCGGCGGCCAGCCTGGCCGACTGGGACCAGGCGCTGATCGCCGATCACCAGAAGGGCGAGGCCAAAAAACCGGACAGCCCTGCCGGTGGCAATGCCCTGACACGCGAGGACCTGACCAGCAGCGCCAACGGTAAAAACCTGTTGGCCCTGGTTGCCATGAAAGAGCAATTGCAGCATGCGGCCGCGAAATGGGATGGGCTGGCCCGCTTGCTCGACGACAAAATGCGTGTCAATGCGCCCAGCGTGGCGCGGGTCGGCGAAATGTTGCGGCGCATTGAACGAGCCGTTGTCAGCCTGATCGACGGACGCGACCCGCAACCCGCGCAAGACCCGGCCACCAGCCTGCCCGCCGCCGAAATTCCATTTCCAATGCCAGAGGATGAACCCATGGATGCCCAGACCCCGACCCCAGAGGCTGCCGCTGGCGCGCTAGCGCCCCGTTCCGGTCCCATTGCGAGCCGCGAGGATGCTTACCGCATGCTGGAAGTCGTGGCGGCCTACCTGCAGAAAACCGAGCCGCACAGCCCGACACCCTATCTGGTCCAGCGTGCGGTCACCTGGGGCCGCATGTCGCTGGCCGACCTGATGCAGGAAGTGGTGCGCGAAGAGGGCGATATCGCCCGGTACTTTTCCCTACTAGGCATCAAGGAAACGCGCGAATAAACTGCGCCGGCGCATCGGTCGTCCACGCTGCCGACGTCGTTTTCGCTGAATTTTCAACTCACCTGATCCGGAGTTCCCATGGCCACCAAAAAAGTCCCTGCAATCGTGACCCCTGCCGAATGGAAGGAGCGGACCTCGCTGCGCTTGAGCAGCCGCGGTGACACGACCCTGGAACTCGACGCGGCCTATACGCGCTGGTACAACAGCCGCCGCCAGCCGAACGAAAGAATCGAGGAGATGTACCGCAAGGAGCTTCAGGACAAGCTCCAGCAGTATGTCAGCGAGCATGGCGGGTCCTGGAAAAAGAGCGAGAGAAACAAGGTCAGCAATGGCCTGCTGGAGTTCATCTACGGCCAGGTGCACAAGCCCGACCCCATCACGGAAAGAGGTCGCAACCGCATCGCGGAAGACAATGTGCACTCCCGTTATGGCGTGCTTTACCTGCTGGGCAACATCGACATCAACATGGATTACATGGGCATCACGCTGGAAGGGGTGGGCGCGGTCGGCGGGGCCCTGGCCAGCGGCTTGGGCACCAACTACGACAAGCTGAAAGACGTGGACAAGGTGGACAAGGTGGCCTTCAAGGTGGGGAAGGAAGAAGTCAGCGTTTCTGATGCCTTCGGTTACGCCTCCAAAGTCGGCTTGCCCATCATCGGAAAAGCCGGCGAAGCCATCATGGCACCGGGCGCGCCGCCGGTGCCAGCACGGCGGCGCGGGGTGGTGATGGGCCCCGGGCAGTTGGGGTTTATTGGCGGCAAGCCGGTGTTGGGGCCGGCGCCGTTTCAGGACACGCGAAATGGCAAAGGGTTGCCGCACGCGGTCGCCAACATGAATTATCTGCAACTCACGCCGCGGCCCCTGAGCGCCACTCCGACGTCCGCACAAAGTGATGGCGGCTTTCCGCTGACCAAACGGGCGCTGGCCGCGATGGGGCGGAACAAGGTGGCCGCGATTGCGTTTGCACCCGTCAGCGGCGCCGTGGTGGTGGGCGCGTTTTTCTACGACCTGATGCGCAAGGTGATTGATGTGCTGGTGTCGCTGGTGAGCAGTTTTGTCGACTGGCTGAAGGATAAATTGCTGCAGGACAGCGAGTTTCCTTTTACCGCCGGGGCCGGCCTGATCAAGGGCCTGGTGATGTTCACCGTGAAAAAATGCGCGGCCGCCGCCGTGCCTTTTGTCAGCGCCGGCCTGGACCTGCTGACCGGCCTGGCGCAATCCTTCAAGGCCATCAAGATGAAGGTCGGGGGCTGGCTGGAGCGGCGAAAAATCCGCATCACCGAAGGCCACCCGGCCCTGCTGGCCAGCCGCATCGAACGCTGCATGACCATGGACATCGCTTCCGGACTCTGGACCATGGTCAAGGGGGCGGTGCAAATGGCGCTGGCGGCCACGGTGCCCGGCGCGCAAAGCCTGGTGAGCGCCATTGCCACCGCGGTGGAGTGGGTGATCAAGTTTGTGATGCGCCTGATCGAACAAGCCAGCATCAAGCTGTTTTTGCTGCAGGCGCGGGTTCAATACATGCTGGCGCGAAAGCTGACCAAGAAGGATGACTCCGGGCATCGGGTGGTCGACACCCAGAACGCGGCCAAGAGCAAGACCAGCCTGATCCACGACCTGGACGCCTTCAAGAAGTTCTACCAGAGCGGCTGCAATGCCAGCCCCATCATCGCCATGTTGACGCTGAACACCGGCATTTGCGGCAGCCAGTGGCAACTGCAGAACATGTTCACGGATATCGGGGAAATCGGGCAGAAAGAGTTTGACAGCGGCACCCAGTATTTCACCCGCCTCAAACGTTATGGAAAAAAATACCTCGGGGATTCGGGCTTCGAATTCAACGCCAATCCCATCGTGGGCTCGGACAAAAAATACATCCAGGGCCTGCTGGACCATGCGAAAAACCACCACGCAGAGTCGACCAAAAAAACGGTGGGTTCCGTGTTTAACGGTGTTGTGTCGGCCATCGCGACCTGAGTGCTCGGAGCGGGCTGCGGCCTGATTTCCTTAAGAGAAATAGAGTCCCAGCCCTTTAGTGGTGAGCGCAAGCAGCTATCAAAAACAGAGCGTTAGGGCGTGAACGCCTGTTGCGCCAGCCGCGGGGTTACCAGTCCACCAGGCTCAGGCCTATGCCCAGCACGGTGCGCCGGCGGTTGTAATCCACCAGGCTGTCGCCGTAGCCGTTGAACAGCTGCACGTGGTAACGCAGGGCGGCGCTGTTGGCAATGGAGGTGGAGGCCTTCATCCACTCCAGCTTGACCGAGCCGCGCGCCTCGGAGCGTAGCGAATGACGCACGGTCATGCCCAGGCTGTGTATCTTGTTGATCTGCCACGCGCCAACCAGTTCGGCGCGACCTATGTAATCGGTGATGCCCGGGTTGTCGTCGTTCTGCGAGGATTCACGCAGGCGGTGCCAGATGCGACCCTGCAAGGTCAGACGGGCGTCGCCGCCCAGGTCTTTTTCGGCCGCACCCATCAGGTAGACCCGGTTCCAGCTGCGCGACTGCGGCAGGCTCTGGCCGTTGGACTGGTGGTTCAGGGCCAGACCGCTCAGGCGGTATTTCCAGCCACCCGGCAAATCTATCATGTGCGGGTAGATGTAGATCACCTCGGGCTCATGGTCGGTGGTGCGAAAGGGCCGCGAGATCTCGCCGTTGAAGAGCTGCCAATAACTCTGTTGCGTGTAACCGACCCACAAGGAGTCATTCTCGGCCTCGTTGTCGACGGCCGAGGTCAACAAGCCCTTGGCCACCTTGGTGCGCACCGAGAGCTGTATCCGCGTCTCATTGCGCTCGTAGTTGAAGGGCGTACTCACGGTGTGGCCGGGCGACGGGGTGGACGGCTGGTTGTTGACGCTGGTCGAGCCTATCCACATCATGGTGGTGGGGCGGTAGCCGCGCAGGGCAAAGGTATCGCAGTCGCTGCCTTTTTGCAGCTCCCAGAAGCGTGAGAGTTCGCTGTAGTGGGTGTCCCGGCAGCCTATCTTTTTGCCGTCCGGCGCCTGGGCCTGAATGACCTCAACGACCGGCACGGCCGGTAAGGCGGTGGCTGTGTCGGGTTGCTGCGAAGCGGAGGCGGCCGTTGACGTTGACGAGGTCGGCGCTTGCGACGCGGCCCAGTTTTTAAAGCAGGCCAGTTGCGCTGTGGCATCGGACCCCATGGCCTGGCAGGCCTGCCAGCCCGGGGGGCTGTGCTCCGATGGCGATGTGCTGCTTGCGGTTTGTGCCTGGGCCAGGCCGGCGGCCAGCAAGCTCAAGCCCAGCAGCGCGGAAAGTTTGTGCACAGCGGGCGCGGCCAGGTTCACCAGCCCGGGTTTCTTTCCAGGGTGAACGGCACGTCCGCCGCGTCGGGCGGGGCGCTGCTGCTGGTGTCTTTCCAGGTTCCCTTGAATTTTTTTCCGCATGATCCCTCTACCATTTCACCGTTCCAGGTGCCTGTGATGCTGATGCCGTTGGAGGATTCGTCCAGTGTCAAAAACCCGTCCTCCAGATCGCCGGCCAACTGGGCTCTGGGCGCATGGCCGGCCACCGCGCGGTTACCGGCGGCGGCCCCCAGCTCACGGCTGACGGAGCCGGCCAGACTCTCGCTGAACTCGGCATGCCGCTCCAGCTGCATTGTGGCATCGGCGGGCAGGCCGGCCGGCGGCTGGCTGAAGTGCACGCGCCACGCGCCATACAGCTGCACCGGTTTGAGCTGCGCGGCCGAGGGGCAGGCTACGTTGTTGGTGCCTGCTGGCGTCGATTTCTTTGGGTTGTTTTGGGCTGTAGCCCAGGTGGACAAGGCGCAAGCAGCTATAAAAAAAAGAGCGATCCGGGTGCTGATGGATGAGGTCATGACTAGGTTCCCGCCTGGCTGGCGTCTCTGGCGGCCTCGGCCAGGCTGTTGGCGGCGGCGCTGTCGGCCGCACGTTTGGCAAATTCGGCGCGCAGTGCCTTGATTTTTTCGCGCGGGTCTTCCTTGACCGTGGTTTTGTCCAGGCCCATCTCCGCAATAAAACGACTGGGGATGCCGGCCACCGTCTCGCGGTTTTTCTTGCGCCGGCGCAGCCAGTTGACCGCCAGGGTGCGCTGGGCGCGGGTGATGCCCACATACATCAGGCGACGTTCTTCCTGCAGGCGCAGCGCCAGGTCTTCTGTGTTGCTGCCGTCCTTGTCTTCCTCCATCTTGAAGGGCAGCAGACCTTCGTTGCAGCCGGCCAGCACCACGTGGGGCCATTCCAGGCCCTTGGAGGCGTGCAGGGTGGACAAGGTCACCACGTTCTGGTCGCCTTCGCGTTCGCTGATGGTCGACAGCAGCGCAATCGTCTGCACCACCTCCAGCATGGTTTTGGTTTCGCGTGCGGTGGTGGCGCCAGCCGCGTCGTCAATCTGTCCGCCGCAGCGCTGCGCCATCCAGTCGCAAAAATCCATCACATTGTTCCAGCGCGCGGCGGCGACTTTTTCGCTGTCTTCGCCGTCGTACAGGTGTTTTTCGTAGTCGATTTCCTTGAGCCAGTCGTTCAGGAAGCTGCGCGCGTCTTCGGCGCCCACCGTGCGTTTGGCGCGGTATTCCAGGTCGTTGATGTAACGCCCAAACTCATGCAGCGAGGCGACCGCTTTGGCCGGTAGCGCCGCGCTCAACGAGTGGCTGAACAGCGCCTCGAACATGCTGAGCTTGTATTGGTCGGCAAAGGTGCTCAGGGCACCCAGGGTGGTGTGGCCAATGCCGCGTTTGGGGGTCTTGATCGAGCGGATGAAAGCCGCGTTGTTGTCGTTGTTGATCATCAAGACCATCCAGCTGCACAAGTCCTTGATTTCGGCGCGGTCAAAAAAACTTTGGCCGCCCGAGACCTTGTAGGGGATCTGCGCCTTGCGAAAGGCTTTTTCAAACGGCTTGGCCATGTGGTTGGCGCGGTACAAGACGCAAAAGTCTTTCCACTCCTTGTATTGCGCGCCTGCGGGCTGCAACTCGGCACCGGCACGCAGGCTCTGGATACGCGCCACCACCCGTTCGGCCTCATGTTCTTCGCTGTCGCAGTCGACCACACGCACCGGTTCGCCTTCGCCGAGTTCGCTGAACAGCGTTTTCGGAAACAACTTGGGGTTGGGCGCAATCACGTTGTTGGCGGCGCGCAGGATGGCGCTGGTGGAGCGGTAGTTCTGCTCCAGCTTGATCACGCGCAGGGTCGGGTAGTCGACCGGCAGCTTTTTCAGGTTGTCCAGCGTCGCGCCGCGCCAGCCGTAAATCGACTGGTCGTCGTCACCCACGGCGGTAAACCGTCCGCGTTCACCGACCAGCAGCTTCAGCACCTCGTATTGCGTGGCGTTGGTGTCCTGGTATTCATCGACCAGCACATGGCCCATGGTTTGCTGCCATTTGTTGCGCACGGCCTCATGTTCTTTCAGCAGCTTGAGCGGCATGCCGATCAGGTCGTCAAAGTCCACACTCTGGTAAGCCGCCAGGCGCTCTTCATAACGCGCCATGACGCGGGCGATGAGGCGTTCTTCATCGCCGTTGGCCACACCCTCGGCCTGGGCCGCGTTCAGGCCCTGGCTTTTCCAGGCGCTGATGGTCCATTGCCACTGCCGCGCGGTGGCTGCGTCCACGCTGCCGCCGGCGTCTTTCAAAATACTCGTGACGTCGTCGCTGTCCAGGATGGAGAACTGCGGTTTCAGGCCCAGCACCGCGCCGTCTTCGCGCAACATGCGCACACCCAGCGCATGGAAGGTGCAGATCACCAGCCCCTTGGCGGCCTTGCCAATCAGGCTTTTGGCGCGCTCGCGCATTTCGGCGGCCGCCTTGTTGGTAAAGGTGATGGCGGCAATGTTCGCCGCCGGCAGCCCGGCCTGCAGCAGCCGGCCAATTTTGTGGGTGATCACCCGCGTTTTGCCCGAGCCGGCACCGGCCAGCACCAGACAGGGGCCGTGCATGTAATTGACAGCTTCTTGTTGGGCGAGGTTGAGTCCGTGAGCGGCAGGGGAGGCGGGAGAAAAAGACATGCAGGCGGGAGGCGTGGAAAAAACGTGAAGTCGGCAGGAGGGGGCACAAGGCCCCCGGGAAAAAATCGGGCTAGCGGCCATCATAGCCAGTCAGCGCCGTGCCAAGAGCTGCTGCGACAATAAGCTTTGTGTTAGGCATTCTTCTCGTCACCTTTCCCTTTTTTGCGCTGGTGCTCTGCGGTTACCTGGCGACGCGGCGCGGCCTGTTGCCGCAGCCGGCGATTCCCGGCCTGAACAGCT
Source organism: Polaromonas sp. UC242_47 (assembly GCF_044452385.1). NCBI lineage: Bacteria > Pseudomonadati > Pseudomonadota > Betaproteobacteria > Burkholderiales > Comamonadaceae > Polaromonas > Polaromonas sp. UC242_47. The sequence continues at coordinate 124,922 of NZ_JBIOAO010000002.1, forward strand.
TTGTGCTGTATTTCGCGCTGCCCTGCATGTTGTACCGCTTTGGCGCCAGCACGCCGGTGGCGCAATTGCTGGACCTCGGCGTGCTCGGTGTTTACCTGCTGTGCGCGCTGCTGATCGTGGCCTTCACGGTGGCCGTCACGCGCAACCGGCCGCCAGGCCGCATAGGCTGGAACGACGCGTCTTTCGGCGCACTGGTGGCGGCGTTCCCCAACACCGGTTTTATGGGCGTGCCTCTGCTGGTGGCCTTGCTGGGCGCGCAGGCCGCCGGGCCGGCGATTGTCACCATCGTGGTCGATTTGCTGGTGACCAGCTCGCTGTGTATCGCCTTGTCGCGCCTGGATTCGGCAGACAGCCACGGCGCCGGCGTGGCGGCGCGCAAGGCGTTGCGTGGTGTCGCCCTCAACCCCATGCCCTGGTCGATTGTGCTGGGCGCGCTGTCGTCCGGTCTGCAGGTAAAGCTGCCGGCGCCGGTGTTGCAGACACTGGGCCTGCTGGCCGATGCCGCTGCGCCGGTGGCGCTGTTCACCATAGGCGCGGTCTTGGCGCGCTCACAAATGAATAGCGTGGAAGTGATCCCCTTCAAGGACTACGTGCCCGTGGCCCTGATCAAGCTGGTGGTACACCCGCTGCTGGTGGGGCTTGTCGGCCTGGGCGCCATCGCCCTGGGTGTGCCGCTGCAGCCCTTTGCGCTGACGGTGATTGTGCTGGTGGCGGCCTTGCCCAGCGCCAGCAATGCCTCGCTGCTGGCCGAGAAGTTCGGCGCCAACAACGGCCGCATCGCGCGCATTATTTTGTTGTCAACGGTGCTGGCGTTTTTCAGCTTCTCGGCGGCGGTGGCCTGGCTGACTTGAGGGCTTGGATCTCTTGCTGGCGTGGGCGGTGTACGTTAGGCGCCGATGAGTTGCTCATCTAGCAATAGTGTCCGTACCGCAGTGAGTGAGAGTGAGTTTTCGGCAGTTTCCTCAAATGGGAAATGCTAAAACCACAACGTTTGGGCAAGAATAATTCATATGTGGAACGAGCCATTTTCTACGAGCTACCGGGTTTCGCGCTATTTTTAATGGAGCAAACGATCCAAATGAGACAAGCCGACATACCAATTTTTTAGCTGGAGTCGCCACGTCATATCGCAGTACCCTGCGATATGCGTTACGTTAGACCCTCTTCAAATGCGAATAACAAATGTCTGCCATTACTTACGCCAACACGCTCACCCACATTCCTGGCTGGGTAAACACAGTGCACATTGATCAACAACGAGGATACGCATATGAATCGAACGGGCGCTTTTTCCATATCTACGGTAGAGCTGAAGGCCTTTGGGTGCTATCTACTGGCCTGACAGCTAGCGAACCAGCCGGAAGCCAAACATTAGATGATTGGACTCAGAGAGTCTTTGGCGCTACCAGCAGCGAGCCGATGCTGCTTGACCCAGGAGAGGTTGTCGCTGGCGTTTGGAGACATGGTTTGTATTTCAAGAAAGAAATACATCAAGCACTTGAAACAGACGACTATATTCAACGCACTGCAGAGCAAGCGCTGAGAATACTCATTGAAAAGCTGGATGAAATCCTGCTTTATATCGAACCATCCAGAACAGGTCTGCAAGCCTATGGGCACAAATGCAGAGAGCTTCATATTCTTGCGTGCACGGAGGCAGAGAATCTTTGGGCTCAATACATGCGGCTGGCTAACGCCGTACCTGTAGGCCGCACATTCACTACCAATGATTACGTGAAGCTGCTGGCGCCGCTGCGTCTGTCGGAATTTTCAGTCAGCTGCAAGCTAATCAGCAATTCGTATTCGGTAGCGCCATTTTCTCGATGGAACGCGTCCAACCCAACCCAATCATTGCCTTGGTACAACGCATACAACAAAACAAAGCATGACAGAGAGCAGCACTTTGCAGATGCGACATTGGAAAACTGCTTGCACGCTATCGCCGCAGTTGTTGCAATGTTTTGCGCACGACACAGCCCCTTCCCCTTGACCGAGGGAAACAGTTCTTTGGCTGGGCTTTTCACTCAGCACTTTGATATTTCGCTAGTAAATCCTGATCCCAGTTCCTTTTACGTCCCGGCATTCAACATATCCAACGACATCCGAAACGACTTGTTTTGCGGAAGAATGAGTGACCAAGTAAAGCCATGGCAAACAAAACCGCTCGTCATTTAAGCGAGTCACTGCCCGGGTCTAACTGACGATTCAACGCGGACGTCAATGCTTCACATTGCCGCCGATTAACCTAGGCATTGAACGACTGCTATCTAGAAGATCGAATGACCAGTGTCAGTCTGAAGCAGGCCTGGATTGTGGATGTTCGTGCGCCGGCACAGGTCATCAACTGGCTCTCAAAAATGGCCTACCCACCGCTCAAATCGCCAACGGATCCACATCAATCGCCCAGCGGATCAGGCTTTTGAATTCGGCTTGTTGCCGCGTTTCGTGCAGCACCGGTTGCCAGGCCGCCAGAAAACGCTGCAACGCGGCGCGCGAGCTACTTTCCACCAGCATCTGGGCGCGTTCGACATTGGCCACGCGCTGTATGGTCATGGGCACGGCCGGGTAAGGTGTGACCTGGTCATGTTGCGGCAGCGCCTGCAACTGCGCGGCTTCGGCGGCGGCGTTCAAAAAGCCTTGCGCCACGTCCTGTGTGCGGGCTTCGGCGCGTACCAGGGCGGAAAAGCCGAAGGGCGACATGCCGGCGGCTTCGCGTTCTTTCAGTTCCTGCGCCGCAAAGGCCGGGTAATCGTGTTTTTTCAGGGCGCCAAACAGCGGGTGCTCGGGATGGAAGGTCTGCACCCACATTTCGCTGGCGGCGCCGCGTTCGGCGTCACGCCCGGCGCGACCAGCGGCTTGCATGAGCAGGCCGAACAGGCGCTCCGGTGCCCGGAAGTCGCTGGAGAACAGGGCACCGTCGGGGTTGATGGCGGCGACCAGGGTGATGTGGCGAAAGTCATGGCCCTTGGCAATCATCTGCGTGCCGACCAACACATCGACTTCGCCGGCATGCACGCTCGCAAGCTGGGACTCCAGCGCGCCCTTGAGCCGTGTGGTGTCGGCGTCGATGCGGGCGATACGCAGCGGGCTGCCGTCTGGCCGCGTCACGGGGTGATCGCCGCCGGCCAGCAGTTCGGCGATGTGTTCCTCCAGCCGCTCCGTGCCTTTGCCCAGCGGCGCGATGTCGATGTTGCCGCAGGACGGGCAGGCGCGCGGCACCCTTTCGGTAAAACCGCAGTGGTGGCAACGCAGGGTGCGGTCGATTTTGTGGAAGACCCGGAAGGCACTGCAGTGCGGGCATTCACTTTTCCAGCCGCAGTCATGGCAGGCCAGCACCGGCGCGTAACCCCGGCGGTTCAGGAAAATCAGCGACTGCTCACCACGCGCGATACGCTGGGCGATTGCCTCCAGCAAGGGCGGCGCGATGGTGCAGTGTTTGGGCTGGTGGTTCATGTCGACCAGCCGCACCGTGGGTAACTGGCCGTGTTGGGCCGCACCGCCTATACGGTCGTTCATGGTCAGGCGCTGGTAACGCCCGGTCTCCGTGGCCTGCCAGCTTTCCAGCGATGGCGTGGCCGAACCTAGCAGCACACGACAGGTTTTGGCCACCGGTTTTTCTTCGCTCGCAGGGGTATCTCCAGCGTTCTTGTCCGGCGAACTCTCCAGCATCGCGCGGTAAACCGCCAAGTCACGCGCCGAATACCGTGCGCCTTCCTGCTGCTTGTAGCTGGGGTCGTGTTCTTCGTCGACAACGATCAGGCGCAAATTCGGCAGCGAGGCAAAAATCGCCATACGCGTCCCCAGCACCAGCCGGGCCTGGCCGGCGTGGGCCGCCAGCCAGCTTTTGAGGCGTTGCGCCGGCGTCAGGCCGCTGTGCAGCGCCACCACCTGGGCTTTGCCGAGGTGGGCAAAACGTTCTTCAAACCGGCTTTGCAGCTGCGGCGTCAGGTTGATCTCGGGCACCATGACCAGCACCTGGGCGCTGGGGTCGTCGGCCAGCACTCGGGCGGCGGCGCGCAGGTAAACCTCGGTTTTCCCGCTGCCGGTGGCGCCAAACAGCAGCGCCGGCCGGGTATCGGCATCAAATTCGGCAATGGCCCTTTCCTGCTCTGCGCTAAGCGCTATCAGATTGGTAGCATCTAGCGCATCCTCAACGGCTGCCCGTGGCCGCTTGAGCCGGCGCGTGAGTTGCACGCTGCTCAATTCGCGTAATTGCGGCGGTAACGCGGCCAGCGCCACCTCGCCGATGGAGCGCTGGTAATAACTGGCGGTAAACCCGACCAGCCGGCGCCAAGTGGCCGACAACGGCGCCAAACCGTCCAATGCGCCCAGCACGGCTTTGGCCTGGGCAGTCGGCAGGTCGCCGCTGTCCGGCAGGGCCGCCCAGACCACGCCCAGGATCTCACGTTTGCCCAGCGGCACCCGCACCAGGCTTCCCGGCGGAAGTGGCCACTCGCTGGCATAAGTCAAGGCCCCCGCCACCCGGCTGTGGGCCGGGGTCGCGACAACAATGCTGAGCCAATAAGTCATGTGGGGGTGGGGCAATCGGTCAAGCACAGGGGCTTGTTAGGGGTGAGTCTTCAGAATCATTTTGGGAAATCGCCGTAAGTGCTTGATTTAAAAACGCTTTGAACTAATCCAAGATTTCTGTGGATAACTTTGTTGATAGGTTGCTCCGGGACCGCGCCGGGGCCTTATGGATCAAGGCTTTGCTTAAATTGCCCGCTAAAAAAGCAGTTTGAAAATCCTATATGAATCAAGCACTTAGAGGCGCTATGGCTTTGATAGCGCTATCTTGCCTGTGAATCATTGATTGCGGCACCGCAGCAAGAATTTTGTGAATAAGTCCCCGGGCCGAGTCGGGGTTTGTGCTAATGGCAGCCCATGCCGCTGTGTTAATGCGGCGTTCCCGTCCGCATCTGGCGGGAATAGGCATGCACGGCGCGCACCAGCACCTCCACACTTTCTGGCGGCGTGTGCTGGCTGATGCCATGGCCCAGGTTGAAGATATGGGTGGGTCCGGTGCTGGCTGCGTCCATGTGGGGCTGGCCAAAACTGTCCAGCACGCGGCTTACTTCGGTCTCGATCTGGTCCGGCTTGGCAAACAGCACATTCGGGTCCAGGTTGCCCTGCAGTGCCATGCGGCCGCCGACCCGCTCCCGGGCCTGGCCCAGGTTCACGGTCCAGTCCAGGCCCAAGACTTCGCAGTCCAGCTGGGCCATTTTTTCCAGCCAGAGGCCGCCGCCTTTGGTGAACACCAAGCGCGGAATGATCACGCCGTTGTGGCTGCGCTTGAGCTGCTGCAACACGCGCTGGGTATACGCCAGGCTGAAGGTCTGGAAAGCCGCGTCGGCCAGCACGCCGCCCCAGCTGTCAAAAATCATCACGGCCTGGGCGCCGGCCTCGATCTGGGCGTTCAGGTAGGTGGCGACCGCATCGGCGTTGATGGCCAGCATTTTGTGCATCAGGTCGGGGCGCTGGTACAACATGGTTTTGACTAGGCGGTAGTCGTCCGAACCCGCGCCTTCCACCATGTAACAAGCCAGGGTCCAGGGGCTGCCCGAAAAACCGATCAGCGGCACCCGGCCATTGAGGGCTTTGCGGATGGAGGTGACGGCGTCAAACACATAACGCAGCTTGTCCATGTCCGGCACTTCGAGTTTGGCCACGGCGGCTTCGTCGCGTACCGGCGTGGCAAAACGCGGGCCTTCACCAAGCGCAAAACTCAGGCCCAGGCCCATGGCGTCGGGCACGGTCAGGATGTCGGAAAACAGGATCGCGGCGTCCAGCGGGTAACGCTCTAGCGGCTGCAAGGTCACTTCGGTGGCGTAGTCCGGCGAGGTCGCCAGGCCCATGAAACTGCCGGCCTTGGCGCGGCTGGCGCGGTACTCGGGCAGGTAACGCCCGGCCTGGCGCATCAGCCAGACAGGGGTGTAATCGGTGGCCTGACGTAGGCAGGCGCGCAAAAAGGTGTCGTTTTGGAGGGGAGCAAACATGGCTCGATTGTCTCAGAGCGGGCGCCGGGGAGGAATCCTGCTGGCGCTACCCACCGGCTTGATTCGGATTTACCATGGGGCTGGGTTTTGCTGGACTCGACCAAGGGGCACCGCCATGCGTATGAACGACCAGGAGTACTTTCGCAGTTGTATCGCCAAAGAGCGGCATCTGGCGCAGTTGCTGGGCCACCAGCATATTGAAGAATGTTATGAAAGCGCGGGCACCTTGTGGGACAACGCCCAGGCCTTGCCGCAGTGGACGCGTGACTGGCAGGCCTGCGGGCCGCTGATGACCCATTACGGCCTCTCGGTGTCTTTTGGCCAGGCGCCGGGGCTGGCCGGCGAGCCCAGTTTTGCCAGCATAGGCAGCACCGTGGTGCAGTTTGCCGACCATCCGACGCGGGACCGCGCGGTGATGTACGGCATCGTCAAGGAATTGATTATTCAGTTGGAGCATGGCCAGGCCCGGCAGGCCGCCTGAGCCGCTGCTCAGCGCACCGGCAGAAACTGCAGGAACGAGGCGCCGGCCAGGTTTTGCACATAACTGATCACCGCCCGGCGGTATTTTTCGGTCAACACCTCGGACAACAAATCGAGCCGGCCTATGACCTTGCCGAACTCGCGCTCGAAACTCAGGTTGCGCTCCTGCGCGGAAATTTCATCGGCCAGCAGCAGCGGCTGGCCGGCCGGGGTGCGCCGGCTTGCCAGCAACCAGACGGCCGACTCGATGTTGCGCGCGGCGTTGTAGACATGTTGCGCGTCCAGCCTGTCGATCAGGTGGAAGCTGGTCCGGTTGTCATGGGCCACGATCAACATGTCGGCGCTGGCGTAGATAAAGGCGGCGACCCGGTCACCCTTGAAGTCGGGCGACAGGGCCAGCGACAAGGCGGCAATGTCGCGCTGGCCTTTCAGCTCGGGCCAGGGCGTGCGCTGGTCTATGGCGTCGCGCACCTGCTGGATCGCCGCCTCGCGACTCACCGCGGTGGTTTTGCGCCACTCGGCCGGGTTGCGCCGGTACAACTTGTCGAGCAGCCGGTACAAGCTGTCCAGGTTGTCGCGCATGCCCAGCGTGGCCATGCGGTTCACATCCGACTGCACCAGTTCACGCGTGGTCAGGGGCGCGACCTGGGTTTCGCCCTTGTGCACAGGCGCCGGCGCCATGCTGGAACAGCCGCTCAACGCGAGGAGCAGCCAGCAGGCAGGGGACGACAGCAAAGGCCGACGGGGCAGGGGCATGCGCTCATTATCCGGGACCAACGCCCGGCCGCCAATGCTCAGGTCACGCGTATGGGTGGACTGCTTAGCAAACCGCTGGACAGCAACACGCGGTGATCGATCTTGAGGCAATGGTCCTGCACCACCAGCAGGCCGGCGGCTTCGGCCTTGGCCGCAGCGGCCGGATGGCTGATGCCGAGCTGCATCCAGACCGCTTGCGCGCCTATGGCAATGGCTTCATCCACCACGGGCGGGATGTCTTCGCTGCGGCGAAAGCAGTTCACCAGGTCGATTTTTTCGTGTTGTGCGGCCTCGCTCAAGCTGGCATAGGCTTTTTCGCCCAGCACAGTAATGGCATTCGGGTTCACCGGAATGATGCGGTAACCCTGGGCCTGCATGTAACGCGCCACATCAAAACTGCTGCGGTGCGGCTGGGGCGACAGGCCCACCACCGCAATCGTGCGGCAATGCGTCAGGATGTGCGGCAGACGCTGGGCGGGGGGCAGTGGGCTGTTCATGCTTTGTCCTTGTATTTCACCGAGCAGCCATACGCCCGGCTGGTGGCCACGCTGAGGGCCTTGCCGCCCAACGCTTCGTTCAGGCCCTGGCGCACATAGTTGGTCGCGTTCTGGATGTCGGCCACGCGGGCCGAGGGAATGTTGTCAATGCCGCCGGCGTAAATCAGCTGGCCTTGCGGGCTGATGATGTACATGTGCGGCGTGGTCTTGGCACCATACAACTGGCCGATGTCGCCCGACACGTCCATCAGGGTGGCCGTGGGCGCGGCCTGTTTGTCTGCCATCCAGCCGGCGAGTTTGGCGGGCGCGAGGTAGTCGCTGCTTTCGTTTTCGGTCGAGTTGATGGCCAGCCAGACCACGCCTTTGGCGGTGAACTCTTTTTGCAGGCCTTGCAGGTTGCCGCTGTAATGTTTGCGCACAAAGGGGCAGCCCGGGTTGGTCCACTCCAGCACCACCAGCTTGCCTTTGAAGTCACTGAGCTTGTGGGGCTGGCCCGAGGTGTCCGTCGCTGAAAAATCCGGTGCGGCCTGCCCGACAGTAGCACTGGCGGCATGGGCCGGCAGTGTCAGCGACAGCGCCCAGGGGGCGAGCACCAGGGCGCTGGAGAACAGGCGGCGATGGATGGAGCGCTTCAACATGGCGTGAACTCCTGGGCAGGGGGATTACAGCTTGGCCAACTCGGCCCGAACATCCTCAACAGACAAAATTTCCGACAAGACCACAGGCGCACGGCCGGCTTTGTAAATCACATACACCGGCACGCCGCTGCGGCCCAGCTGGCTCAGCGCCGCTGTCACCGCCGGGTCGCGGCGTGTCCAGTCGGCGCGCAGCAGCGCCACCTTTTTGGCATCGATATCGGCCAGCACCGCGCTGTGGGCCAGGGTGGTTTTTTTGTTGTACTGGCAGGTCACGCACCAGGCGGCGGTGAAATCGACAAACACACTTTGGCCCTGGGCCGTGAGCTGGTCGACCCGGCCAGGCGCCCAGGCCTGCCAGCGGTCCGAGGCGGCGGCAACCGAAGTTGTTTCCAAAGGCTTGATGATGTTTTGGCCGCCAGCCCACACTCCTATTGCGCAAGCAGCTATCGAAAATGTAGCGACCAGGGTCCGGGTCCGGCCCTTGAGCGTGAGCGACCACAAGACCAGCGCCAGCAGCACCAGCAAACCCAGCAGGGCGCCGGCGCCATCGATGCCGCTTTGCTGGCCCAACACCCAGACCAGCCAGGCCACGGTGGCAAACATCGGAAATGCCATCAGTTGTTTGAAGGTCAGCATCCACGGGCCGGGACGCGGCAGCAGGCGCGCCACCGCCGGCACGGCGCTGGCCGCCAGGTAAGGCAGGGCCATGCCAACACCGATGGCGCCAAACACGGCCAGCGCCTGCCAGGCCGGCAGACCCAGGGCATAACCCAGCGAGGCCCCCATGAAAGGCGCGGTGCAGGGCGAGGCAATCGCGGTGGCCAGCACGCCCGAAAGAAAGGCGTTGATGGTGGGATTTTTGGCCTGGATGTTGGCCACGCGGCTGGGCAGCAGGGCGCCGAATTCAAACAAACCGGCCAGGTTCAAACCCATCACGGTGAACAACACGGCCAGCGCGGCCACCACGGCCGGGCTTTGCAATTGAAAGCCCCAGCCCAGTTGTTCACCCGCGGCGCGCAGGCCCAGCAGCAGGGCGCCCAGCGCCAGGAACGACAGCACCACGCCGGCGGTGTAAGCCAGGCCGGTGCTGACCCGGGTGGCCTGGTCTTTCATCTGCACAAAACCCACGACCTTGATCGCCAGCACCGGAAACACACAAGGCATCAGGTTCAGGATCAGGCCGCCCAGCAAGGCGCCTAAGAGGGCCAAGGTCAGGCTCAGGGGCGGCGTGTTGCTGCTGCCGGGGGCGCCGCCCAATGCGGCATTCGCCTTGAGTGCGGCTTCCAACGCTGGCGACATGGTGGCGACGGCGGCCAGGGCCGGCCACTCGCCTTTGACCGGTGCTTCAATCCGGTAAGCAGCGTCCTGGAAAGCCACCACCACCGGCATCAGGGCCGGGCTTTCGCTGCGCTGGCTGGAGAACGGCACTTGCGCGGTCCAGACCGCCCCTTGCCAGGCTTGTTGCCAGGGCGCGGCCGGTTCGATCACGCCGCCGGTTTCAGGGAAAAACGCCAGGGTTTTGCCCTGCAGCGCCGCGGGCAAACCGCTCAGCGACACCTGGATGGCCTGGGCGCCCAGCTCAATCCGGCTGCCCGTGCCCGCCAGTGTTTTGGGGCTGGCGGCAAAAGCCGCGGCAAAAATACTGCTGCTCATGCCGGTGGAGCTTTTGACCGGGATTTGCAGGGAAAACTCGCCTTCCTGCGGGATACATTCTTTTTTGCAGACCAGCCAGGCGGCCTTCAGCCGGATGTCGAGCTGGCTGGCCTTGAAGTCGGGGGCCACCGTCAGCGGCACCGGCAGCAGCACGGTGTTTTCGTAACCGTAGTTGGCCAGCGTGCCGACGGGGATTTTTTTCGGGGTGGGCCAGGCAATCTCGCCAGCGGTCACGCCATCCGGCAGTGTCCATTCCAGCAGGGTCGGCAGGCCGGAGTCGCCGGAGTTTTTCCAGTAGGTGTGCCACTCGGGGCTGTGTGTCAGTTGCAGCCCGAGCCAGACCGGTTTGCCGGCCTCCACGCCATCCGGCGCCCAGGCCAGCAACTCGGCTTTCACCTGGTCGGTCACCACCACCGCGCTGACGGTGGTTTTACTTAAGAAGCTATTTTGGGCTGTAGCCCCCGTGGACAGGGCGCAAGTAGCTATAAAAACAAGAGCGGAGGCGAAGCGTTGAAAAAACATGATCATGGTGTGAGCGGCGACCCCGGGGTTAGTTCCTGCGGCGCCAGCGTAGGGGAGCGTATGCCGCATTGTGCGGCAGCACTAAAAACCTAGTCGCCGTGCGGTGGCTGGGGCTGGGGGGTAAATACAGGCGGCAGTTTTTTCGGCGCCTTGATGCGCAACTGCTTGTTGATATTTTCCTGGCCAAACACCACCGTGATGTCGGCCACCGCCACGCCAAACAGCGGCGCCAGGAAGCGCACCATGTGGTCGGTCGCCTTGCCGGCCGCGGGGGCGGCGGTCACGCTGACCTTGAGTTGTGTGCCCTTGGGTTTGCCAATCGCATCCCGTCCGGCACTGGGTTTGCCCAGGATGTTGACGACCAGGGTGTCACCGTCCCAGGTAAAAAAAGAGTCGCCGGTGATGTTGCGCGGCCGGCTCATGGGCCAAAAGCCAGCACCACGCGGCGCGTGGTCGCGCTCTTTTTCTCTATCTTGGTGACCAGGATGGCGCCAATTTCCGCCGTGTTGGCCACATGGGTACCGCCGCAGGGCTGGAAGTCGATCATGTCTGTTGTACCAATGCGTATGGTGCGCACCTGGCCGCTGCCGCGCGGCGGTTGCACACTCATGCTTTTGACCAGCGCCGGATTCGCATCCAGCTCGGCGTCGCTGATGCTGCCCACGCTGACGGGGTGCGCCGCCGCGACCAGGCGGGCGAGGGCTGCCGTCAGCATCTCTTTGTCCAGTGGCTCCGTCATATTGAAGTCCAGCCGCGCGTAATCGGGTGTGACCGAGCAGCCGTTGACCAGTTGCGGCACCAGGTGGCATAACAAATGGGTGGCGGTGTGAAAACGCATCAGCCGGTGCCGGCGCGCCCAGTCAATGCGGGCCGTGACGACGTCGCCCGGCTTCACGCCAGCGCGTTGCAAGACCTCCAGCACCGAGGCGGCCGGGTCTTGCAAGGTCGGCAGATGGCAAATGGCGTCCGTGAACTGGCCGGTATCGTCCTTGCCTTTGCGGGTATCGGTGATGGGGATCTCCCGGCCATCGGCCAGCAGCAACACACCGGTGTCGCCAGCCTGGCCGCCGCCCAGCGGGTAAAACACCGTGCGGTCCAGCACCAGGCCCTGTTCGGTCACCGCGGTCACGGTGGCGCTGCATTCGGTCAGGTAGGCGTCGTCTCTGAACAGGGTTTGGGTCATGGTTTGATAATACCGGCATGAACCGCCTTGCGTCCTTGTCGACTTCCCTTCAGTCCAGCCCCCAGTCGCGTGTGGTGCTGGCCACGCTGAACGCCAAATACATCCATGCGTCTTTGGGCCTGCGTTGCCTGCTGGCCAACCTTGATGTACATGGCGGGGCCGGCCTGCGGGCGCAAACGCAGTTGCGCGAATTTGTCATCGGCCAGCCGGCAACGCGCATCGTGGAAGACTTGCTGGCGCTGGAACCCGAGGTGATTGGCCTGGGCATTTATATCTGGAACGTGGTCGAGACCACACAGGTGGTGCGCCTGCTGAAAACGCTGCGGCCTGACATCAGGATTGTGCTGGGCGGCCCCGAGGTCAGCCACGAGGTCGAGCAGCAGGAAATTTGCCGCCTGGCTGACCATGTGGTCACCGGCTGGGGCGACGTGAGTTTCCCCAAGTTGTGCCGGGCTTTGCTCGACGGCCCCCGACCCTTGATGAAAGTGATCACCGGCGAACAGCCCGCGCTGAGTGAACTGGCCCTGCCTTACCAGGACTACACGGCCGACGATCTGGCCCAGCGCCTGCTGTATGTGGAGGCCTCGCGCGGCTGCCCTTTCAAATGCGAGTTCTGCCTGAGTTCACTCGACAAGACCGCCTGGGCTTTTGATCTGGATGTGTTCATGGCGGAGATGGAGGCGCTGTACCGCCGCGGTGCGCGCAACTTCAAGTTTGTGGACCGCACCTTCAATCTGAAAATCGACAACTCGGTGCGTATCCTGCAGTTCTTCCTGGACCGCCTGCAGGAGACGCCCGATGTGTTTGTGCATTTTGAAGTGGTGCCCGACAGCCTGCCGGACCGCCTGAAAGAGTTGATCGCGCAGTTTCCGGCGGGTGCGTTGCAGTTTGAGGTGGGCATCCAGAGCTTTAACCCCGAGGTGCAGCAACGCATCTCGCGCAAACAGGACAACAGCAAAACCGCCGACAACCTGCGCTGGCTGGTCGGGCAAAGCCAGGCCCATGTACATGCCGACCTGATTTTTGGCCTGCCCGGCGAAACGTTGGCCAGTTTTGCCGAAGGGTTTGACCGTCTGTATGAACTGGCGCCGCATGAAATCCAGTTTGGTGTGTTGAAACGTTTGCGCGGCACACCCATCACCCGGCACACGGCGGATTTTGCAATGCTTTACGACCCGCAAACGCCGTACACGATTTTGCAAAATTCCACGGTGGATTTTTTGACCATGCAACGTGTCAAACGTTTTGCACGTTATTGGGAAATGGTCGCCAACTCGGGACGTTTTGCCTTGGGCCTGAAGCTGTTGCTGGAACCGGGGTCGGCCTTTCAACATTGTTTGAATTTCAGCGACTGGCTCTGGCAGACGACCGGCAAGACGCATGAGTTTGCGTATGAAAAATTGGTGGATTTGTTGTTTGAGCACCTGACACAAATACGTGCGCTGGCGGCGCCGGACGTGTGTGCGGCTTTGCTGGCGGATTACCAGGCCAGTGGCGCGCGTGGGCGGCCTGCGTGTTTGGCTGCTGTGCTGGCGGGCTTGCAAAAAACACCATCGCTGGGTGTGGAGAAACACCGGGCGGAGCGGCAAGGGCGGCATCTGAGTCAGCAGCAGAGTTTGCGGGGGGAGATTCAGAAGGCGGCGGCAGCGGCTTAGTTCGGGTTGTCTTTGATTCGGTTGTTTGTGGTTTGCCTGCTGGCCGGGGTTGCCCGGCGGCAACTCACTTTCTTTTGCTTCGCCAAAAGAAAGTAAGCAAAGAAAAGGCGACCCCACTGTCTGCGTCCCTGCGCTTCGCTACGGGCAACCTGCGGTGCTCGGTCCAATCGGGGTCGAGCTCGAACTCGCCTGCGGCTCAGACAATCGCTCGCCCTGATCCGACTGGTCCTGCGCTCCTCGGCGCATACAGAAGGGGGGTGAGGAGCAGGATCGGGAACGAATGCGGGGAGACAAAGAGACCGTCATTCATGCACGCGCTTGCAGCACACAAGACCAAATGAAGTCCCCCTCCATCGCCCAGCGGGGCGAGGGAGGGGTTAGGGGTGGGAGTGGGGAGTCCGACCTACTGTCTTAAGCAAGCCACCGACGCAGCGTGATGCCTTAAAGAATCAGCAAACCACGTCTGCAACCCGACGCCACAGAATGGCCCCAAAATACACCCATGAACCCCGCGCCTCAACCCTTCGCTTTCCCGCACTTCTGGGCCGACCTCAAAAGCCCGGACTTTGCCCGCCTCAATGCCTCGGCCACCATCGCCGTGTTGCCGGTCGCTGCGATCGAGCAGCATGGCCCGCATCTGCCGCTCAGTGTGGACACCGATTTAGTCAACGGGGTGATTGCGTATTGCCTGCCGCATCTGGATGGCGCGCCGGTGCTGTTTTTGCCGACACAAACCGTGGGTCGCAGCATTGAACATGTAGCTTTTGCCGGCACCCTGACACTAGGCGCGGCCACCTTGATTCAAAGCTGGGTGGATATCGGTGAATGTGTGGCGCGCACCGGCATTAAAAAACTGGTGCTGCTCAATGCGCATGGTGGCAATGTCTCCACGCTGGACATTGTGGGCCGCGAATTACGTGCGCGTTTTGGCATGACGGTGTTGATGGTCAACACCTTCAGCCTGCCCTTGCCGGCACCCGTGAAACAGTTGTTTGGCGCCGGTGAAGAGCGTTTTGGGGTGCATGGCGGCGATGTTGAAACCTCGATGATGCTGGTACTGCACCCGGAAAAAGTGGATATGACGCTGGCGCAGGATTTTCATTCGAGCAGCCAGGACCGCGCGCAGCACTACGCGATTCTCGGCAATGGCAGCAGCGCCAAACTGGCCTGGGCGGCGCAAGACCTCAACCCCGAGGGTGCGGCCGGCAATGCGGCGGCGGCCACGGCCGACAAAGGACTGGCCGTGCTGCAGGCCAGCGGCTTGGCACTGGCGACCCTGTTGCAGGAAATCGGCCGGCTGGACCCGCTGGCCTGAACTGACAAGCTCTTGGCTGACACCAGATGGCCCCGGCCTGTGTCACAGTGATGCGGAAGGCGGCCTTGTCGGCACGTCGTGACAAAGGGCTCATCATGCGCATTTCCAGCACCCGTCGCTCCAGTCCCTCTCTTTTGGGCGCAGCCATCCTGGCTGGGCTGCTGGCGGCGGGGCTGAGCGCTTGTGGCGACACCTCCAAGTTGCCGCCCTCGGCCGATGTGGGTGCCAACCCGACGCTGCCCCCGCCGAACAAAACCCTGTTTCCGACGGTTCACATTGCCCCGGCCACCGGCTGGCCCCAGGGCGTGATGCCGCAGCCTATGGCGGGCCTGCGCGTCACGGCATTGGCCGCCGGCCTGGATCACCCGCGCTGGGTTTATGTCTTGCCCAACGGCGACGTGCTGGTGGCCGAGAGCAACAAGCCGCCCAAGCCGGAAACAGGGTTCAGTTTTCGGGGCTGGGTGATGGGCGTGGTGATGAAACGGGCCGGGGCCGGTGTGCCCAGCGCCAACCGCATCACCTTGCTCCGCGATGTGGATGGTGATGGCCAGGCCGAAACCCGCACGGTGTTTTTGCAGGGTTTGAATTCACCTTTTGGCATGGCCTTGGTCGGCAAGGAGCTGTTTATTGCCAATGCCGACGCCCTGGTCAAAGTGCCTTACGAAGATGGTCAGACCGCCATCAGCGCCACGCCGGTCAAGGTGGTGGATTTGCCGTCAGGCATCAACCACCACTGGACCAAAAACGTGATGGCCAGCCGTGACGGCAGCAAGCTTTATGTCACGGTGGGCTCCAACAGCAATGTGGGTGAAAACGGCATGGACGCCGAGGTGGATCGCGCGGCCATTCTCGAGGTCGATCCCAAAGCCGGGACACGCCGCGTGTTCGCCTCTGGCCTGCGCAACCCCAATGGCCTGGGCTGGAGCGCCGATGGTACGCTCTGGACGGTGGTCAACGAGCGCGACGAAATCGGCAGCGACCTCGTGCCCGACTACCTGACCTCGGTGAAGGACGGCGCTTTTTACGGCTGGCCCTACAGCTACTACGGGCAAAACGTCGATGCCCGCGTGCAGCCGCAGCGGCCGGAGCTGGTGGCCAAGGCGGTGCCGCCCGACTACGCGCTGGGTTCGCATGTGGCGCCGCTGGGCATGGTTTTTTCGGAAGGCCAGGCCTTGCCTGCGTCACTGGCCAGCGGTGTGTTTGTCGGCGAACACGGCTCCTGGAATCGCAAACCGTTCAGCGGCTACAAGGTGGTGTTTGTGCCCTTCGCGGGCAACAAACCCTCGGGTCAGCCGGTGGATGTGCTGACGGGTTTTCTCAGCCCGGATGGCAAGGCCTATGGCCGGCCCGTCGGTGTGGCCATGGATAAACGCGGGGCCTTGCTGGTGGCCGATGATGTGGGCAACGTGATCTGGCGGGTCAGCGCCAGCGCGCGGTAACCCGGGGCGTTGGCGGTCACCTTATGGAAACTATGGAAGCGCCTGATCCCTGCTGCGTGGTGATGACCAGCCTGGACAATGAAGCCGCTGCCGAAGCGCTGGCGCAAGAACTGGTCGAGGCGCAGTTGGCCGCCTGTGTGCAGGTCTTGCCGATCAGGAGTTTTTATGTCTGGCAAGGGGAAAGCCGGCGCGAGGCGGAATACCTGCTGCTGATCAAAACACGTGCGGCCTTGTACCCGGCGCTGGAAACCTTTATCCGGGCCCACCACCCTTACGACATACCCGAGCTGCTGCAGTTGCCGGTCACGGCCGGCTCGGCGGACTACTTGCAGTGGTTGCGCGCGGGGACGCGGGGCGATGCGGTTTAGGGCTCAGGAATACGTGATCCAGCTCGTATGTTCCGGCGCGTCCAGATGGGGCAAGGTGTTGTAGGTCACCAGCATGTGCCGCTTGGGTGTGAAGGCAAATTCGGTCACCGAGCTGTTGCGTATGCGCAGGTTCAACTCAATCGTGGCTTCCGGCGAGGTGCCCAGCACATGGCCCACGGCGGTCGAGATCGGCCCGCCGCTGGAGACCAGCAAGACATTGCCGGTGTGATTCGTTTTGATATCGTCCAGCACCGCGCTGATGCCCGCCACAAACTCGGTGTAGCTGGGCATGCCATGGGGGCTGACCACACCCGACATCCATTGCGCCAGACCGTCGCGCAACAGGCGGAAGTGGCTGCGGTACATCTCGGGGGAGGTTGGCTTTTCCAGCTTGTGCGGATGGATGGCGCCTATCACGGCGTGGCTGTCATATTCGTTCAAGCCAGCCCTGGCTTGGGCCTGCAAGCCAGCGTCCATGGCCTCACCCATGCCTTCACGTATTCCGGCCAGGGTGTTGATCTGGCGCTGCAAGGTGCCGGTGAAAACCGCGTCAAAAACCAGGCCCTTGTATTTGAAATATTCCCCCAGGCGCACGCTTTGCCGGTAACCCAGCTCACTGAGCACGTCGTAGTCGTCGGCGCCAAACGAGGCCTGGCCATGGCGCACGAGGTAAAGGGTTCCCATGCCCAAATTGTGGCGACAAGCCGGCAGGCATCCAGTCACCCCGGGGACGTTTTATGTCTGCACTAGCACTTTGGCGACATCTGTCCGGAATTTCTGCGTAGCTCGCATGCCTTCGATCGGCGGGGTGTGATGTGTCTTTGCGTAGTGCAAAAGCAGCCTTCGGAAGAACTCGTTTGTCTCTTGTTCGGGCTGGTGGGAGACTGCTTTCACATCAACCATTTGGCAAGAGAACCGTTATGAAAGCCCTGAACCACTGGCAGAGAATTGAAGCCGCGATCGCCGGCGAAACCACCGACCATGCGCCCGTTGCCCTGTGGCGGCACTTTCCCGACGACGATCTTTGCCTGGAGAAGTTGGTGGCGCACACGGTGGACTGGCAGAAAAAATGGGACTTCGATCTGGTGAAGTTCATGCCGTCCGGCACCTATGGCGTGGAAGACTGGGGGGCGACGACCGGTTACCGGGGTGCCGCCAACGGGGCGCGTGAAGTGATCAGGCCGGCTGTGCTTAGGACCGAGGATTGGGCACGCATCCGTCCCCTGGACGTGCTTGCGGGGTCTTACGGGCAGCAGAACCGGGCGCTGGCGGCGACCGCCAAGGCGCTGCGCGGTGCTGCGCCGCTGTTGCAAACGGTATTCAGCCCCTTGACCACCGCACGCAAGTTGTCCACCGACAGGATGCTGGCCGATCTTCGCTGCTCGCCGGACGCATTGCATCAGGCCCTGCGGGTGATCACCGACGTGACGATTGAGTTCGCGCTTAACGCCCTGGAGGCCGGCGCGGATGGCGTTTTTTTTGCGACGCAGCTCGCCTCCAATCGCATCCTGAATGCGCAGGAGTACGCGTGTTTCGGAAAAAAATACGACCTCGAAGTGTTGAATGCGCTGCGCGGCCGATCGCGCCTCAACATGCTGCACGCCCACGGCGACGACATCATGTTCGACCTGCTGGTGGACTACCCGGTCGAGATGTTCAACTGGCATGACCGGCTGACCAAACCTTCGCTCAGCGAGGCGGGTGCAAAATTTTCGCGGCTGCTGGTCGGAGGTCTGAACGAACACGGGACACTGCTCCACGGCTGGCCGGAAGACATCGAGCGTGAAATTCATGAGGCGCTCTCCCACAACGAAGGGCGCAGGCTCATGATTGGACCCGGCTGCGTCCTGCCGGTCGCCATCCAGGACCGGAGCATCCAGGCGGTCGTCAATGCCGTGCGCCTGCCGCACCGGCAACTCAGTTACGCTTGATCCATTTTCGCCTTGCATCTAACTTTCTTAACTCTCAAGGAATCTCCATGCGCCGACTTTTTTTGAACACCGTGTTAGGAGCCGCTGCGGCGGTGGGCTTGTTCTCGCCAGCGCTTGCCGAATCGTGGCCTGCCGCCGGGAAGACCATGCAGATCATTGTTCCGGCGCCCGGCGGCGGCGGGACGGGCGACACCATTGCACGCCTGCTGGCGGAACAGTTGACGACCCGCCTGAAGATGCCGGTGGTGATTGACAACCGGGGTGGTGCGAATGGCAACATTGGTGCGGTGGCTGCCGCAGGTGCCACACCCGACGGCTACCGGCTGCTGTTCTCCTGGGCCGGAACGCTGGCGGTCAACCCCAGCCTCTACCGCCATCTGCCTTTCGACCCGCGTCGCGACTTCGAACCGATCGCCCTGGTCGCTGACGTGCCCAACATCATCGTCGTCAACAACGCCTTGCCCGTGAAGGATGTGGCCGCGCTGATCGCCTATGCCAAAACGCGACCGGGTCAGTTGAACTTCGGCTCCACCGGCAACGGCAGCTCGATGCACCTGGCTGGCGAACTGTTCATGCGTGAGACCGGATCCAGGCTGGTGCATGTGCCTTACAACGCGCCTGGCCTGGCGACCACCAACCTCATTGCGAATGACATCCAGATGATGTTTCAGCTGGTGCCCGGCATTGTGGGCCAGGTCAAAGGCGGGAATGTCCGGGCGCTCGCCGTGATGTCGGCATCCCGCTCGCCCGCGTTGCCGGATGTGCCGACCTTGGCCGAATTGGGCTACCCCAAACTGTTGTCGTCGACCTGGTTCGCGTTGCTGGCGCCCAAGAACACCCCGCCAGCCATCCTTGATCGCCTCAACACCGAGGTCAACGCCGTGCTGGCGATGCCCGAGTTCAAGAAACGACTTGCTGATCTCGGTGCCGTGCCCATGGGCGGTTCACGGCAGTTGCTGGCCGACCATCTGAGCGCCGAAACCACCAAGTGGGGTCGCATCGTCAGCGAGGCCAAAATCCAGAGTGATTGACGTGATGACAGACCCCTACCTAACGAAGCGAAGCCTGGCGCAACAAGAGATCGGCTGGATCGGACTGGGGCGCATGGGTAGCCCGATGGCCCACCGCCTGCTGGCGGCGGGCCATCGGGTTTCTGTCTGGGCACGTCGGCCGGAAGCGGCCGCGTCGCTGCTGGCTGCCGGTGCTGGCTGGGCGGAATCGCCAGTCGCGCTGGCCAGGCGCTGTGGCCTGGTCGTGAGCATGTTGACGGGCCCCGACGACGTGCTGGCCTTGTACGAACAGATGATGCCTGCCGCCCGCCCAGGCACCGCCTTTGTCGACATGAGCACGGCAAGCCCGTCGATGGCGATCCAGCTCGCACAATGGGCCAGCCAGTCGGCGGTGGATGTGCTGGATGCGCCTGTGACCGGTGGTGTTGCCGGAGCGCAGCAAGGCACGCTCACGTTGTTCGTTGGCGGCTCCAGCGAGGTGCTGGCCCGCTGCCGGCCTGTCCTGGCCACGCTAAGCCAGCGGCTTGTGTATTGTGGTGAGGCCGGCGCGGGTTATCGCATGAAACTCATCAACCAGACGATGATGGCGGGCGCGCTGCTTGGCCTGGCGAACGGTGCGGCTATGGCGCGCGCCGCGGGATGCAGCGCTGACATTCTTCAAGAGGCCTTGGGAACGGGCACCGCCTCGGGCGCATTGTTCCATGCCTACCTGGGGCGGATGTTGTCCTTGGAGGGGCCGGAGACCTTTACCCTGGGCCTGCTGCGCAAGGACCTCTTGCTGGCTCGTGACGAATCACCTGCCGGCGCGCCAAGCACGGCGTTTCTGAGCTTGCTCCTGAGTCTGGTGGACGAGGCGTGTATACGTTTTGGTCCCGAGCGGGGCGTTCAGTTCCTGAGCGCCTGAGGTAAGGCTTGGCCACCGGCCTGGCTTGAGCCAGACCGGTGGCAGTCTTATGCCGCGGGCCAGATTCCCGTGCGGTAGGCATCCTCCACGCGTTGGGTGTAGGGCTGGATGTTGTAGTCGTTGGCCGCTAGCCAGGCATCGCTGTAATAAGTATCCAGATAGCGGTCGCCGGCATCACAGGCCAGCGTGACGATGGCACCAGCCTCGCCCCGCATGTGCATTTCACAGGCCAGTTGCAGGGCACCGTAGAAGTTGGTGCCCGTCGAGCCACCGTATTTGCGTCCCACCAGTCGCTCCAGGAAGCGCATGGCGGCGTAGGAGGCCGCGTTGGGAACGCGCAGCATGAGGTCGACCACGTCTGGAATGAAGGATGGTTCGACGCGTGGCCTGCCTATGCCTTCGACGTCGGAGCCGCGCTCGCTCACCGTGTCGGCATCGCGGTCCCTGTGGTAGTCGCAAAAGACGGAATGTTCCGGGTCCACCACACACAGCTCGGTGGCGTAGCCTTCGTAACGAATGTAGCGGCCTATCGTGGCTGAGGTGCCGCCCGTGCCCGCGCCCACAACCAGCCAGCGTGGCACCGCGTAGGGCTCGCCTTTCATCTGCTGGAAAATCGTCTCGGCAATGTTGTTGTTGCCTCGCCAGTCGGTTGCCCGCTCGGCGTAGGTGAACTGATCCATGAAGTGCCCCTTGCGTTCTTGCGCCAGCCGCTCGGCCTCCACATACATGCCCGCGGCCGTGTCCGTGAATTGGCAAGAGCCGCCGAAAAATTCAATTTGTGCCACTTTTGCCGGTGAGGTGCTGCGCGGCATGACGGCGATAAAAGGAAGGCCCAGCATCCGCGCAAAATAAGCCTCGGAAACCGCGGTACTGCCGGACGATGCCTCGATGATGGTGGTCCCCTCGGTGATCCAGCCGTTGCAAAGGCCATACAGAAAGAGGGATCTGGCCAGACGGTGCTTGAGGCTGCCGGTCGGGTGTGTGGATTCGTCTTTCAGGTAAATCCGGATGTCTGGCAAGGCAGGTGTTTCCACCAGGATCAGATGTGTATCGGACGAGCGCTGGAAGTCTCGATTCAGCCGTTCGATGGCATGGCGTACCCAGGTGCGTGACATTGTTTAGGTTCCTTGGGATGTTGAGGGGACGAGCGCGATGGCATCGATTTCGATCAGTGCCTGGCGCGGCAAGGTGGCCACGCCAACCACCGCCCGCGCCGGGTAGGGATGGCTGAAATGTGAGGCCATGTAGGTGTTGAGCGCGGGCGCGTGCGCGAGGTCGGTCAGGTAGACTGTCAGCTTGGCGATGTGGGCCAGTGACGCCCCGGCAGCGTGTGCAACAGCACTCAAATTATTGAAGACGCAGGCGATCTGCGCCTCAATGCCCTGGGCCAGCGCCATCGTTTTTGGATCCAGTGGAATCTGGCCCGAGAGATAAACCGTGTTGCCGGCCTGAATGGCCTGCGAATAGCTGCCGATGGCGGCTGGCGCTTCCTGCGTGATGATCGGATGGAGAGACATGTTGCCTTTGAGTGATTTGAAACCGTGTTAAGTCGAACTCCCCGTACTGTGCCAAGGGGGCGAGGGCGCGAGTCACTGCTCAGCTTTGGCGAAAAACCTCATGGTCTTGTACCGATGATGCCTTCAGCGAATCGCGATGCCTAGAGTTTTCCATAGCCCGGGAGAGCCGGCAAACGAGTTTTATCAAAGCCTCTCTTTGTGGAGCACGAACGCATGCGCTACGACCTGATTGACCTCAAGTTGTTGGTGGCGATCGCCGATGCCGGTAATGTCTCGCGCGGTGCGGCCGCCTGTTTTTTGGCGCCATCGTCGGCCAGCTTGCGTATCAAACACCTGGAGGAGAGCCTGGGGACACAACTCTTCACGCGCAATGCGCGGGGGGTCTCGCTGACGCGGGCCGGGCAGGTGATGCTGGAGCATTGCCGCCGTTGTTTTGCCGAACTGGAGCAGATGCACGCAGACCTCGTGCCTTATGCCGACGGGGTGCGGGCGCACGTCACCTTATTTGCCAACAGCAGTGCCATCGCGTCTTTTTTGCCTGACGATCTTGAGCTGTTTCTTCGCTCCCATCCCAGCGTACGTGTTTCTCTCGAAGAGCGGCTGAGCCATGACATCGTGACTGCCGTGGTCGAAGGCCGCGCGGATCTGGGTGTCGTGACCTGGGACGATGATCACCCGGAGCTGCTGTTCCGGCCATACCGCGAGGACGAACTGGTGGTGCTGGCACCGGTCTCCTTGAACATCGGCAGCCAGGGCGCGGTCTCATTGCGTGAATGCCTGGACCATCCCTTTGTCTCCATGGGCAGCGGCAGCGCCATTCACACCTTCATCATGTCGAAAGCGATCACGCTGGGGCAGCCCATGGATGTACGCATTCAGGTGGCCGGGTTCCCGGCGGTCGCGTCCCTGGTGAAATCCGGCGCGGGCATAGGCATCGTCCCCCGCTCGGTGATCAACAACCTGAAGGCTGAGGGGCTGCAGGTCCTGTCCTTGCAGGAACCGTGGGCGACGCGGCTGCTGCGGGTGTGTGTCCGCCGGGACGAGACGCGGCTATCGGCTTATGCAAGAGATCTCTGGCGTTTGTTGTGTAAAGACGGCAGCGAATCCGAAGCCCGCGATGAAGCGCCAGGCTGGCGGGCCTAGGTCGCGCCTAACACCCTGGAAAAAACGGGCGCATCCACATTGCCGCCGCACAGGGTGGTGCCCACGACCTGACCCTTGAGCTGGGCGCGTTCCCGCATGGCCGCGGCAAAGCTGGCCGCGCCCGCACCTTCGGCCACGTTGTGGGTGTCGGCATACAGGTCACGCATGGCCTGGGCGACTTCGTCGTCGCTGACTTGCACGATGTGGTCGATGTGTGGCAGCAGGATGTCCAGGGCCGAAGCATCGGCGATGCGGCAGGCCATGCCATCGGCCAGTTGCGTGGTTACCGGCGCTTCGACCACGCGGCCTGCGGCCAGCGAATCGGCATAGGTGGTGGCGTGGGCACTCACCACACCGACGATGCGCAAGCTGCGGCCTAACGCGAATTTGGCGGCAATCGCTGCGCAAGCGCCCGAGCCCTGGCCTATGGGCACATAAACCACGTCGAGCTGCGGCACCGCCCGCATGAATTCCCACCAGTAGGTGGCGACACCGCTGAGCAGGTCGGCATGAAAACTCGGCACCACGTGGGCGCCGCGTTCGGCGGCCAGGCGTATGGCGAACTCGCGGCTTTCCTGGAAGTCCTGACCGTGTTCGATCAGGGTCACGCCGAGAGCCCGCATGGCCGCATTTTTCTCCAGCGAATTGCCCTGCGGAACGACGATGGTGCAGGCCACACCGTGGGCACGTGCGGCCCAGCCTATGCTCTGGCCGTGGTTGCCGCGGGTGGCGCTGATGACCTCTTGCGGCAAGTCCCCGGCGTGTTTCAGCGCGTCGAAATAAGTCAGTCCGCCGCGTATCTTGAAGGCGCCGACCGGCGTGTGGTTCTCATGTTTGATCCAGCAGTCTGTGCCCAGGCGCTGGCTGGACAAGCCCCAGTGGTATTGCGGCGTGGCCTGGAACTCGCGGTAAACCACACGCGCTGCGGCTTCGATGTCCTGCAGCCCGGGCAAGCCGCGATCGGCTTCGCTGCGCAAAACGGCGCTCATGCGGCCACCCGCTTCTCGGTCAGCAGGCGGAGCGCCAGCAGGCCTAACACGGTGCCCATGACATAACGTTGCACCCGCATCCAGGCGATGTTGCGGTTCAGGAACAGCGCCAGGCCAGCGGCAAAAAAGATGATCAAGGTGTTGATGGCCAGGCTCACGCTGATCTGCACCGCGCCCAAGGTCAGGCTTTGCAGCAGCAGGTTGCCGCGCTCGGGGTGCAGAAACTGCGGGAAAAAGGATAAATAAAACATCGCCACCTTGGGGTTGAGCAGGTTGGTCATGAAACCCATCAGGAACAAGGTGCGCAACGGGTCGTGTGGCAAGTTGCGGGTTTCAAACGGCGAGAGCCCACCGGGCCGCACGGCCTGCCAGGCCATCCACAAGAGGTAGGCCGCGCCCAGCACCTTGATCGCGGTGAAGGCCATGGGCACGGCCAGCAGCAGCGCCGTCAGGCCAAAAGAAGCGGCCAGCAGATGCACAAGAAAACCCACGGCCACACCACCCAGCGAGATCAGGCCCGCGCCGCGGCCCTGGCACAAGGTGCGCGAGATGCAATAAATCATGTTGGGCCCGGGTGTGAGCACCAGGGCCAGTGCCACCAGTGCAAACCAGGCGAGTTCGGGCGCGGTGAGCATCTAGATTCCTTTGGATTCAAGTATCACGCGGCCGCGCGGCGTCTGCAGCGTCGCAATCAGGTTGGGCGCACCTGAGGTGACGGCCACATTCGTCAGCCCGATGGCGGCGTAGCCGGCCAGCAGTTTTTCGGGGCGCGGGTGGTTGACCTGCAGTGCTTCCAGCGTGACACCTGAAGGCGGCATCGCGTCCAGCGGATGGGCGGCCTGCGCCGGGTCTTCGCTGGGGTCGCCCCATTGAATCAAGGTCGGCAGGCCGCCATAAAAAAGCCGCTGGCCGTCGTCACGCACGGTGATGCGCCATTTCAGCAGCGCCTGCGCCGTCTGGCGTGAAGCCTCGACCACTTGGCCCCGATCCAGGCCGAGTGCCGCGAGGGCCTTCACGGCCGTCACTACGCCGGTGACGCTGGCGACAAAATGCACCAGTTGCGGCCCGTTCTTGGCCACGGCGGCTTGCAGCAGCTTGTCATCCATGTCGAACCAGCGCTGGGTGCCGGGCGCACGCGTCGGGATGATGCCGGGCTGGAGCGCAATGATTTCAAAATAGGTGCGTTTGTGCGACTGGCCGGCCACGCTGAACAGGCGGTTGTGTGTGCCCATCAACGGGTGTTCGCCGCCCGGCCCCGGCGTGATGCCCAGGGTGGCTTCGCACCATTGCAGCCCTTGGGCCAGGCTGTGCGCCACGACCACCAGGTGATCGACCTGGGCCGTGTTCATAACTCGACGTTGCCGTCTATGCAGGTGACCGATTCGCCGCCCACCCAGAGCTGGGTGCTGCCGTCGGCCGAGGTTTCGCGCGTCAGGGAGACGCGGCCGGCGCGGCCCAGGCAGGTGCCTTGCGCCGCCACATAACGTTCGGGCGCATGGCCTTCGGCCATCAGCCATTGCGCCAGGCTGGCGTTCAGGCTGCCGGTGACCGGGTCTTCCTGGATACCTATGGGTGCGGCAAAAGCCCGCACCTCAAAGTCGGCCGTTGCTGTGTCCGCTGGCGCCGCGGGTGCACGGCTGCCAAAGGCCCGCGCTTCGCGATTCGCGCGCGCTATCAAAACAGGAGCTTCTTGCGCAGTGTGGGTACCGGCTACGCCCACTTTTAGGCCAAGTTTTTTGAGCGCCAGGTGATCCGGCTCGAGTTGCAGCACGGTGTCGGCACCATCCAGCAGCAAACCCAGCCAGACCGGGCCGTTGTCCAGCAACTGGGCCGCCACGATGTGTTGCGCCTTCAGCCCCAGGGCGGCGGCGACCTGCGCCAGGACCACCGGGCTGGGCGCGGATCGTTTGAGCGGCGGCGCGGCAAACGCCAGGCGTTTGCCTTCGCGCCGTATCGCCACCAGGCCGACCTGGCATTGCTGCACGATGTGATCCTTGCTCTTGGGCTGGCCGCCGGCCTGCAGCCAGGCGTGGCAACTGCCCAGGGTCGGGTGGCCGGCAAAAGGCAACTCACCACCCGGCGTGAAGATACGCACCTGGTAGTCGGCCGACGGGGCGGTAGGCGGTAACACAAAGGTGGTTTCCGACAGGTTGGTCCACTGCGCAAAACGCTGCATGGCCGCGTCGTCCAGGCCGCTGCCGTCCAGCACCACGGCCAGCGGGTTGCCGAAATAGGGCTGGTCGGTGAACACGTCGACTTGTTTGAAGGGGCGGGTTGGCATGGCGTGCGATTCGCTGGTTAATGCGCTTGTTAAAAAGATCAGCTTAGCGCCAGGTCCAGCACACCTTTGCTGGCTTGCCGTGCGCAGATGTTGGCGTACCAGCGCTCGATGGCCGGCCGGCTCTGGCGCGGCTGCGGCAGGCCGAACCAGCGGTGCACCTCGCAGGCGATGGGAATGTCGGCCATGGTGAAATGCTCGCCGGCCATGAAAGCGCGCTGCGCCAGATGGCTCTCCAATGTGCTCATCAGTGACTCGACCGCCGCATTCGACTCGGCGATCAACGCGGGATTGCGTTGTTCGGCCGGGGTGCGTATCAGTTGCCAGAAGCTGGGGCGGCTGGCCGGGTTCAAGCTGGTTTGTTGCCAGTCCATCCAGCGCTCGGCGTCAAAACGTTCACGCAACTCGGTGGGGTACATCTGGCCGAACGAATGTTTGGCGCACAGGTAACGCACGATGACATTCGACTCCCACAACACATAACCCTCGTCTTCAATCACGGGCACCAGCGAGTTCGGGTTGAGCCGCATGTAGTCGGGCGTCTTGACGACGCCAAACAGGCCGCCGGCCTCGGTGCGCTGAAAGTCCAGCCCCAGTTCCTGCGCCGTCCACACCACTTTCTTGACATTGATGGAGCTCATGCGCCCCCAGATCTTGAGCATTTATTTGGCCCCCACACTTTCTGCGGCGCGTGCTGCGCCGGCCTGTACGGGGCGGTTTTCGCGGATCGCCGCGGCCAGGGCCGCGATGCCCAGGTTGATCTGTTCGCTGCTGGCCGTGACAAAGGACAGGCGCAAGGTGCGTTCGTCGGCCTGCTCGGCGTAAAAGGCGGCGCCGGGCACAAAAGCCACGTTTTTGTCGACGGCTTTGGGCAGCAGGTCCACCGCGCTCATGCCGGCCGGCAAACGGGCCCATAAAAACATGCCGCCGGCGGGGGGTGTTCCAGCTCACGCCTTCTGGCATTTCGCGTTGCATGGCGGCCAGCATGGTGTCGCGTTGTGACTTGTAGAGTGCGCGTATGGTCGGCACATGGCGGTCCAGGAAGCCGCCCTTCATCACATCGGCCACCATGCGCTGGTTAAAGCCCGGGCTGTGCAGGTCGGCCGCCTGTTTGGCCTGCAGCAGCTTGGGGTAAAGCGACTTGGGCGCGACCATGAAGCCCAGTCGCAGACCCGGCGCGAGCACCTTGGAAAACGAGCCCAGGTAGACGCAGCCTTCCGGGTTGCGCGCCGTCAGCGGCAGTGGCGGCGCTTCGTCAAACCACAGGTCGCCGTAGGGGTTGTCTTCAACCAGGGGCAGGCCCAGGCGGGCGGCTTGCTCGCTCAGCGCGGCGCGGTGCTGCTCGCTCATGGTGCGGCCGGTGGGGTTCTGGAAGTTGGGCAGCACATAAAAGAAACGCGCGCCGGCGGCTTTTTTGGCCAGATCGGTCAGGTCCACACCTTGTTCGTTGCTGGCCACACTCACGATGTCGGGCTCCATGGGCGTGAAGGCCTGCAGCGCGCCCAGGTAGGTCGGTGTTTCCACCAGCACCCGGCTGCCCGCGTCGATCAGGATTTTGGCGATCAGATCCAGGCCTTGTTGCGAACCGGTGGTGATCAGCACCTGGGCCGGATCGACCTCCCACGGCAGCATGGCCGCCACCATCTCGCGCAGCGGCGCATAACCTTCGCTGGCTGCGTATTGCAACGCGGCATGGCCGTCTTCGCGCAACACCTTGTCACAGGCCTCGCGAAAAGCGCTGACCGGAAAGGTTTTGGGCGAGGGCAGGCCGCCAGCAAAACTGATGATGCCGGGTTTTTCGGTGACCTTCAGGATCTCGCGGATCACCGAAGGGTTCATTTTTTCTGCGCGCGCGGCCAGGGTCCAGGGCGTGTTGGCTTTTTCCATGTTTTTCTTTCTCGTCGTTTGTCTGTATGTCTGTCAATCCACAATGAACAGTTTCGCACCTTTGGGCGCGGTTGAGCGATGGGCTTCGGCCTGGTCGGCGACCTGGTAACTCATGCCGGGTGTCAGTGTGAAGCTGCGGCCGTCTTCCAGCTCGGTGTGTAATTCGCCTTCCAGACACAGGAGGATGTGCCCCTTGCTGCACCAGTGGTCGGAGACATAACCCGTGCTGTATTCGACCATGCGAACCCGGATGTCGCCAAACTGCTGTGTGCGCCAGAAGGCCTGGCCGGCGAGCGCCGAATGTTCGGTGCGCTCCATCGTGGACCAGTCGGTGGTGCCGAAGGGGATGTGGCTGATGTTCATGTGGCTTTCTGCAAAGTGGCGGTGTAGACAGGCATTTTCTTGCCCATAAACACGGTGGCGATCACGGCCAGGGCAAAACCCAGGGTCACGGCATCCAGGCGCTCGCCGAGCAAGGGCAGGGCAAACAGCATGGACAAAAACGGTTGCACCAGTTGCACCTGGCTGACACGCACCGTGCCGCCCAGGGCCAGGCCGCGGTACCAGGCAAAAAAGCCTAGCCACATCGAAAACACCGCCACATAGGAGAAGCCCCACCAGGCGCTGGCCTTGAGCGGCACCTGCGGCCAGCTGAAAACCGTCAGCGGCAGGCTGAGCGGCAGTGACAGCAGCAGCGCCCAGCAAATCACATGTTCGGCCCGCATGTGCTGCGACAGCCGCGCGCCATAGCCGTACCCGACGGCCGCACACAGGCAGGCCGCAAGCAGCAGCAGATCGGCCCAATGAATCGACAAACCACCCGCGCCATTGCCAGAGCGCAGCATGGCAAAGACCACCACCAGCACACTGCCCAGAACAGCGCAGCCCCAGAAGCCGGCCGACGGGCGCTGGCGGTGCAACAGCGCGCCCACGGCGGCGGTGGCCAGTGGTAACACGCCGAGAATCACGCTGGCATGCACGGCTTCGACATAACGCATGGCGATGGAGGTCAGCAGCGGAAAGCCGAACACCACACCGCCCGCCGTGATGGCCAGCGGCCACCAGTCCTGGCGCCGGGGCAGGGGCGCACGGGTGCTCAGCAAGAACACGGCCGACAGCGCGGCCGCCACCACGGCCCGCCCCATGGCGATGAAGAGGCCAGACATTTGCGGCGCCTCGGCGGTGCCGACGGCCAGGCGCGTCATCGGCAGGGTGAGCGAAAAAATAGCTATGCCCAACAGGCCCAGCCACAGGCCCTTGTTGATTTGCGCGGTGTATGGGGCGGGGCTCATATAAAAAGCATCCAGATCGCCGTGAGCACCAGCACGCATGCCATGCCGCGGTTGAACCACACCAGGCGCCGGCCACTGCCCAGCGGACCGGACAACCACTCCCGCAGCAGCGAGCCGGCCAACGCATACGTGAGGTTGCTGACAAAGGCATAAGCCAGCATGACGGGCAACACCACGGCAAAACGCAAGGCCGCTTCCTCGCGCCCGGCAATCCAGCCGCTGACAATCGCCAGTGCCAGCATCCAGGCCTTGATGTTGACAAACTGCAGCGCCGCGCCTTGCCAGAAGCCCACGTTCAGGCGCGCCGCATCGGCCTGGCTGAGTTGGTGCGAACGGACAATTTTGGAGGCCAGCCACAGCAAATAGGCCACGCCCACCAGCTTGATGGCCCAGCTCAGCAGCGGCACGGCCAGCAGCAGGGCGCCCAGGCCCGCCGCACACAGGCTGAGCAACACGCCCCAGCCGACCGGGACGGCACAGACAAAAGGCAGGGCGCGACGCAGGCCGTGATTCGCCGCCAGGGCGGTCGAGAGGGCGGTGTTGGGGCCGGGCGAAAAACTCATCGCCGTGGCCAGCACCAGTAAAGCGGTGAACTCTTGCCAATTCATGGCATTGACTCTATAGTTGAAACCAGCACACTACCAATACAGTTATGCAGACAAAATTTCAAACTGTACTGTTTGTCTTGGCAACACAGCCCGTACCGAAGGCCTCGCCATGTTGTTGAAAGCTGCCTCCCAGTCCCTGACCGAACAACTCGCCGGGCGTTTTGCCGAACGTATCCGCAACCGCCTGCTGGCCTCGGGTTCACGCCTGCCTTCGGTGCGGCAATGTGCGCAGCAGCAGGGCGTGAGCGCCTCCACCGTGGTGGCCGCTTACGACAGGCTGCTGGCCCAGGGGCTGGTGGAAGCCCGCAAAAACCGCGGATTTTATGTGCGGGAAGTGGCTGTGGCCACCGATACACGGGCGCAATCAGCTATGAATTTGGTAGCGACGGCGAAGCCGTCCACGGGTTTCCAGCCGCAGCACAACCCGGTCAATGCCACCGCGCTGATACGCGGCATGTTTCACGGCAGCAGCGACAAGGCGCAGCCCGGCATGGGCGTGTTCCCCATGGACTGGCTGGAGACCAGCTTCATGCCCGCGGCCGTGCGCCGCGTCACCAGCGCCCGTGCGTTGCAGGAATTTTCGCTGAACTACGGCGAGCCGGCCGGCGACAGCGGCCTGCGCCAGGCCTTGTCAAAAAAACTCGCCAGCCTCAACATCCCGGCCGCGCCCGAACAAATCATCACCACCGTGGGCGCGACCCATGCCTTGGATATTGTCAGCCGCACCCTGCTGCGTGCCGGTGACTACGTGATGGTCGAGGAGCCCGGCTGGGCCATAGAGTTTGCGCGGCTGGCGGCCATGGGCATGCGTATCCTGCCGGTACCGCGCCGGGCCGACGGGCCGGACCTGGCCGTGATGGCGCGTTATTGCGAGGTGCATGCGCCCAAGCTGTTTGTCAGCGTCAGCGTGTTCCACAACCCGACCGGGTATTGCCTCACGCCCGGCAGCGCGCATCGCGTCTTGCAGCTCGCGAATACACACAACTTCCACATCGTTGAAGACGACACCTACAGCCACCTGGCGCCCGAACATGCGACGCGTCTGTGTGCGCTCGACGGCCTGCAGCGCACCGTGTACGTCAGCGGCTTTGCCAAGATCCTGGCGCCGGGCTGGCGTGTCGGTTACCTGGCGGCGCCGCCCGAGCTGGTTGAACGCCTGCTGGACACCAAGTTGCTGGCCACCCTGACCACCCCGGCCCTGCTGGAAAAAGCCCTGGCCTGGTGCATAGACCAGGGCCAGTTGCGCCGCCATGCCGAACGCATACGTACCCGGCTGGACATTGCCCGCGCCCGCAGCGTCAAGCTGGCGCTGGCGCATGGCTGCAGTTTTGCGGCCGAACCGGCAGGGCTGTTCGGCTGGGTCGAGACCGGCGTGGACACCGATGCGCTGGCGCAGCGCATGCTGGACGAAGGGTATCTGCTCGCGCCCGGCGCGCTGTTTCACGCGGCGCGCCAGCCCAGCACCCTGATGCGTATCAACTTTGCGACCACGCAGGACGCGGCCTTCTGGAAAGTCTTTGCCCGCCTTCGGGATGGCATGAAGTGAAAATCTGCAACGACACCATCACCGCATACAAGGTTTTGCCATGACGGACACAAGCCGGAACCACCGGATCGACAACATCGAATTCAACGTCGCGGACATCGCCCGTTCCAAAACGTTTTACGGCCAGGTGTTTGGCTGGACCTTCACCGATTACGGCCCGGCCTACAGCGAGTTCAGCGACGGCCGTCTGGCCGGGGGCTTCACCACGACGGCAGCCGTCAGGCCAGCGGGCGGCCCGCTGGTCATTCTGTATGCCGACGATCTGGTCGCAACCCAGCAGCGGCTGGAGTTGGCCGGGGCTGACATTGTCCTGCCGGTCTTTGCCTTTCCCGGTGGGCGGCGTTTTCACTTCAGGGACCCGGACGGTTATGAGCTGGCGGTCTGGTCGGCAGATTGAACGCCTGCGCTGGCTGGTTGCTCCAAAACTTTGGTCTTTTTGGTCGCTAGCCCTTTGGGGATGGGCGCAAGCAGCTATTAAATCAGGAGTAACTCGCGTGAACATCCGATCTGGCCTGTGCCTCGGCCATACCAATACGGGGCGCCACACACCTAGAATCCGGCGATGAACGACGAAGACAACACGCCGGCGCGGCGCAGCCGCCGGGGCAGCGGCGCGGTCACCCTGCATGACGTGGCCAGGCTGGCGGGGGTCGCGCCCATCACGGCTTCGCGCGCGCTGAACACGCCCGGCCAGGTCTCCAAGGCCTTGCTCGACAAAGTCAACGATGCGGTCGCCCGCACGGGTTATGTGCCGAATCGCATGGCCGGCGGTCTGGCCTCGGCGCGCAGCCGCCTGGTGGCCGCGCTGGTGCCCACCATCTCGGGGCCGGTGTTCATGGAAACCGTGCGTTCGCTCAACGAGGCCCTGGCGGCTCAGGGTTACCAGTTGATGTTGGGCCAGAGCGGTTATGCCGATTCGCGCGAAGACGCCTTGCTGGACGCCATCATCAGCCGCCGGCCGGACGGCATTGTGCTGACCGGCATCATGCATTCACCCGAGGGGCGCAAACGCCTGCTGGCCGCCGGCATCCCGGTGGTCGAAACCTGGGACCTGACACCCACCCCCATAGACATGCTGGTGGGGTTTTCGCATGTGGACGTGGGCCGCGCGGTGGTGGATTTTTTGTACGCCCGGGGCCGGCGCCGCCTGGCCGTGATCGCCGGTGACGACGAACGTGCCAAGCGGCGTCAGCAGGCTTTCCAGGCCGCGGCGCATGCCGCCGGTCTGGGCGAGGTGGCCGTGGTGATTGTGCCGGCGCCTACGACGTTGAAGCACGGGCGCAGTGCGCTAGCGGAGTTGTTGCAAACTTCGCCGGGCCTGGACGCGGTGTTTTGCAGCTCCGACCTGCTGGCCTTGGGTGTCATGACCGAAGCGCAGTTGCGTGGGGTCAAGGTGCCCCAACAACTGGCTGTGGTGGGTTTTGGCGACCTCGAGTTTGCCGCCGACCTGCAGCCGGCCCTGACCACCGTGCGTATCGACGGCATGGCGATTGGCCGGCAGGCCGCGCAATTTATCGTGGACAGAGCCGAAGGCCGACAGGTGGCGACGCGGGTGGTGGATGTGGGCTTTTCCATCGTCAGCCGCGACAGCACCTGAAGACCTCAGATTCCGGAGTTTCCCGTCTTGACTTTTAAAAAGGTAGCGCTACCATTTGCCTGTATGTGGTCGCACTACCTTGGCTTTTCCGCGTCAGGAATCAGCCGGTGCGCTTGCCGCAGTTGGGCTTCGCGTCCGGCCGCTGCTCCCCAGTTTTGAAAATCCGGCGCCCCACAAGCGCCATTTATCACCCCAGGAGACTTCCCCATGAAAAAACTGTTGACCGCACTCGCGATTGGCCTGGCCTTCAGTGCCGCCGTGCACGCCCAGGCCTGGCCGGCCAAATCCGTGACCCTGGTTGTGCCTTTCCCGCCCGGCGGCTCCACCGACACCGTGGCCCGCGCCATCGCCCCCAAGCTGACCGAAAAGCTGGGCCAGCCTTTTGTGGTGGAAAACAAGGCCGGTGCCACCGGCACGATTGGCGCGACGCAGGTCAAACGTTCGGCACCCGATGGCTACAACTTCCTGGTGACCTCGCTGGGCCCGCTGGTGATTGCACCGCACCTGATCCGCAACATGCCTTACGACACGCTGAAAGATTTCGACACCATCACCGTGGCCGTGCAAGCGCCCAATGTGCTGGTCGTGCCGGCCAAGTCGCCTTACAAAACCGTGGGCGCCCTGGTGGCCTACCAAAAGATCAATCCCGGCAAGATGTCGTTTGCCTCGTCGGGCAATGGCTCCAGCGACCACCTCACGGCCGAGCTGTTCTGGCAGCAGACCGGCACCAGCGGCACCCATGTGCCCTACAAGGGCGGCGCGCCGGCGATCACCGACTTGCTGGGCGGCCAGGTCGATGCCTCGTTCCAGAACATCAATGCCGTGTTGCAACACATCAAGTCCGGCAAGCTGACGGCGCTGGCCATCACCTCCGGCAAACGCTCGGCGCTGCTGCCGGACGTGCCCACGCTGGGCGAGGCCGGCATGAAAGACCTGGTGGTGTATTCCTGGCAAGCCGTGGTGGCGCCCAAAGGCCTGCCGGCCGACGTGCGCGCCAAGGCCCACGCTGCCATCGTCGCCGCACTGAATGACCCGCAGATCAAGCAGCAGTTTGTCTCGGTTGGTTTTGAAGTGGTCGCCAACACGCCGGAGCAGTTCGCCACCTTCCAGCAGCACGAATTTGCGCGCTGGAAGAAGGTGATCGAGACTGGAAAAATCACCATTGATTGAGCGAGCCGACATGCCCATGAACACCACTCCCCGTATCACCGCCTTGCGTGTGATCCCCGTCGCCGGCCGCGACGGCATGTTGTTAAACCTCAGCGGTGCACACGGCCCGTTTTTCACGCGCAACCTCTTGATCCTCACCGACAACGCCGGGCGCACCGGCGTGGGTGAGGTGCCGGGCGGCGAAAAAATCCGCCAGACCCTGGAAGATGCCCGCGACCTCGTGGTCGGCCAGCCCATAGGCGCGCACCAGCAGGTCTTGCAACAGGTGCAGCGCCAGTTTGCCGACCGCGATGCCGGCGGCCGCGGCCTGCAGACTTTTGATTTGCGCACCACCATCCATGCCGTGACGGCCATCGAGTCGGCCTTTCTGGATTTGCTGGGCCAGCACCTGGAAGTGCCGGTCGCGGCCTTGCTGGGTGAAGGCCAGCAGCGCGATGCGGTGGAGATGTTGGGCTATTTGTTTTTTGTTGGCGACAAATCCAAAACAAACTTGCCTTATGCGAGCGAGCCGGAAGCCAAGGACGCCTGGTCGCGCCTGCGCCACGAAAAAGCCATGACACCCGAGGCCATCGTGCGCCTGGCCGAAGCCGCGCACGAACGTTACGGCTTTAACGACTTCAAACTCAAGGGCGGCGTCTTGCGCGGCGAGGAAGAAGTCGACGCCATGCGCGCGCTGCATGAACGGTTTCCCGAGGCCCGCGTCACGCTGGACCCGAACGGCGGCTGGCTGCTCAAGGATGCGATCCGCCTGATGCGCGACATGCGCGGTGTGGTGGCTTATGCCGAAGACCCGTGCGGCGCCGAAGAAGGTTTCTCGGGCCGCGAGGTGATGGCCGAGTTCCGCCGTGCCACCGGTCTGCCCACCGCCACCAACATGATTGCCACCGACTGGCGCCAGCTGAGCCACGCGTTGTCGCTGCAGTCGGTGGATATTCCATTAGCCGATCCGCATTTCTGGACCATGGCCGGCTCGGTGCGTGTGGCGCAGACCTGCCGCGACTGGGGCCTGACCTGGGGCTCGCATTCCAACAACCACTTCGACGTGTCGCTGGCCATGTTCACCCAGGTCGGTGCAGCCGCGCCTGGCCGCGTGACCGCCATCGACACCCACTGGATCTGGCAGGACGGCCAGCGCCTGACCAAAGAGCCTCTGAAGATCGAAGGCGGCCTGGTGCAGGTGCCGAAAAAGCCCGGACTCGGTGTCGAGCTGGACATGGTCGAGGTCGAAAAAGCGCACCAGCTCTACAAACAACACGGCCTGGGTTCGCGCGACGATGCGGTGGCCATGCAAAGCCTGATTCCGGGCTGGAAGTTTGATCCGAAAAGGCCGGCCTTCGACCGCTGACAGGCAGGCGGGCCAGGGGTGTAACGCGCCCTGGGCCCTGCTTGTCCACGGGTGACAGCTTGACGCGTGTCCACCCGCAGATCCCTTGCCGTGGCGGCCGTGTTCGGTCGCCTTTGGGCTTGTTTCCGCAAGACATGTGGTGTGTCGAGATCAAGACCGGCGCAGCCATGCCCGGCATGACAGCTTGACTGGCAATGGGCGTCTGCCTCCGGGCCCAGTCCCAACCCCAACCCGGTGCGCCCCTTTCTTTGCAAGAAGGCCGGGTGACGCGACCTGAACGCCTGGTCGCCGGGTCTTCCAGGCCTCAGTCCGTCGCCAGCCCTGCGCCGCGGGCATAAAAACACCCCCCAGTCCCGTTCCGCTGATTTTTCGGCGGGAGACGTCGCTGCCCAGGCGCTGTCCGGCGGCTCGGCCTTGTGCCTGCTGGGTAAGCAGCTTTCAAACCTGAAACGGCTCCGAGTTCGGTCAGGCGTGCGCCGTGTTGGCCGGTTACGCGCTTGAATGCCTTGGCCCGGGGTTTCATTTTGGTTACAAATAGATACATTCAATCTTGTTGCACCAAGTCCGCCAATTCGTTGCGGATGAGCAAATTTTGGCGTCATCAAGCGTCATCTCAAGTAGCTGCTTATTCAACATTTGAGAGCTATTTCACGGAAGACGGCGTTTTTTGAGGCCTTGTGGCGTCCTCCCGCGCCACGTTGCCAAGTCTTTTTGGTCAAATAACACAAACTTACAAATAGCAGCAGTTTTGTCATCAAAAGGGCTTGATGGCGACGAAGTTGTAAGCAATCCAGCCCGGATTTTTAACCATTGGACCAGCCATGAAACAGATTTTGAATTTTTGTATTTTTGCGGTGAGCCTGGTGTTTGGCCATGCCGCGCAGGCGCAAACCACCCCCACCGTGACCTCCCAGATGGTCGCCCAGCAGGTGGACATGGTCGACGGCAAGCCGGTCTTGAAGCCGGCTTCCGAGGGCAAGTCAGGCGATGTTCTGCAATACAGCACCACCTACCGCAACACCGGCAGCGCCGCCGCCAGCAAGCTGCTGGCCACCATGCCGGTGCCTGTGGGTACTACCTTTATCGCCGGCAGTGCCAGCCCTGCGACTGCCCAAGCCTCGACCGACGGCACCACCTTTGCACCCATGCCGCTGACCCGCACGGTCAAGTTGGCCAATGGCAGCGAACGCCGGGAAGTGGTTCCTTTTGCCGACTACCGCGCGCTGCGTTGGGAAATCGGCTCCTTGCCAGCCGGCGGCACCACGGTGGTGAGCCTGCGGGTACGCATCGATTCACCCCCGGCGCCTACCGCCGCCGCCAAGCCGTGATCACGGCCCCGGTTCCCCGAGCAGTTTCGCCGGCCTTCACAGGCCTGCGATTTTCGCGTTTCTTGTTTGTTGATCCATCGTTGTCTTGAAGTCAGGAGAAAAGCCTCATGTATGCCAACCCCCCAAGTCAGCCGCCGTTAAGGCTGCCGCACTTTTTTACCCACTGGATGGTGGGACTGTTTGTTGCCTTCGCGTTGCTCATGGCAGGCATGGCCGCCCATGCGGCGCCGCCTCCGGCCGGCACGTCCATCAGCAACCAGGCCTCGGCCACGTATTCGGATGCTTCGGGTATCACGCGCACGGTGACCTCCAATGTGGTCCAGACCACGGTGCAGCAGATCGCGAGCCTGACGCTGGTTGCCAATGGCGCACAAAATGCGACGCCCGGCAGCGTGGTGTCTTATCCGCACACCCTGACCAACACGGGTAACGGCAGCGACAGCTTCAATCTGGGCGTTGTACACACCAGTGGCGGCTTCACCATGACCAATATGCAGATCTTTGCCGACAACGGCAGCGGTCAGCCGACGGGTCCTGCCCTCACGTCCAGCGGTCCACTGGCCGCCGGCGCGGTGTTCAAGTTCATCGTGCAGGGCACGGTGCCCGCCGCGGCAACGACGGGTTCGGCTGAAGTCATGACGGTCACGGCGACGAGTGTGTTCCCCGGCGGCGCGAGCGCAAGCAACACCGATACCACCACGGTGACCTCCAACGCGGTCGTGACGCTGAGCAAATCAGCCAGCGTTTCCAGTGGTCCTGCGGGCACGGCCATCACCTACACCTTGACCTATACCAACACCGGCAACAGCACGGCAACCGCCGTGGCCATCACCGACGTTCTTCCCGCAGGCCTGACCTACACCGCGGGCTCCGCACGCTGGAGCGCCACCGGCGCCACGGCGTTGAGCGACGGCGGCGGTTCCAGCGGTACAGCACCCAACACGCTGACCTCGGGCTATACCCTGGCCACCAAGACCCTGCTTGTGACGCTCAACCAGGTGACGGCCGGCCAGTCGGGCACCGTCAGCTTCGGTGTGACCGTGGCCGCGGGCACCGCGCCCGGCACGCTGAACAACACCGCCACAACGTCATACAACAATGGCGCCGCTACGGTGACAGGTTCGTCCAACACGGTTCCTTTCACGGTGCAGCAGATGGCTTTGGTGACGCTCACGGGCGACACAGTGGCCGGCCCGGCCGCGCCTGGTTCGCAGGTCAGCTTTACCAACACCGTGACCAACACCGGTAACGGCAGCGACACCTTCAACATGACGCTGAGCTCGGGCAATTTTCCCGCAGGCACCACCTTCCAGTTGTACAAGAGCGACGGAACTACGCCGCTGGTGGATACCAACGCCGACGGCACGGTTGACACGGGGCCTCTGGCCGCCGGCGCCAGCTACAACGTGATCCTGAAAGCCACCTTGCCGCCAAGCGCGACGAACACCGCCGCGCCATTCATCGTCGCCAAGACTGCCACGTCGGTGTTCGACCCGACCAAGTCAGCCAGCGCCAACGACACATTGACCGCCATCGCCGGCGCAAAGGTCGATCTCACCAATGATGCGGTGACTGGTGTTGGTGTTCCGGGCGTGGGCATTTTCCCGAATGGTGAAGCCGCCATTGTGAAATCCAATGCGGTCAACCCGGGTGCTTCGACGGTCTTCACCCTCGTGGCCAACAACACCGGCCCTTCGCCGGACAGCTACAACCTGGGCGCAAGCACGGTCAACACCTTCGCCAGCGTGACCCTGCCGGCCGGTTGGACCGTGAACTTCCGTGCTGACGGTGGTTCCAATAACTGCTCGACGATGGGGGCGACCATCACCAACACGGGTACCGTGGCCGCCAACGGCGCTGTCTTTGTTTGCGCGGTGGTCAGCGTGCCGGTGGGATCTTCGGCCGGGGTCACCGATTTGTACTTCCGTACCTTGTCGCCGACGTCGGGAGTTTCCGATACGGTGCATGATGCCGTGTCTGTGGTTGCGGTGCGCTCGATCACCCTCACGCCCAACGGCGCAGGTCAGACCTACCCAGGCGGCTCCTACGTGTACAGCCACACCTTGACCAACACCGGCAACGTGCTCGAAGGCAATGGCACGTTGAGCACGATGGCGCTGAGCGCGACCAACGCCCAGGCCGGCTGGACCTCCACGCTGTACTACGACGCCAACAACAACGGCGTGCTCGACGCGACCGATCCGCTGATCAGCGGCAACCTGAATGCTGTGGCCGGTCTGACTACCGGCCTGGCGCCCGGCGCAGCCATCACCGTGTTCAACAAGGTGATTGCCCCGAGCGGCGCCACGCCCGGTGCGGTGGATACCACGACCATCACGGTGACGACGAGCAACGTCGCCGGCGGCTACAGCACGACGGTCCCTGCCGTGGCAATCGCCACTGACAGCACCACGGTGATCGCCGGTAATCTGACCCTGACGAAGATGCAGGCATTGGATGCCTTCCCCTGCACGGGCACACCCGCCGGAGCCTATGCGCAGGGCAACCTGAGTGCTCTGCCGGGTCGGTGTGTGTTGTACCAGGTCACCGTGACCAATGTGGGCTCGGCCAACGCGACGGCTGTCGTCATCTCTGATTCGACGCCTAGCTACACGACGCTGAGCAGTGCGGCGGCCAGCACGGTGGGTACGGTGACCGGACCGGCCGTGGGTGCTGCCGGCACAGTCACGGCAACCATCGGCACCCTGACCCCCGGTCAGTCGGCTGTCGTGACTTTCGGTGTGAAGGTCGACAACTAATTCCGTCCTGACCTCTGGCGCGGGAAGCGAAAGCTTCCCCGCTTTCCAAAGAGCACCTGCGTGCCCTTTGGAAAGCCTCGCCCTGCCGCAAACCAAATCATCCATTCGCCCACATGCTTTTCCGCCTGCTGAACAAGCTGCTGATCTCCTGCCTGTTGCTGCTCTTCTGGGCCGCAGCACAGGCAGCCGCGCCCGCAGCGGGGACGATGATCAGCGCCAGCGCGTCGGCGACCTTTGTGGACGCGGCGACGGGCTTGTCGGTGCGCTTGAACTCCAATGTCGTGAGCACCAAGGTTTTGCCCCTGGAGGCGCTCACACTGACTGCCAGCCAGAACCTGCTGATTGGCACGGGTTCTTCATTCACCATCAATCACAACCTGGCCAACACCGGCAATGCGGTGACCAACTACCTGATCACGGCCAATGTGGCCGGCGGCAGCGCTTTCATTCCTTTCAACCTGCAGGTGGTACTGGATGCGAATGGCAACGGCCAGGTAGATGCCGGGGAGTCCGTGATTCCGGCCGGCGGCGTGGTGTCGCTTGCCGTCGGCGCCAACGCGGGGCTGCTGGTCACCGGCCAGATTCCCGCCGGTGCGACGCCGGGCCAGGTCGCGCAAATTGCCTTGAGAGCGGTCAGCCAAACGCAGGGCGCCACGGCCAGCAACACCGACACGATCAACCTCACCAACGGCGCGGCGGTTCAGGTGACACTGGCGGCGGCATCCCCGACGGCGACGCCGGGTATCGACCTGGTCCTCACGGCCAAGGCCATCAACAACGGCAACATGGCGGCCAGCCCCACCAGTCTGACGGTCGACGGCGTGCCTGCGACACGTTTCATCCTGCGCATCCCGGTGCCTGTGAACACCACCTTTGTGTCCGCCCAGCCCGCCACCAACCCTGGCGCGCAGACGCTGTTCCATCTGCTGGGCAGCGCCGCCAACAGTTACGTTTCGGTGGTGCCGGCTGGCGCGGTGGTGGATGCCGTGGCCTGGAGCATCGCCAATTTGCCGCAAGGCGGCCTGTTCCAGGGCCAGTTCACCGTCAACGTGAATTCGAATGCCGCCGGCAACGTGAGCGGGACTTCTTATGCGGGCTGGAACGATGCGGGCGCACCGCTGACCACCGCCAGCAACACCGTGGTGTTGCCACTGCCGGCGCGTGCCGCCAGCATTCTTTTTTACACCAGCAACAGTTATGCCACCAAGGCCATCCAAAGCACGCCCGGCAGTCCGCTGTTCGTGCAGGTGGATGCTGCCGTTTGCAATGCCGATCCTGCCGTGGTCGGCACGGTGTCGGTCACCGTTGTCAGCCAACTGACAGGGGATACGGAAATCTTCACCGCCGTGGAGACCGGACCCAACACCGGTGTCTTTCGCATCCAGCCCCATCTTCCCACGGCGGATGCGACCGTGCGTCTCGTGGCTGCGGGCGACGGTATTCTTGAAGTGCTGCGTAACGACACCGTGACCGCCACCATCACCAGCTGCGGCGGCGTGGCGGTCTCTGCCACCACCATGCTGCTGGTGGATCCTTCCGGCACGGTCTATAACTCCAGCACCAATCAGCCGATTGCCGGTGCGACCGTGCAATTGATCGATGTCACCGGTGCGGGCAATGGCGGCAGCCCCGGCGGTCCGGCGGTGGTGCTCCAGGCGGACGGCGTGACGCCGGCCCCCAGCGTCATCGTGACGGCGGCCAGCGGCCGTTATGAGTTCCCGCTGGTGTTGAGCAGCACCTACCGTCTGGTGATTACCCCGCCAGCGGGTTACACCTTCCCATCGGCCCTGCCAGCGGCACTGCAGCCGGCCGGGCGCCTGATCGATACGCCGGGCTCATACGGCGGCAACTTTCTGGTGGCCGGTGTGCCTGTGCATTTCGATGTCCCAATGGATCCGGGTAGCACGGGTGGCCTGTTCATCGAAAAAACCGCCAACAAGAAGACTGCCGAGATCGGTGA
Organism: Polaromonas sp. UC242_47; assembly: GCF_044452385.1. Classification (NCBI taxonomy): domain Bacteria; kingdom Pseudomonadati; phylum Pseudomonadota; class Betaproteobacteria; order Burkholderiales; family Comamonadaceae; genus Polaromonas; species Polaromonas sp. UC242_47. The sequence goes on from NZ_JBIOAO010000002.1 coordinate 166,688, forward strand.
TTTTGTCGACTACGCGATCAAGTTCAATAACGTCACCGCGGTGCCGCTGCCGGCCACAGTGGTCAGCGACAGTTTGCCGGCCGGATTTGCCTATGTGCGCGGCAGCGCACGTTTCAACGGCGCGCCGCTGGCAGACCCGGCTGGCGGTGCGGGTCCCAGCCTGCAGTTCGCGGTGGGCACCCTTGCCGGCAGCGCGCAACCCACTTTGACCTACCGCGTGCGCATCGGTGTGGGTAGCCAGAGCGGCAATGGCATCAACACGGCCCAGGCCGCCAGCGGCGCCGTGCGATCCAACCGTTCCAGCGTTCGTGTGCAAGTGGTTGGTGGTGTGTTTTCCAACAAGGCTTATGTGATCGGCAAGGTGTTTGCCGACTGCAGCCGCGATGGTGTGCAGGACGCTGGCGAGCCGGGTATTCCGGGCGTGCGTATTTACCTGGAAGACGGTACTTATGCGGTGACCGACGAAGAAGGTAAGTACAGCTTCTACGGCCTGGAGCCGCGCACCCACGTTGCCAAGATTGACAACATCACCCTGCCCGCAGGCGCCACGCTGGCGGTGTTGAATAACCGCAACGCCTTTGACGGCGGCAGCCGTTTTGTCGACCTGACCAACGGCGAGTTGCACAAGGCCGACTTTGCCATCGCCGAATGCACGCCAGGCATTCGCGAGCAGATCGCCGCGCGTCGCAAGGCCCTTAGCAATCCCTCGGAAATTGTGCAGGCCGCTGGCACCTTGTTGCAGGCCAACCGCGGCGCGGTCGCGGTGGACGGCCGTACCTTGCCCGCCAGCGGCGGCTTCGGACTGCCCGGCGCACTGCAAAACAATGCCGGCTCCAATGTCGTTGCACCGCTGCCAGGGGCCATGGCGGCCAACCCCGCTGGCACGCTGGGCGCAGTCGGTGACACCGGCGGGCCTTATGCCCCGAATGCCCGGGGGCTGCCCAAGCCGATTTACACGCCGGTTGGCGTCGAACCCGCGCCTGCCCCGGCGCAAGCCGTCCCACCAGCTGATAGCGAAGCGGCGCAAGCGGCCCAGCCGCTTGAAGACCTGCTGCCGGACCTGACGGCCGAAACCGGCTTTGTGGGCCTGGTGGATGAGCAGTGGTTGCCTTCTGCCCAGACCCGGGTCCGCGTCAAGGGTCCGCTGGGCGCGAGCTTTGAACTCACGGTGAATGGCAAGGTCGTGCCGGCAACACAGGTGGGCAAGAAGAGCAGCCTGGAGAAAAACAAGGTTGTGGCCTGGGAGTACATCGGTGTGGATCTCCAGGCCGGCCGCAACACGCTCTCCGTGCGCGCGATCGACAGTTTTGGCATTGCCCGTGGCACAGCGCAAGTCACGCTGCGAGTGCCTGGCGCGCTGGCAAAAATCGACATCGCTGCGCCACCGCAACTGGTCGCAGACGGTACGACCGCTGTACCCATCACCATTTCCCTGCGCGATGCGCAAGGCCTGCCGGTGACTGCGCGCACCCAGGTCAGCCTGCAGGCCAGCCTGGGCCAGTGGCAAACCCCGGATCTGGATGCGCGTCAGCCCGGAACGCAGGTTTTTGTCGAAGGCGGGGAGGGGCGCTTTCTGCTGCTGCCGCCGGCTCAGCCCGGCAAGGCCGAGCTCAACGTCATCAGCGGCACCATCAAGTCCGCCGCCAGCATCGAGTTCATGCCCAACCTGCGGCCCATGATTGCCGCCGGTATTGTGGAAGGCGTCATCAACCTGCGCAGCCTCAATCCTTCTGCGCTGCAGCCGTCGCAAAACGGCGATGTGTTTGAGCGCCAGATCCAGAGCACCTCGCGCAGTTTTTCCAACGGCAAAGGTGATGTGGGTGCACGAACCGCTTTGTTCCTGAAGGGCAAGGTCCTCGGATCCTCGCTGCTGACCCTGGCCTACGACTCCGACAAACCGTCCGACACGGCGCTCTTTCGCGACATCCAGCCCAACCAGTTCTACCCGGTGTATGGCGATTCGTCGGCACGCGGCTTTGACGCGCAGTCGACCGGCCGGCTCTACGTCATGCTGCAAAACGGCACCAGCTACGCCTTGCTGGGCGACTACTCGACCCAGAGCGACAACCCCGCACGCCAGCTGAGCCAGTATGCCCGCGCGCTCAACGGCGTGAAGGGTCGCTACCAGGAGGGTGGGCTGACCGCGGAAGCTTTTGCCAGCCGCACGTCCGCCACACAAGTCGTGCAGGAGTTCCGTGCCAACGGGACCTCAGGGCCCTTCCGGCTGAACATGAACGGCGTTGTCAACAGCCAGCAGGTCAACGTCATCACCCGTGGCCGCAACCAGGCCTCGGTCATTGTGAAAGACACGCCGCTCACACCGTTTACCGATTACGAGATCGAGGCTTACAGCGGCCAACTGTTGCTCAAGTCACCGGTGCCCAGTGTGGATGCCGACCTCAACCCCGTCTTTTTGCGCGTGAGCTACTCCGTGGATATGGGCGGCCCCAAGCATGAGGTGGCCGGTGCGGATGTTCGTGTGCAGGTCGCCCCAGGCATCACGCTGGGCGCCAGCACCATGCGCGACACCGACCCTATCAACCAGCAAAGCCTGAATGGTGTCAATGTGCTGGCACGCCTGGGTGAGAAGACCGTGTTGACCGGCGAGCTGGCCCGCAGCAGCACCGACCTGCAGGGCAGTGGCGCTGGCCAGCGCGCCGAACTGCGCCACGAAGACAAGGCGCTGCAGGCCCGGGTCTGGGGTGTTCATACCAACGCTGGCTTTGTCAATCCCAACAGCATGCAGTCGGCCGGCCTGTCGGAGTACGGCGCCAAGATCGGTTACGTCGTTGACGAAAAAAACCGCATGGTGGGTGAAGCGCTGAAGACAGCCAACAGCGTCACCGGTGCGGCGCAGACCGGCATGGAGCTGAAGCTCGAACACAGCCTGGCCGGCAATATCAAGCTTGAAGTGGGCGTGCGTTACAGCAGTGCCAACACGGCTGCGGCGCTGTCGGCGCCGGCCCTGCCGGGTACCTCGGTGCCGGTGATCCCCTCGCCAGCCGCGCTGGCCGTCGGATCGGCCGAAGAAGTGGGCACCACCACCGCGCGTGTCAAGGTCACCGTGCCCGTGCCGAATGTGCCGCAGGCGGATGTTTTTGGTCTGGTCGAATATGCGATTGATGGCTCGGGTGGCAAGGAGGTCGGGATTGGCGGCAACTACGCCATCAATTCCACAACCCGCCTTTATGGTCGTCACAATTTCATCAACAGCCTCAAGGGCCCTTACACGCTCAATCCTGCGGCGTCGCAGTACACCACGGTGGCCGGCATCAACACGGAACTCACCGACAGCACCCAGCTGTTCAATGAGTACCGTATGGGTGACAGCATCAGCGGCCGCAACAGTGAGGCCGCTGTCGGCCTGCGCAGGCGCTGGCGCCTGGACAACGGCATCGGCCTGACCGGCAGCGTCCAGCGCATCAAGCCCCTGAGCGGCGTCACGCAGACCGACTCCAGCGCCGTGACACTGGGTGCCGACTACACGGCCGCCGCCGACTGGAAGGCCTCGGGCCAGGTGCAGTGGCAGAGCTCGACCACTTCGCGCAGCTGGTTGCTGACCGGTGCGGTGGCCAACAAGCTCGATGAAAACTGGACATTGCTCAACCGCGGCCTTTACAGCGAGCAGATCAACCTCGGCGTGGGTTCCGGCCAGCGTGAGTTGACGACCTGGCAGTCGGGCGTGGCCTACCGGCCGGTCGACACCAATGTGTGGAACGCACTCGGGCGCATCGAATACAAGAAAGACGTGGACAGCACCCTGGGCCCAAGCCTGCGCCGCGATGAGTCCGGCCTGATCCTGTCGACCCACCTCAACGTGCAGCCACGCCGCGACTGGGTTATGAACGCGCGTTATGCCGCGAAGTGGGGTCGCGACCAGTCCAACGACCTGAACAGCCACTCGGTCACGCAACTGCTGGGCGGACGTTCGACCTGGGACCTGAGCGAACGCTGGGACGTCAGCCTGCAGGCCTACCGCATGTGGGGTGGCGGCGCTGCTGAAACCGCCGTCGGCCTGGAAGTCGGTTACCTCGCCTTCAAGAACATGTGGTTGTCCCTGGGCTACAACATCAAGGGCTTCCGCGCGCCCGACCTGGCGGGCGAGGCCTACACTCAGCGCGGTCTTTATGTGCGCCTGCGCTTTAAATTTGACGAGAACTTGTTGGGCTCTTCCGCCAGCGCCACCGGGCCGGCGATCAGCAAACCATGAAAACCATGACGCCATTCACCACGCTTCTCGGGCGCTTTGCGCAGCACACACGGCTACAGCCGGGCTTCGCCATCGCCTTGGCCGCGTTGTTCCTGCTGGCCCTGCTGCCTCGTGACGCTTGCGCCCAAGCCCAAACCTTCAACTACACCGGCGCACTGCAAACCTATACCGTTCCTGCCGGTGCGGCCGGGGTGACCATTGTGGCCAACGGCGCGGGCGGTGGCAGCGGCGGAAACGATGCCAATGGCTGGGGCGGCGCCGGCGGCGACGGCGCCCGGGCCACGGGCACGTATTTGGCAGCCCCTGGCACGGTACTTAATATTTATGTGGGCCAAGGCGGGCAGTCTGGAAAGACTTCGGACGGAAACCCCTACACCCGCACCACCGCTGTTGGAGCGGGCGGCCTTGCGGGAGGGACAACCGGGTATGCGGGCGGGGTTGGGGGAACTCCCGGCGGCAGTGGCTGGTCTGGCGGCGGTGCCGGCGGGGGGGCCGCCAGTGTGGTGGCCACGAGCGGCAATACCCGGGTGTTGATCGCCGGCGGCGGCGGCGGCGGGCAGGGCGGCGCATTGGATGTGATGGGTCGGGCCGGCCTCGACGCTTCGGCCACGGGCGCGATGCCAGGCGCTGCAGGCCAGGCTGGAACAGGCCGTGCAAATGGCGAGGATGGTGCGGGTGGTGGTGGTGGTGGTGCTGGTTGCCCCCGTGGCACGGGGGGCGGAGCCGTGGCGGACAGCAGCGGCGCCAACAACACCGCACAGGCGACAGGCGGCGGTTCATGTAATACGGCGGCGGTGACGGGTTTTAGCGTGATCGGTGGCGGCGGTGGTGCCGGGGGGCCTTCGGTGACGGGGGTTGCACCCGCCAGTGGCAACCCTGGCAGCAACGGTTCCGTCATCATCACCCCGATCATCCCGGCGCTGAGCCTCAACAAATCCCAGCCCAGCCCGGCGCTGCAAGCCGCCGTCAACAGCGTGTACACCCTGACGGTGACCAACAGTGGCACGGGACCCGCGTCGGCGGCACGTGTGCTGGACCAGTTGCCGACCAACATGACCTATGTCAGTGGAACCGGCACCGGCTGGACCTGCAGTTCCGCCGCGAACGGCAGCGGGACACTGGTGACCTGCAACTTTGTCGGCACCATCGCTGCTGGCAGTGGCAGCTCGACCATCACCATCACGGCCAAACCGACCAACACCACCACGGCCATTACCAACTATGCCGCGGTGGGCTCTAATGGCACCACCACCGTGCCGATACCCACGACCTGTACAGCGGCCGACACACCCACAGCTGGCTGCGCAGCGCCAGTGACGAATAGCGTGGTACTCGGGCTGCTCAAGTCGGCGCCGAGTCCGGCCTTGCAGGTGGGCAGCAATAGCGCCTATACCCTGACAGTGACCAACAATGGAACGGCAACCGCGACAACGGCGCGCGTTGTGGATCAATTGCCGACCAACATGACGTATGTCAGTGGCACGGGCTCGGGCTGGACGTGTACGCCGACCGGAAGTACCTTGGTGACCTGCAACTTTGTGGGTACCTTGAGCGCAGGCGGCGGCACATCGACGATCACCATCACGGCCACGCCGACCAGCACGGCCAGCGTGATCAACCGCGCAGCCGTGGATCCGACAGGCGGCACCACGCCGCCAACGGCCAGCACATGTACGGCTACCAACGCGCCCAGCGCTGGTTGCGCGGCACCAGTGACGAATACCCCGACCAGCGTGATTCTGGGCTTGGTCAAGTCGGTACCCACCCCTGCGCTGCAGGTGGGCAATAACAGCGCCTATACCCTGACGGTGACCAACAGCGGCACCGCTGGAACCACGACAGCACGTGTGGTGGACCAGTTGCCGGCCAACATGACTTATGTCAGTGGCACGGGCACAGGTTGGACCTGCACCCCCAGCGGCAGTACGCTGGTAACCTGTGACTACAGCGGCAGCATTGCAGCCAGCGGTGGAACGGCTGCCGTTGTCATCACGGCCACGCCGACCAGCACAACCAGCGTGATCAACCGCGCAGCCGTGGACCCAACAGGCGGAGCTACGCCGCCAACGGCCGGCACCTGTACGGCGGCCAACACGCCCAGTGCCGGTTGCGCGGCACCCATCACCAGCACACCGACCAGCGTGATTCTGGGTCTGGTCAAGTCAGCGCCAAGCCCTGCCTTGCAAGTGGGCAGCAACAGTGCTTACACGCTGACCGTGACCAATACCGGCACCGCCGTCAGCACAACGGCTCGCATCACCGATCAGTTGCCCGCCAATCTGACCTACGTCAGTGGCGTGGGTGCGGGCTGGACTTGTACAGCCGCCGCCGGGCTGGTGACATGTAACTATAGCGGCAGCATCGCGGTCGGTGGCGGAGCGGCCGCCGTGGTCATCACGGTCACGCCGACCAGCACGGCTGCTGTGACCAACTATGCATCCGTGGACCCAACAGGCGGTACGACGACTCCGACCCCCACGACCTGTACCGCAGCCAACGCTCCGACGGCAGGCTGCGCTGCGCCAGTCACGAACACGCCAACCAGTGTCATGCTGGGCCTCGTCAAATCGACGCCGAGCCCAGCCTTGCAGGTCGGCAACAACAGCGTCTACACCTTGACGGTAACCAATACCGGCACGGCTGCCAGCACAACGGCCCGCATCGTCGACCAGTTGCCTGCCAACCTGACCTACGTCAGTGGTGCGGGCGCGGGCTGGACTTGCACGGTGGCTGGCTCGCTGGTGACGTGTAACTACAGCGGGACTCTCGCCGCCAGTGGCGGAGCGGCGGCTGTCGCCATCACGGTCACACCGACCAGCACGGCCAGCGTCACCAACTTTGCGTCGGTGGACCCAACAGGTGGCACGGCCCCGCCTACGTCCACGACATGTACTGCGGCCAATGCACCTAGTGCTGGCTGCGCCGCACCTGTGACCAGCACACCAACCAGCGTGATTCTCGGCCTCGTCAAATCGGCGCCCAGCCCGGCCCTCAAGGTTGGCAGCAACAGCGCCTACACGCTGACGGTGACCAATGCCGGAACGGCAGCAACAACAACGGCGCGTGTGGTGGATCAACTGCCGGCCAACATGACCTATGTCAGCGGCACGGGTACCGGCTGGACATGTACGCCGACCGGAAGCACCTTGGTGACCTGTAGCTTTGCGGGCACGCTAGGCGCGGGTGGCACATCGACCATCACCATCACGGCGACCCCGACCAGTACGGCCAGCGTGACCAACTATGCATCGGTGGACCCGACGGGCGGCACGGCTACCCCCACCCCCACGACCTGTACCGCAGCCAATGCACCGAGCGCAGGCTGCGCGGCCCCGGTGACCAGTACTCCCACAAGTGTGATCCTGGGTCTGGTCAAGTCGGCGCCAAGCCCGGCCTTGCTGGTCGGCAGCAACAGTGCCTACACCCTGACCGTGACCAATAGCGGAACGGCAGCAACAACCACAGCACGTGTGGTGGATCAACTGCCGGCCAACATGAGCTATGTCGGTGGCACGGGCACCGGCTGGACATGTACTCCTAGCGGCAGCACGCTGGTGACCTGTGACTACACCGGTTCCATCGCTGCCAGCGGCGGAGCGGCCTCTTTTGTTATCACGGCTACGCCGACCAGCACGTCCAGTGTGACCAACTACGCAGCGGTCGATCCGACAGGCGGAACCGTTACGCCAACGCCCACCACCTGTACGGCGGCCAACGCGCCGACGGCAGGTTGCGCAGCTCCCGTGACCAGTACTGCCACGAGTGTGATTCTGGGCCTGGTCAAGTCAACCCCCAGCCCTGCCTTGCAGGTCGGCAGCAACAGCGCTTACACCCTGACCGTGACCAATACCGGAACGGCCGCAACAACAAGCGCGCGTGTGGTGGACCAGTTGCCGGCCAACCTGACCTATGTCAGTGGCACGGGCACCAATTGGAGCTGTAGCGTCGCCGCTGGGCTGGTGACCTGTGACTACAGTGGTCCCGCCATTGCTGCCAGCGGCGGCACGGCCGCTGTTGTTGTCACGGTCACGCCCACCAGTACGGCCCAGGTGATCAACCGCGCAGCCGTGGACCCGACAGGTGGCGCCACGCCGCCAACGGCCAGCACCTGTACGGCCGCCAACACGCCCAGTGCCGGTTGCGCGGCACCCGTCACCAGCACACCGACCAGCGTGATCCTGGGTCTGGTCAAGTCGGCGCCCAGTCCGGCGCTGCAGGTGGGCAGCAACAGCGCTTACACCCTGACGGTAAGCAATACCGGCACGACGGCCAGCACGACGGCGCGTGTGGTGGACCAGTTGCCGGCCAACCTGACGTATGTCAGTGGCTTGGGCACGGGCTGGACCTGCTCCACGGCCGCCAATGCCGGCGGCACCTTGGTCACCTGTGATTACAGTGGCTCCATCGCCGGCGGCGGTAACGCCGTCCTGGTCATCACGGTTACGCCAACCAGCAGTGCGCCGGTGACGAACTATGCGTCGGTGGACCCCACCGGCGGTACGGTGCCCCCCGTCCCCACCACCTGTACCGCGGCCAATGTGCCGAGCGCGGGCTGCGCGGCGCCTGTGAGCACCACCGCAGGCCGGCTGGTGGCGGGCAATGTCTACAGCGATACGAACCACAATGGCAACCTGGACGCGGGTGAGGCCGGCATAGGCGGGGCAAGTGCCTTGTTCGTCAAGCTGGCACCGCTGTCTGGCGGCGTGTGCACTGGCCCGGCCACGGCGGCCGCACCGGTCAGCCTGAGCAGCGGCGCCTACAGCCTGCCCAGCGTGGCGCAAGGCAGCTACTGCCTGATCGTGGATGGCAACAGTACCCTGAGCGACATCACGCCAGCTTACCCGGCCGGCTGGATAGGTACCCAGAACCCGACGGGTGTGATCCAGCTCGTGGTCGGCGCCGCGCCACCGGCGCCGCAAAACTTCGGCCTGTACAACGGCAGCAAGCTCAGCGGTACTGTGTTCGCCGACAACGGCGCCGGCGGTGGCACCGCCAACAACGGCATCAAGGCCGGCGCCGAGGCAGGCCTGGCCGGCCTTACCGTCAACGCCATGCAGGGCGCGATCACGGTGGACAGCGAACCCACCGCCAGCGATGGCAGCTTCATCCTGTGGGTGCCTGCGTCCACCACGGGCACCGTGGTCATCACGCCCGTGTTGCCGGCCGGCTACGTCGCCACGGGCGGCTCGGCCGGCAGCACCGGCGGCAGCTATGTCCGACCCAGTGTCAGCTACACCGCCGCGGCCGGACAAAGCGCAACGGGCGTGAACTTTGGCATGGTCGCGCCCAATACCCTGAGCCCCAACGGCGCGCAGACCGCCCAGCCCGGAACCACGGTGTTTTACGCCCACGCCTACAAGGCGGGTACCGGCGGGCAGGTCAGCTTCACGCTGGCCAACACCGCCACGCCGGCCAGCCCGGCCTGGAGCCAGGTGCTGTACCAGGACAGCAACTGCAACGCCACGCTGGAGGCCAGTGAACCGCCGGTGACCGCCGCCATCACCGTCACGGCCGGGCAAACCGTTTGCCTGATCGTCAAGCAGTTTGTGCCTGCAGGCGCCGGCCAGGGTGCACAGAACAGCGTGACACTGAGCGCGGCCTTCACCTACACCAACGCTAGCCCGGCGCTGGCCGTCAACACCTTGAGCGCCACCGACATCACCACGGTCGGCCAGGCCGGTGATTTGTCGTTGGCCAAGCTGGTGAGCAACATCACCCAGGCCCTGCCTGCGGCCACCGGCGTCAACGCCAGCCCAGGCGACACCCTGGAGTACAAGCTGACCGCCACCAACAACGGCACGCAGCCGCTGTCCACCTTGTTTGTGAGTGATTCGACAACGGCCTTCACCGGTTTTGTCTCCGCCGCCTGTCCGCTGCCTGCGAGCCTGCCGGCAGGCATCACGGCCTGTGCGGTGACGACGCAACCGGCGGTGGGTGCGCAGGGCGCGCTGAAGTGGACCTTCACTGGGTCACTCGCCCCCAGTGCCCAGCTCATCGTCACTTACCGCGTCAAGGTTGACCAGTAAGTGCCGTGTGCTCGGTGTTGATGCATCATTTTGGCCTCTAGCCCAATAAAGACGGGCGCAAGAAGCTATTGAATTCGTAGCGAGCGAGGTCAGCGCTTCATGCGCCGCACGATCAGATCATGCAAAGCCTGGGCGGCCACCGACAGGCTGCCTTCCTGCCTGCGCACCACATAAATCTTGCGTGTCAGGTTGGGGATGGCCAAAGGCCGGGTGACCAGGCTTTTGCGTTCGAAGTGAAACAGCGTGAGTGCCGGCACCACGCTGATGCCCAGGCCGGCGTCCACCATGCCTGTCACCGTCGCCAGCTGATCCACTTCAAGCAAGGTGTTGGTTTGCAGCGGATGCAAGGCGGCGTCCAGCGCCTGGCGTACGCTGCTGTTGCGTGACATGTGGATAAAAGGGTAGGGCGCCAGCTTCTTCAGGGTCAATACTTTTTCATTCGCCAGCGGGTGGTCTTTGCGGCACACCAGGTAAAACTTGTCGGTGCACAAAAGTTGCGCGGCCAGGCCGGCCTGGCTGGCACCGGTAGAGGCCAGGGCAAAGTCGGCCTGACCGCTGCGCACCAGATCTATGCAGGGATCTGACAATTGGTCGCTGAGCTTCAACTCGATGCCGGGTGAAGTCTTTTTAAACTCGGAAAAAATCGCCGGCAGCCAGCCCGCTGCCAGCGAGGGCAGGGCCGCCACATGCACGCGGCCTTTGCGGCGTTCGACATGGTCACCCAGGTCCTTGACGGCGGTGTTGAAGTCGCCGATCAGCTGACGCGCCGAGGTTTCAAACAAACGCCCTTCGGCCGTCAGTTGCACGCTGCGGGTGTCGCGGTCAAACAGCCGGGTGTTGAGTTCGTTTTCCAGCGTGCGTATCAGCGCGCTGAAAGCCGGTTGCGACAAATGGCAGGCAGTGGCGGCGCGGGTGAAGCTGCGCTGCTCGGCCAGCGCCAGAAAGGCACGCAGCTGCCGGGTGGAAAGATTGGGGTTGGCCAATTGATTTGACTTTCAAGTGAATCCATACGAATTTTCGATTTTACAAATAGCGGCGACCAGCCTAGATTCGACGACTTGAACACCCGCCCCATGACCCACGCCACAACGTCCCCTTTGCTGATAGGCTGCGCCGCCGGATTTTCCGGCGACCGGGTGGATGCGGCGAGCGCCGTGGTGGACACGCTGATCGCGCGCGGTGGGCCAGCCTTTTTGATTTTTGAAACCCTGGCCGAACGCACTTTGGCGCTGGCGCAGCTGCGCCGGCGAGCCGACCCCGATGCCGGCTTTGAGCCGCTGCTGGACGACATGTTGCGGCCCGTGCTGGCGCGTTGCCTGCAGCACAATATTCGCATCGTCAGCAACTTTGGCGCGGCCAACCCGCTGGCCGCGGCGCGCTTGATCCGCGCCATGGCCCAGGCGCTGGGCCTGCCCGCGCCGCGTATTGCCGTGGTTGGCGGCGATGACCTGTCGGGTGCGTCACACCGCGCCTTGCTGCGCGAACAACTGGGCAGCGCCATGGACGGTCTGCAACTGGTCAGCGCCAACGCCTACATAGGCGCCGAAGCGATTGCCGCCGCGCTGGACGCCGGCGCGCAGATTGTGGTCGCGGGGCGTGTGGCCGATCCCTCGCTGACGGTGGGTCCGGCGATGTCGCATTTCGGCTGGCGTGCCGACGACTGGGACCGGCTGGCGCGCGCCACCATGGCAGGGCATTTGCTCGAATGTGGCGCCCAGGTCTGCGGCGGTTATTTTGCCGACCCCGGCTACAAAGACGTGCCCGACTTACACGCGGTGGGTTACCCGATTGCCGAAATCAACAGCGACGGCGACTGCGTCATCGGCAAGGCGGCGCACACCGGCGGCCTGGTCAGCCTGGCCAGCGTCAAAGAGCAGCTGTTATACGAAGTGCATGACCCGGCCGCCTACCTGACGCCCGATGTGGTGGCGGATATCAGCGCAGCCCGGCTCGCGCAAGTGGCGACCGACCGTGTGGCCTTGAGCGGTGTGCGGGGTCATGCGCGGCCCACCCGCTTGAAGGTGAATGTCTGCCACGAAGGTGGCTGGCTGGCCGAAGGTGAAATTTCTTATGCCGGCCCGCGCGCCGAAGCCCGAGCCCGCCTGGCCGCCGAGGTCTTGTGTCAACGCCTGCCGGGCTTGAGTCTGCGTGTGGACCTGATCGGTGCGCTCAGCATCATGGGCGACGATGGTGGCCGCCTGCTGGCCACGACCGCCGCCGGTGATGCGCGTGATGTGCGTCTGCGGGTCGCCGCGACCCACGCCGAGCGGACGCAGGCCGAACGTCTGGCCAGAGAGGTCATGGCGTTGTATACCTGCGGTCCGGCCGGCGGCGGTGGTGTGCGCACCAGCTTGACGCCGCGGCTCAATACCTTGTCCTGCCTGGTGCCACGTGACGCCGTGACTGTACATTTTGAGATGCTGGAGGATTGGCCATGAACACCGCCACCATCACCGTGCCGCTGTATCGCGCCGCCCACGGCCGCACCGGCGACAAAGGCAACCGCTCCAACATCAGCGTGATTGCCTGGCATGCCGAGCTCTACCCTGTGCTGCTCGCGCAAGTGACGGAAGCGGCGGTGGCGCAGCACTTTGCGCACCGACGGCCCAGCCGCGTCCAGCGCTTTGAGTTGCCGCTGCTGCACGCCATGAATTTTGTGCTCGACGAGGTGCTTGATGGCGGCGTCAACGACGCGCTCAACCTCGATACGCACGGCAAGGCGCTGTCGTTTTGGCTGCTGGATTTGCCGATCCAGATTCCCGTGACGCTGACCGCCTTGCTGGCGGGGCCTGTGTCTGATTGATTCTTAACGAGAAGGAGACAATATGAACCCCACAATGACTGCCCGCATCCGTCCCGTCATGCTGGCTGTGGCCAGCCTCTGTGCGCTGGCGCCCCTGCTGGCGCAGGCCCAGGGCTTCCCTGACAAAACCATCACGTTTGTTGTGCCTTTTGCCGCCGGCAGCGCCACCGACCAGCTCGCACGTGCCATCGGCCAGGCCGTGACCCAGGACATCAAGGTCAGCGTCGTGGTCGACAACAAGCCCGGAGCCAACAGCTTCATCGGTGCGCAGGTGGCGGCCAAGGCCAAGCCCGACGGCTACACCGTGTTCATCACCACCAACACCACGCAGGCCGCCAACGAACACCTGTTCAAAAAACTGCCGTATGACCCGGTGAAGGACTTCACGCCGCTCACCGCGCTGGGCCGCGGCGGCCAGATCATGGTGGTGAATCCCGCGCTGCCGGTCAACAACGTCAGCGAATTTATCGCGCTGGCCAAATCCAAACCCGGCAAGTTGTCCTTTGGCAGCGGCAGTTCGTCCAGCCGTGTGGCGGGCGAACAGTTCAAACAGATGACAGGCACCTACATCCTGAACATTCCCTACAAAAGCAACCCGCCGGCCGTGACCGACCTGCTGGGCGGCCAGATCGACATGATGATCACCGACATGACCACCGGCCTGCCGCAGGTCAAGGCCGGCAAGCTCAAGGCACTGGGGGTGTCAACGCGCCAGCGTTCGCCGCTGGCGCCCGAGGTGCCGACGATTGCCGAGGCCGGCGTCAAGGGTTATGAAATGACTTACTGGTTTGCGGCCTACGCGCCGGCCGGCACACCCGCCGATGTGGCGACCAAGCTGGGTGACATCCTGGCCAGGGCCGCACGCAGCAGCTCGGCTGCGCCTTTTTACCAGGCCAGCGGCACCGAGGTGTTCACCAGCAACCCGGAGGAGTTGCGCAAGTTCCAGGCGGCCGAGACCCTGAAGTGGGGAAAAATCATCAAGGCGGCGGGGATTGAGCCGGAGTGAGGTTTGACTTGGGTTTGTTGGTCATTCAGGCCTCTAGTCCTTTACCTATCAGCGTAGACAGCTACTGATTTGGTAGCGATTTCTGTGGCGGGATGGCGCTAGGTTTTTGGCCTCAGCCGCATCACATCGTTGCCGTCGCGGGGATAAGCGGCCCAGTGGCGCAGCTTGTCGGCGAGCCGGAGCTGGGTGTGGTTGAAGGCCGCGACCAGCTCGGGGTTGGGCGTATCTGGCATCACATTCCAGTGCGTGAATTCGGCAGGCAGGGTTTCTTCACGGCCTGCCTCTTGCAGTTGCCCGCCGGGGGCGAGCTTCAGAAAAGGCGCTTGCCCGGCGTGTTTGGTGCCGGCAGGCCGGACCAGGACGAAATACCAGACATCGTCTTTCTGGTCGATCAAGGCGATGTCTTCGGGCTGAAAGCGGGCGCTGAAGAGTCCGAAGGGCGGGCCGGCGTCAAAGCTGATGTCGGTCGCGCGGCGTATGCCGTCCCGGCGCGACAGCCACTGGCGGCTTTCATAGCTGCGCTTGATGTGCACGTGAATGATGCGGGCGTCGTGCAATTGCACTTCCTCGTCCCAGGCCAGTTCGAAACGGGACGGCCAGGGCAGCCCGAACAGTCCGGCGTACAGGGCCAGCAGACCGCCCACCAGCAACAAGGCGAGCGCGCTTATTTTCAAGGGTGTGTTCAGGCGCATGGTGTAGCCGGGTTGAGGCAGGCCATTGTTGGGCAAGTCCGGCCGATCAACAAGGACTTTTTCGGCTGCCGGCCGGCCCAGCGAGCTTGGAGCGCTGCGGGGCTTCGCGCCGCTCAAAGCATTTCGTCAGGCGCAAAAGGACCGAGCAGCTTGAGCATCAGTTTCAGCCCCAGGCTGGCGTCGGGCTCGATGCTGGTGTCGGCCAGGCCCGAGCCCTGCGGGGCGCGCCAGATCAGCTGGCCGTCCGTTTGCAGTTCGACCTTGTAGGCGCCGGAACTCAAGGCCAGCTCAATCAGCCGGGTGGCGTCGGCGGAGAGTTTGCGGCTGCGGATGATCAGCGCCACCTCGGTGTTTTGCAGTTGCGAACGCAGGTCCAGGTTCAGGGACCCGACCACCAGCAGGCGCTTGTCCTGCACCACCACCTTGGCGTGCAGGCTGGCACGCGAGCCGCCGCCCGAGCCGGAACTGCCCAGCCCGCTGATGCTGCTGAGTGTGCCTTGCTGCTCGGCGCGCATTTCGTAAATCTCTATGCCCAGGGCCAGCAGTTCCTTGCGGTAACGCGCGTAACCGACGTGGGCGGCCGGGGCGTCGTTGGAGGCCAGCGAGTTGGTCAAGACCCGGATACGCACGCCTTTTTGCCGGATCGCGGCAAGTTGCGTCATCATGCGCCGGCCCGGCACGAAGTAGGGCGAAACGATCAGCAGGTCGCTGCTGGCCTGCGACATCAGCTGCAACAGGCCGTCGACGGCGGTGTCCTGCGCTTCCCGCACGTCATCGGCATCGGCGGCAATTTTGGACGGCTTGTCGGCGAGCAACACCGACGATGCCCAGATCCAGGGCAGTTGCGACAGGCGGGTGGTGTCGGGCAGGGGGGCGATCGCGGTGACGGTGCCATTGGGCGCGGTGGTGGTGCGCACTTCCCGCTTGGTCGGATCGGCCACGCCAGCGGGACTGGGCGCCGCCAGGCCGTCGGCGGAGGCCGTTGCCAGCGGCGCGGTGGGCTTGAGCGCCTCGATTTCCCCGGCCGTCAACAGCGACTGCACCGGGTAGGCCAGCGGGTTGTTCCAGTACTGGTCGAAACTTTGCGACAACTCGCGGGTGATGCGGCCGGCGGAGAGCACGTCGGCGTCGATGAAGTTGGTCTCCTGGCCCTGGCCGAAATAGGTTTCGCCGAGGTTGCGCCCACCGGTGATGGCGACCGCGTTGTCGGCGATGAAGGTCTTGTTGTGCATGCGCCGCTGGATGCGGGCCACGTCCTTGAGTGAAGCCAGGATGCGGAAAAACACCGAGCCGCGCCCGCCCGGCAGGGGGTTGAACAGGCGCAACTCGATGTTTGGCACAAACGCCAGTTTCAGCACCTGGGCGTTTTTGCCGGTGGTGTTGAAGTCGTCGAGCAGGATGCGGATACGCACGCCGCGTGTCGCCGCCGCACGCAGGGCGTCGAACATGCGGTCTGTGGTTTCATCCGCGTGAATCGCGTAATACTGGATGTCCAGCGTCTTCTGGGCCGCGTTGATCAGTGCCATGCGGCTGGTAAAAGCCAGTTCGGCATTGCTGACCAGCGCAAAACCCGAGTCGTTGCGGGTACCGGCCTGCGCGGCACGTGCCTCGACCAGTTGCCCGAGCCGGGTTTCCGCCGGATTGGTCAGTGCCGTCGAGACCGGTCTGTCCACCTCGCTGGGCAGGGAGGCACAGCCGCTGAGCCAGACCCCCAGCATCAGCAAGGCGGCCCAGCGCCAGACAAAAGGCAAGAGGCGAACAAAAGACGGCGGGCGAAGGGGCATGAAGCAACTTTGAAGCGTTCAGCCACTTTAGCCTAAGCCGCTGACGCCAAGGGGGCTTCCTGGCCCGACACCTTCGTAGAAGTGCGTAGGCGCCTGGCCCGACCGGGCGGCGCCTGCGGGAGCCGGATCAGCTGGACAAGGTTTCCCAGCGCTGCAGCGCCGCCATCAACTCTTCTTCAATTTTCGAATTGCGCGCCGTGAGTTCGGCCGCGCGTTTGGCGTTGCTGGCGTAAATCGTGCCGTCAAACAGCTCCTGCTCAATCGCTTTTTGCTGCGACTCCAGTTGCTGGATCAGCGCCGGCAGGCCGTCGAGTTCGCGCTGCTCCTTGTAGCTTAGCTTCTTTTTTGATAGCGGTTGCTGACCGTCCTTGCTGGGCTGGGGGCTGGTTTTGCTTGCAACTTTGGTGGCCGGGGCGGTTGTTTTGCCGCTGCCGGTGATCTGCGCCGCGCGTTTCGACTGCGTGATCCAGTCGGTCACGCCGCCTTCGTATTCGCGCCAAAAGCCCGGATTTTCCGGCGTGCCTTCGTAGGCAATCGTGCTGGTCACCACGTTGTCCAGGAAACGCCTGTCGTGGCTGACCAGGAACACCGTGCCTTCGTAGTTTTGCAGCAGGTCTTCCAGCAGTTCCAGGGTGTCGATGTCCAGGTCGTTGGTCGGCTCGTCCAGCACCAGCACATTGGCCGGACGGGCGAACAGGCGCGCCAGCAGCAGGCGGTTGCGTTCGCCGCCGCTCAGGCTGCGCACGGGCGAGCGGGCGCGTTCGGGGCTGAACAAAAAGTCGGACAGGTAACTTTTGACGTGTTTTTTCTGGCCGTTGATCTCGACCCATTCGCTGCCCGGGCTGATGAAGTCTTCCAGCGTCGCGTCCAGGTCCAGCGCGTCACGCATCTGGTCGAAATAGGCGACCTGCAGATTCGCGCCCTGGCGAATCTTGCCGGGCGGCGTGGTGACGTCGGGCTGCAATTCGCCCAGAATGAGTTTGAGCAGCGTGCTTTTGCCCGCGCCGTTGGGCCCCAAGAGGCCGACCTTGTCGCCGCGCAGCAGGGTGGCGCTGAACTTGTTGACGATGATTTTTTCGCTGCCCGGGTGGCCAAAGCTTTTGCTCACGTCGGTCAGTTCGGCCACGATCTTGCCGCTCTTGTCGCCGCTGGAGACGTCCAGATTGACGCGGCCCACGGCGTCGCGCCGTGCCGCCCGGCCTTCACGCAGGGCTTCGAGCCGGCCTATGCGGGCCACGCTGCGGGTGCGGCGCGCTTCCACGCCCTTGCGGATCCAGATTTCCTCCTGCGCCAGCAGTTTGTCGGCCTTGGCGAAGATGACGGCTTCCTGCGCCATCTGCTCTTCCTTCTGGATCAAATACTGGGCAAAGTTGCCGGGGTAGGGCCGCAGCTTGCCGCGGTCCAGCTCGACGATGACGGTGGCGACCTGGTCCAGAAAGGCCCGGTCATGGGTGATGGTGATGATGCTGCCGTTGAAATTGACCAGCAATTCCTCCAGCCAGGCAATCGAATCCAGGTCCAGGTGGTTGGTTGGCTCATCGAGCAGCAAGACATCGGGTTTGGCGACCAGCGCCTGGGCCAGCGCCACGCGTTTTTTCGTGCCGCCCGACAGCGAACCGACGATGGCGTCCTTGTCCAGATGCAGGCGGTGCAGGGTTTCTTCGACGCGCTGCTCCCAGGTCCAGCCGTCCAGGGCTTCGATTTCGGATTGCAGCGCGTCCAGGTCGGTGTGTTCGTCGGCCGCCAGATATTGCTCCACCACGTGTTTGGTCCTGGCCAGTCCTGCGCTGGCAGCTACAAAAACCGTAGCGTGCGGGTCCAGGCTGGGCTCTTGCGGGACGTAGGCAATGCGCAGGTTCTGCTGCAACTGCAAGGTGCCGTCATCCGGCTTGTCTATGCCGGCCAGGATTTTAAGCAGCGAGGACTTGCCCGTGCCGTTGCGGCCGATCAGGCCTATGCGCTGGTTGGTTTCGAGGGCGAAATCTGCGTGATCCAGCAGTGCGACGTGCCCAAAAGCGAGTTGGGCGTCAAGAAGGGTAATTAGTGCCATGTTGCTAGGGATTATCCGGGTCCGCCGTTTCGCATGCTGGTTTCCGGGCTATTAAGAGTGTTCCCGGCTCGCTATAGTGCAGTGGACACCCGCAGCGGGCCGTGCCTGCCGACAACCCCGGAAGCCAGGATTTATGGAACTACACATCAACGGCCAGGCCGTGCAGGTCGATGCGGACCCCGCCATGCCCTTGTTGTGGGTGCTGCGCGACCTGCTGAATATGACGGGCACCAAGTTTGGCTGCGGTGTGGCGGCCTGCGGCGCCTGCACTGTGCGGGTGGACGGGTTGGCCGTTCGGTCCTGCGTGGTGCCGGCGGCGACCCTGGTCGGCAAACGTATCCAGACCATAGAAGCACTGGGCGCCCCCGGCAAACCCCATGTGTTGCAGCAGGCCTGGGTGGCCGAGCAGGTGCCGCAATGCGGTTATTGCCAGTCCGGCATGTTGATGGCGGCGGCAGCCTTGCTTGAAAAGACGCCCAAACCCTCAGACGCCGACATTGATGCGGCCATGACCAATATTTGCCGCTGCGGCACTTACCAGCGGATTCGTATCGCCATCAAGCGGGCGGCGGGCATGGGGCCCGGCAGCACGGGGAAACGCCGGCCATGAAAAGACGCACCTGGTTATTCAGTGCAGCAGGCGCCGCCGGCGCCTTGATCGTCGGCTGGGGCGTGTTGCCGCCGCGCTCGCGCATTGGTTCCGGGCGGCTTTGGCCGCCGGCCGAGGGCGACATCGCCCTGAATGGCTGGATCAAGATACGCCCCGACGGTTCGGTGGTGCTGGCCATGGCGCGCAGCGAGATGGGCCAGGGCGTGTCTACCGCCCTGCCCATGCTGGCGGCCGAAGAGCTGGACCTGCCGCTGTCGCGTATCTATATAGAGCAGGCCGGCGCCGACAAGATATATGGCAATGTCGCCATGCTGGTGGCCAGTCTGCCCTTTCACCCGTCCGAGATGGAGGGGCGGCCGGCCAAGGTGGAGGTCGGCGAGTGGGTGGTCAGCAAGCTGGCGCGTGAGTTGGGCATCAATGCCACCGGCGGCTCCAGCAGCGTGGCCGACGCCTGGACGGTGGTGCGTACAGCCGCCGCCACGGCGCGTGCTTCTTTATTAGGTGCGGCTTCCTTGCAGTGGCGCCTGCCAGTGGCAGAGCTCACGGTCCAGGACGGCGTGGTGTCGCATCCCTCGGGCCCATCCGCCCACTATGGTGAACTGGCCAAGTTTGCCGCCGCCACACCGCCGGGCACGGTCACGCTCAAGGATCGCAAGGACTGGACCGTGATCGGCCAAAGTGCGCCGCGCAAGGATATCCCGGCCAAGGTGGATGGCAGCGCCCAGTTCGGACTGGATGTGCGGCTGCCCGGCATGGTCTATGCCGCCATCCGCCTGTGTCCCATGCTGGGCGGCGCGCCGGGCGCCATGCCCGCCAATGCCGCGCTGGCCATGCCGGGGGTGGAGCGGCTGGTGGCATTGCCGGCTTATGCCGGTTCAACCGCCGGGTTTGCCGTGGTTGGCAAAAGCTGGTGGCAAGCCCAGCAGGCGGCGCAGGCCGTGCCGGTCGACTGGCGCCAGCGCCCGGCCGGCGCCCTGGATTCCCGCCGTATCGAGGGCGAGCTGGAAGCTGCCGTCAAAAGCGATGCTGGCGGGTTTACCTTTTATGAGAAAGGCGCGGTAGACCAGGCCGAAGCCGGTGCGACCCGCCGGATCGAGGCGGTCTACCACGCGCCTTATCTGGCACACGCCACGCTGGAGCCCATGAATTGCACGGTGCAGGTCCGGGACGGCCAGGTGTTTCTCTGGGGGCCGACGCAGGTGCTGCAGATGGCGGCCGCCATCGCCGCGCGTGTCGCCGGGGTGACTGTGGACCAGGTGCACATCACGGTTACCTTGCTGGGCGGCGGCTTTGGCCGCCGGCTGGAGGTCGACTACGTCGCCCAAGCGGTGCGGGTGGCCATGGACTGTGGCGGCCGGCCGGTGCAACTGATCTGGTCGCGCGAAGAAGACACAACCCATGACTTTTACCGGCCCATGCACGTGGCCTTGTTGCGTGCCGCGGTCGATGCGCAGGGCCAGTTGAGCAGCCTGCGCATCAAGTCGGCCGGCGACGCCATCACCCCGCGCTGGATGGAGCGCGGCCTGCCCATGCTGGCCGGGCCTGTCGACACCCCCGACAAAACCACGGCCGAAGGCCTGTTTGACCTGCCTTATGGCTTTCCCAACCAGCACATGTCGCATGTGGCCACCCGCAAAGGTGTGCCGGTAGGGTTCTGGCGCTCGGTCGGGCATTCGCACAATGCCTTCTTCTCGGAGAGCTTTATCGACGAACTGGCCTTTGAGACACAGCAGGACCCGCTGGCCCTGCGCCGGCAACTGCTCAAGGATGCCCCACGCCACCTGGCGGTGCTGAACCTGGCGGCAGCCAAAGCTGGCTGGGACGTCAAACTGCCTGCAGGTCAGGCTAGGGGGATTGCCTTGCACGAGTCATTTGGCGCCATCGTCGCTCAGGTGGCCGAGGCGTCGCTGCTGGCCGGTCAGGTGCGTGTGCACCGGGTGGTCTGCGCCATGGACTGCGGCACCGTGGTCAACCCCGGCATCGTCGCCCAACAAATGGAAAGTGCGGTGGTGTTTGGATTGACGGCGGCCCTGTACGGCAAGGTGGACATCCATGAAGGGGTGGTGCAGCAGAAGAACTTCCCCGACTACCCGATGCTGCGGCTGGCGCAAACACCCCTGGTGCAAACCCATCTGGTGTCCAGCACCCGGCCGCCCGGTGGTGTCGGCGAGCCGGGTGTGCCACCACTGGCGCCTGCCGTGGCCAATGCGCTGTTTGCGCTCACCGGCCAGCGCTTGCGCACATTGCCTTTGCGCGTGATTTAGCAAGAAGTATTGCTGCGACACGGCCTGGGAGTCCTCAAGCCATGCTATAGTCAACGGCTCAGCAGATGAAGGGCTTTTTCAATGAAGTTCAGGCCTCTGTGGAGAAGGTCTTGGAAGCAAAGCAAATTTCAAAATTTGTTTTGACTGGAATGAAAAAACCGGTATAGAATCTAAGGCTCGACTGATTACAGTCAGACTTGCTGAAAACGCGAAAGTCAAGGTCAAATCCAAGGGTGAGATCAGGCAATCGAAGTGCTCAGCAAGCCGGCAAAAAAGTAAATTTTTTGTTGACCGCGATGAAGAATCCGGTATATAATTTGAGGCTCAGCTGATTACAGCTACCGATGAAAACGAAGCAGCAAGCTGCCAAGAAAGTAGTCAGGATCATTAAAAATTTACAGCCGATAAGTATGGGCGTTTGAAGGCGATTGCCAGGTTACTTGTAACCAGGTCTTCTGACCTTAAACGCTCATGGAGATAGAAAAAGTGAAATCGTCAAGATTTCTCTTCAATTCCGTTTTTATGAGTTTCTTCTCGCAGTCAAATGCGGGGAGTTGAAAATTATTGCAGTGATTAAACTAAAGAGTTTGATCCTGGCTCAGATTGAACGCTGGCGGCATGCCTTACACATGCAAGTCGAACGGTAGAGTAGCAATACTTGAGAGTGGCGAACGGGTGAGTAATATATCGGAACGTGCCCAGTCGTGGGGGATAACGTAGAGAAATTTACGCTAATACCGCATACGATCTAAGGATGAAAGCGGGGGATCGCAAGACCTCGCGCGATTGGAGCGGCTGATATCAGATTAGGTTGTTGGTGAGGTAAAAGCTCACCAAGCCGACGATCTGTAGCTGGTTTGAGAGAACGACCAGCCACACTGGGACTGAGACACGGCCCAGACTCCTACGGGAGGCAGCAGTGGGGAATTTTGGACAATGGGCGAAAGCCTGATCCAGCAATGCCGCGTGCAGGAAGAAGGCCTTCGGGTTGTAAACTGCTTTTGTACGGAACGAAACGGTCTGCCCTAATACGGCGGGCTAATGACGGTACCGTAAGAATAAGCACCGGCTAACTACGTGCCAGCAGCCGCGGTAATACGTAGGGTGCGAGCGTTAATCGGAATTACTGGGCGTAAAGCGTGCGCAGGCGGTTCTATAAGACAGATGTGAAATCCCCGGGCTCAACCTGGGAATGGCATTTGTGACTGTAGAGCTAGAGTACGGTAGAGGGGGATGGAATTCCGCGTGTAGCAGTGAAATGCGTAGATATGCGGAGGAACACCGATGGCGAAGGCAATCCCCTGGACCTGTACTGACGCTCATGCACGAAAGCGTGGGGAGCAAACAGGATTAGATACCCTGGTAGTCCACGCCCTAAACGATGTCAACTGGTTGTTGGGTGCATTAGTACTCAGTAACGAAGCTAACGCGTGAAGTTGACCGCCTGGGGAGTACGGCCGCAAGGTTGAAACTCAAAGGAATTGACGGGGACCCGCACAAGCGGTGGATGATGTGGTTTAATTCGATGCAACGCGAAAAACCTTACCTACCTTTGACATGTACGGAACTCGCCAGAGATGGCTTGGTGCTCGAAAGAGAGCCGTAACACAGGTGCTGCATGGCTGTCGTCAGCTCGTGTCGTGAGATGTTGGGTTAAGTCCCGCAACGAGCGCAACCCTTGTCATTAGTTGCTACATTTAGTTGGGCACTCTAATGAGACTGCCGGTGACAAACCGGAGGAAGGTGGGGATGACGTCAAGTCCTCATGGCCCTTATAGGTAGGGCTACACACGTCATACAATGGATGGTACAGAGGGTTGCCAACCCGCGAGGGGGAGCTAATCCCATAAAACCATTCGTAGTCCGGATCGCAGTCTGCAACTCGACTGCGTGAAGTCGGAATCGCTAGTAATCGCGGATCAGAATGTCGCGGTGAATACGTTCCCGGGTCTTGTACACACCGCCCGTCACACCATGGGAGCGGGTTCTGCCAGAAGTAGTTAGCCTAACCGCAAGGAGGGCGATTACCACGGCAGGGTTCGTGACTGGGGTGAAGTCGTAACAAGGTAGCCGTATCGGAAGGTGCGGCTGGATCACCTCCTTTCTGGAAATATGCAATCAAATTCTTACGCCCATTCTTATCGGCTGTTGTCTTAAACAACAGCATTGGTCATCAATCTAATTGGTGCTGCCTTCAGGTTCTTTAGGGAATTGAGAGGGTCTGTAGCTCAGCTGGTTAGAGCACCGTCTTGATAAGGCGGGGGTCGTTGGTTCGAGTCCAACCAGACCCACCAAATCAGGTTTGAAGCGGTTTTGAATCCTGGGGGATTAGCTCAGCTGGGAGAGCACCTGCTTTGCAAGCAGGGGGTCGTCGGTTCGATCCCGTCATCCTCCACCAACTTATCTCGGACGTATTTAATTAATGCAAAGCATCTTTTTTAAGGATGCTTTGTGTTGATTGATTTATATCAATTATTGGCTGTTCTTTAAAAATTCATAGAGTTAAATCAGCGTTGCTAGCGGAAACTGCACATTCGTAAAGGTTTAGTGCAGACCGTGCCGCTAGTGACATTTAATAGAAATTTTGATTGCGTCAAAATGAACTTCAGACTTCACGTTTGAAGATTACGGCATAACGCGTTTGGTGAAAGACCAGACACATTCCTTGTATATCTCTTTGAGAAATCAAAGTTATAGGGTCAAGTGAATAAGAGCACATGGTGGATGCCTTGGCAATGATAGGCGACGAAAGACGTGATAGCCTGCGATAAGCTTCGGGGAGCTGGCAAATTAGCTTTGATCCGGAGATTTCTGAATGGGGAAACCCACCGAAAGGTATCGCATACTGAATACATAGGTATGCGAGGCGAACCGGGTGAACTGAAACATCTCAGTAGCTCGAGGAAAAGACATCAACCGAGATTCCGAAAGTAGTGGCGAGCGAAATCGGAGAAGCCTGTTAGTGATAGCGAGATTCTTAGCAGAACAGTCTGGAAAGGCTGACCATAGCGGGTGATAGTCCCGTATGCAAAAGAAACTCGTGATACTAAGCTAACGAAAAGTAGGGCGGGACACGAGAAATCCTGTCTGAATATGGGGGGACCATCCTCCAAGGCTAAATACTCATCATTGACCGATAGTGAACTAGTACCGTGAGGGAAAGGCGAAAAGAACCCCGGGAGGGGAGTGAAATAGATCCTGAAACCGTGTGCTTACAAAAAGTAGGAGCCTCGAAAGGGGTGACTGCGTACCTTTTGTATAATGGGTCAGCGACTTACATTCAGTGGCAAGCTTAACCGAATAGGGAAGGCGTAGGGAAACCGAGTCCGAATAGGGCGTCTCAGTCGCTGGGTGTAGACCCGAAACCAAGTGATCTATCCATGGCCAGGATGAAGGTGCGGTAACACGCACTGGAGGTCCGAACCGACTAGTGTTGCAAAACTAGCGGATGAGCTGTGGATAGGGGTGAAAGGCTAAACAAACTTGGAAATAGCTGGTTCTCTCCGAAAACTATTTAGGTAGTGCCTCAAGTATTACCGTCGGGGGTAGAGCACTGTTTTGGCTAGGGGGTCATGGCGACTTACCAAACCAATGCAAACTCCGAATACCGACGAGTACAGCTTGGGAGACAGAGCACCGGGTGCTAACGTCCGGACTCAAGAGGGAAACAACCCAGACCGCCAGCTAAGGTCCCTAAAATTGGCTAAGTGGGAAACGAAGTGGGAAGGCTATAACAGTCAGGATGTTGGCTTAGAAGCAGCCATCATTTAAAGAAAGCGTAATAGCTCACTGATCGAGTCGTCCTGCGCGGAAGATGTAACGGGGCTAAGCCAGTTACCGAAGCTGCGGATGTGCAATTTATTGCACGTGGTAGGAGAGCGTTCTGTAGGCCTGTGAAGGTGGCGGTGTAAACCCTGCTGGAGGTATCAGAAGTGCGAATGCTGACATGAGTAGCGTTAAAGGGGGTGAAAAGCCCCCTCGCCGTAAGCGCAAGGTTTTCTACGCAACGTTCATCGGCGTAGAGTGAGTCGGCCCCTAAGGCGAGGCAGAGATGCGTAGCTGATGGGAAACAGGTCAATATTCCTGTACCGATGTGTAGTGCGATGTGGGGACGGAGAAGGTTAACTCAGCCAACTGTTGGATATGTTGGTTCAAGCTTGTAGTCGTGCCTGGTAGGCAAATCCGCCGGGCTTAGATGAGGAGTGATAACGAGTCTGCTTGCAGACGAAGTGAGTGATACCCTGCTTCCAGGAAAAGCCACTAAGCTTCAGCTACACACGACCGTACCGCAAACCGACACTGGTGCGCGAGATGAGTATTCTAAGGCGCTTGAGAGAACTCAGGAGAAGGAACTCGGCAAATTGACACCGTAACTTCGGAAGAAGGTGTGCCTTTAGTAGGTGAACCATTTACTTGGGGAGCCCAATGAGGCTGCAAAAAATCGGTGGCTGCAACTGTTTATTAAAAACACAGCACTCTGCTAAGACGAAAGTCGACGTATAGGGTGTGACTCCTGCCCGGTGCTGGAAGATTAAATGATGGGGTGCAAGCTCTTGATTGAAGTCCCAGTAAACGGCGGCCGTAACTATAACGGTCCTAAGGTAGCGAAATTCCTTGTCGGGTAAGTTCCGACCTGCACGAATGGAGTAATGATGGCCACACTGTCTCCTCCTGAGACTCAGCGAAGTTGAAATGTTTGTGATGATGCAATCTCCCCGCGGAAAGACGGAAAGACCCCATGAACCTTTACTGTAGCTTTGTATTGGACTTTGAACAGATCTGTGTAGGATAGGTGGGAGGCTTTGAAGCCGGGACGCTAGTCTCGGTGGAGCCAACGTTGAAATACCACCCTGGTGTGTTTGAGGTTCTAACCTAGGTCCATTATCTGGATCGGGGACAGTGCATGGTAGGCAGTTTGACTGGGGCGGTCTCCTCCCAAAGTGTAACGGAGGAGTTCGAAGGTACGCTAGTTACGGTCGGACATCGTGACGATAGTGCAATGGCATAAGCGTGCTTAACTGCGAGACTGACAAGTCGAGCAGATGCGAAAGCAGGACATAGTGATCCGGTGGTTCTGTATGGAAGGGCCATCGCTCAACGGATAAAAGGTACTCTGGGGATAACAGGCTGATACCGCCCAAGAGTTCATATCGACGGCGGTGTTTGGCACCTCGATGTCGGCTCATCTCATCCTGGGGCTGTAGCCGGTCCCAAGGGTATGGCTGTTCGCCATTTAAAGAGGTACGTGAGCTGGGTTTAAAACGTCGTGAGACAGTTTGGTCCCTATCTTCCGTGGGCGCTGCAGATTTGAGGAAGCCTGCTCCTAGTACGAGAGGACCGGAGTGGACGAACCTCTGGTGTATCGGTTGTCACGCCAGTGGCATTGCCGAGTAGCTAAGTTCGGAAGAGATAACCGCTGAAAGCATCTAAGCGGGAAACTCGTTTCAAGATTAGATCTGCCGGGGCCTTGAGCCCCCTAAAGAGTCGTTCAAGACCAGGACGTTGATAGGTCAGGTGTGGAAGCGCAGTAATGCGTTAAGCTAACTGATACTAATTGCTCGTGCGACTTGACCCTATAACTTTGATTAGATTCAAGGTTGTTATGCCCAAGTGACGCATTCAAAATACTGCTCTCGCAAGAGAGTAAGACATTAAATAAAAGCTGATTTACTCTATGAATTCGATGACTTGTTCCATGAACAAGTTGTCAACAAGTTATGCCTGATGACCATAGCAAGTTGGTACCACTCCTTCCCATCCCGAACAGGACAGTGAAACGACTTAGCGCCGATGATAGTGCGGATTCCCGTGTGAAAGTAGGACATTGTCAGGCTCTTACAGCAAGAAACGCCCAGCTGATGTCAGCTGGGCGTTTTCTTTCCTAAGGTACAGGCTTTGCTTTTTGCATCAAGATTTCTTGCTTGCAAGTTGTGATGCTTTCAGTTTTTACTCTCTAGCGAGTGTGAAAATTAAAAGTTTCAAAAAGTTGACCGCAATGAAGAATCCGGTATATAATTTGAGGCTCAGCTGATTACAGCTACCGATGAAAACGAAGCAGCAAGCTGCCAAGAAAGTAGTCAGGATCATTAAAAATTTACAGCCGATAAGTATGGGCGTTTGAAGGCGATTGCCAGGTTACTTGTAACCAGGTCTTCTGACCTTAAACGCTCATGGAGATAGAAAAAGTGAAATCGTCAAGATTTCTCTTCAATTCCGTTTTTATGAGTTT
This sequence comes from Polaromonas sp. UC242_47, assembly GCF_044452385.1. NCBI lineage: Bacteria > Pseudomonadati > Pseudomonadota > Betaproteobacteria > Burkholderiales > Comamonadaceae > Polaromonas > Polaromonas sp. UC242_47. Next base: position 194,362 of record NZ_JBIOAO010000002.1, read on the forward strand.
CTTCTCGCAGTCAAATGCGGGGAGTTGAAAATTATTGCAGTGATTAAACTAAAGAGTTTGATCCTGGCTCAGATTGAACGCTGGCGGCATGCCTTACACATGCAAGTCGAACGGTAGAGTAGCAATACTTGAGAGTGGCGAACGGGTGAGTAATATATCGGAACGTGCCCAGTCGTGGGGGATAACGTAGAGAAATTTACGCTAATACCGCATACGATCTAAGGATGAAAGCGGGGGATCGCAAGACCTCGCGCGATTGGAGCGGCTGATATCAGATTAGGTTGTTGGTGAGGTAAAAGCTCACCAAGCCGACGATCTGTAGCTGGTTTGAGAGAACGACCAGCCACACTGGGACTGAGACACGGCCCAGACTCCTACGGGAGGCAGCAGTGGGGAATTTTGGACAATGGGCGAAAGCCTGATCCAGCAATGCCGCGTGCAGGAAGAAGGCCTTCGGGTTGTAAACTGCTTTTGTACGGAACGAAACGGTCTGCCCTAATACGGCGGGCTAATGACGGTACCGTAAGAATAAGCACCGGCTAACTACGTGCCAGCAGCCGCGGTAATACGTAGGGTGCGAGCGTTAATCGGAATTACTGGGCGTAAAGCGTGCGCAGGCGGTTCTATAAGACAGATGTGAAATCCCCGGGCTCAACCTGGGAATGGCATTTGTGACTGTAGAGCTAGAGTACGGTAGAGGGGGATGGAATTCCGCGTGTAGCAGTGAAATGCGTAGATATGCGGAGGAACACCGATGGCGAAGGCAATCCCCTGGACCTGTACTGACGCTCATGCACGAAAGCGTGGGGAGCAAACAGGATTAGATACCCTGGTAGTCCACGCCCTAAACGATGTCAACTGGTTGTTGGGTGCATTAGTACTCAGTAACGAAGCTAACGCGTGAAGTTGACCGCCTGGGGAGTACGGCCGCAAGGTTGAAACTCAAAGGAATTGACGGGGACCCGCACAAGCGGTGGATGATGTGGTTTAATTCGATGCAACGCGAAAAACCTTACCTACCTTTGACATGTACGGAACTCGCCAGAGATGGCTTGGTGCTCGAAAGAGAGCCGTAACACAGGTGCTGCATGGCTGTCGTCAGCTCGTGTCGTGAGATGTTGGGTTAAGTCCCGCAACGAGCGCAACCCTTGTCATTAGTTGCTACATTTAGTTGGGCACTCTAATGAGACTGCCGGTGACAAACCGGAGGAAGGTGGGGATGACGTCAAGTCCTCATGGCCCTTATAGGTAGGGCTACACACGTCATACAATGGATGGTACAGAGGGTTGCCAACCCGCGAGGGGGAGCTAATCCCATAAAACCATTCGTAGTCCGGATCGCAGTCTGCAACTCGACTGCGTGAAGTCGGAATCGCTAGTAATCGCGGATCAGAATGTCGCGGTGAATACGTTCCCGGGTCTTGTACACACCGCCCGTCACACCATGGGAGCGGGTTCTGCCAGAAGTAGTTAGCCTAACCGCAAGGAGGGCGATTACCACGGCAGGGTTCGTGACTGGGGTGAAGTCGTAACAAGGTAGCCGTATCGGAAGGTGCGGCTGGATCACCTCCTTTCTGGAAATATGCAATCAAATTCTTACGCCCATTCTTATCGGCTGTTGTCTTAAACAACAGCATTGGTCATCAATCTAATTGGTGCTGCCTTCAGGTTCTTTAGGGAATTGAGAGGGTCTGTAGCTCAGCTGGTTAGAGCACCGTCTTGATAAGGCGGGGGTCGTTGGTTCGAGTCCAACCAGACCCACCAAATCAGGTTTGAAGCGGTTTTGAATCCTGGGGGATTAGCTCAGCTGGGAGAGCACCTGCTTTGCAAGCAGGGGGTCGTCGGTTCGATCCCGTCATCCTCCACCAACTTATCTCGGACGTATTTAATTAATGCAAAGCATCTTTTTTAAGGATGCTTTGTGTTGATTGATTTATATCAATTATTGGCTGTTCTTTAAAAATTCATAGAGTTAAATCAGCGTTGCTAGCGGAAACTGCACATTCGTAAAGGTTTAGTGCAGACCGTGCCGCTAGTGACATTTAATAGAAATTTTGATTGCGTCAAAATGAACTTCAGACTTCACGTTTGAAGATTACGGCATAACGCGTTTGGTGAAAGACCAGACACATTCCTTGTATATCTCTTTGAGAAATCAAAGTTATAGGGTCAAGTGAATAAGAGCACATGGTGGATGCCTTGGCAATGATAGGCGACGAAAGACGTGATAGCCTGCGATAAGCTTCGGGGAGCTGGCAAATTAGCTTTGATCCGGAGATTTCTGAATGGGGAAACCCACCGAAAGGTATCGCATACTGAATACATAGGTATGCGAGGCGAACCGGGTGAACTGAAACATCTCAGTAGCTCGAGGAAAAGACATCAACCGAGATTCCGAAAGTAGTGGCGAGCGAAATCGGAGAAGCCTGTTAGTGATAGCGAGATTCTTAGCAGAACAGTCTGGAAAGGCTGACCATAGCGGGTGATAGTCCCGTATGCAAAAGAAACTCGTGATACTAAGCTAACGAAAAGTAGGGCGGGACACGAGAAATCCTGTCTGAATATGGGGGGACCATCCTCCAAGGCTAAATACTCATCATTGACCGATAGTGAACTAGTACCGTGAGGGAAAGGCGAAAAGAACCCCGGGAGGGGAGTGAAATAGATCCTGAAACCGTGTGCTTACAAAAAGTAGGAGCCTCGAAAGGGGTGACTGCGTACCTTTTGTATAATGGGTCAGCGACTTACATTCAGTGGCAAGCTTAACCGAATAGGGAAGGCGTAGGGAAACCGAGTCCGAATAGGGCGTCTCAGTCGCTGGGTGTAGACCCGAAACCAAGTGATCTATCCATGGCCAGGATGAAGGTGCGGTAACACGCACTGGAGGTCCGAACCGACTAGTGTTGCAAAACTAGCGGATGAGCTGTGGATAGGGGTGAAAGGCTAAACAAACTTGGAAATAGCTGGTTCTCTCCGAAAACTATTTAGGTAGTGCCTCAAGTATTACCGTCGGGGGTAGAGCACTGTTTTGGCTAGGGGGTCATGGCGACTTACCAAACCAATGCAAACTCCGAATACCGACGAGTACAGCTTGGGAGACAGAGCACCGGGTGCTAACGTCCGGACTCAAGAGGGAAACAACCCAGACCGCCAGCTAAGGTCCCTAAAATTGGCTAAGTGGGAAACGAAGTGGGAAGGCTATAACAGTCAGGATGTTGGCTTAGAAGCAGCCATCATTTAAAGAAAGCGTAATAGCTCACTGATCGAGTCGTCCTGCGCGGAAGATGTAACGGGGCTAAGCCAGTTACCGAAGCTGCGGATGTGCAATTTATTGCACGTGGTAGGAGAGCGTTCTGTAGGCCTGTGAAGGTGGCGGTGTAAACCCTGCTGGAGGTATCAGAAGTGCGAATGCTGACATGAGTAGCGTTAAAGGGGGTGAAAAGCCCCCTCGCCGTAAGCGCAAGGTTTTCTACGCAACGTTCATCGGCGTAGAGTGAGTCGGCCCCTAAGGCGAGGCAGAGATGCGTAGCTGATGGGAAACAGGTCAATATTCCTGTACCGATGTGTAGTGCGATGTGGGGACGGAGAAGGTTAACTCAGCCAACTGTTGGATATGTTGGTTCAAGCTTGTAGTCGTGCCTGGTAGGCAAATCCGCCGGGCTTAGATGAGGAGTGATAACGAGTCTGCTTGCAGACGAAGTGAGTGATACCCTGCTTCCAGGAAAAGCCACTAAGCTTCAGCTACACACGACCGTACCGCAAACCGACACTGGTGCGCGAGATGAGTATTCTAAGGCGCTTGAGAGAACTCAGGAGAAGGAACTCGGCAAATTGACACCGTAACTTCGGAAGAAGGTGTGCCTTTAGTAGGTGAACCATTTACTTGGGGAGCCCAATGAGGCTGCAAAAAATCGGTGGCTGCAACTGTTTATTAAAAACACAGCACTCTGCTAAGACGAAAGTCGACGTATAGGGTGTGACTCCTGCCCGGTGCTGGAAGATTAAATGATGGGGTGCAAGCTCTTGATTGAAGTCCCAGTAAACGGCGGCCGTAACTATAACGGTCCTAAGGTAGCGAAATTCCTTGTCGGGTAAGTTCCGACCTGCACGAATGGAGTAATGATGGCCACACTGTCTCCTCCTGAGACTCAGCGAAGTTGAAATGTTTGTGATGATGCAATCTCCCCGCGGAAAGACGGAAAGACCCCATGAACCTTTACTGTAGCTTTGTATTGGACTTTGAACAGATCTGTGTAGGATAGGTGGGAGGCTTTGAAGCCGGGACGCTAGTCTCGGTGGAGCCAACGTTGAAATACCACCCTGGTGTGTTTGAGGTTCTAACCTAGGTCCATTATCTGGATCGGGGACAGTGCATGGTAGGCAGTTTGACTGGGGCGGTCTCCTCCCAAAGTGTAACGGAGGAGTTCGAAGGTACGCTAGTTACGGTCGGACATCGTGACGATAGTGCAATGGCATAAGCGTGCTTAACTGCGAGACTGACAAGTCGAGCAGATGCGAAAGCAGGACATAGTGATCCGGTGGTTCTGTATGGAAGGGCCATCGCTCAACGGATAAAAGGTACTCTGGGGATAACAGGCTGATACCGCCCAAGAGTTCATATCGACGGCGGTGTTTGGCACCTCGATGTCGGCTCATCTCATCCTGGGGCTGTAGCCGGTCCCAAGGGTATGGCTGTTCGCCATTTAAAGAGGTACGTGAGCTGGGTTTAAAACGTCGTGAGACAGTTTGGTCCCTATCTTCCGTGGGCGCTGCAGATTTGAGGAAGCCTGCTCCTAGTACGAGAGGACCGGAGTGGACGAACCTCTGGTGTATCGGTTGTCACGCCAGTGGCATTGCCGAGTAGCTAAGTTCGGAAGAGATAACCGCTGAAAGCATCTAAGCGGGAAACTCGTTTCAAGATTAGATCTGCCGGGGCCTTGAGCCCCCTAAAGAGTCGTTCAAGACCAGGACGTTGATAGGTCAGGTGTGGAAGCGCAGTAATGCGTTAAGCTAACTGATACTAATTGCTCGTGCGACTTGACCCTATAACTTTGATTAGATTCAAGGTTGTTATGCCCAAGTGACGCATTCAAAATACTGCTCTCGCAAGAGAGTAAGACATTAAATAAAAGCTGATTTACTCTATGAATTCGATGACTTGTTCCATGAACAAGTTGTCAACAAGTTATGCCTGATGACCATAGCAAGTTGGTACCACTCCTTCCCATCCCGAACAGGACAGTGAAACGACTTAGCGCCGATGATAGTGCGGATTCCCGTGTGAAAGTAGGACATTGTCAGGCTCTTACAGCAAGAAACGCCCAGCTGATGTCAGCTGGGCGTTTTCTTTCCTAAGGTACAGGCTTTGCTTTTTGCATCAAGATTTCTTGCTTGCAAGTTGTGATGCTTTCAGTTTTTACTCTCTAGCGAGTGTGAAAATTAAAAGTTTCAAAAAGTTGACCGCAATGAAGAATCCG
>NZ_JBIOAO010000003.1:0-350493 GCF_044452385.1 Polaromonas sp. UC242_47
CGCGTTTCTTGGTCATGAACAGCACCTTGGCGGCGATGGTCTCGATCAGCTTGGCGCTCAGCGGCACGGCGCCCATCCCGTAGTCCTTGATGGCGGTACCAGGTTCTCGTTCAACACGCGGGCGCTGCCTTGGGAGTATTCCCACAGCGTGGCCAGCACTTCGTCGCTCAGGTCTTCCATGCCGAGCGCTGCACGGGCCATGTCGTCGGCGTCGTCGCGGCTGATCGCCTTGATCGTCTCGGGCCACATGCCGACGCGGCCGCGCACCTGGTCGAACTGGCCATGCTCGGGCTTGATCAGGCCGGCGGCTTTTCCCGTGCCGGCCAGCACCACACCGATCATGGCCATGTCGCGGATGCGGCGCAGGCGCTGCAGCGCGCTGGCGCTCATGTTCTCGGCTTCGTCGGCAATGATCAGGTAGTTGGTTTCCTTGAGGACTCGCACCAGCTCGCGGAACTTGCGGTCAAGGCCGTTCGGGATGGCGTTGTTCAACTGCATGAGCAGCTCGGTCATCAGGACGCCGGGCGTCATGTTTGGGCTGACTTCGATCAGCAGCGTCAAATGGCTGGTGGCCGCGTATTCCTTCAGGAACCGGCTCTTGCCGACGCCGACGTAGCCCGTGATGACACCGAAGTTCTGGTGCTTGCGGGTGCGGTCGCACACCACCGACAGCAGCTTGTGCACGCTGCCTTTGACGTAGCCGGGCGTGCCGTCGTCCAGTCGCTCGGTCTCTGTGGCCAGCACGGCCTGCATGGTGTTGAGCTGGCGTGTGGGGCGGGCGGCGTACTTGCCAGACAACACCTGGCTCAGCGTGCCGTTGGGGATGCTCGACTTTTTGCAGAGCCAAGCCTTCGACTGTTCGTGATCCTCCAGCCACTTGTTGATGGCTGCGGCCTTGGCGGTGTCTTCTGGCGTATAGGCGCTGGTGACCTTCTTGCCCATGGCAGGAAGGGACGGCTGGACATTTGCGGGGTGGTCATTTGTCTTTCCTCCAAGTGAGTAAATCGATCTCGAAAACTTCGGCCGACTGCACAGGGGCAGCGGTAGGGAGCGCGGGGCGCAGGGACTCGATGGCGGCCACCTGTGTCTCGGCTGTGATGGGGTCTGCACGGCGCTGGCGTACCTCCTCGACCTTGCGTTCGAGGCGCTTGAGCTGGCCCGCAGCGCGGCGGTCGCGGCCTTCCTCAAGACGGCTGGTGGGCAAGACGCCGATGGTGTTGGCCAGCAAGGCTTCCATGACGAAGCGGCCCTTCTCATCGAACAGCCAGACGCGGCTGTCGTCAAACAGGTCGTACTCGGCCTGCAGCTTCTTGCCGTCGAACAGGGCGAGGGCCTCGGCGAAGTAAAAGCGGTCGTGCAGGCGAATGCTCTGGCGCCCGACGCTGACCTCTTCACGCGGCCTGACGACGCTGTCCATGCTCAGCTCGACGCTGACCGGCTTGAGGCCTGCCCAGACCTGCGCCGGGGTACGACCACCGAGCTTGTCCTGCGGGGCGTTGTGATAGCCCTCCAGAAACTGCATGAAGCTGGTGACGTATTCGGCAAGGCTGGGCAGCTTGCGCGTCGGGGTCTTTTTTGTTGAGATCAGCGCTCAGTCGGCGATTGGTCTCCGGCGCCATGTCGTCGCCGCAGTACACCTGGCCACCGGCAAAGAACTTGTCGTGCTTGTCGCGACAGGTGCGGAACCAGCGCTCAATCCAGCCCTTGCCGTGCGGATTGCCCGGCAGCGCGCTGATCATGCCGATGTCGAACCGGCTGTAAAAGCCGGTGACCTCGTCGCTGAGCATCTTGGAGCGGTAGCCCGCGCCCCGGTCAACGTACACCCATGCAGGGACGTGATCGTGCATGCGCAGGGCCTGGCTCAATGCAAACAGGGTGGACACGCCGCTTTCGCTTTCTGTGAACCACAGGCCAGCGATGTAGCCGCTCTTGATGTCGATGAAGGCCGTCAGCTCGGGGCGGTAAGGCTTGCCCGTGTTGGGGTGGCCGACATAGCAGTCAACGGTGTGGCCGTCGCCTGCGTATACTCCCCGCCGACCAGCACTTCCTCCAGGCTGCGCCGCTGAAATTTCTGGCGCCGGAGCTTGTGCAGGTGCGGGCCAATGCGGGCCGGGCTGAACTTGCCAAGGGTGGCAGGCATGGCTTTGAGGTAGCGCGCTACGCGGCTCTCGGTCACGTCTTCAAAGCCTTCTTGAATCAGCTTGAAAGCCACGTCGGCGTAGCCCGGCTTGCCCGGCAGGTTGTAGAGCGCGACGGCGCGCACTTCCCAGCCGTAGTCCTGACGGACCCGGCCTTTGTATTTCGGCAGCAACCCGGTCACGCCTTCCTTGCGGTAGGCAGACAGGGCGCGCTTGATCGTGGGCACGGAGACGGTCTCCCAGCCCACCAGCGTCATCAGGTGGCGCATGCGGCTGTCGAGCTTGCCCGCCGCTGACTGGCTGACGAACAGGGCTGCGACGTTGTTGATGCTCGCGCCACCGTCCACCAGCTCGTCCAGCGGCTTGAGCAGCGATTCGAGGAATCCGGCCACGCGCTTCTGATCTTCGTTTGCGCAGGCCCAGTGGTCGTCCGGGTTCAGCGCCGCAGGGAGGTCACTCATGTGTCGGATTTGTTTGGTCAATGCCTGAACTGAGCCCATGTGTTTCACCTATTGGGGGTGGGGTGGAACAGCCGGGCCTCAGGCCTTGGCCTGGCGGGATAGAGCCTGGGCGGCGCGCATGGCACGTTCTTCCTTGCTCTTGTGGATGGGCGTTCGGTAAACGACCTCGACACCGCGCCGCGCGCAGCCCTCGACAAACTCGGGGGTGAGTTCTCGCGGGCGTAGTCAACGACAATTTGCTTAGGCCTGGACTTGCTCATTTTTTGCTCCCTGGTGCCTCTGGTGCCTTAGCGGGGCGGCCCTTGCCCTTGGGCTTGGCCTGGTCGCGTTCGTGCTTGCGCAGCGCCTCTTCGTGGCTGTGCAATGCGGTCAGCTGCGTCCAGTCTTCGGCGACACCCTTGATCTCAGATTCGTCAAGAAAGGCCAGCGCGTCGGGCTTGCTGGCAAGGCGTTCGGCCTGTTCGCCCATCGCCTCGACGTAGCTCTTGATGGAGCCGTCGATCAGCTCGCGAACAGCCATCAGACCGGACAGGCCAAGGCGCAGGGTCGGCTTGACCCACTCGCTGGCCTCGGCGTGGCCGCTCAAGGTCACGGCTTCGACGCCCACCGGGTACATGGACGTCACTGCCAGTTCTGCCTTTTTGACAAGGCTGGCCATTTCGGCGCGAATGTCGGCGATCACCAGCGGCACGCCTTGGTCGTCTTCGTCGCGCTGGTTGCGCTTCTTGAGCTTTTTCAGGGCACCGTCTCGCTCAGCCTCGGCCGTTTCCACCTGCACCGACAGGTCGGTGGCCTGAGCCTTCAGGTCGCTGATGCGCTGGCGTAGCTCACGCACGCTCAGGGCATCAAGATCGCCGGCTTCTTCGTCGCTCAAAAGGTCTTCAATGACAGCCGGGTCAGCGCTGGCCAGCATTAACACCTTGGATTTCGGCATGCTGAGCATGTCAGCCCGCTGGGCATCTGGCAGGCTGGTGGCGAACTTGGCCATGCGCATCAACTCTGATGCGCGCTGGCTTGAAAGACCCGTTTCTTCAAGGGCTGCGGTGAAGTCACCGTGCTCCAGCTCGCCCTTGACCGACAGCAACAAATAACCGGATTCAACAGCAAGGCGTGCGGCCATGTTGTACGAGACAACCGCCCGCGTGATGCGGTCAGCGGCCGGGCCACCGACGACGATGCCCATTTGCTGGGCGGCTTCGGCGTCTGCGGGGCTGAAATCAAAAGCCCGGACAGTCCGGGGATTTGCTTCGGTGACGGCTGTGGATGGTTTTTTTGCCATGATCACGCCGCCTTCTTGAGGCCGAAAGCCACGGCCACTTTGTGGCCTTCGCCGTAAAGGCCCTTATTCACGCCGCGCACCACCTCGGAGACGGTGCGGTAGTCGAAGTCGTGCTTGGCGGCGAACTGCTTGAGGGTCACACCCTTGGCCTGCAGCAGTTGCTTGGCCTCTTGCGGCGTCTTTGCGCGGATCGTGGGAACGTTCGCGTTTGTGGACATTTTCTGTTTCTTCATTTCCATATAGCCCTTTTTGTTGACAGTGGATTAGCTGTTATTGAACTGTTGTTGATCATAGTTCAACAAAACGGGTAACACAAGTGATTTGGTGCCTTTTTGTTGAATCGATGTGATCTAGTAACCGGAATGAAGTACTTGCGGGGGCTATGCAGACCGTTTTGTGGGTGCGATACTCTCGTTTTTGATTCACCGTGAATTAACCGTGAACGAACCACAAGAACAAACAGGGTCAACAAACGTGGGAATAGGTGAACGCCTGAGGGAAGAGCGCGAGCGGCTAGGTCTTGCGCAAAAAGAGTTCGGGACGAAATGCGGCGTAAGCAAAACGTCTCAGTTCAATTACGAGGTTGGAGAACGATCGCCAGACGGCGAGTACTTCTCCCTGGCGGACAGCCTGGGCGTTGATACCGCCTACGTGATCACAGGCAGGCGGTCCAAGGCTGCAGCAAACGACGACTTCGTGGTGATTCCCCGGCATGACGTTGCGGCCAGCGCTGGCCCTGGCGCGGTCAACGGTGAAGGCGCTGAAATATATGGGCTTTGCTTTCGCAAGAGCTGGTTAAACAAAAGAGGCCTGCAGGCTTCTCAGCTCCGGGTGATCGACGTGTCTGGAGATTCCATGACTGGCAAGCTGTCAGACGGCGACCAGGTGCTGATCGACATGTCGCAGACCACTCCAAAAAGCGGGTTCGCCTATGTGCTGCGACAGGGCGACGAACTGCTGGTGAAATACGCGCAGTTGCTGCCCGACGGCATTCTGCGAGTGAGCAGCGAGAACCAGTCTTACCGACCATATGACATCGATCTGAGCAAGACGACGGATGTATCTATCCTTGGCCGCGTTGTGGCCTCAACTCATGAGTGGTAATTTTTAAGGGAAATAGCCATGGCAGATAACATTCAAAGCGGGCAATCGCTGCAACCAATCACGAAAAAAATCATTACGGCGGCCATTGGTGCGGCCGTCGGTTTGCTGTTGTATTACCTATTTGTCCTTGGCCCAAAAAACCAGGCTCAACAGCCGCCCACTTCGTTGCAATCTGCCGCAGTTGTTCGTGAACACAATTACGACTTGAAGGAGGGCGTGGACTATGGTTACACCGTGCTGCTCACTGATGACCAGCGAAAAGCAGGAAAGGCCAGTGCAGAAATTGTGATGTTCAGCTATGCCGGCCAGCGCGACGGCAAGCATCAGATACACGCGAGGCAGACCAGTATTTTGACGGCTTATGAGTGCGCCGCACCCTGCGAGATCATCAAGGTGATTAGCGCCATGGATATTGATGGACTACGCAAAACAGTGAATGTTGATCGCCTACGGCCCAGCCCGAACATGATTGCAGCTCTGGCGCTGCAAGACGCCATGACAGGCAAGCTAGAGCCTTACGCTGAGTACCAAGGTAAGCAGCGGTATGGACTGTGGGTCGATGAGCGGCAAGGCATCGTGCGTACCGCCTTAAGGTGAACTCGTGATCCGACCATGGAAATATTAGGGGTCATGTTCTCGCAGGGTGAGCTTTGGATTCTGAGCCTGCTGAGTTTGCCGATCACGGCGCTACTCTCTTACCGCATTGGCTTGAACCAAGCGGCGGTGGGTCGGCGGGCGGCGGCTGCTGCCACTTTCAGGATTGCCCTGAATCGAGCGAAGGAAAATCTCCCGCCGATAGACCAGCACTGGACAGCCGGTGGCTTGCATTATTTGGTCGAGCCGTTGCTGAAAAGCGTGCGCCCCGCGATAAATGACTTTCATCCATATCTGACCAAGAAGGCCGGCAATGCATTGCTGCGCACATTTGGGAAATTGGAAATGCATTGCGGCACCCAAATGAACTCCCTGAAATGGGCAATTGAATACCACGGCGCTGTGGGCTCGCCCCTGACGGGATGCGTTACGCCAAGCAACGACTGTTTGATTTAATTGAAGAGTTGAAAGCACAAGCGCCAGACAAGTAGCCCCTCTGGTGAAATGCTTCACCAAGATTAAAGCGCGCTGATTCCAGACACTGAGGGCTCTCATCGAAGAGCCCTCTTTAACGTCTGGAGTCAATCATGTTTCTCAAACTTCCGCGCATGCTGGTCTGGCTGGTGCTGACCATTGTGCTGATGGGTCTGGCGCTTCTGCTGCAAGCCGAGGCGCCGGGCAACTTGGTCGCTGTCACGCTCTACAAAGCGCACTTGCTCTCACTCGGCGGCTGGGGCGGCTATTGGCTCGACCGGGCGCTCTTTCCCCACGCCCGGCCGCATGAGCTGGCCGAACTGCTCGACGCTGACGCGGCCGCCCGCATGGCGTATGCAGCCTATTGCCGAACTGGTGGAGGCAAGACCTTTGACGGTAAGCCGTTGCCGACTTATGAAGTGCTGGGCGCGGACCGCCAGGCCTGCTGGGAAAGCGCGGTAACCGCCGTCTTTTCTGACCGAGATTGCGCCCGCGCCTTCGACCTGGCCGAGCTTCGCCGCGCCGTAATCGTCGCGGCTTGCCTGATCACTGTCGGGTTGGGGGCATAAGTGGCCAAGCCCCGCATGAAGCTGGCCGCCCGCATGGCCCTGTGGTTCCACATAGGCCTGGCGCTACTGATGCTTTGCGCGTTCATGTCCGTGGCTTGTGCTCAAGGCATCCCAAGGGACGCCCAGCGTCATCAGGCCACGCTCAAGCGCGAGGCACAGCGCGTCTGGGGCCTTAATGCCCCTGTGGCCACCTTTGCCGCACAAGTCCATCAGGAGAGCCGCTGGCGCGAGGATGCGCGGTCCCCGGTGGGTGCGGTAGGCCTGGCGCAGTTCATGCCCGCAACCAGCAACTGGATCGGCGGCCTGTATGTCAGCCTGGGCGACCGGGCGCCGACAAACCCCACCTGGGCACTGCGCGCACTCGTCACCTATGACCGATGGCTGGCCGACCGCATCAAGGCGGTGGACGACTGCGAGCGCATGGCCTTCACCCTGAGTGCCTACAACGGCGGCCTGGGCTGGGTTTACAAGCGCCAGAGGCTCTCAAAGGAGCCGGGGCGGTGCCTTGACGCCACTTGCACGATCAACCCCGGCGTGACCCCTGCCAGTCAGCGCGAGAACCAGCATTACCCCGAAGTCATCCTGCGGCGATATGAGCCGCTGTATGCGGGCTGGGGTGCGGGGAGCTGCTCATGAAGACCTGGGTGAAGTGGTGCATCGCTATAGCTGTCATCGCCTGTCTGGCTGCTATCGGCCGCGCAGAAGTGGCGCTGTACGAACACGGCAAAAAGGTGGGCAAGCAGGAATGCGAAGAGGCACACACCAAGTCCGACAAAAAGCAGCAGTCCAAGGCCAACGCCAAAACAAAGGGCGACCTCAAGCGTGCCGACGCCTCTGGCAACGCGCAGGAAAAAGGCCGCGCTGCCGTCGATCAGTTTTTTGAACAACTTACGAAGGATTCAAGCCATGAAGCTGCTGACTCTGTTGATAGTTGCGTGCTGCCTGACGCTCGGCTGCGCCGGTGGAACTCAGCCAACGCCGGACGCGTCGATACAGCCGATCAAGGTGGCGCCGCCCGCGAACTTGACACAGGCACCGGCCCCGCTGCCACAGGCGGCAACGGGCAAGGTGCCCGATCTGGAGGCGAATCACCGTCTGGTGGCCAAGGCGTACCACCAGCTCGCAACGCAGATGTGCAATCTGCTGGACTTTCTGGAGGTCAATCGTGAGCAATGCAACCAGTGGCGCACAACGAATGAACTACGTTGAAGCGCGCAGCCACATCAAGACTGGCGATCTGATCGCTCTGCGCACCACGCACGGCGGCTTTCCAGCCCTGGTGCGGTGGTTCACCAAGTCGCCCTATACGCACACCGCGGTGGCGCTGTGGATGTGCGACCGGCTGATGATGATTGAAACACGCATCGTCGCTGGCATCGTGCCCATGAGCCAGTTGGGCGACACCGATTTTGACGTGATCCGCTGCCCGGTGGCTGACCCGGAATATGTCTTTATCGAAGCCTTCAACATTCTGGGCACGCCGATCAATTACGACTTCATTGACCTGCTGCGCATCGCGGCCAGGTTGAAGCTGGGCTGGAAAGCGCCGGACGCTGACGACGGCCGCAAGGTCTGCTCGGCGCTGTCGGCGGCGGTGTATCGCCTTGCTGGCTGGAATCCGGCAGGTTTGCCCGGCATCCCCGCTCCGTGCGAGGTGGTTGCCGCTGCCGGACCTGTTGCCATCGAGGTGCGCAACGGTGGATGAAAAGTATTTGGAACAGGCGTCAGCGCTGGAGCAATCCCAGCGCGACACCCAAGTGCGACACGCTCAGGCCCAACTGGAAGGTGAAGGCCAGATCGATTGCGCGTCCTGCAGCAAACCCATCCCCTGTGACCGGCGCAAGGCAGTGCCGGGAGCGATTCGCTGCATCCATTGCCAGTCAACTTTTGAAAAATCCAAAGGACGCGGTTTATGAGTGATCCAAACCAGCAATTGCTGCAGCAGATGGGAGAGGTGCAGGGGCAGCTCAAACTGATGATGCAAGTCATCCAATCGAACCATGATTCGACACACCAGCGCATCAACGACTTTCGGCACGCTATTGAGGGCCGCCTGACTGGTGTGGAAGCTCGTGTGGGCGTGATCGAAAAGAACGAACGCGGCACAGCCATGCGCGTAGCAAGCGGCGGTGCCCTCGCAGGCGCTGTAGTGGCGGCTGCTATCGAAGCCATCAAGATGGCGAACAGGTAAGCAGATGGCTCACGACAAAACCACACGCGGCAAGGTGCGCGGCAAATACCTGCAGGGCATGCCTCTGACCGGCGCCGCCGAGCTGTGCGGGGTGTCGTACAACACCGCCCGAAACTGGAAGCGCACGGCCGCTGACGAAGGCGACGATTGGGACTTGGCCAAGAACGCCCGCCGCATGAGCAAGGGCGGCATGGAGGAAATGGCCAATGAGGTGCTGGGCGGCCTGTCCGAACAGTTCCTGGCCACCATCGAAGCCATTAAAGCCGACCCAAAAATGCCCGCTGACAAGCGCGCCGACATTCTGGTAAAGCTGATGGACGGCTTCAACAAGGCCATCGGCGCCGCGTCCCGCGCCATGCCCAATGGCAACCGCCTGGCCGTGGCCATGGACGTGCTGAAGTTCATGACCGTTTTCATCGGCAAGAATGCGCCCAAGCTGCAGAAGCAATTTATCGAATTGGCCGAGGCCGCGGGGCCGGAGTTCGTCGCCGAATTTGGCTCAGGGAATTAAGCGATGGCCAAGCAGCAAAAGCTAAAGGACAAAGATTTTCTCGCTGAACTGGCGGGCTTTGCCGAGCAGCAGCGCGTGATGATCGAGGCCGAGTGCGAGGGCTTTGCCACGGACTATTCGGCGCGGGACATGCGGCGCACCAGGGCGCAGTATGACTATGAGTTCTTCTGCCGCACGTACTTCCCGCACTACGTCAAAAGCGAATCATCGATCTTTCAGGCGTGGCTTTACAAATACCTGCCGATCCTGGTGGACAAGGCCACCGGCCAACTGGTCAACTTGTCGGCGCCGCGTGGCGAGGCGAAGTCTACGCTGGGCACGCAGCTCGGAACGATCTGGCTGGTGGTCACCGGTCGCAAGAAGTTCATTCCCATTGTCATGGACTCATTGGGCCAGGCCGCGACCATGCTGGAGGCCGTCAAGGTCGAGCTGGACAGCAACCCGCGTTTGGCGATGGACTTCCCCGAAGCCTGCGGCGCCGGCCGCGTGTGGAATGCCGGCGTTATCCTCACCAAAAACGAAGCCAAGATTCAGGCGTTCGGCTCGGGCACGCGGATGCGCGGCCTACGCCACGGCCCCCATCGCCCCGACTTCGTCTGGCTGGACGATATCGAGAATGACGAGAACGTGCGCAGCAAGGAGCAGCGCGATAAGGTCGAAAAGTGGGTTAAGAAGGTCGTGCTGCCGCTCGGCCCGCCCGACGGCTCGCTGGATGTGTTCTACCTGAACACGATCCTGCACTATGACTCGGCCGCAAACCGCTTTCACAGCAATCCCCAGTGGCGCACGCGCAAGAAGTTCAAGGCTGTCATTCGCTGGCCCGACCGCATGGACCTGTGGCAGAAGTGGGAGGAGCTGTTCATCAATCAGGAGGTGCCGGACGAGGCAGACCCGGACGATGAAGAGCGGGAAACCGAAGCGGACGCCTTCTACCGGGAAAACAAGGCCGACATGGAGCGCGGTGCGATTGTTAGCTGGCCGACCATGCGCCCGCTGCTGCGGCTTATGCAGATTCGGGCGGGCGACCACCACACCTTCGATTGCGAGTATCAGAACGACCCGAGCAATGAAGAGGCGTCGTTCTTTTCAACGATGCAGTACTGGGTGCAGCCGTCTCGCGATTGGATTTTTTACGGGTCGCACGATCCCAGCCTGGGCAAGAAAAACACCAATAAGCGAGACCCGTCCGCAACGCTGGTGGGAGGGTTCGACCGCAATCATGGAATTCTCGATGTGATCGAAGCCAAAGTGGCCCGCCGCACTCCTAGCCTGCAGATCAGCCACGTCATCGAATTTCAGCGTGAGTACGGGTGCCTGGTGTGGGCCTTCGAGGCCGTCCAGTTTCAGGAGTTCATGCGGCAGGAGCTGGTCAAGCAGTCCGCAATCATGGGCGTCCCGGTGCCAGCCATGCCGGTGATCCCGCACACCGACAAGGACCTGCGGATTGAGTCGCTCAGCCCGCACGTCTTTAACGGACTGATCCGCTTCAGCCAGGCGCACACGGTCTTAAACACCCAGCTGAAGCATTGGCCCGAGGCCGACCACGACGATGGCCCAGACGCGCTGGAAATGCTCTGGAAGATATGCGTCGCACGCGCTGGCGGCATTCCCCGAATCAAAACCGGCCCCCGAAAAGGAAATAAAAAATGAGTACCCTCCGTGGCCTGATCCAAGGCGTCAAAGGCTGGCTGGGCAAACCGCTTGCCACCGCCGAAACCGACCCTGAGCGCTTTCTTTCCTCCCTGGCCATGCTGCCTAATCCTGACCCGATCTTGCGGGCCATGGGCAAGACCGATGTTGTCTACCGTTCCATCATGGCGGACAGCCATGTAATCGGCGAGATTCGCTCCATTCGTGGTTCTTTTCGCTCGCATGAATACCGCCTGAAACTCGGCGCGCAAAACGACCCCAAGGCGGCCGCAGCGATGGAGCTGTGCCAGAGCTGGATGCAGAGCGGCCCGCCTAACAAGGTGGCCGACTGGATGGAGGTGATGTGGCAGATGTGCTCCTGCATCTTGACCGGCTACAAGGCCCACGAGCTGGTCTGGAACATTAACGCCGCCGGGAAGCTGGTGCCCAGCGAAGTCGCCGATCTCCCAGGCCGCCGCATTCATTTCGACTCATCCGCCAACCCGCTGCTGGTCAGCCGGGCCGCGCCCATGGGTGCGCCCGTCGAGCCCTACCAGTTCGCCATTTCGCGGCACATGGCCACCACGGACAACCCATACGGCATGGCGCTGCTGTCCAGTTGCTTTTGGCCGTGGACCTTCAAAACTGGTGGCTGGCGCTATTTCGTCAAGTACTGCGAGCGCCACGGCCTGCCTTGGCCTGTCGGCCGATACCCAGTCGGGACGGGAGAAAAGGAACAGGATCAGCTCGCCGATGCTCTGGCCAGCATGGTCGAATCCGGCTACCTGGTGGTGCAGGAGGGAACGGGCATCGAGTTGCTGGTGCCGCAGGGCGGCTCTGGTGCGGCACCACAGCAGGCCCTAATCAGCCTGGCCAACCGGGAAATGAGCAAGGCCCTGACCAGCCAGGCCATGATCGGCGAGCAGATGGAAGTCGGCTCACGCGCCGCAGCCGACACCGCCCAGGTCCGACAAAACAGCGTGCATGACTCCGACCGCGACATCGCGGCGTCCAGCATGAGCCAGATTTTTCGCTGGATCACGCTGTTCAACTTCGGTGAAGGTATTGCACCGCCGACCCTGGAGTTTTTCAAGCAGGAAGATGCCGGCAAAGACCGCGCAGAGACTTACGACGTGGCACGCAAGGCCGGCGCCAAGCCATCGCGCAAGGCCATGCTGATCGAACTGGGCATTCCAGAAGCCGAGGACGACAGCGATGCGCTTTTGCCCGATGCCAGGCCCGAGGTAAAGCCTCCACAGCCCACCGGCAAGCCAGACCTGAAGGCGGTTAACTTTTCGAAGGTTCCCGGCTTCAGCTTCGCCAGGGAAGCGGGCATGACGGACGACCAGGCGCAGCAACTGGCAATCGACGCCGCCGATCAGGTCATTGCCGACCAAATGATTGAGCCGATTGCGAACATGCTGGCCCAGTTCGAACGCGACGGCAAGACGCTGGCTGAGTTCAGCGCCGCGCTGCAGGACGTGGTCGGCCAGATGGACGATCAGGGCCTGCGCGAGGTGCTTGACCAGGCTATGACCTATTCCTTTCTGCGTGGCGTGGCCACGAATGCACCATGAAACGCATCTACATTGCTGGCCCGATGACCGGGTTGCCGGAATTCAACTATCCGGCATTTAACGCAGAGGCCGGGCGCCTGCGTGCGCTGGGCTATCACGTAGAAAACCCAGCCGACAACCCCGTGCCGCCTTGCAAGTCGTGGGCCGGATACATGCGGATGGCCATCGCGCAATTGGCCACCTGTGATTGCGTCGCGCTTCTGCCCGGCTGGGAGACGTCCAAAGGCGCAAGCGTTGAGCATCGCCTTGCGCACGATCTGGCCTTGCGCGTAGTCAAGGCTGGCGATATCTGCGAAGGGCCGCATGCCTGATCAGGTCGCCGCTCGCGAGTTTGGCGTCCAATTCAAGGGGGCCATCGATAACCTTAAAGGCAAGCTGCCCGAGAGTACAACGGCATGGGATGACCTGGCCGGGCCGGTGCATGGCAAAGTCTTTGCCATCGCGGGGGCGACGAACACCGATCTGGTCGCCGACATTCAAAAATCGCTGGTCGGCGCCCTCGAAAAGGGCTCCACGATTACCCAATTCCGCAAGGACTTTGACGCCGCTGTGCAGAACCACGGATGGACGTACAAAGGCAAGCGCGGCTGGCGTACCTCGGTCATTTTTGACACCAACATGCGCAGCTCCCATATGGCCGGGCGTTGGGAGCAACTGCTGGCCAACAGTGGCAGCAGGCCATACCTTGAATACCGGACGGCTGGCGATTCTCGCGTCAGGCCACAACACGCGGCATGGAATGGGCTAGTTTTCCCCATCGGCGATGCCTTCTGGCAAACACACTACCCGCCCAACGGCTGGCGCTGCCGGTGCACGATCCGCGCCTACAGCGAGGACGACCTGAAGGCATTGGGGACAAAGCCCAGCGCACCCTTCAATCTGAAAACTCGCACTGTTGTCAGTCAGGACGGCGAGATAAAAGACCAGGTGCCGGTCGGCATCGACCCTGGCTGGGATCACAACGTCGGCCAGAGCTGGTTAAGCCCCGAGCTGGCGCTAGGCCAAAAGCTGGCCGCGTTGCCGCGCTACTTGCAGGGGCCGATGGTCGATAAAACCATTTCACCGGCCTATCAAAAGGTCTTAAATGACGATTTCAAAGCCTTTCGAAACGTCATTAAAACCGACAAGGTCGCACGCGGAAACGCACAGATCGTGGGTTTTCTGGACAGCCGCACGCTGGCCGCGCTCTCCGAGCATGTGCCTACGCTGGCATTGGAGACAACCGCCGTCGCAGTCTTGGACAGCAAAACGGTCCATTTAACTGGCGCCCACAAGGCCGCTAAGGGCGCGCAACTCTGGCCAGCCGACTGGATCGACGCGCTTCCCGAGAATGTCAGGAACTATCGGGCGGTGCTTTGGGACACTAAAAACGGCACGCTGGTGGTTGTGCCGTTCGGGCAAGCAACGAATTGGGCGGGGGTTCTGGGCGACAGCGTGGCAAAGATCGTCCTGCGTCCGAACGTAAAGACCAAGGCCGGGCTGGCGGCATCGGTGGTCAGTTTGGGATCGTCGCCGCGCGGCGACTTGTTGAAGTCCGGCCAGTACAAGCTGCTGGTCGGGAAGCTATGAAAGGGGCCGGGAGGGTCGCAAGTTCCTCATAATCACGCAAAGGCTGCGTGGGGCATGGTGCTTTCCAGTCCACCGGCTTGATTAAATTTTAGGTCAGCCGGGAAGTTCTGGCAATTTCCAGACTTCAATTGCTCAGCTTGTTGTTATTTTTCGGGCAATTAATCAGCTTTTGCGCGCCGATTTTTGTCACTGACTGGATCAAAACAAACGTTTTCGTTTCAGCAGGCCAAAAGCCCGTAAACCCTTGATTCCATGCCGTTTTCCGGCGTTTTTTTGCCCGTTTGTTTTTGGATCAATTCAAACATCACCCCCCTGGCGCAGCCTGGCCTCTAAAATCGGCCATGAAAATTTTTGTCCGCTACTTCTTCAAAACCCTGCGCCTCGTCCTCGGTCCGGTGCTGCTGCTCAAGGAAACACTGACCCGGCCCAAAGGCCTGGACCGCGCGCCAGCCGCGCAGGCAAAAGTCGATCAGCAGTGTCAGGCCCTGGTGTTGTACCAGTACAAAACCTGTCCCTTCTGCATCAAGGTCAGGCAGGAAATCCGCCGCCTGTCCCTGACTATCCAACGCCTTGACGCGCAGCAAGAGGGTCCCACCCGCCAGGCCTTGCTGCAAGGCGGCGGCCAGACCAAAGTGCCGTGCCTGAAGATCACCGACGACAGCGGCCACAGCCAGTGGCTTTACGACTCGGAAAAAATTGTGGCTTATCTGCGCGGGCGGTTTGTGGCGGTTTGACGGGGACCAGTCAGGCCGCTCAGCCCATAGTGCTCGGCGAGCTCCAAGCTTTCAGCAAAAGTTGAAAGCGCTACCGAATTTATAGCTATCTACGCTCATTCTGCATGGGCTAGAGGCATTTTTCACTCATAAACAGTGAGTAAGTGCCCGATGGAGAGGCGCCAAGTGCTCAGCAGCCTACGTTCACCAGCACGCAGCACGTCGGTCGGCACCACCCGCACTATCCAGGCTTTAGCAAAAAGCAATTGGCCAAATTGATAGTCAATTCATATCATTGAATCTACATCAATAGTTTTGTCCATTTTTTGCAAGCAACCCGGAGTCCGACCATGGCCAAACTTGTTCGCAGCAACTTGCCCACCCTGAAAAAAACCGCCAGTTATTACGTGCTTCACGTGACCGTGGCGGCCCTGGTGGCCTATGCGGTCACAGGCAACTTTTTGCTGGCGCTCACCCTGAGCCTGCTGGAGCCCACGGTGCAGGCCTTTGCCTTTTTCTTCCACGAAAAAGCCTGGCAACGCTGGGGCGGACAGCGCACGGCGACCTCAGCCCCGGCTGCGGCCTGACCTGAAGGCATTCTTGTTTCGGGTGTGTATGGGATGGCATGTGCCCTCTGTACAGAAGAAGTAGATTCGTCCTGCGCGTGAGAGAGCATGCTCAGAACACAAGCAGGTGACAGCCAGCCATAGACGATTTTTTCCCGCCAAGTTACACGCCCGAATCGGGGTTAACTTTGTGGATAAGTCGTGGCACAACATCAAAATGTGGCGCCACCATTGGCTTTGCAGGGTGCTGCTTGCGAAATAAGCAGCCCCCTGGTCTGGCCGCATAAACGCCCCTGTGCTCAGTCAGCCAAGGCACTTTGTGGTGTCAGGTGAAGCTCAAAATGCGCTTCGCTTTCACCGATGTTTTTCAAACCAGCACGCTGCGCAGCTTCAAAAGCCTTGGGCCATTTCACGGCCAAGCTGGCCACCGACGCGCTCAGCTCACTGGCGTCACACTCACAGGCATCACGCCAGGCGCGATACGCGGCCACCACCGCATCCGCGCCGCCCAGAGCGCGGTTCAATTCCTTGATAAACCGCCGCTCCGCCGAAACCCTCTCCGCCTCAGGCAAGCCCTCCATGTCATGAAGACTGACGCCATATGGTTCACTCATAAAACCTCCACTAATAACTGTACAAATATACAGTTATTTGGGCTTGAAAAGTTTGCTCTTTGGTCTTGAACCTCGCTTGCGTTTGTCTTCGTCGGCGACCGTGTCTCCAGCAATTCGACAGGAACACCGGGCGATTTACGGCAGCGCCCACACCAGCGGCGGATCCCTACAGCCTGCGCGCCCAAGCAGCTTTGTGAAAAAGTCAAAAGCACTGCACCTGTTTGCGTAAATCCACTTACTAGGGTTTCCCCAAGCGTCGGCCTACAATCGCAGACCTTACAAAGATACGGCCCTGCCGGGGCCACTGCTCAGGAGACCATTGAATGCCCGAAGTTGTGCCCGCCGCCCCTAATAACAACCAGGAAAAACGCGACGAATTGCGCCGCGCCGCACTGGAGTACCACGAGTTCCCGACCCCCGGGAAAATCGCGATCGCGGCCACCAAACAGCTGGTCAACCAGCGTGACCTGGCCCTGGCGTATTCGCCCGGCGTGGCCGCTCCTTGCGAGGAAATCGTCAAGGACCCGAATGCCGCCTTCAAATACACCAGCCGCGGCAACCTGGTTGCGGTGATCACCAACGGCACGGCCGTGCTGGGCCTGGGCAATATTGGCCCGCTGGCGGCCAAGCCGGTGATGGAAGGCAAGGGCGTGTTGTTCAAGAAGTTCGCCGGCATCGACGTCTTCGACATCGAAATCAACGAGACCGATCCGGTCAAGCTGGTGGAAATCATTGCCTCGCTGGAACCCACTTTTGGTGCGGTCAACCTCGAAGACATCAAGGCGCCCGACTGTTTTTACATCGAGCGCGAGCTGCGCAAGCGCATGAACATTCCGGTGTTCCACGACGACCAGCATGGCACGGCCATCACCGTCGGCGCGGCCATCCTCAACGCCCTCAAGGTGGTCGGCAAACACCCGTCCCAGGTCAAACTCGTGACCTCGGGCGCGGGCGCCGCGGCCCTGGCCTGCCTGGGCCTGCTGCTCAAGCTCGGCATCCCGCGCGAAAACATTTACGTGACCGATCTGGCCGGCGTGGTCTACGAAGGCCGCACCGAGCTGATGGACGAGGACAAGATCCAGTTCGCCCAGAAAACCTCGGCCCGCACCCTGGGCGACATCATCGAAGGCGCCGACATCTTTCTGGGCCTGTCGGCCGGCGGCGTGCTCAAGAAGGAAATGGTCGCCAAAATGGCGATCAAACCCATCATTTTTGCGCTGGCCAACCCGAACCCGGAAATCACGCCGGAAGACGTGAAAACCGTGCGCGACGACGCCATCATGGCCACCGGCCGCACCGATTACCCGAACCAGGTCAACAACGTCCTGTGTTTCCCTTATATCTTCCGGGGTGCGCTGGATGCCGGCGCCTCCACCATCACCATCGAGATGGAAATCGCCGCGGTGCATGCGATTGCCGAGCTGGCCCAGGCCGAGCAAAGCGAGGTGGTGGCAGCCGCCTACCTCGGCGAAAAACTCGCTTTTGGCCCGGAATACCTGATTCCCAAACCGTTTGACCCGCGCCTCATGATCAAGATTGCGCCCGCCGTGGCGCAGGCGGCGGCCGACAGCGGGGTGGCGCTGCGGCCCATCACCGACATGGACGCCTACCGCGAAAAACTCCAGAGCTTTGTGTATGCCTCGGGCACCACCATGAAGCCGATTTTTGCGACCGCCAAAAAAGCCAGCAAAAAACGCGTGGCCTATGCCGAAGGTGAAGAAGAACGCGTGTTGCGCGCCTGCCAGATCGTGGTCGACGAAGGCCTGGCCCGTCCGACGCTGATAGGCCGGCCCGCCATCATTGCCCAGCGAATCGAAAAGTTCGGCCTGCGCCTGAAGGAAGAGCTGGACTACGACGTGGTCAACGTCGAGCAGGACCACCGCTACCGCGACTTCTGGCAGACCTATCACCGCATGATGGAGCGCAAGGGCGTCACGGTGCAAATGGCCAAGATCGAGATGCGCCGCCGCCTCACGCTGATTGGCGGCATGTTGCTGCACAAAGGCGACGTCGACGGCCTGATCTGCGGCACCTGGGGCACCACCGCCCACCACCTGGACTACCTGGACCAGGTGATCGGCAAGCGCCCCGGCGTCTGCACCTATGCCTGCATGAATGGCCTGCTGCTGCCCGATCGCCAGGTTTTCATGGTCGATACCCACGTCAATTACGACCCGACGGCCGAGCAACTGGCGGAAATCACCACCATGGCGGCCGAGGAAATGATGCGTTTTGGCATCAAACCCAAAGCCGCGCTGTTGTCGCACTCCAACTTTGGCACGTCCAACCTGCCCAGCGCCCTGAAAATGCGCCGCACGCTGGAATTGCTGCGTGAAAACGCACCCTGGCTCGAAGTGGACGGCGAAATGCACGGTGATGTGGCGCTGGACGCGACGGCCCGGGCCGCGATCATGCCCAACAGCACCCTGGCCGGTGAAGCCAATCTGCTGGTGCTGCCCAATATTGATGCCGCCAACATTGCGTACAACCTGCTCAAGACCGCGGCCGGCGGCGGCATTGCCATTGGTCCCGTGTTGCTGGGTGCCAGCAAGCCGGTACACATCCTGACCGCCAGTACCACCGTGCGCCGGATTGTCAACATGACAGCCCTGACAGTGGCGGATGCCAACGCATCCAGATAAGCCCCTGATAGACAGCTAGCACTAACTTAGATTCGCGAAATACCCACTCCGGGTTGCCTAAACTTTGAGCAGGCACTTGCAATTTTTGCCCGGATGCGTCAAACTCTGTCTCTTGAAATTTAAGGGTTAACCCGGCACCGATCAAAAGGTTTGGCGGCTTGATCCGGTTCAAGAAAGACGTTTTTTCATGTTGCGAAAAAGTTGGGCTGGTTGGCAACTGGCCATGGCCGTCATGCTGGCGGCCTTGGGCACAGGGTTCAGCCCCGATCTGGTGCAGGCCAAGGGGGCCACACCCGGGGTCGGAACCAGCACCGTCGCCATCGCCGAGCTGCCCGTGCAGGGTCGCAACATGGTTAGATTGATTTACCAGGGTGGGCCGTTCAAGTACGACAAGGACGGTTCGGTGTTTGGCAATCGGGAAAGAATTCTTCCTGCCAAAAACCGCGGGTACTACCGCGAATACACCGTTCAGACACCTGGTGAACGCAGTCGGGGCGCCCGGCGCATCATTTGTGGTGGATTTGTACCCACGACGCCTGATGCTTGTTATTACACCGATGATCACTACGCGAGTTTTCGCAGAATTGTTCAATAAATTCTGCAGTGATCATCAACTTTGAGTTTTTGACTTAAGAAAGAGAAGCGGAGATGGACATACCACTTCGTACTGTTAGACCCAATATCGTGCAATCCATACGCGCTTTTCGCGTGCAGGATCTGCAGGATGCCGCGACACAGCTGAACCAGCATTTCCTGTATGCCAACCTGGGCAATGCCCAGAGCAAGCAGGAAGTCCTGGACATGCTGGCGACACAGTACACATTCCCGGCGCATTTCGGCAAAAACTTTGATGCGCTGTACGACTGCATGACGGACCTGGTGCACAAGTCCGGCCCGCAGCCCGGCTTTATCGTGGTGCTTGAGCAGATTCCTGCCAACGCCAAATTCGACAAAGAAGCGCGCGAGCAATTGCTGGACATCTTCCGGGATGCCGCGGACTACTGGGCGGATCGCAAGATCCCGTTCAGATGTTTCTATTCTTTTCTGTAGCCCGCTCCCCAGACATTGGCCAAGGGGATCGGGCGAATGAGGCCCAGCAAGCAAACAGCATCGATGGTGAAGAACCGATGCCAACCGACAAACTGCTAGACGTGTCGCCCTTGGCGTTGCGCATGAGCAGCCCGTTTAACGCGGGTTACTGGTTGGCAGCGGCCTGACGCCTGGCGACAGCGCTCACAAAAAAGCCCGTTGAAGAACGGGCTTTTTTATGCGCGAGGCAAAACTACGCGCTTTGCCACCAGATTAAGAGATAAATCGGCCTTTAGCCCTTATTGGTCGGGCGCAAACAGCTATCTATTTCATAGCGACTGAGATGCCCCGCCCAATCCTCAGGAAGCAGCCGCCGCACCCAAAGCCTGTGCCAGCGCCACATACTCGGCCACCGGCACTTCTTCGGCTCTACGCTGCACATCAAAGGGCTGGTCGTATTGTTTTTGCGCCAGCCACTGGCCCAACGAATGGCGCAGCAGCTTGCGGCGCTGGCTGAAGGCCACACGCACCACTTCGCTCAATAACAAGGCATCCAGCTGGGCCGGCTCAGCATGCGGCACCATGCGCACCACCGCGCTGTCGACGCGGGGCGGTGGATCAAAGCTCTGGGGCGGCACAAACAGCACGTTCTCCATGGCGTATCGCCACTGCAGCATCACGCTCAGGCGGCCGTAGTCACTGGTGGCGGGCCGGGCCACCATGCGGTCAATCACTTCCTTTTGCAGCATGAAGTGCTGGTCTTCGATGACCTCAACCGCATCCAGCAGGTGAAACAGGATGGGCGTGGAGATGTTGTAGGGCAGGTTGCCAACGACGCGTATTTTTTTACCCGGCATGGTGGCCGCCAGCGCCGCAAAGTCCACCCTGAGAACATCGGACTCGACCACCGTCAACAACGGGTGCGCGCGCAACTGCTGCGCCAGATCGCGGTCCAGCTCGATCACCGTCAAGTGGCCCAGGCGTTCGGCCAAGGGCTGGGTCAGGGCCGCCAGGCCGGGGCCAATTTCCACCATGGACTGACCAGGCCGGGGGGCAATCGCCTGCACGATGTCCTCAATAATGCCCTGGTCCGTCAGGAAATGCTGGCCGAAGCGCTTGCGCGGGATGTGTTTCATGCGATGTAAGGCCTTAGAACGAGTGGTGGCCAGGCCAGTGCGAACAGGGCCGGCCTAGAGGGGAAGTTTTCCGCCAGGCCGCCGCCCTTAGGAAAATTAGCCCCTCTTCTTTGTGCAAGGGGCGGCGCACCGCCGAAGGCTCGCGAAGCGACAAGCGTGGGGGCACTATTGCGGCGGTTCCCGGTATTCCACATAAGCGCGGCCGCGCACTTCCTGCGCCCAGGCGGCATAAGCCTCTTCAAACTTTTTCTCGCGCAGCAGGCCACGCACAACTTCACGCTGCTCGCGCGTGGACAGCTTGGTGTTGCGCCGCTCCAGCACCTGGATCAGATGAACGCCAAAACGCGAAACCAGCGGATCGGCCACCTGGCCGGGAGCCAGGCCGTTCATGCGCTCCTCAAACTCGGGCACAAACATGCCTGCTCCCGCCCAGCCCAGGTCGCCACCGTCTTTGGCGGAAGCGTCCTGGCTGTGTTCGCGGGCCAGCGCCGCAAAATCGGCTTGCCCGGCGGCGATGCGTTTTTTGAAGTCCGCCAGGCGGGCCACGGCATCCGCTTCGCTGAGCTGGGGGCCGGTGCGCAGCAAAATATGGCGGGCGCGGGTTTCGGCCACGGTAGCGGCTGGTGCACCGGCGCGTTTTTTCTCCAGCACCTTGAGCACGTGGAACCCGGCACCGCTGCGAAGCGGTCCGGCGACACCACCCACGGGCAGGTTTTGCGTCGCGTTCACAAACAGCTCGGGATAACGCTCGGGCGCGCGCAAACCCATCTGGCCATCCCGGCTACCGCCGGGTGCATTGGAGAATTCCTTGACCAGCTCGGCGAAATCGGTGCCACTGCGGGCCCGTTCTGCCGCCAACTGGGCCTTGGCCTGAAGACTTGCAAGCTGTTCGGCACTGGCGTTTTCAGGAACGGCCACCAGGATTTGCGCCAGGTTGATTTCCAGCGCGGGGGCGCCAGCGCCACCGCTTTCCTGCTCGCGCAGAAACTGGTCGATCTCCTGCTCGCCAACTTTGGCCCGGGCATCCAGTTCGCGCTCACGCACGCGGTTCAACACAATCTCATTGCGCAAGTCGGCGCGAAACTGGGAAAACACCAGGCCTTCGGCCGCCAGGCGCCGGCGCAATTCGTCGGCCGACATCTGGTTTTGCCGGGCCACGTTGAGCACGGCATCGTCCACCATGCTTTCGCTGACCTGCACGCCGGTTTCCTTGGCAAGCTGCAGCTGGGCCCGCTCCACAATGATGCGCTCCAGCAGCAGGCGCGCCAACTCATTCCGGGGTGGCACCTGCGCACCTTGTTGCAGCATTTGCTGCTCGGTGCGCAACAGGCGGGCGCGCACTTCGTTGTTGGTGATCGGCTCGGAGTTAACCACGGCCACGATGTAGTCGGCCTGCTGTTGTCCGCCCGTGCGGCCACCCAAGGCCAGGCTTTGCGTGCCCAAACCCGGGGTCGCACGCAACTGGCCAGGCGGCCTGAGGGTCTGGGCCTGAGCCAGCATCGCGGGCACAGTCAGCACCAGGGCCAGGGCCGCGGCGACGACTGACGGGCGAAGGCAAAGGTGTTGGGTAAAGCTGGATTTAGTCATAGTTGGTAAAACGGCTGGGCGTCACGCCCTGCTCGCGCAGGTATTGGTAACGCGGAATATTTGCTTTCAAGATTTTCAAAGGGTTACTCCCTATGCGCGAAAACCCGACGAGTTCCAGCTGGAACAAGAGACGTGTGCTGCTGGCGCTTGACGTACTCCCCGCCGCCAAGCTGCCTAGTTGGGTACGCTCCAGCACAACCCGGCCAATCCAACAGCAACCGTCGTATTCGAAGCCCAGCACCATGTCGACGAATTTCTTGTCGGGCACGCTGTAGTTCAGGCGTCCGACGCTGTACCAGCGGCCCGGGCCCTGGCCACGCCCGACGCCCAGGTCTTTGCCTTTGTCGCCCCACAAGTCGTTGATGGGCCACTGCCAGCCCACATCGTATTGTTCGCTGACATTGCGCTGGCGCCGATAGGCTGCATTGATGACGCGGTAATTGCTGGGGCTGTAACGCCCGCCTATGGTCGCGCGTTCCGAAATATTGGTTTTCGGGTTGTACTGGACCGTGGTGTCCATCGACCAGGCTTTGGTCAAATTGACTGTCGCGCCCAACAGCAGGTCGCTGAAACGTTCAGACACCGGCACCACCCCGGGCAAGGTCACCAGTTGGTCCTTGAAACGAAAGCGCTGGGCCACGCCCACGCGCAAGGCCTCGGCCCCGGTTTCAGGGTCCAGCAGGCGCGAGGTGACACCCAGCGTCAGCAGGTTGGAGTCCGAAATACGGTCATTGCCGACAAATTCATTTTCTGTGAACAGCGTCGCAAAGTTGAAAGAGTTGGCACCTGAGTCGTAGTTGGGCAGATAACTCTGGTTGCGGTAAGGTGTATTCACATAAAAGGCGCGCGGCTCCAGCGTTTGTGTGAAGGCCTGCCCGAAATAACTGGTCTCGCGCTCGAAGGTCAAACCACTGTCTAGGCTGAAGGTCGGCACGACGCGGGAAGCCGAGTTGGCGCCATTGATCAGCGGCCCATCAAACTGGTAGGTGGTCGCGTTCAGCATCAGTTTGGGCGTGATGTAGCCACTCGGCCGAATCCAGGGCCGGCTGATCTGTGCCAAGGCAAACGTGCGGCTGGCATTCGGCTGCCCGGTCAGAGCGCGGTCGGATTCAAAACGTGTGTAATCGGTGCTGATCGAGTAGTCCAGCCCGCTCACCCCACCTACGGGAACGTTGACACGGGTGTAGGTCGCCGTGAGCTGCGGCATGCGGTCGTACGGCGGAACAATGGGCGAGTTCACGTCCTGCAGGGTCTGGTATTTCAGGGTGCGCACGGTGGTCGCCAAATACCCCTTGCTCCAGCTCAGGCTGGCATCGTTCGTCAGTAGCCGCTGCGTCAGCGTACTGTTGGCGCGTGGGAAATCGCGCCAATAGTTGTCATCGCTGACCCGGTTCAAATTCATATTGATACCGACGTTGCCGATATCCTTCAAGCCGGTATTGAAGGTCCCGCTGTGCAGGTAGTTGTAGGACCAGCGGTTGCTGTTGCTCAGCTTGTCGTTGGGCATCAGGCTGGCGCGCAACTCGCCTTTGTAAGTCGGCTCCAGGTAGCGGTACTCACCAGCCAGGTTCACGCCACGCTTGCTCATGAAGGTGGGCGACAACGTGGCATCCCGATTCGGAGCAATGTCGAAATAATAGGGGACGGTCAGCACACCACCACTGACGTTGTCTATGCCTATGGTCGGCGGCAACAAGCCCGACTTGCGCTTGTCGCTGAGCGGGAACGTGAAGGTGGGCGCTGCCAGAATGGGCACGTCCATGAAACGCAGGACGCCGCCCGAGGCTTCACCCACGTCCTCCTCCTTGTCAAACTTGAGGCGGCTCGCCTTGACGATCCAGGCCGGCATCCAGCTTGGGCCTTCGCCGCGCTGGCAGGTGGTGAAAGTGGCGTCGTAGGCCACCAAGCGCGTGCTGTCGAGAAAATCCACCCGCGTGGCCGCGCCGTGCCCGCTGTTTTGCAAAAATTTGTACTCGGGCTGGGTGAAAAAACCTTCAAAGGTATCGAGCTTGATCTCCAGCTCCGGCCCGCTGAACAGATTGCCGCTGCTATTCACCTGCACATGGCCCCGGGCCTTGATCACATCGGCCGGCTGGTTGTATTCCAGCCAGTCGGCGCGTATCGCCGAGCCGCCGCGGCGCAATTCGGCATTCCCGTCGATCGTGGTTTCCAGCGACGGCCGGCCCGACATGCGGTCGCCAAACACAAAGGTCGGCAACTCCACCCCCGGACCACCGGGCGGTGTTTCGGCCAGCATGGGGGTGCTTTTCAGCGGAGCGGGGCTGTCCGCAACCTTGCGCGGACCCGTCGCTGGCGCGTCCGGGGCTTTTTGTAACTGCTCTTGAGCAGGCGCGGAGTCTTGGGCATACGCCGTGCCCCCATGCCCCAGGCCCAGCACGGTGCAGGACACCAGACTGAGCGCGGCACGGGCCACCGGAGAGAGAATAAAGCGCGAGCTGGATGCGCGATGCATCGGAAGTATGAGATAAACCCGTTTATAAAATCAGGCCCGATTATCCTATGCCCACCCAAGCCCTTCCCCATCTTTTGATTTATCCCTTCCAGGCAGGCCGAAAGACCGCATGACCGACTCCCCCATTGCCTGGGCAGACCCTGCCCGCGCCGGTGCATTTGGTGCCTGGCTCCAGGCCAGCGCCCCGGTCCACGGCCTCTTGCCCGCGACCTTGCAGCTGGCCTCCGCCGACGCCAGTTTCCGCCGCTACTTCCGGATTCACAGCAGCGATGGCAGCAGCCACATCATCATGGATGCGCCGCCGGCCCAGGAAAACTGCCAGCCTTTTGTCCAGGTCGCCGGGCTGATGGCCGAGGCCGGCCTGAACGCGCCACGCGTGTTGGCCTGGGACCAGCCCCAGGGCTTTATGCTGCTGAGCGACCTGGGTGCACAAACCATGCTGGACGTGATCGAACAGCAGCCCGAAGCCAGCAAATCGCAGCGTGCTTATGCCTTGTACCGCGAGGCGGTGGACGCGCTGATCACCTGGCAACTGGCCTCCCGGCCGGATGTCTTGCCGGCTTACGACGAGGCCTTGCTGTCGCGCGAGCTGGCGCTGTTTCCCGACTGGTATGTCGCCCAACACCGCGGCATCAGCCTGGACGCCGCGGCGCAAGCCACGCTGGACAAGGCCTTCGCGCAGATCAAGGCCAGCAATCTGCAGTCGCTGAATGGCGCCCGGGTGTATGTACATCGCGACTTCATGCCGCGCAACCTGATGCTGGACAGCAACGGCCAGCTTGGCGTGCTGGACTTCCAGGACGCGGTCTACGGCCCCATCACTTATGACATCGCCAGCCTGATGCGCGACGCCTTTATCAGCTGGCCGGAAGACTTTGTACTCGACATCACCGTGCGTTATTGGGAGCAGGCGCGCAAGGCCGGCCTGCCGGTGGGTGATGATTTTGGTGAGTTTTACCGCGCCGTGGAATGGATGGGCTTGCAGCGCCACCTCAAAATCCTCGGCATTTTTGCCCGCCTGACTCTGCGCGACGGCAAACCCAAATACCTGGCGGATACGCCGCGTTTTATCAACTACGCCCGCTCCACCTGCGCCCGTTATCGCCAGTTGGGCCCGCTGATGGTGCTGCTCGACCAGATCGAAGGCAACGAAACCCGGGTAGGTTATACGTTTTGACACTCTTGTTTATAAAGAAACAGGCCTCCACCCCAGGAAGGGCGGGCACAAGCAGCTATCTATTTAATAGTGAACCCGTGTTATTGAAAGCCCGGCCATGACGGCCCGCTTCTACGCCGACCTGCCGCTACTCCCCGGCGAATCCCTGGCCTTGCCCGAACACGCGGCGCGCCATGTGCAGGTCTTGCGCCTGCAGCCGGGCGATACCATCACCTTGTTCAACAGCCAGGGCGGCGAGTTCGAGGCGACGATTGAACGCATGGGCCGCAGCGACGTGCAAGTCTTGGTCAATGCCCACAGCGCCGTGGAACGCGAAATCGGCCGCGCCGTGCACCTGGTCGTCGGCATGCCGGCCAATGAACGTATGGACTGGCTGGTCGAAAAAGCCACCGAACTGGGCGCCGCCAGCATCACGCCGTTGATGGCCGAACGTTCGGTGTTGCGCCTCAAGGGTGAACGCGCCGAGAAAAAACTCGCGCATTGGCAAGGTGTGGCCATCGCCGCCTGCGAACAATGTGGCCGCAACCGCGTGCCGCAACTGCAGACCATCCAGACGCTGGTCGATTGGGCCGCCGCCTTGCCGGCACCCAGCGCCACGCCCCGGCTGTTGTTGTCGCTGCGCACCGGCACCCAGCCTTTGGCGCAAGCCCTGGCCGCCTGGGACAACAGCGCGCCCGTGACCCTTCTCAGCGGCCCCGAAGGCGGCCTCAGTGCGGCCGAAGAAGACGCGGCCGTGGCCCGCGGTTTTGTTCCGGTCACGCTGGGCACACGCATCCTGCGCGCCGAAACCGCACCGCTGGCCGTGTTGGCCATCCTGGCGCAATGACGGCCACGAGTCGACCAGCGCCCTGGGGCGCGGACTTGCCGTTGCCCGTCGGCCAGGAAGCGGAGACGCCGCTGGCCGATTATTTTCGCGACGCGGACCACGCCAGCGACTCCTCGCTGGCCTGGCAGATGGAGCAGAAGTCCGCGCAGATCGACGCCTTGCGCGGCCTGTTTCATGGCCCGGCCGGGCTGGTGCGCCTGCGCCTGTGGGTCTTCATCACCCTGATGGGCCAGGCCGACGCCACCCTGACGCGCGACCAGCTCGACCCCTTGTTTCACGCGCTTCGCCCCGAGGCGCTTGACACCGTGCTCAAGCGTTTTCGCGAGATCGGCCTGCTGAGTTGGGACGAGACGCAGCGCCACCACGGCATCACGCCGCTGGCCCAGCAGGTGGCCGCCGTGCTGGGGCCGCTCAGCAGCAGCAACCCCGACCAGGACGAACTCGCCAGCCTGCTGGGCCAGGTGGTGGGCGCCGACCAGCTCGGCACACTCGACGGCCGGCAGGTGCAGATGTTGCAGGCACAACTGGGCCGCTTACACGCTGAATTCCAGGACGCGATTGCCAGCGGCTCCGAATTCCGCCTGCGTGAGGCGCGCAAGCGTTACGACCGCGCCGCCCACCTGATAGACCGCGCCTCCGACGCCATCACCACCCTCATCGGCAACGCGCGCGGCCAGGTGGCGCTGGAAAAAGCCGCTCGCGGCCTGGGCCTGGCGCAGTCGCGCCTGTTGGCCATGGCCAGCCAGTTCAACCGCGCGTTGCAACAGGTGGACCGCCAGCGCGTCACCCTGGGCACCACCGGCATCACCAGCACCGATGTCAAACGCTGGCTGCAAAACGTGAACCACCTGGCGCCGCTCGCCGACGAAGCCATGGCCCCGCCGGTGAGCCTGGCCGCGCTGGCGCCGCATGAGATGCTGGACGTGACCGAGGCCGAGTTCGAGCGCGACCGGCCACAAGCCAGCGCGGCCGACCCGCTGCCCAGCGCCCAGGTCGCGCCCGAAGGCAACCTGAGCACCGTCGCGTTGCCGCAAGAGCTGGCCGACTTGTCCGGCTGGCTGGCGCAATGGGCTTTAGCCGGCGAGGGCGCAGGCGCCGAGTCCCGTCAGCTGGCCGAGGCCTTGTTAGGCACGCCCGACGCCCCTGCGCGTTACGCCCAGGTGGCCTACAAGGCGCAACTGATTCCCTTGCTGGGCGACGTGCAGGCCCAAGGCCTGGCCGGCGCCACCGGCGAGCTGGCGCGCCAACCCTGGCGCGCCGAATGGAGCACCACCTTGCAAAACCTGAAACACCCCGCGGTGACGCAGCTCACGCAAGGCCTGCTGCACCCCGTTTTCCCCGACACACCCAAGGCAGCCCCCGCCCATGAATGACACCCCGGATGACGCCGGCCTGCTGATTGCAGAACTGCTGTCCCGCAAATACCTGCCCCGCACCCATGTTCGCGTGCGCCGCGCGCTGTCCGACGCCGAACTGTTCGGCCAGGTCGAGCAGCGCCTGGCCCAGGTCGGCCTGCGCTGGATGGACAACATCTACGCCGACCATGTCTGCCTGGCGCTGCTGCCCGCCGCGCAAAACCAGGTGCTGGGCGAGTCCGGCATCAACGCCAACAACAACCTGGAGCTGCCACGTGATGCCGTCGCGCTGCTGGTCGTGGTGTGGTCACTCATCGTGCTGCCTAAACGCGAGCGCCAGACCAGCCGCGTCGAGGTCGAAGTGCCGCAAAACGACATGTTTGCCGGCAGCAAGCCCCTGCCTTCCGCCCGCAGCGTCAGCCCGGTGTTGTCGTACAAAACCCTGCTGGAAGACTATGGCAACCAGCTCGGCAAAAAAACCCGGCTCGACACCAACCTCAAGCTGCTCGAGCGCCACGGCTTCATTCTGCGCAAGCAGGACGACATCGCCGAAGGCCCTTTGCTCGACGTCTTGCTCAACTATGACGTGCTGGCGCCCCGCATTTTGAACGGCGCACTCGCCGATGTGCTGGCGCGCGAACAAGCCCAGCAGCCCACCCCTCCTCAAGGCGACCCCACGCCCACCCCACCAGACCATGTTTCATCTCCAGAGTCTTGAACTCGTCCACTGGGACTACTGCCAGCGTGTCAGCCTGCCGCTGGACGCCTCCATCATCACCATCGCCGGGCCCAACGGCTCGGGCAAAACCACGCTGCTGGACGCCATGCGCACACTGCTGGGCCTCAAATGTTCGCAGCCGCGCGACTACAAGACCTATGCCCGCCACGCCGGGGCCAACGTGGCCTGGCTGCGCGCCGTGGTCGACAACCGCGCGCAGAACCGCCAGACCTCCAGCCGGCCGTTTGCGCGCCGCCTGATCTACAGCGACCAGGTCACCCTGGTCTGCCGCATAGACCGCAACGGCGGCGACTGGCAACGGCGTTATGCCGCGCTCGAGGGCGACGTCAGCATCGAAACCCTGAGCCAAACCCCCGACAAGGACTTGGGCTTGATGGGGGTGGAGGCCTGGAACCGGCTGCTGTCGGCCGCCGGCCTGTCGCCGGCGATTGCCAAGGTCTTGTCGCTGGAGCAAGGCCAGACCGACCGCCTCTGCGAGTTCAGCCCGCGCGAGTTGTTGCGCCTGGTGTTTGACGTGTTTGGCGACCAGGAGGTGCTCAACCATTACGACACCGCGCGTGAACACCAGCAACAACTGACACGCGAGATGGTGCAGGCCGAAAAAGAACTGGACCACAGCAAGGCGCAACTGGCCGAGTTGCAGAACAAGGTCACCAACTACAAAAACTGGCAACACAAGGTGCAAGAGCGCGAACGCCTGGCCACCGAGGTCTTGCCCGTGCTGGTCTGGCATGGCGAGCGCTTAGACCTGGGCAAACGCAGCCGCGAGCTCTACCGCCAGCGTATCGCCGCCCGCCTCGGCCAGGCCGAACGCGCCGCACACAACGCCCAGTTGCTGGACTTGCTGCAGGCCCGCACCCAGGCCGAGGCCGAAGAACAACGCCTGCTCGGCGAGCGCGACCAAGCCGCCACCCTGCGCGATCAGTCGCGCGACCAGGAGCGGCCACTC
Source organism: Polaromonas sp. UC242_47 (assembly GCF_044452385.1). NCBI lineage: Bacteria > Pseudomonadati > Pseudomonadota > Betaproteobacteria > Burkholderiales > Comamonadaceae > Polaromonas > Polaromonas sp. UC242_47. Next base: position 29,903 of record NZ_JBIOAO010000003.1, read on the forward strand.
GAGCTGCTGGAAAAACGCGCGACCGAACTTACCAGCCTGGCTTCCGACGAGGCCGATGCCGGCGCGGTCAATGCCCGGCTGGGTGGGCTGGAAACCGACAAATCCGCGCTCGAAGACCAGCTCAGCGACTTGCGCGGCCGCCAGGCCAAAGCGCTGGCGCTGCTCGAATCGCTGCAAGGCCAGCGCACGCCGCCGCCGCCCGAAGAAGCGCGGCGTTTTCGCCAGCGCCTGCAGGCCGAAAAAATCGAACACGGCTTTCTCGCCGACATCGTCGAGGTGCGCGACGAACGCTGGCGCGCCGCCATCGAAGGCATGTTACGGCCCAGCCGCTGGATGGTGCTGCTCAACGACCGCGCCCAGGAAAGCCAGGCCTACGAACTCGCCGAACGTGAGCGTTACCGCCACTACATCGCCGTCGGCACCGACCGCGTGGCCCAGGCGCCGGCCGACTCCTTGCTGGCGCAGGTTCAGTTTGACGCCAAGGTGCCGCGCTGGCTGGTCCAGCAACTGGAAAATCTGCGCTGCGTCAGCAACCCGCGCGAGGGCCAGAAAAGTGGTGGCGCCTGGATCACAGAACAGGCCTATATGCACGACGGCCGCGGCGCGCGTTCGGTCTGGGTCGAGCCGCGCGACTACCAGTTTGGCGCCGCCGCCCTGCAGGCCCAGCGCGAGGCTTGCGAACGCGACATCCAACGCGGCGATGCGGCACAGGCCCCGCTGGCCGAAAAACTGCGCGAGGTCAAACGCCAGATCGAAGACGCCAGACGCAGTCTGGCTGGCCACAGCGCCGCCGAAGAACTGGCGCGGCGCAGCGAAGAGTTTGCCGAGGCGCGCCGCGCATTGCCGGCTGCCAGACAGGCACGTATCAGCGCCGCCACCCGCTGGCAACAACTCGACCAGGACCACCGCGCGGCCAGCCTGCGCCAGCAACAAGGCGACGCCGCCTACCGGGCGTTGCAACACAACCTGCAGAAAAAAACCAGCGAAGCCGCCCACGCCGCGCAGGAATGGCAGCAGCGCCGGACCCAGTTGTCGGTGGAGGTCGATGCCTCCCGGCAGCGCAAGCGCCAGTTTCCCGTCGCGTGGATCACACCCGACAAACTGCAGGAACTCGCCGCCAGCTACCAGAACGCCACCCAGGCCCGCCTGCGCCTGCTGGCGGTGGAAGAAGACCTGGCGCAGGACACCTGGGAACAGGACGCGACCGTTGAAGAACGTTACCGGCGCATGGAAGCTACGGTGCGCGACCAGGGTTTCAGCCTGGACGACCACCAGGTCAAAAACGCGCAGGCCGGCACCGCGGTGTTCAACGCCCGCGAAAGTTATATCGAGGTCTTGCGCAGCACCGTGCGGCGTTACCGCAAAAACATCCAGGAGTTGGGCGCACTGGCCGGCGTCGATGTCGCCGCCGATTTGCCGGCGCTGGAAAACGACGACACCGTGTTGACCCAGGCCGGCCTGAAGGTCAACTTCAACTTCGACGGCAAGGGCAGCATAGGCCTGAACGACGGCGAGGCTTCGGGCGGCCAGCAGGTCATCAAGTCGCTGATCCTGCTGGTGGGCCTGCTCAAGGACGAGGACAACGCCTCGGGCGGTTTTGTGTTCATCGACGAGCCTTTTGCCCACCTCGACGTGCGCAACATCCAGCTGGTCGGCCACTTCCTGCGCTCCACCCAGGCGCAGTATGTGTTGACCACACCGATCACACACAACCTGGAAGTGTTCGAGCCGGCCGAGATCACCCTGGTCACCAGCAAAAAACCACGCGATGCCCGCTGGGCACCGCCGATTGCGGTGGCCAAGCGGCGCGGCCTGCCGGAGATGACCCTGGAGCGAACCGGAACTAACGGCTGAGGCCGGCAGTAGCAAGGTGGTGGGCGACTGGCTCAGCAGCGCTGTCGCTCCCCTTTTGATAGCTGTTTGCGCCCGTGTCTTCTGGGCTACAGGCCTTTTTTCCTCAAGAATTTTGCCCAGGAGCTGGTGAGGCTCGCTACACTCTGAGCCATGAACCGCAATCTCTGGCTGCTCGCCATCTGTCAAGGCCTCTTCCTCACCAACAACGTCACCTTCATCGCCATCAATGGCCTGGTCGGTCTGGCCCTGGCGCCGCTGGGCTGGATGGCGACCTTGCCAGTTATGGGTTATGTGGTGGGCGGCGCGTTATCGACCGGGCTGGTGGCACGTACACAACGCCTGTTTGGCCGCAAAACCTCTTTCCAGCTCGGGCTGCTGGTGGCCATCGCCTCGGCGCTGCTCTGCTGTTATGCGGCTTACAGCAGAAACTTCTGGCTGCTGGTGACCGCCACCGTGGTCGCCGGTTATTACAACGCCAATGCGCAGCTCTACCGCTTTGCCGCCGCCGAGTTGGCGCTGCCGGCCTTCAGGGAAAAAGCCATTTCCCTGGTGATGGCCGGCGGCCTGATAGGCGCCATCGCGGGACCCAACCTGGCGGCCCAGACGCGGACCCTGACCGAGGTGCCGTTTGCCGGCGCTTACCTGGCGCTGGCCGGTGTGGCCTTGTTGGCCATGGCGCTGCTGGCTTTTGTGCAGTTTCCACCGGCGCCGGTGCAACACGCCGCTGGCGGCGGCCGGCCCTTGGGCGAAATCATGCGCCAGCCGGTGTTCATCGTCGCCGCCGCGGCGGGTGCGCTGGGTTATGGCGTGATGAACCTCTTGATGGCTGCCACGCCGATTGCCATGCAGCTTTGCAGCCTGCCGTTTTCCGACGTGGCCCTGGTGCTGGAGTGGCATGTGATCGGCATGTTTGCACCCGGTTTTTTCACCGGCCACCTGATCAAACGGTTTGGCACCCTGCCCATCATGGCGGTGGGGCTGGCGCTGAATATTGTGTGTGTGCTGATCGCGCTGTCGGGTGTCGAGTTTCAGCAGTTTCTGATCGCGCTGTTTTTGCTCGGCCTGGGCTGGAATTTCCTGTTCACCGGCAGCACCACGCTGGCCTTGACCGCTTACCGCCCGGAAGAAAAAGACAAGGCGCAAGGTGCGCTGAATTTTTGCGTGTTTGCGGTGCTGGCCCTGTCCTCCCTGGTGTCCGGTGTGCTGGTCACCACCCAGGGCTGGACCTTGTTAAACCTCGGATCCTTGCTGCCGCTGGGCCTGACCGCGCTGGCACTGGGCTGGCTTGCGCTGGCGCAGCGCAAGCCGCAGAATGTCTGAAACAAGGTCTTCTTGTTTTTATTCACTGGAGCACGATCATGGGTTTACTTGATTCGGTTTTAGGCGCGGTGACGGGTGGGCAACAGCCACAAGCGGGCGCCAACGCGGCCGGCGGCGGCCTGGGCGGGTTGATAGGCATGGTGACCAGCAACCCCCCAATTGCTCCAGGCCGTGACGGCCATGTTGAGCAATGACAGCCCCCATGGCGGCCTGGGTGGTTTGTTACAAAAGTTTCAGCAAGCCGGTTTGGGTGACGTCGCCGGCTCCTGGGTCGGCAGCGGGCAGAACCAGCCTATTTCCGGCGAGCAGCTCAGCCAGGTGCTGGGTCCGGACACCATGTCCGGCCTCGCCGAAAAACTCGGTGTGGCCCCAGGCGAAGCCGCCGGCCAGTTGTCCAACATCCTGCCCGGCCTGATTGATCACCTGACCCCGCAGGGCCAAGCCCCGGAGCAAGGGCTGGGCAATGCGGGCGACCTGATGGGCATGCTGGGCGGTCTGCTGAACAAACGTTAATCAGACCTTGACCCGCGCGGGCCGCCTGGCCGGCCCGGCTTCACCGCTACTTATTTGGTAGCTGCCTGCGCCCGTGCCATATGGGCTACAGGCCTTTTTTCCTTAGAAATGGCTGTCCAGCCAGGCTTTCAGCGTGGCAAACACCGGCGCGTTGTCAGCCTCGTTGAACAGTTCATGGAACAAGCCGTCGAAACAACGGGCCGTGACCACCTGGGCGGCGCCGTTGCCGGCCGCTGCCGCCGCAAAGGCGCGGCTGCCGGCCGGATTCACCAGCTTGTCCGCACCCGCATACATCAGCAGGGTGGGTGTGGTCCAGCCGGCGGCTGCGGCCACCGTGGCCGGCCCGGCGGTCGCAATAAATTTGGCCAGGCGCGCGGAGATTTTCGCGTGCACCAGCGGATCGGCCAGGTAGGTACGCACCACCTGCGTATCGTGCGAGATGAATTCGGGATTCAGGCCGTTGTTGATACGCAGGTTGGGCGCAATCGCCGGCAAGGTGGCCACCAGCAGTTTTTGCAAGGCATTGAGCCCCGGGTCCAGCGCCGGTGACGACATCACCAGGCCTTCCACAGCACGAAGCTTGAGCGAAACAAAACGCCCGACCACTGAACCGCCCATGCTGTGGCCCAGCAAAATCAGCGGCACGGGGCCGGCCGCCGCGTCCCGGCCAAGCAAATGCTGGGCCCGCAGCCGGGTGTTGTCGACCACCTCGGCCAGGTCTTCCAGCAGCAAGGCTTCGCTGGACAAGGCGCCGCGTTCGCCGCCGGACTCGCCGTGGCCGCGCTGGTCATACGCACGCACCGCAAAACCCCAGGCGATCAGCCGGCGCGCCACATGACCATACCGGCTGGCGTGTTCGCCGAGTCCATGAACAATCAGCACCACGGCGCGCGGCGGCTGCGCGTCTTCGGCCTCCCAGACGTCTTGTGGCCACTCGTAAAGCGCCAGATTTTCGCCATCGCGGGCCGTGAAGGGCGCCAATACCGGGTTGTGCATGCGATTCCTGATCCTTGACGTTTAAAAGAGGTTCACGGCATCTGGGCCATCACATGCGCCACAGCCGCGGTGATTTTTTTGGCGTAAGGCACATGCAGAAACTCATTCGGTCCGTGTGCATTGCTCCGGGGGCCCAACACGCCGCAGACCATCATCTGCGCCTTGGGGAAACCGCGGCTCAACATGCTCATCAGCGGAATCGTGCCGCCCTGGCCTATGGTGCCGCAAGGCGCGCCGTAATAAGCTTGCGAGGCCTCGTTCAGGGCCTTGTCAAACCAGGACGCGGTGCTGGGGGCGTTCCAGCCGGTGGCGCCGCCGGCACTTTGGAACGTGACCCTGGCCTGGTAGGGCGCGTTGTCTTCGAGCAAAGTCTTGAGTTCCTGCACCGCGCTGGCGGCGTCCACCAGCGGCGGCAAGCGCAGCGAGAGTTTGAAGGCGGTGTAGGGCCGCAATACATTGCCGGCATTGCCCATCTCGGGAAAACCATCGGCGCCGGTCACGCTCAAGGTGGGTTTCCAGGTGCGATTCAGCAAGGCTTCGACCGGGTCGGTGGTGGTCGGCAGCGCAAAGGTGGTGGCGCCGCCGCAGTCGTAATGTGCCCAGGGAAAACGTTTGTAAATTTCGTCACCCAGAATTTTCGCCGTGGCCTGGGCCTGCTGCAGGCGCTCGGCCGGAATCTCGCAGTGAAAACTGGCCGGCAACAAACGGCCGGTCTTGCTGTCTTCGAGCCGGTCCAGCACCTGGCGCATGATGCGAAAGCTGGACGGCACCAGGCCGCTGGCGTCGCCCGAATGCACCCCTTCGGTCAAAATCTCGACCTTCAAGACGCCGCTGGCCATGCCGCGCAAGGATGTGGTCAACCAGAGCTGGTCGTAGTTGCCGGCACCGGAGTCCAGGCAAATCACCAGGCCCACATCACCCAGCCGCGTGCGCAAGGCATCGACATAAGGCAGCAGGTCGTAAGAGCCACTTTCTTCGCAGGTTTCCACCAGGCCCACAATGCGCGGGTGTGGCATGTTCTGCGCCTTCAAGGCCTGGATCGCCGCGATGCTGGCGTACACCGCATAACCATCGTCGGCGCCGCCGCGGCCAAACAACTTGCCGTCTTCGTATTTGGGTGTCCACGGGCCGAGGTCCTTGCGCCAACCGGTGAACTCCGGCTGTTTGTCGAGGTGACCGTACATCAAGACGGTTTGCGTGGCGTCGGCCTTGGTGGCCGGCACTTCAAAAAACAGCACCGGTGTTCGACCTTCCAGGCGCACGATCTCCAGCTTGAGACCTTCGACTTTTTGCGCCTCGACCCAGGCCGCGGCGTTGCGCATCACGGTGTCGATGTGGCCATGGCTGGCCCAGTCGGCGTCGAAGGACGGCGACTTGGCGGGAATCGTGATGTAGTCGGAAATTTGCCGGACGATGTCGCCGTCCCATTGGGCACTCACATCGGACAGGGCTTGAGCAGCATTGAGGAGGCCGGCGGGCATTTCGCGGTGCAAAGGGGCGTTCATAAAAACTCCGGTGTTGGGCGGCTGCGGGACAAGCCGCTGAACTGGGCCTGAGAGAGCCTGTCTACGCTCTTACTGTACCTGCGCCTGTCACATCCTGCCAGCCCGCCGACGAAGCGCAGCGGCACGCTCGGTCATTTTCTGCAACCATGTGAACACCCCGCGTTCTTTTGCAGGAGTTCAGCCTTGAAAAAATCCGGCCCCCTACACACAGGTATTCGCGTTGGCATAGGCGGCTGGACGTACGAGCCCTGGCGCAACAACTTTTACCCGGCCGGCCTGCCGCACAGCCAGGAACTGGGCTACGCCAGCCGGCAACTCAGCGCCATCGAGGTCAACGGCACGTATTACAGCAGCTTCAAGCCGCCTGTTTTCGCCAAATGGCGCCAGGAGACCCCCGAAGATTTTGTGTTGTCGCTCAAGGCCAGCCGCTTTGCGACCCAGCGTCGCGAACTCGCGGGCGCCGGCGAATCGATCGCCCGTTTTGTCGAAAGCGGCATCAGTGAACTGGGCCCCAAACTCGGGGCCCATCGTCTGGCAGTTCATGCCCAGCAAAGTTTTCGAAGCCCCGGACTTCGAAGCCTTTCTGGCGCTGCTGCCCCCCGAGGTGGACGGCTGCCGCTTGCGCCACGTGCTGGATGTGCGCCACCCCAGCTTCATGTCTGAGGCGTATCTGAAGTTGGCACGCCGGTACCGATGCGCCACGGTGTTTTGCGACTCGGACGATTACCCGAGTTTTGCCGACCTGACGGCTGATTTTGTCTACGCACGGCTGATGCGCAGCGAAGCCAGGTTCAAGAACGGTTATGCGCCCAAGGCGCTGGACGCTTGGGCCGAGGCCGCCCGCACTTGGGCCCAGGGCGGCGAGCCGCCGGACTTGCCGCGCGTATCCAAGCCGGCACCGGCCGGCCCAGCACGCGAGGTGTTTGTGTTTTTTATCAATGGTGCCAAAGAGCGGGCGCCGGCCGCGGCCACGGGCCTGTTGCAGCGTTTCGGCTGGACGCGCCCTACAGATACGGCTTGAGCCAGCCCAGCCCGGCCGAGGTGCCGCCCGGCGTGCCACCCAGGCGCGGCCGGTATTCGCAACCTATCCAGCCGGCAAACTGCAACTCGTCGATCACGGAAAATAGATAGGGGTAGTTCAACTCGCCGATGTCCGGCTCCTGCCGTTCGGGCACACCGGCGATCTGCAAATGGCTGACGCCGCCGGTGGGCAGGTATTTGCGCAGCTTCATGGCCACGTCGCCTTCGACAATCTGGCAGTGGTAGAGGTCCATCTGCACCTTGAGGTTGGGCGCGCCGACCAGGGCCAGGATTTCATGCGCATGGTCCTGCCGGTTCAGAAAAAAACGCGGAATGTCGCGGGTGTTGATGGGCTCGATCAACACTTCGATGCCGGCCTTGGCCGCCTCGGCCGCGCCGTAACGCAGGTTATTCACATAGGTGAGCTGCGCTGATTCGCGTGTCATGCCCTCCGGCACCTCGCCGGCCATCAAGTGAATCCGCGGGCAGCCCAGCACCCCGGCGTAATCAATCGCCAGCGCCAGACCGGCACGGAACTCGGCTTCCTGCCCGGCCAGGCAAGCCGTGCCTTTGCGGCCGGCACTCCAGGCCTGCTCGATGCTGGCCGCATCCTGGCCGCCCGGCGGCGCATTGAACAAGACCTGCTGCAAGCCGTTGGCCTGCAAACGCGTCGCCAACTCCTTGGCGGGCCAGCTGTAAGGCGACAAATATTCCACCGCCTTGAAGCCGTCGCTGGCCGCCGCCTCGAAGCGGTCCAGAAAGGGCAGTTCGGTGTACATCAGGCTGAGGTTGGCGGCAAATTGGGGCATGGCGTCAGAAGGAGAGGTGGAAGAAAAAGATCAAGGCGCGCTGTCGGGGCCGGGCACGCTGCGGCATTCCCAGAAGATACGTGCCGTGCAGGTCCGGCAGATTTGCGGATCGAGTTTCGGGAATATGGTGGCGATGGCCGTGCGTTTGTCGGGGAACTGGTGTTCCGGCCCGAGCAGGCTGGTGAAGCCCGTGGTTTGCCACATCTCAAGCACCTCCGGGCGCGGCCGGTGAAAGTACAAATCGCCACCCATGGCGCGCCGCGCATTCAACTCGGCCTCCCACAGCTGTGCACCGGCCAGGTCGATGAAGTTCATGCTTTTGCCCATCACCAGCAAATGTTTTTGCGGCTGGGGCGCGTGGCGCAAGGCATGCAGGGTATCGGCCACATGTTGGGTCGCGCCAAAATACACCTCGCCCTCCATCCGTAACAGCTTGAGTTGCGGGCATTCCGGCAGCGGGGTCGCGGCATCGGCCAGCACCACAAACTGCCGGTCCGGCGAGCTGCTGTCAAAACCCATGGTGCGCATTGCCGGTTTGGAGGTGCGGTACAAAAACGACATCAGCGACAGCAGCGTGCCCAGCAAGATCGCCATTTCCAGCCGGATGGTGACGGTGGCCACCATGGTCGCCAGCGCCACTGCAAACTCGGTGCGACTGAGTCTGAACAGCTGGCGCCAGCAGGTCAGGTCCAGCAGGCCCACGGCCACCATCAGCAGCAGCGCCGCCAGTGCCGCCATCGGGATTTGTGCCAGCAGGGATGAGCTGACCGCCACCAGGCCCAGCAGCAACAAGGCAGAAAACACCGATGCCATCGGTGTGCGCGCACCGGCCTGCAGATTGGGCATGGAACGGTTCATGGAGCCGCAAGACACATAGCAGGAGAAAAAACCGCCGACGATGTTGGACAGGCCCTGGCCGCGAAACTCGCGATTGGCATCAATCCGCTGGCCGGAACGTGCGGCCACCGCCTTGGCGATCGAGATCGCCTGGCCCAGCGCCACGATGGTCAGCGCAAAGGCCAGGCCCAGCAGATCCGGCACCGAGGCCCAGCCGATATGCGGCACCTCGAAGCGCGGCCAGGGCGTGGCGATTTTGCCCACGGTGCGCAGGGCCATGGCCGGCGTGACCGGCTCCGGCACCATGACCTGGAACCAGGCCACCGCCAGCGCCGTCGACACCACCAGCCCGACCAGCATGAAAGGCCAGCCGGGCCGAAACCGTCGCACCGCAAAAGCCACGGCCGCCGTGATCGCCGCCACCGCCAGCGCCGCCGGCTGTGCATGACCAAGTTGCGCGCCCACATGCGCCAGCACCGCCCCGGCGCCATGCTCCGCAGCCGGTGCCAGCCCCAGCAAATCCGGCAAGGCGTACACCGCAATCAGCAGCGCGGCTCCGGAGGTGAAACCGAACAAGGCCGCCGGGGAAATAAAGTTGGCCAGGCTGCCCAGGCGCAAGGTGCCTATCAGCCACTGCATGATGCCGACCATGACCGTAACAGCCAGCGCCAGCTGGATGTAGGCCGGGCTGAAGGCCATGGCCAGCGGTGACAACATGGCAAACAGGGCCAGCGAATTGGCGTTGGTCGGCCCCGACATCACATGCCAGCTGGAGCCAAACAGCGCGGCGATGATACAGGGCACGACCGCGGTGTACAGCCCGTACTCCGGTGGCAGTCCCGCCAGCGTGGCAAACGCAATACCCTGCGGCAACACAAGCACGGCGCCTAACAAACCGGCCATGGCGTCGACACGTAACGTGCTGCGCGTGACGGTTCGGGTCCAGCTGCCGAACAGGCGTTCCAGCAGGCCGGGGGCGTTATTTTTTTCCAGTTGACCTTGCATGGGCTTGAGCATAACGTGGGTCGACGGCGCGTCGCATCCCTTAGGCCAGACCAAGCAGGCGCAGCGACAAGCCGATCCCCGCCGAAGCCGCGATGACAGGGATCACACCCCACTTGAGGCGCCACAGCGCCAACGCGGCGGCGAAGACCAAGACCAAGGCGACCCAGTCCGGTTGTGCATCAAATAGCCCCTTCCCCCCCGCCGGCCAAGCGACAGCAGCTATAAAAAACAGAGCAAGATTGGCGATCACACCGACCACGGCAGCGGTCACGGCCGCCAGCGGCGCGGTCAGTTTCAGGTTGCCGCGTGTGGACTCGACCCAGGGGCCGCCGGCCAGGATAAAAATAAACGAGGGCAAAAATGTGAACCAGGTCGCCACACAGGCGGCCAGCGCCGCGCCCAGGAACAGCGCGTCCGGGCCCAGCACCTGCGTGGCCCAGCCGCCCACAAAACCGACAAAGGCCACCACCATGATGAGCGGACCTGGCGTGGTCTCGCCCAGCGCCAGGCCGTCCATCATTTGCGCCGTGCTGAGCCACTGGTAATGCTCCACCGCCGCCTGGGTGACATAAGGCAAGACGGCATAAGCACCGCCAAAGGTCAGCATCGCCGCCTTGGTGAAAAACCAGCCGATTTGTGTCAGGGTGCCGTTCCAGCCATAACTGGCGAGCAGCGCGGCCATAGGCAGCAGCCAGAGCACAGCGCCCGCAGCCAGCACCTTCAGCAGCCGTGACCGGCTGAACAGGGCATGGGGTGGCGTCGGTGTGTCGTCGTCAATCAAGGCCGCGTCATGCACACCTTTGAGCGCCGACGTTGGGCCGCCCCCCTTGCTCAAGCTGCCGGGCGCCAGCCGCGCCAGCACGGCCCCGACCAGCATGGCGCTCAACACCACCAGCGGAAAGGGCAGCTTCAGGGCCCAGATCGCTATAAAACTCATAGCTGCTATCGCCCAGGGGACGGGGACCAGCAGCGGATTTCCCAATGATTTGCTGGCAATGCGGTGCAAAGCGTGCAGCACAATCGCCGCCACCGCCGGTTTGATGCCGTAAAAAATGCCGGCCACCAGCGGTTGCTGGCCGAAGGCCATATAAATCCAGCTCAGCGCAATCAGCAGCACCAGCGAGGGCAGCACAAACAGGGCGCCGGCCACCACCCCGCCCCGGGTGCGGTGCATCAACCAACCGAGGTAGGTGGCGAGTTGTTGCGCCTCCGGGCCGGGCAGCACCATGCAGAAATTGAGCGCGTGTAAAAAGCGTTTTTCAGACACCCAGCGGCGGCGTTCGACCAGCTCGCGGTGCATGATGGCGATCTGCCCGGCCGGGCCGCCAAAGCTGATAAAACCCAGCTGCAGCCAGAAGCGGAAAGCGTCGTAAAAAGTGACGGCCGGCGGTTTCCCGTCAGGGATCGATACAACAGGATTTTTGACAGAGGTGTCCACGGAAAACTCCACGTCAGTTGCCAGCGCTTGGACGGGACACCGTCTGTTCTAGGGAAGAGTCGGGAGGCTGAAATCCCGCTGGCTAAATCTTAGCATCCGACAGCGTCAGTCCCTGGCTCAACCGCGCTGGAACTTGAACACCGCACGGCTGGCACGTGCATTGGGCCAGAAGCGGATTTCCTGGCCATCCTGCAGCCCAAACTGGTCCAGGATTTCCAGCCGGTTTTGCAAGGCCAGGGCCTCGAAGTCCTGCAAGGTGCCAACACGGATGTTAGGCGTGTCATACCACTGGTAAGGCAACACCTTGGTCACAGGCATGCGGCCGCGCAACACCGCCAGGCGGTTCGGCCAGTGACCGAAATTGGGAAAAGCCACAATGCCGATGCGGCCCACACGCGCGGTTTCGCGCAACATCACTTCGGCATTGCGCAGGTGCTGCAAGGTGTCTATCTGCAACACCACGTCAAAACTCGCATCGCCAAACATCGCCAGGCCTTCGTCCAGGTTGAGCTGGATCACGTTGACACCCCGTGCGACACAGGCCTGCACATTGGCATCGTCGATTTCCACGCCGTAACCGGTGCAGCCGCATTCGGCCGTCAGGTAGTCCAGCATGGCGCCGTCGCCGCAACCCAGGTCCAGCACGCGTGAGCCCGGCGGCACCAGGCGGGCAATCGACAACTGGTCGGCAGAAAGCTGGCGCGCCGGGTTCAACATGCCGCCACCTTGCCCTGGAAGTAGGAGCGCACCACGTTCATATAACGTGTGTCGTCGAGCAAAAAAGCGTCGTGGCCGTGCGGCGCGTCGATCTCGGCGTAACTCACGTCGCGCTGGTTGTCGAGCAAGGCCTTGACAATTTCTCGGCTGCGCGCCGGCGAAAAACGCCAGTCGGTGGTGAAACTCACGAGCAGAAACTGCGCCTTGGCCTGCGCCAGCGCCTGGGTCAGGTTGCCGCCAAACGCCTGGGCCGGGTCAAAATAATCCAGCGCCCGGGTGATCAGCAAATAGGTGTTGGCGTCGAAATATTCGCTGAACTTGTCGCCCTGGTAACGCAGATAACTTTCGATCTGGAACTCGACCTCTTGCGTGGTGTAACGAATGCCGGCTTCGTCGCTGGGCGTGCCGTCTGCCGCCACCAGATTTCTGAGCTTGCGGCCGAACTTCTCGTTCATCACGTCGTCGCTGAGGTAGGTGATGTGGCCAATCATGCGGGCAATGCGCAGGCCGCGTTTGGGCAAGACGCCGTGGCGGTAAAAGTGGCCGCCGTGAAAATCCGGGTCGGTGACGATGGCGCGGCGCGCCACCTCGTTGAAAGCGATGTTTTCGGCGGTCAGGTTGGGCGCGCTGGCCACCACCACGGCGTGGCGCACACGGTCAGGGTATTGCAAGGTCCAGCTCAGCGCCTGCATGCCGCCCAGACTGCCACCCATCACCGCGGCCAGGGTCTGGATGCCCAGGGCGTCGAGCAGGCGCGCCTGCGCCGCCACCCAGTCCTGCACCGTGACCACCGGAAAGTCGGCGCCGTAAATTTCACCGCTGTCGGGATTGATCTGCATGGGCCCGGTCGAGCCGAAACACGAACCCAGGTTGTTCACACCAATCACAAAAAACTGGTCCGTGTCCACCGGTTTGCCGGGGCCTATCATGGTGTCCCACCAGCCCTCGGACCTCGGAACCACCGCGCCGCTGGCATCGAGGTAAACACCGGCCACATGGTGCGAAGCATTGAGCGCGTGGCAGATCAACACGGCGTTGGACTTGTCGGCATTGAGCGTGCCGTAGGTCTCGTAGCTCAGGTCATAGGCCCGAATGGCCGCGCCGCTTTGCAAGGGCAAAACGTCGGCGAAATGCATGGACTGTGGCGTGGCAACTAGCGTCAAGATGAGGCCCGTAACAAACAACGTACAAAAAGAAAACCCGGCATCGCTAAAAGCGAGTCCGGGTCCTGGATGTCGTCTTTAGCTGAACTTTTTAAGCGCCCGCAAGCTGAGCAAATCGGCGCCAAGCAAGTATATCAAGCGTCAAGCCGGTGCTGTTTTCACCACCAGCGCCAGCACGCCCAACACCGCAAAAATAAGGGCCGAGACGATGTGCACCACACGCAGCGGCACCAGGCGCGTGACACGTTCGCCCAGCCAGACCACGGGCGCGTTGGCCAGCATCATGCCCAAGGTGGTGCCGGCAACCACCGCCAGATAGGTCTCGTAACGCGCGGCCAGCATCACGGTGGCAATCTGGGTTTTGTCGCCCATCTCGGCCAGGAAAAACACCAGCACCGTGGTGGCGAACACGCCAAAACGCGGCGCTTTTTCCGTGTCTTCATCGTCGAGTTTGTCGGGGATCAGCATCCAGACCGCCATGGCGATAAAAGACACACCCAGAATCCAGCGCAGGGTTTGCGGGCTGAGCATAGTGGTGACCCAGGCGCCGAGGGCGCCGGCCAGGGCATGGTTGGCGATGGTTGCGACAAAAATGCCGAAAACAATGGGCCAGGGTTTGCGAAAACGCGCGGCCAGCACCAGCGCGAGCAATTGTGTTTTGTCGCCCATTTCGGCGAGGGCAACAATGCCTGTAGAGACGAGGAAAGCTTCCATTGAATAGACTCCGGCCGGAATAAAACCCATGACTGCATAGCATCCCTGGCCTGAAGCGGAGGCTGTGCAGTCAAAGGTCTCGCCAAGTCTGGAACCGCTTGCGCCATGTCAGCTTTATTGCAAAGCCGGACAAGTCTGTTGACGCAAGCCCCTCTCTCACATAAGTGGAAGGGCGGCTACTCCCCAATGACAACCTGCATTGTAAGCGCGACAGATCGCGACACGGCTTTTGGGCCGGATGGCCTTTTCGCACGCTTGCGGCGCATTTCTTGCTTGTATTTGGTGCGCTTCCGAGGTTTACCTGAAATGCGCACCACAAAACTACATTTCACTCTGCGAGGGACTTATGGAAGCACTAAAACAGGGCTCGGACGCCTTGTTCATTCTCTTGGGCGGCATCATGGTGCTGGCCATGCACGCCGGTTTTGCCTTTCTGGAACTGGGCACGGTTCGCAAAAAAAACCAGGTCAACGCCTTGGTCAAGATCCTGGTGGACTTTTCCGTGTCCACCGTGGTTTATTTTGTGGTCGGTTACGGCGTGGCCTATGGCACGCACTTTTTTGTAGGCGCCGAGCAGCTGGCCCTCAAAAACGGCTACGAGCTGGTGAAATTCTTCTTTTTGCTGACCTTTGCCGCGGCGATCCCGGCCATCATCTCCGGCGGCATTGCCGAGCGGGCGCGTTTTTACCCGCAGTTGCTGGCCACCGCCGTGATTGTGGGTTTTGTTTACCCCTTCTTCGAGGGGATTGTCTGGAACCAGCATTTCGGCGTGCAGGCCTGGATCAAATCACTCACCGGCGCACCCTTCCACGACTTTGCCGGCTCCATCGTGGTGCATGCCATGGGTGGCTGGCTGGCCTTGCCGGCGGTGCTTCTGCTGGGCGCACGCAGCAACCGCTACCGCAAGGACGGCGGCATCTCGGCACACCCGCCGTCCAGCATTCCGTTTCTGGCGCTGGGCGCCTGGATTTTGACCGTGGGCTGGTTTGGCTTCAACGTCATGAGTGCACAAACGATCGACAAGATCTCCGGCCTGGTCGCGGTGAACTCGCTGATGGCCATGGTGGGCGGCACCTTGGTGGCGCTGGCCATCGGTAAAAACGACCCGGGTTTTGTCCACAACGGCCCGTTGGCCGGGCTGGTGGCCGTGTGCGCCGGCTCGGACCTGATGCACCCGCTGGGCGCGCTGGTCACAGGCGGCATCGCCGGCGCGGTGTTTGTGCTGATGTTCACGCTGACCCAGAACAAATGGAAGATCGACGACGTGCTGGGTGTCTGGCCGCTGCACGGCTTGTGTGGTGCCTGGGGCGGTGTGGCGGCCGGCATTTTTGGCAGCAAGGCCCTGGGCGGGCTGGGCGGTGTCAGCCTCGGTGCCCAGCTGATTGGCAGCGCCATGGGTATCGCCTGGGCGCTGCTGGCCGGTTTTGTGGTCTACGGCCTGATCAAAAAAACCCTGGGCCTGCGCCTGAGCCAGGAAGAAGAATTCCAGGGCGCCGACCTGTCCATACACCGCATCGGCTCCACGCCGGACCGCGAGGTCAACTGGTAAGGCCATGGCCGTCGAATCGCTCCTGAATACATAGCTGCTTACGCCCATGTTTATTGGGCGCAGCCTGGCTTTCGTACCAAACTTTCAGCGATGGCGTCTGGGATGCCTGCCTGACACCAAGAAGCCGGGTGCGCGGCGGATGGCAATCATGGGCCAACCGACAAAATCATCACGCATCACGGGTAGTCATCGACTCGATGTCAGCGCACCTTGGGGGACTTCATGCCTTATTTTGTATGCAAATGTAAAAATAAATTGGCTAGCATTGACAAGTGAGGTCCGGGTTTCCTCCCCCCAGGCTCAAAAAATCAAGTGGGCGCAAACTTCTTGATAAAGACGCGACGATCAAGAACAACGCTTTGTCGGCGTCGGCAGGTCAAGCTGAAGGGTGGCGCGAATACCTTGCCAAACAAGGCCGAAACGGGCAAAACAAGCCGCCAAGTCCCTGTCCGCGCGGCTTGACGGGACTAGCTATCAGCGTCGCTTGCTTGTCATATACGTATCTGACGCATAATATGTGAGTGTGGATAACATCCACACAAGTTAGGTGATCGGTCAGTTTCGCGCGCTACAGCGGTACGTTTCAAGATTTGTTGTGCTATCGGGACCCCATCGCTTTTTTATTGTGTTTTAGAGGAGTCCCTTCATGGGCAACAAACTATACGTCGGCAATCTGCCATATTCAGTGCGCGACGAAGACTTGCAACAATCCTTCGGCCAGTTTGGCGCTGTCACCAGCGCTAAAGTCATGATGGAACGCGACACCGGTCGCTCCAAAGGCTTTGGCTTTGTGGAAATGGGCAGCGATGCTGAAGCTCAAGCCGCAATCGCCGGCATGAACGGTCAGCCTTTGGGCGGCCGTAGCGTTGTTGTCAACGAAGCACGTCCGATGGAAGCACGTCCTCCTCGCACCGGCGGCTTCGGCGGCGGTGGTGGTGGTTACGGCGGTGGTGGCGATCGTTCCGGCGGTGGCGGCTACGGCGGCGGCGGTGGTCGTTCCGGTGGCGGCAGCGACGGTGGTTTCCGTAGCCCGTACGGCGGCGGCGGTAGCGGCGGTGGCCGTTCCGGTGGCGGCGGCGGTGGTGGACGCGGCGGCTACTAAGCCCTGCCAGTCAGCCCCTTCAGTCGCTGACTGAAGACAGCTAAAAAAGGCTTCAAGACTCCGGTTTTGAAGCCTTTTTGCTTTCCGGCCCTTATGTGGCGGGCGCAGGCGGCTACTCTTTTTATAGCAACCCGAATTACTGCTCGGCCTGGCGATGTTTGCGCGGCCGGCCCGCGAGGGCCTTGTCCAGCAAGGCATTGGGCAGCAACCTGAGCAATTTGGCCACCACGCCCATTTGCCACGGAATCACACGGTAACTGGCACCAGCCTCGATCGCGGCAAAAGCCTGATCGGCAAAGTCCGCCGGCTGCATCAAAAACGGCATGGCATACCTGTTTTTCCGAGTCAGCGGCGTGTCGATATAACCGGGGCACAAGGTCAGCACCTTCACACCCGACGCGCGCAACTCGCCGCGCAAACTCTCGCAATAAGCAATCACCGCCGCCTTGCTGGCGCAATACGCGCCATGCCCCGGCAGGCCGCGAATGCCCGCCACGCTGCCGATACCGACCAAGGTTCCGGCGCCGCGCTGCGTCATGGCGTCGACAAAGGGATGGAAGGTGGCCGCCAGACCCACGTTGTTGGTGGCAAAGGTTTGCGCCATCACGTCCAGGTCTTCGCGCACCGCGGTGTCCATACCTATGCTGATGCCGGCATTGGCAATCACCACATCGGGCACACCCTGGGCCGCCAGGCAGGCTTGGCCGGCCGCCACAATGCTGTGGCTGTCGGACACGTCGGCGCTATAAACTTGATAGCTGTCTGCTTTTATCCCCTGGGCCAAAGCCCAGGCGTCAACCTCGGACGTTCGGCGTGCGGCCAGCGCCAGCCGGTAACCGGCCTGAAAAAATCGCACGGCCAGTGCCTGGCCGATGCCGCTGGAGGCCCCGGTGATAAAAACGAGTTTGGACATGCTGGGCCCTCCGCTTTATTTGCTTGAATGATTGAAGCCATCTGCGCCGGCCCAGCGGGCGCCCACGCTGTGAACAAAAGGCGAATTCAGGGCGCGGCGCCGGCCGGGGCATTGCGCGGCACCAGCAGGCCTTTCACACGGCCCTTCAGGTCGGCCACCCGATCCAGATTGTTATAGGCAAAGTTGTCGCCGGCAAACTGGTCGCGGCCACGCGTGATCACCACCGGCAAATGCGATTTGACGCGTTCTTCGTTCACAAACACATGCAGGAACTCGCCGCGAAACTCCAGCCGCGGGACCTCCTTGCCATCGGGGTCCTGGTAGGCCTCGCGCACCACGTGCGCGTTGCCGATCAGCTGGACTTCGGAGCCATCGCCGTTGGTCAAGGCGCGGTTGCCGGTGGAAGTGGTCAACCGGCCCTCCACGTTGTAGCTGCGGATCAAGGCCTTGTCGATTTCCACCGTATCGGTCTCGGGGTAGTGGCGCATTTCGATGCCCGACACATCACTTTTGAGCTGGCCGGTTTCGTCAAAGGTCTTGATACCGAACTGGCGCATGTAGTAATCGGGCTCGGCGCTGACCGCCTTGGAGCCTTCCGGCACCAGCGCGTCGGGGGTGTTTCTCACCAGCCAGTAGGTGCCCAGCGCCAGCAGGCCCATCAGCAACACCGGGATGTAGATGGCCGTGCGCTCCCAGCCGCGCGAGATTTTGTCGAGCAACTGGTGCCAGTTCGGCAGGACCCCCGCGGTGGCCCCAAGGCGGCTGGCGGCCATTACTGCGTGTACTCCTGCAGCAAGCTGGCATAACGGCCGCTGGCCACCATCAGCAGGTCGCACAACTCGCGCACCGCACCGTCACCACCGCGCGCTTCTGTGACATAAGTCGCCAGGGCCTTGACCTCCACATGGGCGTTGGCGGGGGCACAACTGAAAGCGACGCGGCGCATCACCGGCAGGTCGGGCCAATCGTCACCCATGAAGGCGGCTTCCGACCAGCCCAGGCCCAGTTCTTTCAGCGTGCTCTCGGCCGCCGGACGTTTGTCTTCGGTGCCGAAATGCGCATGTGTCACGCCCAGGGCCTGCAAGCGGGAGCGCAAGGCGGCGTTGTCGCGCCCGGTGATCACTGCCGGCGTGATGCCGGCTTTTTGCAGCAGCTTGATGCCGTGGCCGTCCAGGGTGTTGAAACGCTTGATGGTTTCGGCCGCCCTCGGGGCGTCGGCCTGCGGCGCGATCCGGGCGTCGCCGGGCGGGTACTCGCTGAAATACAGGCCGCCGTCGGTCAACACACCATCAACATCGAAAAAAACCACTTTGACGTCTTGCGCCAGCAGCAACAGCTCGGGCGCAAAGTTCAGCGCAGGCAGGTGGGGAGTCATCAACATATCAAATGACTTTGGCGCGCATCAAGTCGTTGCTGTTCAGCGCGCCGCACAACACACCGTCGTGGTCCACCACCAGCACGCTGGTGATGCGGTATTGCTCCATCAACGCCACCGCTTCCACGGCCAGCGCGTTGGCATGCAGGGTGCGCGGGTTGGGGCGCATGACATCTGCAGCCTTGCTGGCGCGCAGGTCCACCCCTTTTTCCACCAGCCGGCGCAAATCACCGTCGGTGAAAATGCCCAGCACCCGGCGCGCATCGTCGACCACGGCCGAGGCGCCCAGGCCTTTGTTGCTCATCTCGCGCATCAAGTCGGTGAAGCTGGTCTGCAGCCCGACCGCCGGGATGGCGTCGCCGGTGCGCATCACATCGCTGACATGGGTCAGCAGCTTGCGGCCCAGGGCGCCGCCGGGATGCGAGCGGGCAAAGTCTTCTTCCTTGAAACCACGCGCATCGAGCAAAGCAACCGCCAGCGCGTCACCCATCGCCAGTTGCGCGGTGGTGCTGGCCGTAGGCGCCAGATTCAGCGGACAGGCTTCCTGCGCGACGCTGCTGTCCAGCGTGACGCTACCGTATTCGGCCAGGGTCGAGGTCTGGCCGCCGGTGATGGCCACCAGCGGCACACCCTGGCGGCGCAGCACCGGCAGGATGGCGGTGAGTTCTTCACTTTCGCCGCTGTTGGAAATCGCCAGCACCACGTCGACCGCCTTGATCATGCCCAGGTCGCCATGGCTGGCTTCCGCCGGGTGCACAAACATCGCCGGCGTGCCGGTCGAGGCCAGGGTCGCGGCAATCTTGCGACCTATGTGGCCGCTTTTGCCCATGCCCATCACCACCACCCGGCCCTTGCAGTTGAGCATCAGTTGCACGGCTTGTGCAAACTCGGGGCCGATGCGACTTTTCAGGCCGAGCACGGCGGCGGCTTCGATTTCAAAAGTCTTGTGGGCGAGCGCCAGCGCTTGCGCAGGGTCAAAATTCGCGGGATCAAAGCTCATGCCCGCATTCTATAGAGGAGCGCAAAGACACACGGGCCGTGTGTACGGGCCGAACAGGGGCAATAAAGCACAGTTTTTTCGCCCCAAAACCGCCGACCTCATCAGCTACCATCACGCATGACTGCGCTTGAGTTGACCCTGCTTTACCTGCTGGCCGCCGTGCTGGGGGTGGTCGCCTGCCGCTCGCTCAAGCTGCCGCCCATGCTGGGTTACCTCGCCGTCGGTGTGGTGATAGGCCCGAACGCGCTGGCGCTGGCGCAAAACTCCGACGGTGTGCGTCACCTTGGCGAGTTCGGCGTGGTGTTCCTGATGTTTGTGATCGGGCTGGAATTCAACCTGCCCAAGCTGCGCTCCATGCGCCGCCATGTGTTTGGCCTGGGCCTGTTGCAGGTGGTGCTGACGATTTTGCTGGCCACCTTCGGCTCCCTGTTCCTGGCCGCACTCGCCCCAACCTTATGGAAAATGCCCTGGCAAACCGCGCTGGCCTTGTCCGGCGCGATTGCCATGAGCAGCACGGCCGTCGTGGTCAAGCTGCTGTCCGAACGACTGGAGATGGATGCCGAACACGGCAAACGCGTGATGGGCGTGTTGCTGTTCCAGGATCTGGCCGTGGTGCCGCTGCTGGTGCTGATTCCGGCCCTGGGTTCTTCGCCCGACCAGTTGCTGACGGCGCTGGCCATCGCCGGGCTCAAGGCCACCGTGCTCGTGGGATTGCTGATGACCGGTGGCCAGCGTGTGATGCGCTGGTGGCTGACCCTGGTGGCCAGGCGCAAAAGCGACGAATTGTTTGTGCTGAACCTGCTGCTGGTCACCCTGGCGCTGGCCTGGCTGACCGAACGCGCCGGGCTGAGCCTGGCGCTGGGCGCGTTTATCGCCGGCATGCTGATTTCGGAAACCGAGTTCAAACACCAGGTGGAAACCGACATCCGGCCTTTCCACGATGTCTTGCTGGGCCTGTTTTTCATCAGTATAGGCATGATGCTGGACTGGCACATCGTGCTGGAACGCTGGCCGCTGGTCTTGCTGCTGCTGATCGTGCCCGTGGTGTTCAAGCTGGTGCTGGTCACGGTGCTGGCGCGCCTGCTGGGCGCCACCTCCGGCGTGTCGCTGCGCACCGGTTTGTACCTGGCGCAGGCCGGCGAGTTTGGTTTTGTGCTGCTGGCGCTGGCGCAACAAAGCAGCCTGATCCCGCCGGCCCTGCTCAACCCCATCCTGGCCAGCATGGTCTTGTCGATGCTGGCCACGCCTTTCATCATCATGTACAGCAACCAGATCGTGATGAAACTGGTCGCCAGCGAATGGCTGCAGCAGTCGCTGCAAATGACCACGATTGCGCGCAAGTCCATCAATGCCGACAAACACGTGATCATTTGCGGTTACGGCCGCTGCGGCCAGAACCTGGGCCACATGCTGGAGCGCGAAGGCATCCAGTACATGGCGCTGGACCTGGACCCGGACCGGGTGCGCCAAGCCGCGGCCGCCGGTGACTCGGTGGTGTTTGGCGACGCCGTGCGGCTGCAGGCCCTGATGGCCGCCGGCCTGGCCCGGGCCAGCGCCGTGGTCGTGACCTACCTGGACACCGCCAGCGCGCTCAAGGTGCTGGCCAACACCCGCGCCCATGCACCCACCGTGCCGGTGATCATTCGCACGGTCGACGACCACGACCTGGAAAAACTGCAGGCCGCCGGCGCCACCGAGGTCGTGCCCGAAGCCATCGAAGGCAGCCTGATGCTGGCCAGCCATGCGCTGGCGCTGGTGGGTGTGCCCATGCGCCGCGTGATCCGTGTGGTGCAGGACCAGCGCGATGCACGTTACAACCTGCTGCGCGGTTATTTCCGCGGCGCCGATGACGACACGGTGAACGAGCTGGAACAGGAACGTCTGGCCACCGTGACGCTGCCGCTGGTCACCCGCGCCGCCGGCCAAACGCTGGACGCCATGACCTTGCATGCGGTGGGGGTGCGGGTGGTCAGCCTCAGGCGCAGCAACGGCAAAACCCAGCTTCTGGACGAAAACACCTTGCTGGCCGGTGGCGATACCCTGGTGTTGTCGGGCAAACCGGCGGCACTGGCGATGGCCGAAGAAAAACTGTTGCGCGGCCGCGCCGACAAAGCCGCCGCCATTGCGCGGGGATAGGCCCGCCAGCGGCAGACACAAGGCAAAATAAGGCCCCACCTTCTCAGGCCTGCCCCATGAACGCCCAATCGCCCGCACCGCTCAGCCACCTGACGGTCAACCAGTATTTGAAAAGCCACATCCGCACCGTGCCGGACTGGCCCGCGCCCGGCGTGCAGTTTCGCGATATCACGCCGCTGCTGCAGGACCCCAAGGTGTTTCGGGTACTGATTGATGCGTTTGTGCACCGCTACATGGACAAGGACTTGCGCCCCGACGTGGTGGCCGGGCTGGATGCGCGCGGATTTATCCTGGGCGCCGTGGTGGCGTATGAACTCAATGTCGGCTTTGTGCCGATACGAAAAAAAGGCAAGCTGCCTTTCACGACGGTGCAGGAAACCTACGAGCTGGAATACGGCAGCGCCACCGTGGAGTTACACACCGACGCCGTCAAGCCGGGCGACAAGGTGCTGCTGATCGACGACCTGATCGCCACTGGCGGCACCATGATGGCCGGTAAAAAACTTCTGGAGAAACTGGGCGCCACCGTCATGGAGGGCGCAGCGATTGTGGATTTGCCGGAGCTGGGCGGTTCTGCCAAGTTGACGGAAGCCGGCTTGCCGCTGTTCACGCTGCTGGATTTCGCCGGGCACTGAAACGTTTTTCTCGCTATCAAATAAATAGCTTCCTGCGCCCGTAGCGATTGGGCTAGAGGCCGATTTTCCTCTTAATGCCCGAAACCGGCTCAGTTCAGCTCGCCGTACTGCGTGGCGCTGAGCGCAGGCGCCTGGGCTGGCGACTCCGGCATTTCGGTATCTTCAAAGCCGGTCAGCAAGGTGTAGGAACGCGGACTGCTGCGGGCCAGCACGCTGCTGGCCGCCAGCGGTGTGCCCCGGGCCGATGCGGCGACCAGCGCCTGCTTGAAGGCCGCGACCTCGTCGGCCTCGATGGGCTCATAACGCGCCGCCGCCGGCTTGGGCGCAGTGACAACAGGCTCGGCCTGCGGCAGCGGGGCAGGGCGGCTGTGCGCCTGTGCGCCGGTGACAGGCCGGCCCACCGACACCAGCTCGTTCATGCGCCAGTACACCGCCGTCACGCGGATGTTGTAACGCGCCTTGGCGCTTTGCGCGATCATGACCTCGATGTCGGCCAGTTGCTCGGTGTGGCCGCCGACGGCCTGCGCCAAATCCATCATGACCATGAACTGGTCACCGCGCGGGTCCAGCGACAACACCTTGAACTTGTAACTCGCCGACAAAACACCGGCGCGGATCATGGACTCCCGCACCACGGTGTACAGCAGTTCGCGCTGGGCATGGCGGTGTGACTTGGAGGTGCTGCGCGGGACGGCAGCTGCTGGCACAGAAGCCGGGTCCCGGGTACCGGTCGTGGACCGGCTGCGCGGGTCGCGGCTTGCATCCGGTTGACGTTTGCCTGAAACGCTCGCGCCCCTACGGGATTTGCCGGAAAACCAACTGAAAAAGGACATGGGCTAAGGCTTCAAAAACAATGGCTGCGTACGCAGCCATTGGGGGGTTGCAAAAATGTCGTGCTTGCCAAGCCTGCAGTTTACTGAGTCCTGTGCGGCTTGTCCCCCACGGGTTGGTCAGAAACTGTTTTCTTCTGTTGCGGGGTGGCGAGCGCACCACGCCACCACGTGGCTGGCGCCCATCATTTATGAAAATATGGTCTGTAGCCCTTATCAGGCAAGCGCAAACAGCTATCGAAATAATAGCGTTTGTTAACCAGCGTCAAGTCGCCGCCACGCGTTTGGGCCGGTTGTACAGCCGTTTGGCCAACACCCCGGCCATGGCCAGACTCAGCTCCAGCGCCACCGGGCTGTGCCGGTTGGCAAGCTCCTTGAACCGCAAGGCGGTCAGGCACCAGAGCTTGCAGGCACTGGCGGCCTGCACCGTGGCGTTGCGCGGCAAGCGCGAGAAAAATGCACCTTCCCCGATCACGGTACCGGCGGCCACCAGCGCCAGCCGGACCCGGCCTTTGTCATCTTCGTAGTGGACACTCATGGTGCCACTTTCAATGAAATACAGGGTCTGGTCCGCCGCGCCCTGCTCGATCAGGGTCTGGCCCTGCTGCATGGAAAACGGCTGCATATAACTGGCCAGAATTTCCCACTGCAGCGGACTGAACTGGCAGCGCAAGGCGTCGCTGGCCTGGCTGTGTGTCACCGCATCGACCAGGCCCTGGATGTCAAAACGAAGAGTGGTGGGCAGGGAGGCATTCATGATGCCTGAAAGATACGCTGCCGCCTCCGCCTGTCGCAAGCGATGCTAACTTTTGTTTACAGTTGATACATTGCACACCAGGCTGCCATGGCAAGGCCGCCACACTGGCGCGTTTATTTGCCGATGCAGAATTTGGAGAAAATTTCGCCCAGCAAATCGTCAGGCGTGAACTCACCGGTGATGCCGCTCAAGGCATTCTGGGCCTGGCGCAGATCTTCGGCGAGCAAATCCAGCGCCGGCACTTTTGCATGTAACTGCGCCGCGGCCTGCACCAGTTGCGCCGCCACCTGGCGCAAGGCGCGCACATGGCGCTCCCTGGCCATGAATACGCCTTCGGGCGCCGCCTGCCAGCCCACCACCTGCAGCAGTTGCTGACGCAGCTGCTGCAAACCGGTGCCGGTTTTGGCGGAAATGACCACGCCCGACGCCAGCGCGGCCAAGGTGGCCGGGGGGGCCATGTCGGACTTGTTCCAGACATCGATCACCGGTGTGTTGGCGGGCAGGGTCGCGGCGATGGTTTCGGCAATGACGGTGTCGGCCGCCTTGTAGTTCAGGGCGATGCGCAAATCCTCGGGGGTGTGCTGGCGCGTCAGGTCGTGTAAAAACAGCACGGCATCGGCACTCTGGATTTCGGTCCAGGCGCGTTCAATGCCAATTTTTTCCACCTCATCGACTTCCGGCAACAGGCTGTCGCGCAGGCCCGCCGTGTCCACCACATGCAGCGGCACACCGTCGATCTGGATCAGCTGGGTGACCTTGTCACGCGTGGTGCCGGCCACCGGCGTGACAATCGCCAGTTCGGCGCCGGCCAGGGCATTCAGCAGCGAACTTTTGCCGGCATTGGGCTGGCCGGCAATCACCACCTTGATGCCTTCGCGCAGAATCGCGCCCTGCTGCGCACGTTGCATCACGCCGTCCAGGGTTTGCTGCAACCTGGCCAACTGGCCCTGGGCATCGGCTTTTTGCAGGAAATCGATGTCTTCCTCGGGAAAGTCCAGCGTGGCTTCGACCAGCATGCGCAGGTGCACCAGCTGGTCCAGCAACTGATGCACTTCTTTGGAAAACTCGCCCGACAAGGAGCGCGCAGCGGAACGCGCGGCGGTCTCGGTGCTGGCGTCTATCAAATCGGCAATCGCCTCGGCCTGCGCCAAGTCGATTTTGTCGTTCAGAAAAGCCCGCTCGGTGAACTCGCCGGGCTGGGCCAGGCGCAAGCCGGCCAGCCGCGGCTGGCCGCTAGACGGGTCCAGGTCGGCGGCGGCTTCCAGGCAACGTGCCAGCAACAACTGCAGCACCACCGGCCCGCCGTGGGCTTGCAGCTCGAGCACGTCTTCGCCGGTGTAGGAATGGGGCGCCGGGAAATAAATCGCCAGGCCCTGGTCAATCACCTGGCCTTGCGCATCGCGGAAAGGCAGGTAACTGGCCTGGCGCGGCGACAAGGCGCGGCCGCAAATGGCGGCAATCACCGGCGCCAGCTGTTTGCCCGACAGGCGGACAATGCCGACCGCACCACGACCGGGCGCGGTCGCAATGGCAGCAATGGGGTGGTGATGGCGAGCCAGCATAAGCTGCAATGTTAAAGGGCCGCGGTAGCGGCCCTTTTTTTTATTTGAACTTCGGCAAATTAAACTGCGGCGGCACACCCATGCGGGTGTTGATCACCCACTGCTGTGCAATCGACAGAATGTTGTTGGTGATCCAGTACAAGACCAGGCCGGCCGGGAAGAAGAAGAACATCACACTGAAAATCAGCGGCATGAACCACATCAGCTTGGCCTGCATCGGATCCGGCGGCGTCGGGTTCAGCGCCGTTTGCAACATGGTGGTCATCGTCATCAACAGCGGCAGGATGTAGAAAGGATCGGGCGAGGACAAGTCCTTGATCCACAAAATCCAGGGCGCACCGCGCATCTCGACGCTGGACAGCAAGACCCAGTACAGCGCAATAAACACCGGGATCTGGATCATGATGGGGAAGCAGCCGCCCATGGGGTTGACCTTTTCCTCACGGTAGATTTTCATCATCTGTTGCTGCATTTCCTGAGGTTTGTCTTTCAGGCGCTCGCGCATCTCCATGATCTTGGGGTTGATCGCCTTCATCTTGGCCATGCTGGCGTAAGCCTTGGCATTGAGCCAGTAAAACGCGATTTTCAGCAACACCACCAGCGCCACGATGGACCAGCCCCAGTTGTGGATAAAGCCATGCAGCTTGTCCAGCAGCCAGTACAGCGGCTTGGCCAGAATCGTCAGCCAGCCATAGTCCTTGACCAGTTCCAGCCCGGGGGCAATGGCTTCCAGTTTCTTTTCTTCCTGCGGGCCGACAAAGAAGGTGGCGTTCACGGTTTTGGTCGTGCCGGGGGCAACCGCGTCCAGCGGCGTGATCATGCCGACGGCGTAGAGGTTGGTGTCCACCTTGCGCATGAAAATATCGCGCGGGATGCCGTCCGGAAGAATCCAGGCGCTTGCAAAATAATGCTGGACCATGGCCACGTAACCATTGGTCGCGTGTTTCTCGACATCAACCTTGTTCTTTTCGATGTCCTTGAATTCGACCTTCTGGTATTTCTTAGCATCCGTATAAATCGCCGGACCGGTGAAGGTGGAATAAAACGAGGACTCGCCAGGCGGCTTGTTGCCGTCGCGCACCAGTTGCAGGTACAGCTGCGGCGAAATTGCGTTGCTGCCGGCGTTGACCACGTCGTGGCGCACCGTCATGTTGTAGTCACCCCGCTTGAGCGTGTAGGTTTTGACCAGCTTGACGCCATCAAGCTCGGCCGATTCGAATTTGACTTCCAGGCTGTCCTGGCCATCCTTGAGCTGGCGCTCGCCGGGCACCACCGTCATCGGTGTTTTGTGGGTCGGGAAGCTGCCGCCGCTGGTGCCGGCAATCAGACCGGACTGGGCCACATACACCCGTGATGGGCTTTCGTCGAGCAAGACAAAACCGGAACTCTTGTCCGTCATGTCCTTCAGATGGGTGAAGGCCGAACCGATCAGCGTGCCGCCTTCGGTGTCAAAGGTCAGGGTCAACACGTCGGTTTTGACGACCACATGTTCTTTGGTGTTTGACGGCGTGGTGGCGGGCAGGGCGCCTGGCATGGCCGTGCCCGGCACTTGCGCCGAAGGCACCGCGCTGCTGCTGGCCACACCCGTGGGCACACTGGCGGAGGTGGCCGGCGTGCCGACTGGTGCGGTGCTGCTCACCGCTGGCGCGGACGACGGGAAAAAAGTCGCCTTGTTGCCGTTGAACACCTGCCACTGATCCCACAACAGGATCATGGAAAAACCAAAAATCACCCACAAAATGGTGCGGCGTATGTCGTTCATGACGGTTTCTTTTTAGAGGAGATCGAAGTCACGGGCGTGACCAGACGGGTGAAAAGGGAAACACGAGCGGATGACGGGTCCCGCGCCGACGAGGGCACCGGATCGTAACCACCATGGCACCAGGGATGGCAGCGCGCCAGGCGGTAAAGCGTGAGGTAACTGCCTTTGGTCGCACCATGCTGCTGCAGCGCCTGCAAGGAGTAGGCCGAGCAGGTGGGCTCGAAACGACAAGACGAACCCAGCCAGGGGCTGAGCAAGAGACGATAACCCTTGACCAAGGTCACCAGTGTTTTTTGCGGCAGCCGGCTGAGCCTGAACAAAGTGCCGCGCAAGGTGGACAAAACACTCATGCCGCGGGTGCTCCGGCGCGCATCAAGGCCAACACTTCACTGCGAACGGCTTGTTTGAGCGCCTCGGAGCTGGCGCTGACAAATTCCTTGCGGGAAAAATCGCGGCGCAGGCGAACCACCCAGGCGGCCTGGGAAGCTTGGGGCAAAAAATCAGCGCTCACGGTGTAGATCTGTCTTTTGATGGTGTTGCGCGTGACGGCACGTTTGGCCCAGCGCTTGGGCACCATCGCCCCCACCCATGTGTCCTGAATCGGAAACAGGTCAGATGTTGCGTGGGTCTTGGCGGACACGGTTTGCGCGTTCATGACATTCAGCACATTGCGGTGCAATGCGAAATGCGTTGTTCTTGCAACTATGGCGCCGGCAAGGACTGCCTGGAACTGGGGACGGGTTTGAAGCCGCTGCACTAGCGCCAAGCGTCAGCTCAAAAGCAACAGAAACCTGTCAAAAACAGGTTTAGACAGCCAGGCGTTTGCGGCCTTTGGCGCGACGGGCAGCAATCACTGCGCGGCCGCCACGCGTTTTCATGCGTGACAAAAAGCCGTGCGTACGTGCGCGCTTGACTTTGGAAGGTTGGTATGTGCGTTTCATGATGGGTCCTACGAGCCGGTTAGCTACAAAAGCTTTCCCTGGGTGATTCGAATGATCTTGGTGGCCGTACAACACGACCAGCTTTGCAAGTCCGCAGGACTTGCAACAGACCGGCACAACCCGCGCAAAGCCATGAAATGGACTCGGCAAACAAGGTCACGCAGGCAGTATCAATCCGCTACGAATCGGGGAAACCCATGATTATCGCAGATTTCCCAACGCTGGCAACAGCTTAGCGCCGGCATTGGACGTAAAGACAGAGATCAAAGGTCTGCTCGGTCACTACGCCAGAGGCAAATTCCAGCGCCAAACCCCTTTTTTTGCGGCATGCGACTCAAATTTTCGCCGTGCACGGCGAAAAAATTTGTTTTTTGAGCCGCGGAACGTACGAAAAGACAGACCGCCGCCGGAGTTTTTGCGCGGGGAAGTTGTTCCCTGTCTCTATCTTCATTTCTTTAATTCAAAATAGTAGTAATAGTAAGGGCCGGCCCATTCTGTGGATAGCTTGATTTTTTCCTTTTCGATCAAGGACTTGGCGTTTGTTTAACCATGTGGTGAGAGAACGCTGAAGTCAGCGCCCCGATATGAACAACTTTGACTATTTGGCTTCCCCTGTGGATAAGTCATGGGTTGTTCAAAAGTTGTCCCCATGGTTGTTATTTGGGGCTTCACAGTGTAAAAAAGTAATTCAAAAGTGTTAATTTCATATCACGACGGATTTCTTTTGATTGCCTCTGTTTTGGTCAATGACCCTGTTTTTCTTCGGACATCCGTGTACGAAAACGCAGGCTCAAAAATAAGAGGCTGGCCTTGGCGCTAACACAAAAAGAAGGGGACAGCGGTTTGGGACTAGGTTGAAACCCGGGGGAGATTTTTGTGGATAACTAGGCCAGCCGACTACAATGCGGGGTGCCAAAATTTAATAATATCCACAAGCAAAAGCATGCTGGCTACTGCGACCAACCAGCCAGAACCGCGTATGAGTGAGGGATCCGTTCTCAGTTCCAGCCAGGACCTGTGGCAAAGCTGTGTAGATCATCTGGCTCAGGAGTTGCCTGAGCAGCAGTTCAACGCCTGGATCCGTCCACTGGTGGCCGAGGTCGCCACCGATCTGTCCAAAGTCACGATTCAAGTCGGCAACCGTTTCAAGCTCGACTGGATTCGTGCGCAATATGCCGGCCGCATCTCCGCCCTGCTGGAAAAAATCTCCGGCCACAGCATTCCGCTTGAACTGGCGTTGGCCCAGCGCGAAGCCGTGGTCCGTTCAGCGCCGCTGACCCGCAGCTTTGAAGGCAACGGGGTGTCCGAGCCCGTTGGGCTGGGTGTGCCCGAAGAAGCACCGGGTGCGCCTTTCAAAAGCCGGCTGAATACCGCGCTGACCTTTGACACCTTGATCGAAGGCACGGCCAACCGCATGGGCCGCGCTGCCGCCATGCATGTCTCCAGCAGCCTGGGCCAGCTTTACAACCCGCTGTTTATTTATGGCGGCGTCGGTCTGGGCAAAACCCACTTGATGCATGCCATCGGCAACAAGCTGATGGCCGACAACCCGGCGGCCAAGGTGCTTTACATCCATGCCGAGCAATTTGTCTCGGATGTGGTGAAAGCCTACCAGCGCAAGACTTTCGACGAGTTCAAAGAGCGTTATCACTCGCTGGACCTCTTGTTGATCGACGACGTGCAGTTTCTGGCCAACAAGGACAGGACACAGGAAGAGTTTTTCAACGCCTTTGAGGCCTTGCTGACCAAAAAATCACACATTGTGATGACCAGCGACACCTATCCCAAGGGTTTGACGGACATCCATGAGCGCCTGGTGTCACGTTTTGACTCTGGCCTGACGGTGGCGATTGAGCCGCCTGAACTGGAAATGCGCGTGGCGATTCTGATCCGCAAAGCCGAGGCCGAAGGCACGGTGATGCCGGAAGAGGTGGCGTTTTTTGTTGCCAAAAACGTGCGTTCCAACGTGCGTGAGCTGGAAGGCGCCCTGCGCAAAATCCTGGCGTATTCGCGTTTCAACCTCAAGGAAATCTCCATCCAGCTGGCCCGGGAAGCGTTGCGTGACCTGTTGTCGATTCAAAACCGCCAGATCTCGGTCGAGAACATCCAGAAGACCGTGGCCGACTATTACAAGATCAAGGTCGCCGACATGTATTCGAAAAAGCGCCCGGCCAGCATTGCCCGGCCGCGCCAGATCGCCATGTACCTGGCCAAGGAACTGACGCAGAAGAGCCTGCCCGAGATCGGCGAGCTGTTTGGCGGCCGCGACCACACCACGGTGTTGCATGCGGTGCGCAAAATGGCGGCCGAGCGCCAGCAGATGACCGAGCTCAACCAGCAATTACATGTGCTGGAACAAACCCTGAAAGGCTGACATGACACATGTTTCAGCCGCTTTCCCCCGGTTCCAGGCCTGCCTGACAACCATGGGGACAACTTTTGAAGAACTGATGGCTTATCCACAGCGAGGCTGGATTTCCAAAAGTTGTTCATACCGGACAGCAGGGTTAAGGCGTCGTCTGACCACAAGGTTAAACAAACGCCAAGTCCTTGATCAAAAAGAAGAAAATAGACCTGTCCACAGATGGGTGCTGCCCTTATCTACTACTACTAATTTGAATTAAAGAAATAAGAGGTTAAGACAGTGATCGTTCTCAAAGCTACTCAGGATAAAGTTTTGGCAGTTCTGCAATCGGTTGCAGGCATCGTGGAGCGCCGGCATACCTTGCCCATCCTGGCCAATGTGTTGATCCGCAAAACCGGATCGCAATTGCAGCTGACGACCAGCGATCTTGAAATTCAGATCCGCACCACGGCCGAGCTGGATGGCGACACCGGCAACTTCACGACCACCGTGGGTGCGCGCAAACTCATCGACATCCTGCGTTCCATGCCCAGCGACCAGACCGTGTCGCTGGAGTCGGCGCAGAACAAGCTGATCCTGAAAGGCGGCAAAAGCCGTTTCACGCTGCAGACCTTGCCGGCCGAAGACTTTCCGCTGGTGCAGGAAGCCGCCAATTTCGGCCCCAGCTTCTCGGTGCCGCAAAAAGTCCTGAAAGAGCTGCTGAACCAGGTTTCGTTTGCGATGGCGGTGCACGACATTCGTTACTACCTCAACGGCATCTTGTTTGTTGCTGAAGGCAAACAGCTCAGCCTGGTCGCCACCGACGGCCACCGCCTGGCCTTTTCGTCGGCCACGCTGGACGTTGAAGTGCCGCGCCAGGAAGTGATCCTGCCGCGCAAGACGGTGCTGGAAATGCAACGTCTGCTCAACGACAAAGAAGGCGCGATCGAGATGCAGTTCGCCGGCAACCAGGCCAAGTTTTCTTTCGAAGGCATGGAGTTTGTGACCAAGCTGGTCGAAGGCAAATTCCCGGACTACAACCGCGTGATTCCTAAGAACCACAAAAACATCGTCACCCTGGGCCGCGTGCCGCTGCTGGCCTCGCTGCAGCGCACCGCCATTTTGACCAGCGAGAAGTTCAAGGGCGTGCGCCTGAACATCGAACCCGGCACCCTGCGTGTGGCGTCCAACAACGCCGAGCAGGAAGAAGCGGTGGATGAACTCGACATCGACTACGGTGGTGACGCCATCGAAATCGGCTTCAATGTGACCTACCTGATCGATGCGCTGGCCAACATGGACCAGGACATGGTGAAGATCGAGCTGGCGGACTCCAACAGCTCGGCCTTGTTGACCATTCCGGACAATGCGGCGTTCAAATACGTCGTGATGCCGATGCGGATTTAAGCAAAAAAGACCTGTTATTCCGGCCCGCAATGACAGTCAGCGTAAAACCCGATCTGCCCTCAAAAGCAGCTTGGGTCATTCAAGAGATTGAGAAAAGTTAGTTATGACCGAAGCAAATCACTCCAGCGATGCCACTCCCAAAGAGGCCGGCCGTGAAATTGAAGGTGTTCATTCCGGTGAGGGCGGCGAGGGCAGTTCCAATTTCCAGCCCAAGATCGACTCCAACCAGGCCGGCGCATCCGAAGGCTACGGCGAAGGTTCGATCCAGATCCTGGAAGGCCTGGAGGCCGTGCGCAAACGTCCCGGCATGTACATCGGCGACACCTCGGACGGCACCGGTTTGCACCACCTGGTGTTCGAGGTGGTCGACAACTCCATCGATGAATCGCTGGCCGGTCATTGCGACGACATCATGGTCACCATCCATCTGGACAACTCCATCAGCGTGGTGGACAACGGCCGGGGCATCCCGACCGGCATCAAGATGGACGACAAACACGAGCCCAAACGGTCCGCGGCTGAAATTGCGCTGACCGAGCTGCATGCCGGCGGCAAGTTCAACCAGAACAGCTACAAGGTCTCGGGTGGTTTGCACGGCGTGGGTGTGAGCTGCGTGAACGCGCTGTCCAAAATGCTGCGCCTGACGATTCGCCGCGAAGGCAAAGTCCATGTGATGGAGTTTTCCAAGGGTTTTGTGCAGAACCGCATCATCGAAAAAATCGACGGTGTCGAGGTTTCGCCCATGCAGATCCTGGGTGACACCGACAAACGCGGCACCGAGGTGCACTTTTTGCCGGACACCGACATCTTTCAGCAGAACAACGATTTCCATTACGAAATCCTGAGCAAACGCCTGCGCGAGCTGAGCTTTTTGAACAACGGCGTGAAGATCCGCCTGAAGGACGAGCGCAGCGGCAAGGAAGACGACTTTGCCGGCGCCGGCGGCGTCACCGGTTTTGTCAACTTCATCAACAAAGGCAAGACGGTTCTGCACCCCAACGTGTTCCACGCCATGGGCGACCGCCAGAGCGACCAGAACACCAACATTGGCGTCGAAGTGGCGATGCAGTGGAACAGCGGCTACAACGAACAAGTCCTGTGTTTCACCAACAACATTCCGCAGCGTGACGGCGGCACCCACCTGACCGGCTTGCGCGCCGCGATGACACGGGTGATCAACAAATACATCGACGACAGCGAGCTGGCCAAAAAAGCCAAGGTCGAGGTCACCGGCGACGACATGCGTGAAGGCCTGTGCTGCGTGTTGAGTGTCAAGGTGCCCGAGCCCAAGTTCTCCAGCCAGACCAAAGACAAGCTGGTGTCCAGCGAGGTGCGTGGCCCGGTCGAAGACATCGTCAGCAAGCTGCTGACCGACTACCTGCAGGAACGCCCGAACGACGCCAAAATCATCGTCGGCAAAATCATTGAAGCCGCCCGCGCCCGCGAAGCCGCGCGCAAGGCCCGCGACATGACACGCCGCAAAGGTGTGCTGGACGGCATGGGCCTGCCCGGCAAGCTGGCCGACTGCCAGGAGAAAGACCCGGCGCTGTGCGAAATTTACATCGTCGAGGGTGACTCCGCCGGTGGCTCTGCCAAACAGGGCCGCGACCGCAAGTTCCAGGCGATTTTGCCGCTGCGCGGCAAGATTTTGAACGTGGAAAAAGCCCGTTATGAAAAACTGCTGACCAGCAACGAAATCTTGACGCTCATCACGGCGCTTGGCACCGGCATCGGCAAGGCCGGAGGCAGTACTGGCAACGATGACTTCAACGTCGCCAAGCTGCGTTACCACCGCATCATCATCATGACCGACGCCGACGTGGACGGCGCGCACATCCGCACCTTGCTGCTGACCTTTTTCTATCGCCAGATGCCTGAGCTGGTGGAGCGTGGCCACATCTACATTGCGCAGCCGCCGTTGTACAAGGTCAAGTCGGGCAAGGAAGAGCAATACCTCAAAGACGGCCCGGCCCTCGACAGCTTCCTGCTGAAAATTGCGCTGAAAGATGCCGTGGTGCAAACCGGCGCCGACCCCACCAATGGCCAGGGCACGGTGCTGACTGGCGACACGCTGGCCGAACTGGCGCGCAAGCATCAGTTGGCTGAATCCGTCATCGCGCGTCTGCGTGGCTACATGGACGCCGAAGCGCTCAAAGCCATCGCTGACGGCGTGGCCTTGAACCTGGACACAGTGGAAGACGCTGAACGTTCAGCCGCCGCGCTGCAGGCGCAGTTGCCCACGGCTGAAGTGGCCGGTGAGTTTGACGCCCGCAACGACAAGCCGATTCTGCGCATCAGCCGCCGCCACCACGGCAACGTCAAGAGCAGCGTGTTGACGCAAGATTTTGTGCACGGCGCCGACTACGCGGCCCTGGCCGAAGCGGCCTCCACCTTCAAGGGTTTGATGAGCGAAGGCGCCAAAGTCACACGTGGTGAGGGTGATCGCCAGAAGGAAGAAAAAGTCGAGACCTTCCGCGATGCCATGGCCTGGTTGATCCTGCAGGCCGAAGGCGCCACCGCACGCCAGCGCTACAAAGGCCTGGGTGAAATGAACCCCGCCCAGCTCTGGGAAACCACCATGGACCCCGCTGTGCGCCGCTTGTTGCGCGTGCAGATCGACGACGCGATCGAAGCCGATCACGTGTTCACCATGTTGATGGGCGACGAGGTCGAGCCGCGCCGAGAGTTCATCGAGGCGAATGCCTTGCGGGCTGCAAATATCGACGTTTGATTCAGAAATTGATGAACTCACCTGTAGCGGAATAGCGCAAGCAACTATGCGTTATTGGTGGGTAAATCAAAATCAGACTTACAAACACGAGGTGCCGGGAGGGTACCTCTGGTCGCCAAAAACCAAGGCGAATGGCGCGAGAAATCCGTTCTACGAGTTCATGCGGGAAGTTTCTCCCGGCGACGTGATTTTCTCGTTCTGCGATACCGTTATTAAAGCAATTGGTATTGCCCAATCTCACGCATACGAAGCCCCTAAGCCACTGGAATTCGGTGCGGTTGGCGCCTATTGGGACTTGGTGGGATGGCGAGTTGAGGTTCGTTTTTCCGAACTTCATGGACCGATAAAGCCGGCGGAGCATATGGATCTTTTAAGACCATATTTGGCCCCAAAATACGCCCCTTTGAGAGCTAATGGACATGGTCAGCAGAGTACTTATCTCACGGAACTGTCCGTCTCTCTGGGCAGTTTGTTGGTTGACCTCATTGGGACTCAAGGCCGCGCTATTGTTCAGAACTGGCGGGTCGAGGAATTCTCGTTAACCACTCCTAATCTCGGGCAGCTAGTCTGGGAGGAACATCAGCTCACATTGGTTAGAAGCAATGAACTTCTGAGGGAGACCGAGAAACAAGCAATCGTTCTTGCCAGACGAGGTCAGGGGTTGTTTCGTCAGCGTGTTGCCTCGGTGGAGCGCGCATGTAGGGTGACACGGGTTTCACAACCGGAGTACTTACGTGCGAGTCACAGCAAGCCGTGGCGTGACTCTAACAATGAGGAACGGCTCGATGGTGAGAATGGTTTGCTGCTGACCCCTGATGTTGATTCTCTGTTTGACCGTGGGTTTCTCAGTTTCGAAGACAACGGTGACGTATTGGTATCACCCGTTGCGAACCGGCCTGCAATGGCGAAGATGGGTTTGAGCGCAGACTTACTTAGCAATGTGGGCGCCTTTTCGGAAGGGCAGAAGAAATTCCTCCAGTTTCATCGTGAGAAAATTTTTCTCGAAGCGAAAGTTGCGAAGTCGCGAGCATCTAGAACGGGCTAAAAGCATTTTCAGAGCGGGCGGCAGCCATATGCTTACCTTCGACAAGGCCGCGATGCGTACCGCCAACATGACGCTTTGGTCTGAGCGCTGCACATGAGCCTCATCGCCGTCATCGACTTTGAAACCACCGGCCTGTCGCCGGCCATGGGCGATCGCGCCACCGAGGTGGCCATCGTGCTGGTCGAGGGTGGCCAGGTGGTGGACCGCTTTCAGAGTTTGATGAATGCGGGGGTGCATATCCCGGCCTTCATCACCAGCCTCACGGGTATCAGCAACGCCATGGTGGCAGCGGCGCCCGATGCCGCCACCGTCATGACCGAAGCCAATCGTTTTGTCGGCGCTACGCCCATGGTTGCGCACAACGCTGCTTTTGACCGCAAGTTCTGGGAGGCTGAGTTAACGCGCGCGGGCGTCACTGCGGTGCAGCCGTTCGCCTGTACCTTGCTGGTGTCGCGAAGGTTGTATCCCCAAGTACCCAGCCACAAACTGGGCGTGTTGGTGGACTACCACCGGCTGCCGCGTGGCGGTCGCGCTCACCGGGCGCTGGCGGATGCGGAAATGGCGGCGGCCTTGCTGGGCCAGATTCAGAACGACCTGCGCAGCCGTCACGGCGTGGCCAGACCGGACCATGCTTTGCTGATGGCCTTGCAGCGTTGCGCCAAACCGGCGGTGCGGGCGTTCATGGCGCAATACGCGGGCGCCTGAGTTGCGGCGGCATGCCTGCTTCGGAAAGACAGTTGGAATGCTATTAATTCAATAGCTTACTTCGAGCAATATACAAGGGCCGGAGACCGAATACGCTCAAAGTTTCGACTCCAAATCGCTCACCCGGTTCTTTCTGTCGGTACGCCTGCGCTGCCTAGAGAGTTTTACTGGCAAGGAATGCGAAACTGTTCATCCCTTAACTTCTTTCGCTCTCCTCTTATCCAGTCTTGCATTTGCCCGCTGTGCGGTTGACGTGCCATGGCATCTAGCCCCTTGATTTGCGCATCAATGGCTTCGCATTGAGCCTTGCTGTTGTCAATCGAGGGCGCGCTTTGCGTGACAACGATTTCCTGGCTGAAAGTCGTTTCCGTGGAGGTGACCGTCGGCGGCCGGGCGGCCACCATCAGGTTGTGATCAGCTCGGGTTGTGACTTGGCTGGTGACGGCGCCATGCGCGCAGGAGTTGTCGCCATAAGTGGTTTTTCCATTCACGACGCACTTGGTGACGGTGCGGGTGTTGCTTGTCGCGTCAGACTCGTTTTGATAGGTGGGTGTTTGCGGAGATGGTGGAACTGGCGGTTCAGCAGGACGGGGCATAGTCGCGATGGGTGCGACGGGCTTTTGGCTGGCGATGCCCGCTGCGCGCTGGTTGAGCTTCCAGTCGGCTGCTTTGTAGATGACGAAGAGAAGGATCACAAAAATGAACACCTTGCTCAACGTGCTGAAGCGATCGGGGGGCGGGCTGAAAGGGCGCTGGCGATCTTTGTCGTGCATGTAGTCGCGGTCCATCAAGCCCATGGTTGCCTCCTGCATTTTTGTGTTTATGGCTCAACGATAACGCACACCGCGTATCGGTTAATGGTGCCTTGGCTGAAGAGAGCGCGAGTTGCAAGCCAAATCGACCTCCAGCCCTTTACTCATGTGCACTATCAGCTATTTATTTGGTAGCGTCTCAAGCTAGACACGTTCATAATCGCGCTCAAACTTCAAGGGGCATGTGATGGCGATATTGATTCTGGGACTGGTTATTTTTCTGGGTGTGCATTCCACTCGCATCTTCGCGGACGACTGGCGCACGGCCATGATGGGCCGCATCGGTGAAAAGGCGTGGAAGGGCGGCTATACGCTGCTGTCCATCCTTGGTTTTGTGCTGATCGTCTGGGGCTTTAGCCTGGCGCGGCAGCAGCCGCTGCAGTTGTGGATGCCACCGCGTGGCATGCGGCATCTGGCGGCGCTGCTGACCTTGATCGCTTTTGTGTTGTTGGCCGCGACCTATGTGCCGCGCAATGTGATCAAGGCGCGGCTGCACCACCCCATGGTGCTGTCGGTCAAGGTCTGGGCACTGGCGCATTTGCTGGCCAATGGCAACCTGGCGCATGTGCTGTTGTTTGGGGCTTTTCTGGTGTGGGCGGCGCTGAGTTTTCGTGCAGCACGTGCGCGTGATAGCGCGGCGGGGACGCTGTACCCGGCGGGCACGGCGGCCGGCACGTTGGCCACGGTGGTCGTGGGGATTGCGGCCTGGGCAGTGTTTGCCTTCTGGGCGCATGGCCTGCTGATCGGTATCCGGCCTATTGGTTGAGGCTTGATGTAGCATCGCGATGCGCCATGGCATACACATTGCGTGTGTACGGTCACCGGTCTTAAAACCGGGACAAGATTTATCATCCACGGCGCTGATAAAAATTATTCATTTGGAGAAAGTTTAAGTTTATGCACATCGCAGTTCGTTTTTCATCGCTGGCGCTCGCCCTGGGCGCGGCTTTTGCCGGTTCTTACGCCATGGCGCAAACCGCCAGCCACACGGCCGACATCGAGCGCATTCTGGCCAGCCCGGCCTTCAAGACGGCGGCGGCCACGATCGACAAGGAGCATGGCCGCATTGTGGAAGACGGCATCAAGTTCACCGAAATTCCTGCGCCGCCGTTCAAGGAAGAAGCCCGCGCCAAGGAGTTTGCCAAGATGCTCAAGGCGGTGGGCCTGGCCGATGTGAAAATTGACGAAGAAGGCAATGTGACCGCGCTGCGCAAGGGCACACGCAGCGACGGCAAAGTTGTGGTGGTGTCCGCCCATCTGGACACGGTGTTTCCGGCCGGGACCGATGTGAAGGTCAAACGCCAGGGCACCAAGCTGTACGCACCGGGTGTGGGCGACGACACCATGAGCCTGGCCGTGTTGCTGGGTTTTGTGCGCGCCATGCAGGCCGGCAACATCAAGACGCGTGACGACATTTTGTTTGTCGGCACGGTGGGTGAAGAAGGCCCGGGCGATTTGCGCGGCGTGCGCCATTTGTTCACCAAGGGTGAATACAAAGACAAGATCAAGAGTTTCTTTTCGCTGGAGTCCGGCAGCGTCAGCCAGATCACCAACGGCGGTGTGGGTTCCAAACGTTATCGCGTGACCTACAGCGGTCCTGGCGGCCACAGCTTTGGTGCGTTTGGTCTGGTGAACCCGATGTTTGCGCTGGGCCAGGCGGCCAATGAGTTTTCGCGCATCCAGGTGCCGGCCACGCCCAAAACCACGTACAGCATTGGCGTGATTGGCGGCGGCACCTCGGTGAACTCGATTCCGCTGAGCGGCTGGATGGAAGTCGACATGCGTTCGGAGTCGGTCACCGAACTCAAACGTGTGGAAGAGCGCCTGCTCAAGCTGGTGCAGGAAGCCGCCGAAGGCGAAAACTTTGCGCGCTCCACCAAGGAAGGCAGGATCAAGGTCGAGGCCAAGTTGATCGGCGACCGTCCGGCCGGCAATACCGATGCCAAGTCGGACCTGGTGCAGATTGCCAAGGCGGCGATCGAGGCCGGCGGCTACAAGGTGGCTTACAACTGGAGCTCCACCGATTCCAACCTGCCCATGAGCCTGGGCATTCCCGCGATCACCATAGGCCGCATGGCTCCGGACAAGAGCGGCCGTTCGCATTCGCTGGACGAGTGGGTTGATGTGGAAAAAGAACCCATGGTCAAAGCCATGGCGACCAGCCTGAGCATTGTGCTGGCCACCACAGGCATGGAGTAAACATGAACCACAGGGTGTGGGGAGACCGCTTATGAATCGCCGTCAGCTCGCGGTTTCTCTCGCTCTGTGGCCGGTGGTGCCGGCCTTGTGGGCCGCGCCGCCGCGGATTCGGATGTTTGAGCTCTACAAAGACGATTTGAGCTTTTCAAATACCGCCAAAGAGCTCAACGGCAAAACCATCACCATCCAGGGTTTCATGGCGCCGCACCTGAAAGTCGAATCCGACTTTTTTGTGTTGTCCAACTCGCCGGTGGAGACCTGCCCGTTTTGTGCATCCGAGGACGAATGGATCAACACGATTATTTTTGTACGCATGAAAAAGCGCCAGGAAGCGGTCAAGCCCGGTGACCTGATTCAGGTGCTGGGCCGGCTGGAGATTGGGCCGCAGACCGATGCGGCGACCGGTTTTGTCAGCCGGGTGCGCCTGGTCGACGCCAGCTTTCAGCGTTTATGAGCGCGGACGTTTTGCACAGCGGGCTGAGCGCGCGCTCGGTCAGTGCTGTTTTTGCCGATGCCGGCGGCGCCAGCATCCAGGCGCTGCAGGATGTCAGCGCCGAATTTTTACCCGGCCACCTCACGGCCATCGTCGGCCCTTCGGGCTCCGGCAAAAGCACCTTGTTGCATGCGCTGGCCGGCATTGTGGTGCCGCAACAGGGCGAGATCCGTTTCGGTGCGACCGTGGTGAACCAATTTGGTGAGCGGCAACGCGATGCCTGGCGCCTGGCCCATTGCGGCATGGTGTTCCAGGACTTTCGCCTGATCGATGAACTGGATGCCTTGAGCAACACCTTGTTGCCCGCGCAGTTTCAGCGCGCACGGCTGCCCGAGGCCTTGCGCGAACGTGCGCGGGTTTTGCTCGCACGGTTTGAGGTGCCTTTGCGCGCCGGGCCGGTGGCGCGGCTGTCACGCGGCGAGCAGCAGCGGGTGGCGCTGGCACGCGCCTTGTTGCTGGACCCGCCCATCATTCTGGCCGACGAACCCACGGCCAGTCTGGACCCCGGCAACGGGCAACGCATTGCCAATGAACTCAAAGCCATGGCGCAGGCCGGCAAAACCGTGGTGACGGTCACGCACGACCACAAGTTGTCGGCCTTGGCCGACCAGGTGATACGCATGACGGCGGGACAAGTTCTTTCTCAACAGTTTGCAGACGCGGTGTCATGATGAATCCCTGGCCCGGCATTCGCGCCGCCCTCATACGTTATCGTTTCAGCGCCCTGGCGTTTGTCTTGTTGGTGGCGGCGGGTGTGACCCTGTCGGTGGCCATCGTGTCGCAAGAGCGGGCCTTGCGCAGCGGCAGCGCCCTGGCGGCGGACCGTTTCGACATGATTGTGGCGCCGCCCGGCAGCCGCACCGATGCCTTGATGACTGGCGTCTTTTTGCGGCCCGGCTCCAGCCAGTTGCTGAGCCCGACCTTGACGGCGGCGCTGCTCAACGACAGCCGCGCGAATTTTGTCTCGCCACTGGCGTTTGGTGACAGCCACCGCGGTGCACCGGTGGTGGGTGTGATCGCGGCCCTGGTCGACCATTTGTCTGGCGGGCTGGCCGAGGGCCGGTTGTTTGCGACGCGCCATGAAGCCGTGGTCGGTGCCGCGTCGGCGCTTAAGGTGGGTGACACGTTTCAGCCAACGCATGGGGTGCACCATGGCGGCGAAGAACACGGCGGTGATGACCACCTCGATGCGCATGACGCGACGGTGACCGTGGTCGGACGCATGAAGCCGACCGGCTCGCCCTGGGACAAGGCGGTGACGGTGCCGGTGGAACTGGTCTGGTCGCTGCACAACTTGCCGGCCGGCCACGCGCCTGAGTCGACACAGCTGGGTGCGCCTTTTGACGCGGCCCACACACCCGGCATTCCGGCGGCCGTGGTGCACACTGGCAACCTGGCCAATGCCTACAAATTGCGGCGTGTCTACACCGGCAAGGAGTCCATGGCGTTCTTTCCGGCTGAAGCCCTGGTGCAGTTGTATTCCATTCTGGGTGACATGCGCCAGTTGATGAGTTTGCTGGCCGTGGTGACACAGGCGCTGGTGCTCTTGTCCA
Organism: Polaromonas sp. UC242_47; assembly: GCF_044452385.1. Lineage (NCBI taxonomy): Bacteria > Pseudomonadati > Pseudomonadota > Betaproteobacteria > Burkholderiales > Comamonadaceae > Polaromonas > Polaromonas sp. UC242_47. The sequence continues at coordinate 71,645 of NZ_JBIOAO010000003.1, forward strand.
TCATCGCCAGCGTGTTTATTTTGTTCCGCCTCTTGATGCCGCAGTTTGTGACTTTGCGCGCCTTAGGCGCGCCGCGGCGTTTTGTGTTTGCCATGGCCTGGGGCTTCACCGCCTTGCTGGTTGGCCTGGGCGTGTTGCTCGGGTTGGCCGGCGGTTATGCGCTGTCGTTTGGCATCAGCACCTGGCTGGCGCATCTGACTGGTGTGGCCTTGCGGCCCACGCTGGGTGAGACCGAGTGGCTGATGGCGCTGGCAATTCTGGTGGTGGGCCTGGTGCTGGCTTCCTTGCCGGCCTGGCACATGCAGCGTGTGTCTTTGTCCGCGGCCATGAAAGAATATTGACGCGTCGACGCTATAACCAGCGTGCGCGTTTGAAGCCCCAATACAGCAGGGCGCAGGCGATGAGGATGGTGCTCAGCGCGATGAGGTAGCCGTACTCCCATTTGAGTTCGGGCATGTGTTCGAAGTTCATGCCCCAGACGCCGGCAAAAGCGGTCCACACCGCAAAAATACTGGCCCAGGCCGCCAGGCGTTTGGTGACTTCACTTTCCTCGATGGTGGCCATGGCCAGGTTCACCTGGATGGCGGTGGCGATGGTGTCGCGCATGGTGTCTATCAAGGCATTGATACGTGACAAATGATCCACCACGTCGCGAAAATAATCCTGCACCCCGGCGCAGATTTGCGGCACACGGCCGCCGTGCAACTTGCTGGCACCTTCCAGCAGCGGCGCCACCGCATGTTTTAACACCATGACGCGGCCTTTGAGTTCGTACAGGCGCTCGATGTTGGCGCGCGCCGTGCCTTTGGTGAAGATGTCGCGTTCTATGGTTTCCAGCGCGGTCTCGAAGCTGTCGATCACCGGAAAATAGCGGTCCACAATCGCGTCCATCAAGGCGTACAGCACAAAACCGGAGCCGTGCCGCAGCAGCTCGGGTTCACGCTCACAACGCGCACGTACGCCCAGCAGGCTGATCGAACTGCGGTTGCGCACCGACAACACATAGTTGCTGCCGGTGAAAATGTCGACCTCGCCGACATGCAGCTCCGAGGTATCGCCGGGCACGGGCTCGACCAGGTGCAACACGGAAAACAGCGAGCTGCCGTACTCCTCGATTTTCGGCCGCTGGTGGCCGTGTTGTGCGTCTTCCACCGCGAGTTCATGCAGGCCGAACTCCTGCCGCATTTCTTCCAGTTCCGCCGGCGTGGCGTCTTGCAGGGCGACCCAGACAAAGGTGTCGGGGCGGTCCAGGTAGTCGCTGATCTCGCTGATGGGAATGTCGGCGAGTTTGCTGCCGTCTTGATACACCACACAGTTGATCAGCATGCGCTTCTCCCAAAGATAAACCGCGCCTGACCTACGCGTTCAATGTGTCAGCACCCAGTTGCTGATTTTGCCGACGGCCTCGGCCTCCAGCCCGTTGAAGCCGTGGTAGGCCTTGGCTTCGCAGGGGTCGCCTTGGCTCTGGCCGCCGCTCAGGGCGATCAGTTCGGCCTTGGGGGTTTTGGCCAGCGGGGTCATCAGCAGGGGCATGTCGCTGAAGGCGCAATGTTTGCAGCCGTCTTGTGTGTGATGCACCACCAGCACCGGGATGGTCAGTTTTTCCAGCGGCATCTTGGGCACGGCGCGGCCCGTGTTGTCGGTCAGGATGGTGGCGGTCAGCACCAGGCCGTCGGGGCCGCCCGCTGCGGGGCTGAGTTCGGTGGCGACGTAGGCGGCCGACTGCGTGCCGCGGCTGGTGCCGACCAGCCACACCGGCACCGGCGCCTGCTGTTTGAGCCAGGCGATCACGGCGCGCACGTCGCTGGTGTGCTCCGGCGTTTGCCGAAAGCCGCTGAGAAAAGGTGGGGACTGGCGGTCGGAGGGCGCATCAATCACGGCAACCGCCAGGCCGGCGTCGGCAAACTGCTGGCGCGTGCGCACCAGGAAGTTGCCAGCGCCCCAGGTATAAGCGCCGCTGGCCGAGATCTGCAGGCCGCCGTGGCCGCCCGCCAGCAGGATGACCGCGGCCCTGGGCGCGGCCGGGCTGATGTAGACAAAACGCTGTGTGATACCGGGGCGGCTGGGGATGTCCACCACCTTTTGTGTGGTTTGCGCCTGCACGCCCTGGCCGGCCAGGCCCAGGCAAAGCAGCGCGGTGCTCAGGCTGTAGCGAAGCCATGTGCGGCGATGGGGTGTCATCAGCGATTCTCCGGAGTGTGTGGGCTGATTGTGTCTTGGGGGGCCGGGGGTGGCAAGCCCGCGGCTTATCAAGCAAATTGACCTCTAGCCCTTATGGGATAAGCGCAAGAAGCTACTAAAGTGATAGCGATTGGATTGACTCTAGTTGGCGACGCTGGCCTTGATCCAGGTGATGATCTCGTCGCTGGCAACACGGGGGGTGTCCAGGTGGCCGCCCGAAACTTCCAGGTATTTGTTTTTCGGGTTGGCGGGCAGTTTGTCGACGTAGTAGCTTTTGACCAGCTTGAACAGCGAGTCTTTTTCACCCACCACCGTCATCACCGGCGTGTTGGCAGGAATACGCGGGGCCGTGACCGACATTTCGGCATCCGATGTCGGGTCGAAGTAGGACAGGAAGTTTTTGGCCGTGGTGACCACGGTTTGTTGCCGGCCCTGGTTGATGTCGCTGAAACGTTCGCGCGAATCGCCCTTGCCGGCCGCCACCAGGGCACGTGCCTCATCCACGCTGTCGTGCACGGCCTTGAGGCTGGCCACGGTGTAGTAGCGCAGCGGAACGTGGCCCGGTGCCAGCAGCACCAGCGCATCAATGTCGCCCGCGCGCACCGCATGGCTGAGCGCCGCGGGCACGCCCATGCTATGACCGACGATGACGATTTGGGTCGCGCCCTGCTCGCGCAAGGTTTTCACGTGGCCGGCCATTTCGGCCATGGCTCGGTCCCAGTGGCCATCCAGGTAACGACCGCGTGACCAGGGCATGTCGGGCACGGTGGCGAGCCAGCCCTGGCGCTCGAAGGTGGCTTTCATGGGGCTGAAGTTGGGGTCCTGGTTGTTGCCCGGGCTTTTGCCGTGCAACATCAGCACGCCTATGCGCGGCTGGGCCTGGACGGCGCTGCTGCCGAAGGCGACAACAAGGAACAGGCCGAGGGCCAGGAGCAGGCGGTGGGACATGGTGTGTGCTTTCGGGTGGATCAGGCGTTGACCCTGAGCTCAATTTACCTGTGCCTGCCCGCTGCGTCAGCCGGGTTTTCACGCGGGCGCCGGCAGGCCCTGAGGCGTACAGGGGTTTGGATTTTTGGGCGGCACAGGGCCATACTGGTGGCTCAGGCGGAACGCAGGGTTCGGCCCTTCACTCGGGAGTACGCCATGCTGGATTGGGTCAAATACCGTCAGGAACTGATGGATCGCCTGGGCGAGTTTGGCAGCTTGAGCCCCGACACCCTCAGGGGTTACCAGGCGCTGTCGGGTGCGGGTCAGAAGACCGGGCACCTGGATGCGAAAACGCGCGAGTTGATTGCGCTGGCCGTGTCGGTGACGACACGTTGTGACGGCTGCATCACCGTGCATTCGGCGCAGGCGCTGAAACTGGGCGCAACGCGGGAAGAAATTGCCGAGGCGCTGGGTGTGGCCGTGGCCCTGAATGCGGGCGCGGCCATGGTGTATTCGGCCCGTGTGCTGGATGCGGTGCAGGCGCACGAAGGCAGTTAAGCCAGCGCGCGGCGATGCGGCACAGCAGCACCGGCCCGGGGCCGGTGTTTTGCCGTTTTTTCTAAGCGAAAAATGGCTCTGGCCCAGGCGTACCGGGCGCAAGCAGCTATCAAATCGGGAGCGAGCGATTCGCTCCCCGCCTCACTTGTCGGGCAGCTCGATCTTGACTTCCAGCACATCCAGGTTGTCCTGGCGTTCCAGGTGGACCTTGATGTCTTGCGGGCTGATGTTGATGTATTTGGAAATTACCGCGATCAGGTCGCGCTGCAGCGCCGGCAGGTAGTCGGGCTCGTGGCCCTGGCGGCCCGAACGTTCGTGCGCCAGGATGATTTGCAGCCGCTCTTTGGCGACGCTGGCGGTCTTTTTCTTCTCGCCGAGCAGGAAGGACAAAAATGATGCCATGGCGTTTTACTTGCCTCCAAAGACACGTTTGAAAAAGCCGGCCTTGGGTGCGTCGATAAAACGCAGCGGCTTGTCTTCCCCCATGAAACGGGCGATCACGTCCTTGTAGGCCTCGGACACGTCGCTGCCGGTCATGTGCACGGCGGGCACACCCTGGTTGGAGGCTTGCAGCACGGACTCGGACTCGGGGATCACGCCGATCAGCTTGATGCGCAGGATGTCCTTGATGTCTTCCAGCGACAACATCTGGCCCTGGTCGACGCGGCTGGGGTTGTAGCGCGTGATCAAGAGGTGTTCCTTGATCGGGTCGCCGCCTTCCATGCCGCGTTTGGTCTTGCTCGACAACATGCCCAAAATGCGGTCGGAGTCGCGCACCGAGGACACTTCCGGATTCGTCACGACCAGCGCTTCGTCGGCAAAATGCATAGCCATCAGCGCGCCGGTTTCAATGCCGGCCGGGGAGTCGCAGATGATGTATTCAAAGTCCATGGCGGCGAGGTCGTTCAGGACTTTCTCGACACCTTCCATGCTCAGGGCTTCCTTGTCGCGGGTTTGCGAGGCGGCCAGCACAAACAGGTTGTCGCACTGCTTGTCCTTGATCAGCGCCTGGTTCAGGTTGGCCTCGCCCTGGATCACGTTGATCAGGTCGTACACCACGCGGCGTTCGCAACCCATGATCAGGTCGAGGTTGCGCAGGCCGACGTCAAAGTCGATGACAGCGGTTTTGTGGCCGCGCAGTGCCAGGCCGGTTGCAAAGCTGGCGCTGGTGGTGGTTTTGCCCACGCCACCCTTGCCGGAAGTGACCACGATGATTTTTGCCATGGGTAAAAAGTCCTTTGGGAATTAACTGGTGAAGGGGTTTATGCAAGCGCCAGGCAGCGCAGAAACAAGCGTGGGGGCCTGGCCATTTTTCGCCGGGCCGCCCCAAGAAAATAAGCCCCCTAGGGGGGCAGCGAAGTACACGGAGTGACAAGCGTGGGGGCGATCTCATGCTTTGATGGACTCCATCACGAGTTTGTCGCCGCCTGGGCCGGCCACCAGGCGAACCTGCGTGGCTTGGCCCCACATGCCGTCGGGCAGGGGCACGTCGCTGGTGCGGTAAATGCCGGCGATGGAGAGCAGCTCGGGCTCCAGGCACAGGGAAAAAATTCGCGCATCGGCATTGCCGCGGGCACCGGCCATGGCTTTGCCGCGCAAGGGCGCATAGACGTGGATGTGGCCGTCGGCAATCACTTCGGCGCCGGGGTTGACCATGGCCAGCACCACCAGGTCGCGGCCGCGCGCATAGACCTGCTGGCCGGAGCGCAGCGGTTTGTCGATGATGAGGGCGCCGGGCGGCGGGGCCTCGGCCGGGGGCGGTTCCGGCTTTTGGGCGCTTGGGGGGGCGGGTTGCGACGGCGGCACATGCACACGCGCGTCCGGCGCGGCCACCAGACCGGCTGCGGCGGCCGCGGCCATCTGGGCCGGGCTGCCGCCGCGTGCGGCGATCGGTGCCACACGGTAAGGACGTATCAGCGCCACCAGCGCCGCAAAATCGATAGCTGTGTTGTCGCTGGCCAGCGGCGAGAGGTCTATGACCAGCGGGTCGTTGTCAAAAAAGTCGGGAATGTCGCCAAAACGCAGCGTCAGGTCGCGGGACAAGGCGGCCAGGTCGGTGGACTTGAGCAACAGCGCGACCAGGGGCAGGTTGGCGCTTTTGATTTCGAAGCTGGCGGGGGTGCTGGCCGGGAGGGCAACGGTCATGGGCAATAGGCGTCGCGTCGTCGCGGGAAAAACAGGAAAAATCGCTCGCTGGAAAGCGTAGCCCGAAAAGTGAAGAATCTTAACAGCGGGGCCTGGCGCAGTTGTGAAGGAATGAAACGCGGAGGCTTGTGGGAGGATATTGTTTTTAGGAGTCTGCCATGCCTGTGCCAGTCCATGTTTTGCGTCTGCAGCCCGGCGAGGACTTGCGCGGCGCGCTGGAAACCGCGTTTCGCGCCCTGCATGCCGGCGGTGTGGGTGCGGCCTGTGTGCTCTCGGCGGTGGGCAGTTTGTCCTGTGCGGTGTTGCGTTATGCGGACCAGCCCGCCGGTACGCCGTGGGTTGCGCCGCTGGAATTACTGAGCCTGTCGGGCACCCTGAGCGCCGACGGCCCGCATTTGCATGCCAGTGTGGCCGATGGCCAGGGTCAGGTGCGCGGCGGCCACGTGATGCGGGGCTGCACCGTGCGCACCACGGCCGAGGTGGTGCTGGCCTTGTTGCCAGGCTGGCAGTTCAGCCGGGAAGCCGATGCGACCACCGGTTTCCAGGAACTGGTGGTACGGCGGCTGGATCAAGCGGAATAGCCGGATTCTTGAGAAAAAAGGCCTGTAGCCCTTGAAGTATGGGCGCAGATAGCTATGAATACCATAGCGTTGCGCCGGCCGTGTCGCGATGGTGAGATGGCGTGCCGCTCCTACAGGGCGGCGCGGTGGCTGCCGATACGGACGGTTGCGGGGCGGTCTACACTGGCTGGCGGGGCCGGTTCTTGGGCTTGGCCGCACCCTTTCGCACTCATTACCGCGCCGAGAAGGAGTCATGATGAACAAGCGTTTGCCGATTTTGCTGGTGTTGCTGCTGGCCAGCGGCTTTGTTGTGGCGGCGCAGCGCGAGGCCCCGGCGCCCAAACCACGTATCAACCGCAACCCGGCGTTTCGCGAGAGCTTGCCGCCGGGACCCACCTTGCCGCCGGATGCGCGTGACGCCGCGGTGCCGGCGCCGGATTCGTCGCGCGACTCCAGCAGCCGGCCGGTGTTGCCACCAGGCAGCAGGGATGACCGTGATGTGGTGGTGCCCACGCCGGACACGACGCCTCAGCCCAATCTACGCAGGCCTTAAGCCTGAGCCTCAGGCGGGCTGCAGGCGAAACAGGTCGGCCGCTTCGGCCCTGTCCGAGTCCTCGGGCCTGTCGGCAGGCAGACAGGGTCCGCCGCCTGATCGAACGCTCCGGCGATGGAAGGTGCGCCGGTAAACCCTGAGCCAAAGTTGTTCGCCGGCGTCGAGCGCGGGCGTATCGGCTTTTTGGGCGCCGGGGCCGAAGTGCAACTGGGCGCCGTCCCATTCGGCGCTGCACTCGGGCGTCAGCAAGGCCCAGCGCATTTGCCGGAAGCGCCGCGCAAAAAACGGCGCGACGGTTTCAACAATGTGGTGTTGGGGTTCGAACCAGGCGACATGCAGGGGCCCGATCGCGGGCTGGTTGGTGAAGGCCTCGTCCTGCACACGGCGAAAACGCACAAAGGCCTTGAGTTCGTGGATGTCACGGCGCACTGCTTGCGCCAGGTTCTGGGCCAGGGCCCAGTCGGTGTCCAGCGGCTGGTGTTGCAGATCGGGCTCATGCTGCAGGCGCCAGAGCAGGCGGTACAGCAGCTTGAAACGGTCGGGGTCGCGGTGCTGGATGACGGCTTCAGCCAGGGCCAGAAATTCGGGCGGCAAAGAGAGCTGCGCGCTGTGGCCGGACACGGGGAGGCGGGGACGTGTGTCGTCGTTGCAGCACCAGCTGACTTGTCCGGGCAGGATGTGCTGCGCCAGCAAGCCCTGTGCGGCATGGCAAAAACCTGGCAAATCCGTTTGTCCCTGCAGTTGTATGGGCAGCGGGGCCTCAGGGAAAAGGTCGCTGGTCAGGCGGTCGTTCATGGCACCCATGGCTGGCTCCTTGTTTCTGCACTCACCCATGGTGGCGCAAGCGCCTGCCCCTGCGCTGTAGGCCAAGACGCAAAGCTTGCGCACGCCGTTGGCGCGGCCTGCGCAAGGACGGCGTCGGGCCAGGCGATGGGGGTAGTTTTTGAAAACACTGTATTAATATACAGTCATCTGGAGATTTTTGCACGGGAGTTCCCCCCAGGTGTGGTGCCAAAGCTCGGCTTTGGCGGCCAACGGGGGCTGAACGGGGCTTAACGCCTGGCGAAAAATCCGCACTGCCGTCAGCGGGGGTCTGGGGCCTGTGGTGTGGCCCGGCTTTCGGTGGCGAGGTAGAACAGGCTGGCCGCGGCCAGGGGCAACAGGTAATAAATGACGCGGTAAGCCACCAGCCCAGCAAGCAACTCCGTGGTGGGCATCAGGTGCGACAGCAGCGCAACAAACACCGCTTCGAGCACACCGAGCCCGGCCGGCACATGGGTGATGACACCCGCGACGGCGGCGACCAGCAACACACCAGCCACGGTGGGCAAGGCGACTTTTTGCTGCAACAGCATGAAAATCACCCCACTCATGAGCAGCCAGTTGGCGGCGCCCAGGCCCAGTTGCAAAAGCGCCAGCCGCCAGGAGGGCAGGTCCAGTTCATGGCCGCGCAGGACAAAACGGCGCTGGCGGGAAAAAGCACACAGCAGCGGGTAGGCCAGCGCAATGGCCAGCAGGGCAAAACCCAGCAGCTGCAGGCCTTCGCTGCCCATGGCCCAGTCGGGCGGCAGGGCCGGGGTATCAAAGCCAAAAATGACACCGGCCAGCAGCAGGTAGCCAATCCAGTTGGTCAACATGCTCAGGGACATGACGCGGGTGATCACGCCGGTGTCCAGGCCCAGCCGTGAATACAGGCGGTAACGAAAGGCCACACCGCCGACCAGCGAGCCGAGGTTGAGGTTGAACACATAACTGATGAAGGTGACCCCCATCACCGTGGGCGCACGCAAGGTGTGGCCGGTGTAGCGTCGCCCCAGCAGGTCAAAGCAGCTGTACAAGGTCAGGCTGCTGACCGCCAGCGCGGCAGCCAAGCCCAGCGCGCGCAGCGGGTAGTTGCGCAAGGTGGCCCAGACCTCGTTCCAGGCGATGGCGCGCGCCTGCGAGGCCAGCAGCCACAACACCAGCGCAAAAAATACCGCGGTGAGTGCGCGCACCAGCCAGGGCCACCAGGTCTTGCCGCGGAGGCCGCGTGGTCTGGCAGGGGGGCGCGCCGGGCGGGTGTGGTCCAGCACCTGTTCATGGCTCATGAGGCCTGGCCTTCGCTGATGTGGTCGGTGCCCGGCGTGGCCAGCAGGTGTTCGGCCGGCATCAGGCGCGGCGTGTGGGCCGGCAGCCAGCCAAACCATGCCGGGTAACGGCGCAACAAATGGAACACAAAAAAACTGCGCAGTGTGACCCAGGCGCCGGACTCGGTCAGATCCGCAGCGTGGACTTGTTGGCAGTGCTGGTCCATCAGCTGTGTCAGGTGCTCGCCCAGTTGCTGGTTGAAGGCGTGGTCCTTGATGATGACGTTGGCCTCGAGGTTGAGCGCCAGGCTCAGCGGGTCCAGGTTGCTGGAGCCGACGGTGGCCCATTCGTCGTCGGTCAGCGCGACCTTGCCGTGCAAGGGGCGCTCGCGGTATTCGTAAATTCTGACACCGGCCCCCAGCAGGTGGTGGTACAGCATGTTGGCCGCGGTTTTGACAATCGGCATGTCGGGTTCGCCCTGCAGGATCAGTTGCACGTTCACGCCACGTCGGGCTGCCTTGCGCAACTCCTTGAGCAGGCGGTAGCCGGGAAAAAAATAGGCGTTGGCGATGATGACGCGGCGCCGCGCACCACGGATGGCGATGCGGTAATGGCGCTCGATGTCGGTTTTGTGTTCGCGGTTGTCGCGCGTGACAAACAGGGCTTCGGCGCTGCCCGCCGCCGGTACGTTACTGCTGGCCGGGACGGCCGGCGTACGGCGAAACAGGTGGCGTTTATAACGCTGCGGGTGGCGCTGGCCGATCAGCAACTGGGCCCGCACAAAGTGGTGGATGTTGGTCACCAGCGGCCCTTGAATCTCCACCGCATAGTCCTGTTTGGCCAGCGGGCCAAAGTCCGCCAGGTGGTCGGCCGAATAATTGATGCCGCCCACAAACGCACGTGCACCATCCACCACCACGATCTTGCGGTGCATGCGCCGGAACAGGTTGGTGCGAAAGCCCCATAGCCGGGGCTGCGGGTCAAACACGTGGATCCGAACGCCGGCCTGCGTCAACGCCGAGATGAAGGCGGTCGACAGGTCGGGTGAGCCGTAACCGTCGATGGTCAGGTCGACCTGCACACCACGCCGCGCCGCCGTCAGCAGCGCCGCCTGCAGGGCGGTGCCAACCTTGTCTTCAAACAGGATGAAGGTTTCCAGCAACACCTCGCGCTGCGCCGCGGCAATAGACGCGAACACGCGGGGGGAAAAAGCCTCGCCGTTTTCCAGCAAGGTGAAATGGTTGCCACCGACCCATGGGGTCATGAGGTCAAGGCCCCCACGCTTTTCGCTTCGCGTAATGCGCTGCCCCCCGAGGGGGCGCTGCGCCTGCGGCCCGGCAAAGCCGGTTCCGCGGCCCCGGCTGGTAGGGCGGGAGCCCCGGGGGGCAGCGCACCGCCGAAGGCACACGCAGTGGCAAGCGTGGGGGCCATGTTCACAGTTCGATCTCCGCTGCCAGTGGCGCGTGGTCGGACAGGTGCGACCAGGGTTTGATGGGCAACACCACGGGCGCGTGGCCGATGGCGTTGCGTACATAAATGCGGTCCAGCTGCAGCAGGGGAAAACGCGCGGGAAAGGTGCGGGCGGCTTTGCCATGGGCCTGCACAAACACCTCGTGCATGTTGGCGCCTTTGGCCAGCACATGGTGGGCGCGGCGGCGCCAGTCGTTGAAGTCACCGGCGGCGATCACCGGCGCGCTGGGGGGAATGTCTTTGTGCACCAAGTCGCACAACATCTGGAGTTGTTTGAGGCGGTGGGATTCGGCCAGGCCCAGATGCACACAAATGACGTGCACGTTGGTGTCGCGGCCTGGCACGTCCAGCACGCAGTGCAGCAGGCCGCGCCGCTCCGGTCCGCTGATGGACACGTCACGGTTTTCGAAACGGATGATGGGAAACTTGGACAACACGGCGTTGCCGTGGTGACCGTTGGTGTAGACCGCGTTGCGGCCATAGGCAAACTGCGGCCAGATGCTGTCGGCGAGGAATTCGTAATGCGGCGCGGTCGGGTAGTTGGCCACCTTGCTTTCATGTCTGGCGTGGGTGCCCGTCACTTCCTGCAGGAACACCACGTCGGCACCCACGGTACGCACGGCCTCCCGCAATTCATGCAGGATGAATTTGCGGTTGAAAAAGGTGAAGCCTTTGTGGATGTTGACCGTCAGCACCTTGATGGAAAAACTCAGCGAGGCGGTGGCAATGGCTTGCTGGGTGGCGGCCAATGCATCGTCATCGCTGTGCAAAGGCACAGGCACGGCGGCCGTTTCATGGACCTGGATGAGGGATTCGGGAGAAAGCATGAGGGACAAGGACATGGCAAAGAGACATTGTTGCGCAGCCCCGCCCCAGGCCGGCGTAGGACAGCAAGCCCATTTGCCGTTGGTAAGGTCTTTAAGCGCCGCTTAAGAAGATTTTGAAGGGGGTGATGTCCTACGTTGCCGGACGAGGCCCGCCGATACCCCACTGGGGGCCTGGGCCCTAAATTCATACCAACCAAGCCCTCTGGGGGTCTGGCTTTGCAAGGCGTCCGGTATGCCTTGCAGGATGGTTTTCCCTTCCCAGGCGTTCTTGTCAGGCCTTGTCCGTTTTGGGCTTTTTATCAGGAGTTAGACATGAAAAAACTTTCAATGCGTTTTCTTCCCCTTGTTGTGGCATTGAGCGCCACCACGCTGGCTTTTGCGGCCCCAGCCCAGATGGGCGGCAGTGTGCGAGACGGCAGCAACACCCATATCGACAGCGATGCGCGTGCTCATGCCATGGCCTCGGTGAACGGCAGCACGCCGGCCCAGACCCAGACCCCGGTCGCTGCGCAAAACACTGGCGGTGCCAAAGGCACGATGGGCCGGACCGTTGACAAGGTGGAAGGCGCCATGGGCAAGGCCGCCGACGCGACAAAACGCGGTGTCAAACGCGCAGGCACTGCCGTGGGCAATGTCGCTGAACGTGCGGACCGTGGCATTCAAAACGCCTTGCCCGGCAAGGCAGCCGGCAGCCCGTCGCAATAAACCCGGACAGGTTCCAGTTCACGCAGGCAGGCCTTGTGCGTTTCAGCACGGGCAGTTCGGAATCTTCCATGGCGGGCATGGGGTCTTCAGGGATCTCCCCCAACGCTTTCATTCAAAGATCAAAGGAAACACAGATGCACAAGTCAACGATGTCGATTCTTCTGGCCAGCATGATGGCCGTCTCCGGTTTTGCGGTGGCGCAAACCACCCCTGCACCGGTTCAGGCCCAGGGCGGTGCGACCACGGTTGCCCCGGCGGCTGACGCCGGCACCATGCCGAATACCCGTGCGGATGTCAAAAGCGAAATCAACACCCGCTCCGGCGCCAAAGTTGGCGCACCGGCCCAGGGTGGTGCCATGCCTTCAGGCGCGGCCAGGACAAGCGCAAGCGGCGGCATGTCCGGCACCACCCGTGCGGATGTGAAAGCAGACATCCCCGGTGGCAGCAAAGCCGGTGCGTCGGCACAAGGCGACTCCAGCGTGTCGGGTGCACCGGCCGCCGGTGCCAAATCGTCGACCTCTGCCGAACGCAAGGCCAAGCGTGCCGAACGCAAAGCGGCACGCAAGGCCAAACATGATGCCGCGGCTAACAGCACCGGCAAAGGCATGGACACGGGTCCCAGCAGCACGGCCAAGACCGCACCCCAATAATTCAGTTCTTCACTCGCCCTGACAGGGCTTGGCAACAGCGCCCGCTTCGCAAGAAGTCGGGCGTCTTTTTTTGTGGGATGGCATCAGCGTCGCTGCCATGCCTTAAGCTGCCGAATCCGTTGTCTCTTGAAGGAGTTCTCCATGCCCCGCGCCATTCTTGACGAATCCCGCATCCACCCCGCCATCCGGGCCAAGGTGGCCCAGCATCAACAAGCCATCGTGCAGGAGGTGCAGGCCGCCGTGGCCGCCCATGCCGTGGTCGTGGTGGGCATGGGCCTGAACCCGTTTCCGCGCAAGGCGCGCCGCGCGCTGGACGCCGCCGGCGTGGCCCACCACTACCTGGAATACGGCAACTACCTGAACACCTGGCGCGCGCGCAATGCCCTCAAGATGTGGACGGGCTGGCCGACCTTGCCCATGGTGTTTGTGCGCGGTATGTTGATAGGCGGGGCCAGCGACCTGGAGCAGCTGATCGCCAGCGGGGAACTCACAACGATGCTGGCCGGCGCCTGAGCGCCACAAGAAAAAGCCCGCCACGGCGTCGGGGAGACGCTGTGGCGCGCCGGGTGGTCGCTGTGGTTTAACGCACAGCGTTCAGCCTTTGTGCGGCTGACCGTGGTGTTCACCATGGTGTGAGCCGCGGTGGTCCATGGGCAGGCTGTCAAAGATCTTTTTCTGGTCGGCGTTGAGCGCCGCATAAAAAGTCTTGGTGGCCTCACCGCGTTTGTCCATGGCCGCGGTCATCTCGGCCATGCGCTGGGTGCGCATCGCACGCATTTTGTCAATGCGTTCGGGCGTCGTCAGTTTGGCGAATTCGGCACGCATGGCGGCGCGGTCGGGCCGTGCCGAGGTATCGCGTGCCGCTGGTTTCATGGCAGCGGTGTAGGCCGACCAGGCGCCTTCCTGGGCCGGCGTGATGGCGAGTTTGGCTTTCAGCTCGGCCGCACGTTTGGCCATGCGCGCCTGCATCTTGGCCGGGTCGTGGCGGTGTTCCCCGGCTTTGGCGGCGGGTTGGGCCGGGGCGGCCGAGGTGGCGGGTGCTGCAGGCGCCACGGTTTGCGCTGTGGCGGCCAGTCCCATGGAGGCCATGATGCCGACCAGGATCAGGCTGTTGACGGACTTCAGGGGTTTGAAAACGGATGTCATGAGAGCTTCCTTTCAAGAGAAGACAAAGCCTGCGACCGGGAATTGGCGTCAGGTTGAAGGCAAGTTTGCGCGGCCTGTGTAAGCGCGCCATGACGCGTGCGTGAGGATTTTGTAAAGTTTTTTGCAAATTTGCGGCGTCTTTTGCCAGCGGGTTCTGGCCAGGCGCGTCCGCCCCGGCCCGGCGTTTCTGTACCTCGGATTGAGCATGAAAAAGGCCTGCAGCCCTTGTCCTGTGCACGTCATCAGCTATTGAATCGGTAGCGACTGACGCGCCGCATTCGGCCGTGCTTCAGGCGTCGTCGCGGCCCGCAACCAGCACGGCGTTGGTCCCGCCAAAAGCGAAGGAGTTGGACAAGGCGTAACGCAGGCCGGGTGCGTCACGCGCCGCACCGCGCACGAAGTCCAGCGCAAACGCCGGGTCGGGCGTGTGCAGGTGGGCGGTGGGTGGCAGCGCCTGGCGCGCCAGCGCGCGCAGGCAGGCAATCAGCTCGACCGAGCCGCCCGCGCCCAGCAGGTGGCCGTGGATGGCCTTGGTGGCGCTGACCGGCGCCGCTGCGCCAAACACCTGGTGCAGGGAGCTGGCTTCGGCGGCATCGCCGGCCAGCGTGGCCGTGCCGTGGGCATTGATGTGGCCGATCTGCGCGGCGTCGAGGCCGGCGTCGCGCAGGGCGGCGCGCATCACGCGGGCCTGGCTGGCTGCATCGGGCTGGGTGATGTGGGTGCCGTCGCAGTTGGTGGCGTAGCCGAGCAGCCGCAGGGCGCTATCGGCACCGCGCGCGCGCGCATGGGCCGGCGACTCCAGCACCAGGGCGGCCGCACCTTCGCCCAGCGCGAAACCGGCGCGGTCGGCAGCGAAAGGCCGGCAGGCGGTTTCGGGCGCGCCGGCCGGCGGTGGCGCCATCACCCGCATGCCGTGCCAGCCGGTCATCATGCCGGGTGTCAGCATGGCGTCGTGGCCGCCGACGATGGCCACATCCAGCCAGCCGCCGCGGATGGCACGCATGGCCTCGCCGATGGCGACGGCCGAGGAGGCGCAGGCGCAGGCGTAACTGATGGCGCTGCCTTGCGCGCCGAAATGCAGGGCCAGCTCCGCCACCGCGGCGTTGGGCATCACGGTCAGCACGGTGGTCGGCCGCATGCGGCGTTGTTCGCCGTACAGGGCGGCGGCGGTGGTGTCGAAAAAGCCGGCGCCGGCCATGCCGCTGCCCCAGAAGATGCCCAGGCGTTCGGGGTCCAGGCGGCTGGCGTCCAGTCCGGCGTGGACGGCCGCGTCCTGCGCGGACGCCAGGGCCATGGCCGTGCCCCGGTCCAGCGGCAGGCGCGAGGCGCTGCGCTGGCTGGTGACGTCAAAATCGCAACGGGCGACGGTGATCTGCACGGGATCAAAACCGTTGATGGCCACGCTGTGGGCGCTGACGGCCGAGATGCCGCCAAACAACGCCGCGTCAAAATCCGCCAGCGTGCGGCCTATGGGCGTGAGCAAGCCCAGGCCCGTGACCCACACCGGGGTGGCCGCGGGGTGGTTCATGCCGGCAGGGCTCCGGCGATGGTTTCGTCAATCACCTCGCACAGGCGCTGCAACGTGATGCCGGCCTCGCGCGGGTCGAGTTTTTCTTCGGGAATACGCAGGCCGAACGCGTCTTCCGCGGCGAAGACAAACTCCATCAGGGTGAGCGAGTCCAGGCCCAGATCGCTGATCGCGACGCCGGGCAGGATGGCCTCCGGCTGGACATGGAACTCTTTTTCAAGAAGGCTGGCAATTTTGTGGAAGGTCTGGCTGGTCATGCAACATGCTCCTTGAAAACAGCGGGAAAGAGGGACGGAAAAGCCTGGGATGTGCCATGGGCCACGCTTTCCGCAAAGCTGACGGTTTCGCGCACCACCTGCTGGCGGTCGTTGTCTATGGTGATCATGTGGTAGCTGTTGCCCAGCACCACGGTGCGGAAGGCGCCGCAGCGCAGGCCTTTGGCCAGGATGTCGAGGTTGGCCACGCTGGCGACTTCGTCCTGCTGCGCGTGCAGGGCCAGCACGCTGGCGCAGCGCACCTCGCCCAGGTGGCGCTTGACATGGCGGATCAGGCGGTCGTGTTCGCGCAGGTGGCTGATGCCTATCACCGAGCTGCCGGCACGCGAAATTTTGCGGTCGCGTAATTCGCGCGCAATCCAGGCGCGCACACGTTCGTTCTTGACGCCGTAAGGCGGGCGCTCGCGGTATTGCCAGAAACGCCCGATCGGTGTGTACAGCGCCAGCGGCAGCAGCACCTGCGTGCGCGGAATCGCCCAGCCGTCGAACTTCAGCGTGGTCGACATCAGAACCAGCGCGTCGATGGCCTCGCCGCAGCGGATGGCGGCGCCCAGCGCCAGCGCAGCGCCGGCCGAAATGCCGACCAGGATCACGCGGTCGTGGCTGCTGCGCAAGACCGCCACACGCGCCGCGATGGTGTCCAGCCACGCGCGGTAGGGACGGGCGTGTTGCAGCGGCGCGCTTGCGTCGTAGGAGTAGCCGTCTATCGACAGCGGCTCCACGGCGTAGCCCTGCTGGCGCAGGCCGGCTTGCACGGTGAAGAGCTCGTCCGGCGTGCTGCACAAGCCGTGCAGCAACACCACGGCCGTGCGCTGCACCGCCGGGTGCACCACGCTCAGCAGGCCGCTCGGGTCACGTGAACTCACGGCAGCGCCTCACCTTCCGGCAGCAGCGTTTCTTCGCCGCCCGCCGGTGGTTTGTCCTTGCTGAACCAGGCCACGTACAGGACCGGCAACACCACCAGCGTCAGCAAGGTGGCGGTGATCAGGCCACCAATGATCACGATGGCCAGCGGCCGCTGCGTCTCCGAACCGATCTCATGCGACAAGGCCATGGGCAGCAGGCCCAGCGCGGCCAGCATGGCGGTCATCAGTACGGTGCGCAGGCGTTGCATGGAGCCGAGCTTAACCGCATCCAGCACCTTGTGGCCGGCGTTTTGCAGTTGCTGGAACACCGACAACATCACCACGCCGTTGAGCACGGCCTGGCCCGACAGGGCGATGAAACCGATGGCCGCCGAGACCGACAGCGGGATGGTGAACACCCACAGCGCCACAAAACCTCCGATCAGCGCCAGCGGCACGTTGATGAGAATCAGGGTGGCCATGCGCAGGGACTTGAAGGCGTCGAACAGCAGCACGAAGATCAGCAGCAGCGAGATCGGCACCACCACCGACAGCCGCTTCATGGCGCGCTCCTGGTTCTCAAACTCGCCCGACCAGCCTATGGTGTAACCGGTCGGCAGCTTGACGTTCTGGCTGATGCGGTCTTGCATGTCCTTGACCACGGAGCCCATGTCGCGGTCCTTGATGAAGATGCCAATCGCCGTGGTGCGGCGGCCGGCTTCACGCGCGATGTTCATCGCGCCCGTGCCTTCGTAGATGCGGGTGACCGCACCCAGCTGCACATAACCGCCGTCCGGCGTGGCGATGGGTGTGTGCGGCAGGTTGGCGATGACACGTTCGTTCGAGGGCAGGCGCACGGCCACGGCGAACTTGCGCTCTCCTTCCCACAGGCTGGTGGCGGCCTTGCCCGCCAGCGCGGCCTCGATCACGTCCTGGATGTCGCCCACGTTCAGGCCGTAACGTGCGGCCCGGTCGCGGTCGATGTCGATCAGCAGTTGCGGCACCTGGCCGTCGCGGTCGATTTCGGCACGGGCCACGCCGCGTACCTGCTTGATTTCGCGGGCAATGGCGTCGGTGATTTTTTTCATCTCGCCCAGGTCATCGCCGGCGAGCTTGATCACGATCTGGCCCTTGATCTGCGAGATGGACTCCAGCACGTTGTCGCGTATGGGCTGCGAGAAGGCGGGGTCTATGCCCGGAATGGCCCTGAGCACGCGGTTCATTTCCTCGGTGATCTTGTCGCGCGTCATGCCCTTGCGCCATTGGTCCTCGGGCTTGATGTCGACGAAAATTTCCGCCATCGAGATGGTCTTGGGGTCGGTGCCGTCTTCGGGCTGGCCGGCCTTGGAAACCGTGGTGCGTACCTCGGGCACCGTCAGCAAGGCCTTGCGCGCCATGCGCAGGATGCGTGTGGCTTCCTCGCTGGAGGCATTGGGCGACATGGTGAAGTTGACCCAGGTGGTGCCCTCGTTGAGCTCGGGCAGGAATTCCGAGCCCAGGCGGGAGGCGACAAAAATCGACAGGCCGAAGGCGCCCAGCGCGGCGATCACCACCAGGCGGCGATGCTCCAGCGCCCAGTCCAGCACCGGCGTGTACAGGCGTTTGCAGTTGGCCACCAGGCGGTTGTCGCCGTGCGGCAACTTCTTGCGCAGCAGCCAGAAGGCCAGCAAGGGCACCAGGGTCAGGGAGAAAATCAGGGCCCCGATCAGCGCCGTGGTCACGCTCAGTGCCATGGGCTGGAAGATGCGGCCTTCGTGGCGCTGCAGCGCAAAAATCGGAATGTGCGCGGCAATGATGATCAGCATCGAGAACAGCGTGGGGCGGCCGACCTCGGTGGCCGCGTCGATGATGACGTTGCGGCGTTCGGCCTTGCTCATGGCCTCTTTTTTCTCGGACAGCCGGTGCATGATGTTTTCAATCACGATCACCGCGCCGTCCACGATGATGCCGAAGTCCATGGCGCCCAGGCTCAGCAGGTTGGCCGGCACGCCCATGATCTTCAGGCCCATGAAGGTCGACAGCAAGGCCAGCGGAATGATCACCACCACCGCCAGGCTGGCGCGCAGATTGGACAGAAAGAGGTAGAGCACCAGCGAAACCAGCAGCGCACCTTCGACCAGGTTGCGAAACACCGTGGTCAGGGTTTTGTCCATCAACCAGGTGCGGTCGTAAAAAGGCACGATCTGCACGCCTTTGGGCAGGCCGCGTGCGTTGAGGTCGGCGATTTTTTCCTTCACGCCTTTCAGGACCACGCTGGGGTTTTCGCCTTTGCGCATGATGACGATGCCGGTCACGATGTCGTCATCGTTGTCCTGGCCGACCACACCCAGGCGCGGCACGGCGCCGGTTTTGACCTGGGCGATGTCGCGAATCAGGATGGGGGTGCCGTTGCGTGCGGCCACCACGATGCGGCCGATGTCGTCGGCCGACTGCAGCAGGCCCAGGCCGCGTATGGTGTATTGCTGCGCCCCTTGCGCCACATAGCTGCCGCCGGCGTTGGAGTTGCCGCGGCCCAGGGCGTCGAGCAGGTTCTGGAAGGTCAGCTTGTAGGCGCGCAATTTGTCCAGGTCGGGCTGGACCTCGTATTGCTTGATGGCGCCGCCCATGGCGACCACGTCGGCCACGCCCGGCACCTGGCGCAAGGCACGTTCGACGGTCCAGTCCTCCAGGGTGCGGATGTCGGTGGTGGTGAGGCCATCGCCCTTGAGGCGGTAACGCATGATTTCGCCGACCGGTGTGGCGTTGGGCGCGATTTCAGCTTGCACGCCGGGCGGCAGGTCCACGCTGGACAGGCGTTCTGCCACCTGCTGGCGCACGATGTTGACGTTGGCGGCGTCGTCGTAGGTGACCACGGTGAAAGACAGGCCGAACTGGGTGTGCGAAAAAACGCGGATCGCATTGGGCAGGCCGGCCAGCGCCACCTCAATCGGCAGCGTCACCTGTTTTTCAACTTCTTCCGGCGCACGGCCGGGGTAGAGCGCGATGACGGTGACCTGCGTGTCGGTCACGTCGGGGAAAGCTTCCACCGACAGGTTCTTGAAGGAGAACACGCCTGCCATGACAAACAGCAGCGTGCCGAGCACGATGAACAGCGGCTGGTGCAGCGCGTAATGAATCAGCCTTTTCATGGCTTGGCCTGCGGAGCGGAGGCCGCAGGAGCCGGGGTTGCTACTGATTTTGTAGCTATTTGCGCTGATGGGGAAAGGGCTGCAGGCACTTTTTTGTCTGAAACGCCGGCGGGGGCCGCGTCATCCTGGGCATTGCGGAACTCGCGTGCCAGCAGCAGCATGTTTTCGCTGACCACCTGTTCGCCGGCTTCCAGTCCGCGCGACACCACGGTTTCGTGCGGGCCCTGGTAACTCAGCGTGACCTCGCGCATTTCAAACACGCCGGGTTGCACCTGCACCAGCACGGTGTGCTGGGAGCCTTGCAAGGCGATGGCCTGCGAGGGGATCACCACGCCCTGGCCGATGATGCGCTCGATACGCGCGGTGGCCAGCATCTCGGCCTTGAGGATGCGTTCCGGGTTGGCGACCAGGCCCCTGACCTTGATGGTGCGGGTGCTCGGGTCGATGAAGTCGGCGGCGGCGGTGACGCGGCCCTCGAACTTGCGGCCCGGCAGGGTCGGGATCACCAGCTCGAAGGCGGCGCCGGGCTGCAGGGTGCCGATCTCGGTTTCGCGGGCGTCGATTTGTACCCACAGCGAGCTCGGGTCGGTCACCACAAACAGCGCGGGCACGCCCGGGCCAGACTGGTCGGGCCGCACTTCCTGGCCGGGGTTGAGGTTGCGCTCGACCACCGTGCCGCTGATGCTGGACAGCAGGCCCAACTGCTGGTTGACGTTGCCGCTGCCGCCGCCATACATCCGGGTACGGGCTTCGGCGCGTTGGCTTTCCGCCGTCGAACGCGCGGCATCGGCTTCGGCCTGCTCCAGGTCCTTGCGGGCGACGATGCCGGCCTCAAACAACTCGCGCTGGCGCTGCAGGGATTTTTGCGCCAGGCGGGCATCGGCCTGGGCCTTGGCGGTATCGGCCTGTGCGCCGCCGAAATCCGGCGAAGCCAGTTGTGCCAGCAAGGAGCCGGACTTGACGGCCTGACCCACGTCGGCCTTGATCGCCATCACCCGGCCGGCAAAAGCCGGGTAGATGCGCTGGGTGTGTTCTTCGTTCCAGACCAGTTTGGCGGGCAGCTCCACCACAATGGCCTTGCCCGGGGCGGCGGCCGTCACCCCCAGCAGCGCCAGCTGCGGGTGGCCGGCGGGAAATTGCAGCTGCTTGCCCTGCAGGATGGGTTCCGGCATTTGTTGCGCCGGTGGCGCGGCCTGGTTGCAGGCCGACAGCAAGGCGAGTGCCGAGGCGGTGAGGGTGAGAAGAAGGGTACGTTTCACGATGGAGGTCCGAAAAAGAAAAGAGCCGGTCCGGCGAGGCGTCGGGAAAGGGGTGAAAGTCAGGGCTGGCGCAGCTGCCAGGCCTGGGCCGCCTTGGCGTAGTCGGTGCGCGCGGCCAGCTCTTCGAGCAGGATGGAACGCAAGGTGCGGCGCGCGTCTATCAGGTCGGTCAGGGACAAGGCGCCCTTGTTGTAGGCCAGCTCGGCCATCTCCGCGACCTGGCGCGCGCGCGGCAGGATGGTGTTTTCGTAGCTGAGGGCGCGGGCGGCGGCGCTTTCGCGCTCCTGCTGCAGGCGTTGCAAGTCCGCGCTCGCTTCGCGCCGGGTTTTTTCCAGCAGATCCTGGGCCGCGTCGAGTTGCGCCAGCGCGCGGGCGATTTCGCCCTGGAAGTTGTAGCCGCCGAACAGGCCGTAGAGCGGCATTTGCAGGCGCAGCTCCAGCAGGCGGGTCGAGGTGCCGGGGTAATGGTCCAAGGAGCTGCCCACCGTGATGTCGGCCTTTTTTTGCGCCGAGGCGACGTCCAGCGCGGCCTGTGCGGCTTCGACCCGTTGCCGCGCGGCAATCACGTCGGCGCGGGCTTCGATGGCCGGGTACAGGGCAGCATTGCCGGGAAGCGCGTCCATGGCTTGCCGTGTCGGCCAGTCGGGCAGGGCCTGCAACACGCCGGGTCCGGTGAAACCGGTCAGTTGCGCCAAGGTCAGGGCCGCGCGCTGGCGGTCCAGCTGGGCGGTGCGCAGATCGGTGCTGGCACGCTGGGCCTCGATGTCGGTGCGTGCGGCATCCTGCGCGGCCAGGTCGCCGGCTTTCACGCGGCGTGCCGCCGTGGCGGCGATCTGTTGTGCGCTGCGCTCCAGGACGCTGACCTGCTCGATACGTTCCTGGGCCGACAAGAGGTCGAAAAAGGCGGCGCTGGCGGCCAGCTGTTGCAGCACCAGGGCATCCTCGACGTCGGACTGGGCGGCGGCGGCATTGCGCTGCGCGGCCCGGGTGCGCAACACCCGCTTGTCGCCGCGTTCCCAGGTCCAGTCCAGGCCGACGGATTTGTCGATGCGTTTTTGCGTCAGGATGTTGCCGCCGCCTATGCCGTTTTGCAGGTCCATCTGCGAGGCCTTGGCCGACAGGACCGGTGCCGGCGCATGGTCGGCCGCCGTGACGTCGGCCTGGGCGGCCGCCAGCGCGCGGCGCGCCAGCGAGATGTCGAGGTTGTTGCGCGCGGCTTGCAGCGCCTGCGCCAGGGACAGGCTGGACGTGGCGGGGGTAAGGGGGGCGGTCGCGGCGGCGTTTTGGGCCATGACCGGCAAGGCCACGGCCAAGCCGGCTGCGAAGATTAACTGTCGTATGCTCATGCGGTGTTTATCGCCTGCAGTGGCTGACCGGTGGCTGACCTGGTCACTGCGTAATTCTGCGTAGAAAGTGTCCCCAGTCCATGCGAATCCTCCTGGTTGAAGACGATGTCGTGCTCAGCGGCCTGATGCAGCGCAGCCTGTCCAGCGCGGGTCACCGGGTGGACATGGCCAGCACCCTGGACGAGGCGCGCCACTGGTGGCGGGTCCAGCCTTTTGACGCCGTGTTGCTGGACCTGAACCTGCCGGTGTCCACCCATGAACGCAGCGGCCTGGGCAATGGCCTGGTGGTGCTGCGCGAGGCGCGTGCGCGCGGCGACCGCACGCCGGTGCTGGTGCTGACGGCGCGTGACCGCACGCAGGAGCGGATTGACGGGCTGGATGCCGGGGCCGACGACTATTTGGGCAAACCCTTCGATCTGGCCGAGGTGGAGGCGCGCCTGCGCGCCCTGGTGCGCCGCGTCCACGGCACCGACGACCGGGTCAGCCTGGGCCTGCTGGTGCTGGAGCGCAAAACCCGCCGTTTTTTCCTGCAGGGCCAGCCCTGGGATCTGCCGGCCCGCGAATTCGAGGTGCTGTGGGAGCTGATGACACCGCCGGGTCGGGTGGTCAGCAAACGGGTGTTGTCCGCCAAACTGTCGGAAACCGACGGGGCGCTGGGTGACAACGCGCTGGAGGCCTTTATCTCGCGCCTGCGCAAAAAACTCGCGGGCAGTGGTGCCAGCATTCGCACCTTGCGCGGCCTGGGTTATGTGCTGGAAGAGGACACGGCCAGCACATGACACATCCGCCAGACGCCGATGAAGCGGCCGCCAGCGCCGGGCCGCCCCAAGCCAGGCCCGCCCCCTCGGAGGGCAGCGTCTTGCACGAAGTGAAAAGCGTGGGGGCCCTAAAACCCTCCTTGCGCAGCCGCTTGACCCGGCATGTGGTCTTGCCCCTGGTGTTGACCTGGGCGCTGGGCACGGCGGTGGCCTTGACGGTGGCCAATTATTTTGCCGGGCAGGCCTATGACCGTTCCTTGCTGGACGATGCCTATGCGATCGCGGCCAATGTGCGCAGCGGGCCTTCGGGGCCGGAACTGAACCTGACGCCGCGGGAAATCGCCAAGCTGCTGTTTGACCAGAGCGAGTCCATTTTTTTTGCGGTGTTGCGGCCCGATGGCGAGCTGGTGGCCGGCCATCCCGGCCTGCATGCCTTGCCGCTGTCGGAAACCTCGGCCCATGTGTTTGCCGATATCCGTTTTCAGAACCGTGAGTTGCGTGCCGCCACCTTGAATCGTGGCGACCCGGTCGAGTTCCAGGTGGTGGTGGCGCAAACCACCGCCAGCCGCAACAGCCTGTTGCACCGCATGCTGTTTTATGCCGTGGTGCCGCAGGTGCTGCTGCTGGTGTTTCTGGCCGGCTGGCTGCTGCGGGTGATCCAGCGCGACCTGCAGCCGCTGGCCGAATTGCAGAGCGCGGTGAACCGCCGCGATGCCCGCGACCTGACGCCGGTGCCGTCCTCCGTGACCCGCGGCGCCAGCACCCGCGATGTCGAACACCTGGGCCTGGCCGTGAATTCCATGCTGGCACGGCTGGACCAGAGCATAGGCGCGCAGCGCGAATTCGCCGGCAACGTGGCCCACGAGCTGCGCACCCCGATGGCCGGCATACGCGCCCAGGCCAGCTACGCCCTGTCTCACGCGGACCCGCTGGTCTGGCGCGAGCAGCTGCAAGGCATCGCCGAAGGCGAGGCCAGGGCCAGCCACCTGATTGACCAGCTGCTGGCGCTGGCGCTGGCCGACGAGGCGCGCGCCGGTCTGCGGCTGGAAACCGTCGCACTGAACGAGGTGGCGCGCAACGTGTTGCTGCGTTTTTTGCCCAAGGCCGATGCCACCGGGGTGGACCTGGGTGGCGAGGGCCTGGACGACCGTGTGATGGTGCAGGCCGATGTGGCGCTGCTCGAAGGCATTCTCGGCAACCTGCTCGACAATGCCTTGCGTTACGGCGTCGCCGAGCACCCGCGTGTGACGGTGACGGTGGGGCAGCACGATGGTGCGGTCGTGTTGGCGGTGACCGACAACGGCCCGGGCATGAGCGAGCCGGACACCGCGCAGTTGCGCAAGCGCTGGACCATGGGGGCGGCCGGCCAGCGGCTGGGAGCGGGCGCCGGCCTGGGGCTGGCCATTGTCAGCCGTTATGCGGAGTTGCTGGGTGCCCACTTCAGCCTGGAGGTGGTGGACGGTGAACCGGGGCTGCGTGCCAGCGTGACGTTTGTGTTGGGGGCCGCAGATGGGGGGCCTGTCATCGTTCCGACATAAAGAGCGGGCTACACTCCCCTGTTTTTCCTGCGCGAATCCAGGTCATGCCCCATGAAGCGGTTTTTTCTCCCTTTGACTCTTTGCCTGGCGGCCTGGTTGCCCCTGGCTGCGGCGGCGCAGGACGCGCCTGAGCCGGAACGCGCAAGCGCCAAGTTCCAGGCCACCTACCTCTGGCAGAGCAAACCCGGATTCCCGGCCGCTTATTCAGGCGTCAACAGCCTGTCGCCGCTGCCGGAAAAAAGTTATTCCTTCACGTCCACGGCTTACCTGGGCCTGCGTCTGGCGCCGGACACCGAGCTGTATTTCAACCCCGAACTGGTGCAGGGCGTGCCCATGTCACGCCTGACCGGCCTGGGCGGCTTGACCAATGCCGAACTGCAAAAGACCGCGGGCAGCAACCCGACCTTGTACCGTGCCCGGCTGTTTGTGCGCAAGACCTGGGGCCTGGGCGGCGAGCGCGAGGCCGTGGCCTCCGACTTCAACCAGCTGGCGGGTTTGCGCGACAAGGACCGCGTGGTGCTGACGGCCGGCAATCTGGCGGTCAGCGATATTTTTGATGCCAACGCCTATGCCCATGACCCGCGCACGCAGTTCATGAACTGGTCTTTCCTGACCCATGGGGCCTATGATTTTGCGGCGGATTCGCGCGGTTATTCCTGGGGCGCGGCGCTGGAGTATTACCGCGGCGACTGGGTCATACGCGCCGGGCGTTTCATGCAGCCCAAAGAGTCCAACGGCCTGGCGCTGGACCATGCCTTGCAGAGGCATTACGGCGACCAGTATGAGCTGGAAAAAGCCTACAGCCTGGCCGGTCGGCCGGGCACGGTGAAGCTGCTGTATTTCCGCAACCGCGCCATCATGGGCGGTTTTTCCGACGCGCTGGCCCAGGCGGCAGGCGGCGTGCCCGAGATCGCCCCGGTGCGCAAGCTGCGTGTCAAGCAGGGTTGGGGCATCAACCTGGAGCAGTCGCTGAGCGACAACGTGGGCATGTTTGCGCGGCTGGGCCGCAGCGATGGCGAGTCGGAGACCTATGCTTTTGCCGAAATTGACCACTCGTTGTCGCTGGGCGTGGCGATCAAGGGCGCAAGCTGGGGCCGCGCGAAAGACACCCTGGGGCTGGCTTATGCGCGCAATGGCCTGTCGGCATCGCACCAGGCCTTTCTGGCGGCGGGCGGCAGCGGCTTTTTTGTTGGCGATGGCCGGCTGAACTACCGGCCGGAAGCCATTGTGGAGGGTTATTACAGCCTGGCGCTGGATGTTTTGAAAAACAGTGCGATCAGCCTGGGCCTGCAATACATACGCAACCCGGCCTACAACGCGGACCGCGGACCGGTCAGGGTCCTGTCGGTCCGCTTGCATACCGAGTTTTAAGGGCAGTCCTCAGGCCGCCAGGGCCGGGTAGTCGGTGTAACCCTTGGCGCCGCCGCCGTAAAACGTCATTTTGTCGGGCGTGTTGAGCGGCGCATTGTGGCGCAGGCGCGCTACCAGATCCGGGTTGGCGATGTAGGGTTTGCCAAAGGCGACGATATCGGCGCCCTCGGCCACGGCTTGTTCCGCCAGTGCTTTGTCATACCCGTTGTTGACCATCCAGGCGCCCTGGCCGCCGGCCGCGCGGTAAGCGGCTTTCAGGGCCGCGTAGTCAAACGGCCGATCATCCAGCTCACGTGGGCCGCCGGTGGCGCCTTCGATGATGTGGACATAGGCCAGGTCCAGCGTCGCCAGCTGTTTCACGAGGTAGTCGAACAGCGGCTGCGGGTCGGCGTCGTAAGCGTCGTTGGCCGGCGTGACCGGTGACAGGCGAATGCCGGTGCGGCCACCACCGATGGCGGCCGTGATGGCACGTGTCACCTCGAGCAGCAGGCGGGCGCGGTTTTCTATGCTGCCGCCGTAGTTGTCCTCGCGCTGGTTGGAGCCGCGTTTGAGAAACTGGTCCAGCAGGTAGCCGTTGGCGCCATGGATTTCGACACCGTCAAAACCAGCGGCGTTGACCGCAGCGCGCGCCGCGACTTCGTAGCTGTGCACGATGCCGGGCAACTCGTCGGCCGCCAGGGCACGCGGCGCGGAGGTGTCGACAAAGGTTGGCACACCGTCCCGGATCAACACGGTTTTGGTGTTGGCGGTGATGGCCGAAGGCGCGACCGGCTGGCCGCCGCCCGGCTGCAAATCGGTGTGTGAGACACGGCCCACATGCCAGAGCTGCACCACAATTTTCCCGTCCTGGGCATGCACCGCGTCCGTGACCTGTTTCCAGCCGGCGAGTTGTGCGGGCGCGTACAGGCCGGGCACGTCGGAATAACCCTGGCCCTGGTGGCTGATGGCGGTGGCTTCCGTGATCAACAGGCCGGCGCTGGCGCGCTGGGCGTAATACTCGGCCATCAGCGCGGTGGGGATGGCATCGGGCGCACGGTTGCGCGTGAGCGGCGCCAGGGCAATGCGGTTGGCCAGCTGCAGCTCACCGGCCTGGACGGGGTCGAACAAAGAGGGCATGGGGTGGGAATCCGGAAAGTGAAAACAAGCTGCAGTGTGGGCCGATATGAATGGGCCGTGTGCAACACGGGCTGCTGGATTCGTGTTAGTTGCAGGCGCAGGCGTTGCACCTGCGGCCCAAGACAGATCCGGGACGCAGCGTGAAGCCGCGCCACGGAGTCTGAATTTACCCCAGCAAACCTTCATGTTTCATCGCCAATTGCACCGCCGGACGCGCGGCCATGCGTTCGCGGAAAGCCGCGATGTTGGCAAAGCCGGTGATGTCCACGCCGACACGGGGTGCCCAGTTGGTCACGGTGAAGAGATAGGGGTCGGCCACGCTGAAGGCATCCCCCATCAAATACTGTTTGCCGGCCAGTTGCTGGTCCACCCATTTCAGGCGCGACAGCACTTTGTCGATGACCATGGTTTTGTATTCCGCGGGTGTGGCCGGGTTGAACAGCGGGCTGAAACCCTTGTGGACTTCGGTGCTGATGAAGTTGAGCCAGGCCTGCAACTGGGCCCGTGCGACGGTGCCGTTGGCTGGCGCCAGTTTTTTGGCGGGCACCTGGTCGGCGATGTATTGCACGATGGCCGGGCCTTCGGTGATGCGGGTGCCGTCGTCTAGCTCCAGCAGGGGCACATAACCGAGGGGGTTGATCGTGTAGTAGTCGGTGCCGTCTTCGAGCTGGTGGGTTTTGGTGGGCGCCAGCAGATGTTCAAAGGCCAGGCCCGACTCGTGCAGGGTGATGTGGGGTGACAGGGAACAGGCGCCGGGGGAGTAATAAAGCTTCATGGGAGTCCTTGAAAGAAAGATGAGGTGGCACAGGTTGGCGTTGATACCTGTCCGTGGGCCACCCCGCATGCTAGCGCGTGCCGGCTTTTCCTGCAGCGGAGCGTCGGGGGGCGGGCGAACTCGCCACAATACGGTCATGGCAAGATTTTTCAAATGGCTGTTGCTGCTGAGCCTGGCCGTGTTGCTGCTGCTGGGCGCCGTGGCGCTGGCGTTGCAGCACTGGGTCGGCAGCGACAACTTTCGGCAAGACATGGCGCGAGAGGCCTCGGCGGCACTCGGCCTGCCGGTGCAGCTGGGCGGTATCGAGCTTGCGTTGTGGCCGCTGCCGGCGGTGGCGGTGCGCGACATCCGCGTGGCGAGCCAACCGGCCTTGACCCTGGCCCGGGTCGAAGTGCGGCCGGGCTGGACCGCTTTGTTGAGCGGCCGACTGGAGATTGCCACGCTGGTCTTGCGCCAGGCCGTGTTGCCGCAGCAGGCGGTTGATGCGATTTTGTTGTCGCTACAAAAAAGAAGCTATCCACGCCCGCTGCATCTGGGACAGAGGCCGAAAAGGCTCGCAAAAATAAGGCAAGCGGCGAGGCCGCGGTGAGCGACTGGTTGCCGCGGCGCACGCTGCTGGAGGGCGTGCGCTGGGTCAGCCTCAAAGGTATCAGCACCACCTTGGACGCCGAGCTACGCCTGGGGGCCGACAGTTTGCCCGACGAGGCCACACTGAAGGTGGTGCAAGGGCATTTGACCGGGCTGCAGGCCAGGCTGCAGCGTGAAGAGGCCGGCCAGTGGGGCTTGCGTGTCACGGTGGGCGGCGGCACGGTGGCGGGCCGGATTGGCCTGCAGCAGCAGCCGGCCCAGGGCGGCCCCTTGCTGGTGGTGCGGGGCCAGCTGGAAACGCGTGGTGTGGAGGTGGCGGCTCTGACAGCACCGAACAAACCGCTGAGTGGCCGGCTCGAGGCCTCAACCACGCTGAACGCGAAGGCGGCCACCACCGGCGGCCTGGTGGACGCCTTGCAGACCCAGACACGTTTCACCGTGAAGGATGCGGTGGTGCATGGTTTGGATCTGGTCAAGGCGGTGCAGACCGTGGGCCTGAACCGCGGCGGGCAGACCCGGCTGGACACCTTGGCCGGCCAGGTTCATTCGCAGGGCCGTGCGCTGCAACTGAGCAACCTGGTGGCCAGCTCGGGCGCACTGAGTGCCACCGGCAACGTGGCGGTGTCGCCGGCCAAAACACTGAGCGGACGGATCAGCGTGAACCTGGCCGGCGACAGCAAGCTGGGCCAAACCCTGGGCGGTGCGGTGGGTGTGCCGCTGATGGTGAGCGGCACGCTGGACGCGCCCGAAGTCACGCTGACACGCGGTGCGCTACTGGGCGCGGCGATAGGCACGGCGGTGATGCCGGGCGCGGGCACGGGTGCCGGTTTGCAGCTGGGGGACAGGTTGGGGCAGGGTCTGAAAAAACTCTTCGGCAAATAGGGTCTTGTTTCCTTTTCATCAGATAAAGCCGGCGCTGGCCCTCATTGGACGGACGCAAGCAGCTATGAATATCAGAGCGAATGCGGGCAGGCCCGGTCTTGTCCTACAGGGGCTGGGGCCGGCTGCTTAGCTGGTGGCATCTAGCTGCCGCCTACCATGGACTTCATCCATCGCGCGCACGCGGCGCGACTGTTCTTCTGGAGAGAAACCATGTTGAAGTACGCGATTATTTTCGGGATTATTTCCCTGATCGCCGGGGCCTTGGGCTTTGGCGGTATTGCCGCCGGCTCGGCCGGTATTGCCAAAATTTTGTTCGGCCTGTTCCTGATCCTGGCCGTGGTGTTTGTTGTGCTGGCGGCCCTGGGTGTGGGTGCGGTGAAAAAGGCCCTCAAATAGATGCCGCTTTTTTTCCTGCAGAAACCGGTGTTGTCATGTCCGGCGTAAAGGGGCGCACGCCCGAGAGCAAACCACAAGAGGTCGCGCGGCGCGACGAGGTGCAGCGCGCCAGTATTGCCGAGTTGTTGCTGGTGGCACGCCTGCGTGCACGCAACCGGCGCGATCTGGCGGTGGACACGCTGGAGCGTGCGGCCCAGGTTTTGTGGGTGACCTGCAAAAACTGGTTCACCCGCAGCAGCCGCAAGCCTAGCGACCAGGACGATTCGTCCGGCCCCAACCGCGAGGCTTGACTAGGTGCGTGCGGTGACGGTGGCCGCGGCCGGCTTGCCGCTGCGCCGCAACACCAACAAGCCGAACAAGGTTGCCGTGAGGTACATGCTGACCGAATAAATCGCGGCCGGCAACGCGAGCTGGAAGTTGTCCAGTACCGCCAGCGCGACAAAAATCGCCAGGGTCGAGTTGTGGATGCCGATTTCGTAACTGATGGCCGTAGACATGGGTTTGTCCAGACCGGCCACGCGCGAGAGGTAATAACCGGCCAGCAGGCTGATCAGGTTGAAGGCCACCACGGCCGGACCCAGGCTTGCAAAACTGCTGCTCAGCGCCTGCCATTCCTTGAGCAAGGCGCCTATGGCCACCACGGCCAACACCACGGCGCTGAAAATTTTCATGGGTTTTTCGCAGCGGGCGGCAAAACCAGGCTTCAGGGTGCGCACCCACATGCCGATGAAAACCGGAATCAGCACCACGGCAATCACTTCCACCACCTTGCCGGTTTGCAGCGGCACGACCTGGCCGGTTTTGGCAAAGGTGCTGATGGCCCAGTTGCTGATCAGCGGCAGGGTGACGATGGACAAGACGGTGTTGATGGCGGTCAGCGAAATATTCATGGCCACATTGCCGCCGAACAAATGGCTGAACAAATTCGCCGAGATGCCGCCTGGCGAGGCGGCCAGCAGCATCAATCCGACGGCGAACAACGGTGGTACTTTCAGCGCAACAATCAGCCCGTAACAGGCCAGCGGCAACACCACAATTTGCAGCAGCAAGGCCACGACCACGGCCTTGGGGTGTTTGAACAGGCGTGTGAAGTCCTGCGTGCTCAGCGACAGGCCCAGACCCAACATCACCAGGGCCAGCGCAGCCACCAGCAACTGGGTGACGAGCGGCGAGCCGCTCATGTTGCGTAGCTGCTGTCGAGGCGGTCCAGCTTGCGGATCAACGAGGGCCAGACAAAAGCACCGCCCAGGCCGCCGGTCTGCACGCGCATGGCTTCGGCCACGCCTTTGACAATGAGCGGGTTCACCTCGGTGAGTTCACCACCGGCCTGTGCGTCGATCTGGATGCGGCAGGTGTTTTCAAAGGTGTACATGCTGAGAAATGCATCGGCAACGGTTTTGCCGACCACCAGCAGGCCATGGTTGCGCAACATCAAAAAGTTGGCACTGCCCAGATCGGCTTGCAGGCGTGGTTTTTCATCGTCGCGGAAAGCCACACCTTCGTAGGCGTGGTAGGCCAGCGAGCCCAGCACAAACGTCGATTGCTGGCTGATGGGCAGGATACCGGCCTTCTGCGCGCTGACGGCGACACCGGCGCGGGTGTGGGTGTGCAAGACACAGCCGGCGTCGGCGCGGGCCTCATGCACGGCGCTGTGGATCACAAACCCGGCCGGGTTGACCGGGAAGGGCGACTCAATCACCTTGTTGCACAACTCGTCGACCTTGACCAGGCTGGACGCGGTGATCTCGTCAAACATCAGGCCATAAGGGTTGATCAGGAAATGGTGCTTGCCCGCGCCGGTAACCGACTCGGGCAGCTTGGCGCTGATGTGGGTGAACACCAGGTCGCTCCAGCCGTAAAGCGCCGCCAGCCGGTAACAGGCGGCGAGCTCGCAGCGCAACTGCCATTCTTCAGCACTGACAACTTCTTTGAGGGAGGGGATGTGCATGGCGGGTCTCCTGGTGTGGACGGAATGAATCATCTGTTGCTATCAATAAAAGAGCTATTGGCGTCTGTGGGTATTGGGCTAGAGGCCTATTTGATATTTGAACCTCAATGCGGGAGCAAACCCGCCGCGTTTTGGTGTGCGGCCTGGCGCAACTCGCTGGGGCTGTGTCCGGTGTGGCCGCGAAACACGCGGCTGAAGTGCGAGAGGTTGTTAAAGCCCCAAGACAAGGCGATGTCGGTGATGGCGCGGGCTTGTGGGCCGGTGCGTTGCAACTCGCGGCTGCAGGCCTGCAGGCGCAGGCGCAGGATGTAGCTGGCCAGGGTGTCGTCTTCGTCGCTGAAGGCGTTGTGCAAATGGCGCTTGCTGCAGTTGAGCGCCTGCGCAATTTGCTCGATCGACAAGGCCGGGTCGCGCAGGTTGACGCTGACGTAGGCACGTATGCGGTCTTTCAGCGCCTCGCGCTGGGTCACGGCCGTGCCCTGGCCGGCCAGTTCGATCAGCGAGAGCCGCACCAGTTGTGCAATCAACTCGCCCGCACCCTGGGCGGCGGCCGCGCTCATATTCGGCAGTTCCTGGTAGGTGCTGCGCATGGTGGCCAGCGCCACACGCGAGATGCCGCTGGCGCCACCGACATGGCGCGCCATCAAGCTGTGCAAGGGCAGGCCGCGTTCGGCGATCTGGGCCTTGGGCAACATCACGATCAGGTGTTCGACACGGTCGGGGTTGTCGACGGCGTAACAACCGGTGGTGTCGTAAATGGTCCAGCCGCCGGGGCTGACCCAGGCCTGGCGCCCCATTTGTTCGACACCGGCGCGGCCCTGCATGGGCGCGACAATTTTCAGGTAACCGGCGTCGCTGGCACGCACCATGTCGGCGGTGCGCACCACGCGGTGGCGGTTGGCTTCGAGCTTGGTCAGGATCACCTCACCGGCGCGGCCCGAAGCCATGTGGCCATCGAAGTCGGTGTCGCCGTAAAGGTCGGACTGCAGGCCACCAAAGTGTTTCCATATCCATTCGCGCCACACCGGCGCACGCTCGCGCGGGCTGACGTTATCGGTGGATACCTCTGTGGCGGTCATGCATGTCTCCGGTTGGGGGGCTCAGAGCCCATGGAAAGATTATGGGCGCTGGGCCCGCTGGCGGCGCGTCGTGGGGACAAGGGTTAACCCCAGCGGGCATGCGCTGCTGGACTAGCGCTTTGTGCACGCTCAGCAAAGCGGCCAGATCGACCTTTGCCTACCATCCCTTTTTCCGCAGCCCGCCGGGCGCGTACACAGGAGACACCATGGTCCAGCCATCCAAACGTCATTTGCTCAAAGGCGCTGCCGCCGCCCTGGGCGCCGCTGCTTTTGCCCCGCAACTGTGGGCCCAGGCCAAACCGGTGCGTATCGGTTATGCCATGTCCCGCACCGGCCCGTGGACCGGTGGTGCGCAGGTCAGCCAGGAGCCCAACTATTTGCTCTGGGCCGAACAAGTCAACGCGGCGGGCGGCCTGGATGTCAAGGGTGTCAAACGCCCTATCGAGCTGATCAGTTCGGACGACCGCAGCGACATCGAAACCTGCGTGCGCTCTTATGAAAAACTCATGGGCAGCGACAAGGTCGATCTGATCCTGCCGCCCTGGGGCAGCAATGCCAACTTCGCGATTGCGCCGCTGGCCAATCGTTTTGGTTATCCGCTGATGGCGCCCACGGCCTTGTCGCGCAAGCTGATCGACATGAACCTGCCGTTTTTCTTTTCCATCCTGCAGCAGCCCGACCGCATGATGGGCGCGCTGGTCGACATGCTGGTGGCCAACGGCGCCAAAACCGTCGCCATTGTCTACATGGACGACTTGTTCGGCCTGGAGAATTTTGCGGCGCTGAACAATGCGCTGAAGAAAACCAGCATCCAGGTGGTCGAGCGCAAGAGTTACCCACTGGGCGTGAAGGATTTGTCGCCGGTACTGCGTGGTATCAAGGGCCTGAACCCGGATGCCTTCATCGGCATCACCTACCCGCCCGACACCATTCTGGCGAGCAAGCAGGCGAAAGAGATTGGTTTCAATCCGAAGTTTTTCTACGCCTCGGTCGGCACGGCTTTCCAGCTCTACAAAAACGTCATGACACCGGCCGGCGCCGAAGGGGTGATCGGCATGGGGTCGTGGAACAGCAAGACCAGCCCGGGCGCCAAGGCTTATTTCGATGCCCACACCAAAAAGTTTGGCGGCAAGGAACCCGATCGTTGGGCCAGCGGCCACTGCTGGGCCGGCCTGGAAGTCCTGCAGGCGGCTGTCGCCAAGGTGGGTCTGGACCGCAAGGCCATGCGTGACTACATCGCGGCCAACACCCACAAGACCATCATCGGCGACGTCAAGTTCACCGGCAGTGAAAACACCGCCGTGCCGGGCACTGTGAGCCAGTGGCAAAACGGCGAGTTCGAAGTGGTCTGGCCGACAAACCTGGCCACAGCCAAACTCAACCCGAACAAGTCCGCCTGGAAATAAACCGCCAGACCTGCCACCCTCACCGTTCAGGCTGAGGCTACCGACGCCGCTGTCAGCAGCGCTTCGGCAGTCTCGCTGCGAACGGGTTTTTTGCGACCTCATGTCTTCCCATGTCATTTACTTCCTGGCTTGAACTGCTGGCCTCCGGTCTGATCACCGGCGGCATTTACGCATTGGTCGCGCTCGGGCTGAATCTGCAGTACGGCCTGATGCGCATCCTGAACATCGCCCATGGCGAGTTCCTGATGCTGGGCGCCTACCTGACCTGGATGGCCCAGACCTCGTTAGGCCTGTCACCGCTGTTGATGGTGCCGGTCTCCTTCCTGATCCTGATGGCGCTGGGCCTGGTGATACACAAGCTGTGTTTCAGGCGCCTGACCGCCACCTCGCCGAACCTGGACATCTTCGAGGCGCGTGGCCTGATGGTGGCGTTTGGCCTGATGTTTCTGGTGCAGAACTTTGCCTCCTTCATGTGGGGCGGCGACCTGCGCGGTTACGACTACCTGACCGATCCGGTGAAGTTTGGCGAGGCCCAGTTTGCCGGCAACAAGCTGCTGGTGTTTGGCCTGGCCCTGGTGTTCAGTGGCGCGCTGATTGTGCTGCTGCGTTACACCTTGCTGGGCAAAGGTGTGCGTGCGTTGATGCAGTCACCGACCGGTGCGCAACTGGTCGGCATAGACACCCAGCGCCTGCACCCGCTGATGTTCGGCATTGGCCTGGGCCTGTCGGGTGTGGCCGGTTGCCTGCTGTCCATGGCTTACACCATCACGCCGTCCATGGGTGAGCCCTACACCGTGACCGCGCTGATTGTGATCACCCTGGGCGGCTTCGGCAGCATGAGCGGCGCCTTGGCCGGTGGCCTGTTGCTGGGAGTGATCGAGGCCTTGGGCATGCATTTCACCAACCCCTCGCTGAAAGCCTTGTTGTCTTACAGCGTGTTTATCGCCGTGTTGCTCTTGCGCCCTCGCGGCCTGTTTGCGAAATAAAAAGAAAAATGAAAGATAAACAAATCCTGGTTCGCGACCTGCTGCTTCTGCTGGCTTTTGCCGGCTGGGCGCTGGCGCTGCCGCATTACGGCAGCGAGTTTGTTGTGTCGATGGTGTTGACCTGCCTGATGTATGTGGCCCTGTCGTCGAGCTGGGGCCTGTTCTGCGGCAACACCCGTTACCTCTCGCTGGCAACCTCGGCTTTTTTCGGCATAGGCGCGTACACCAGTGCCGTGGCGCTGGAGAGTCTGCCCTGGCTGGCGGCCATCGCCCTGGGTGCCGGCCTGGCCAGCGTGGTGGCCGTGGTCATGGGTGCGGCCGTGCTGCATTTGCGCGGCACTTACTTTGCCGTGTTGACCTTTGGCATGACCGAGTTGATACGCCATGCGGTCACCTATTTTGAAAAAGCCGTGACCGGCACCGTGGGCCGGGTGTTGACGGTGGTGCCCGACCGCGACACGATTTACCTGACGGTGCTGGGTCTGGCCGTACTCGCGGTCTTGGTGTCCATCGTCGTGCGGCGCAGCCGCTTCGGCCTGGCGCTGATGGGCATAGGCGCCGACGAACAACGTGCGCAAACCTTGGGCGTGAACACACGCCTGATCAAGATCGCCGGTTTTGCCATGACGGCGGCTTTTGCCGGTGCCGTGGGTGCGGCCATGGCCGTGCGCTGGACCTACATCGATCCACACACCGTGTTCAATCCCTTCATCGGTTTCCAGACCGTGTTGATTGCGCTGATAGGCGGCGCGGTCACGCTTTGGGGGCCGCTGATTGCCGCCGTGGTGTTCAGCGTGTTGGCCGAGACCTTGCGCCTGCAGGCACCGCAGGTCTACATGATGTCGCTGGGCCTGTTGCTGATCCTGAGTGTGCTCTACCTGCCGGGCGGCCTGGCCTCGCTGCGTGGCAGCACCTTCACGGCCTGGTGGCAGGACAGCCGCGGCTGGCTGCGTGGCCTGGGTGCCAACAAGGGGCGCGACCATGGCTGAAATGTTGTTGCAAGCCCGTGAGGTCACGGTGCGTTTTGGCGGCCTGACGGCGGTTGACGGCGTGAGCGCCACCTTTCATGCCGGCGAGCTGGTCGGTATCATCGGCCCCAACGGTGCCGGCAAGACCACTTTTTTCAATGCGATTTCGGGCGTAACCGCGCCGACCTCGGGCCAGTTGCTGGCGGGCGGGCGCGAACTGAGTGGCCAAGGCCCGCACCGTTATGCGGCGGCAGGCATTGCGCGCACCTTCCAGACACCGCGTGTGTTTCCCGAGATGACGGTGACGGCCAACATTGACTTCGGTCTGCAGTTCGCTGGCCGGCAGCGCCAGGGCGCGCGGCAACTGCGTGACGCCGCCAGCATTCTGGCGCTGATTGGCCTGAGCGCGCAGGCCGCGCTGCCGGCGGGCGACATCACCCCCTCGCAGCAACGCCTGCTGGAAATCGGCATGGCGCTGGCGACACGCCCGCGTCTATTGCTGCTCGATGAAGTGGCGGCCGGTCTGACGGAAGTGGAGGTCGAAAACATGGCCTTGTTGATCAAACGTATGCGCGACGAACTGGGCTTGAGCGTGGTCTGGATCGAACACGCGGTCACCACCTTGTTGCGCCACGTGGAACGTGTGATCGTGTTGCACCAGGGCCGAAAAATTGCCGATGGCACGCCGCAGGAGGTGGTGCGTGACACCGAGGTGATTGAAGCTTATTTGGGCGATGAAATGGCGACAGCATGATGTGGTTTGCTCCTCCTTTTGTTCTGGGCGCGCAAAACCAGGGTGCCCATCTCCAGGTGTCAGGCCTGAGTGCCGGTTACGGCGCTTTCCTGGTGTTGCGTGATTTGCAGCTGGAGATCAAACCCGGCCTGACCGTGATCCTCGGCCCCAATGGCGCCGGCAAAACCACTTTGTTGCGGGCGCTGGCCGGGCTGATTCCACGTGGTGGCGAGGTCATGCTGAACGGCCAGGCCTTGCCCACCAAAACCAACGAAATTGTGCAAAGCGGCATGGCCCTGGTGGCCGAGGGCCGGCAGTTGTTTCCGCAGATGACGGTGACGGAAAACCTGGAGCTGGGCGGCTGGCTGGTGGCCCGCGCCGAACGGGCCCGGCGTCTCGAACAAGCGTTTACCGATTTCCCGAAATTGCGCGAACGCGCGCAACAACTGGCCGGCACCATGAGTGGCGGCGAGCAACAAATGGTGGCCGTGGCCCGCGCCATGATGAGTGCGCCGCGCCTGCTGATGCTGGACGAACCTTCCTTAGGCCTGGCGCCACGCATGGTGGACGAGTTGCTGGCGATCACACGCCGCATCGCCGACGCCGGCACCACCGTCTTGATGGTCGAGCAAAACGTCAAGAAGGCGCTGGCCGTGGCCGACCGCGGCTACGTGCTGGAACGCGGCACCTTGGTGGCCAGCGGGCCGGCCGCGCTGCTGGCGCGTTCGACGGTGATACGCGAAGCCTATCTCGGTGCCGGCGCGGCCGCACCGGCCAACCCGGTTTGAATTTTTCCTTGTTTGATGGAGTACCCGAATGTCTGACCTGACCATGTTGATCAACGGCCTCAAAGTAAGCGCCGAGAAAGGCGCGACCTTTGAGCGCCGCAACCCGCTAGACAACAGTGTCGCCACCCGTGCGCCGGCTTGTTCGCCGGCCGATGCGCTGATGGCGGTGGAGGCCGCGGCCGAAGCCTTCAAGTCCTGGAGCCAGACCGGCCCCAGCGCGCGCCGTGCGCTGCTGCTCAAGGCCGCCGATGCGCTCGAAGCCAAGGCGCCGCAGTTTATTGAGGCCGTGGCCGCCGAGACTGGCGCCTCGGGTATGTGGGCCGGCTTCAACGTGATGCTGGCCGCTGGCATGTTGCGCGAAGCCGCTTCGCTGACCACACAAATCAGCGGCGAGGTGATTCCCTCGGACGTGCCCGGCAGTCTGGCCATGGGTGTGCGCCAGCCCGCCGGTGTGGTGTTGGGTATTGCACCGTGGAACGCGCCCGTGATCCTCGGCGTGCGCGCGATTGCGACGCCACTGGCCTGCGGCAACACGGTGATTTTCAAAGGTTCGGAAAACTGCCCGCACACGCATCAACTGATCGTCGAGTCCTTCCTGGATGCGGGTTTTCCGCCTGGCGTGGTGAACTACATCACCAATGCGCCTGAAGATGCGGCCGTGGTGGTGGACACCATCGTCGCGCACCCGGCGGTGCGGCGTGTCAACTTCACGGGTTCGACCCGGGTCGGCAAAATCATCGCGATGACCTGCGCCCGTTACTTGAAGCCCGTGGTGCTGGAACTGGGCGGCAAGGCGCCGCTGGTGATCCTGGACGACGCCAACATCGACGATGCCGTCAACGGTGCGGCCTTTGGCAGTTTTGCCAACAGCGGCCAGATCTGTATGTCCACCGAACGCATCATCGTGGACCAAAAAATCGCCGACGAATTTGTCAAACGTTTCACCGCCAAGGCCAAGGCTTTGCCGCTGGGCGACCCACGCAAACCCGAGCCGGTGGTGTTGGGTTCGGTGGTGGGCATGAGCACGGTCACCCATTGCAATGCGCTGATCGACGATGCGCTGGCCAAAGGCGCCAAACTCATGTGTGGCGGCAAGTCCGACACCACCTTGATGCCGGCCACGGTACTGGATCATGTCACGCCGGCGATGAAGATTTACCACGAAGAAACCTTTGGCCCGGTCAAATGTGTGGTGCGTGTGAGTGGTGTGGAAGAGGCCGTGGCCTGCGCCAACGACAACGAATACGGCTTGTCGTCGGCGGTGTTTGGCGCTGACGTGGCGCGGGCCTTCACGGTGGCGCAGCGGATTGATTCGGGCATCTGCCACGTCAACGGCCCGACCGTACACGACGAGGCGCAAATGCCTTTTGGCGGCGTCAAGGGCAGCGGCATGGGCCGTTTTGGCGGCAAGGCCGGCGTGGCCGAGTTCACCGAGTTACGCTGGATCACGATCCAGACCACGCCGCGTCACTACCCCTTCTGAACCTCTGCAGGCGGCCTAGCGGGCCGCGGCGACCCGGCTGAGGAAGGCCGCGACGGCCAGCAGCCTTTCGTCGTCGCCATAAGCGCCTATGGCTTGCACGCCCAGCGGCAGTCCCGCCGGTCCTTGGGTCACGGGCAGGGAGATGCACGGCAGATGCAGCAGACTCCAGAGGGCGCCAAAACGCGGCGAGCCGGAGTCTGCAAGCCCGACGTCCGCCTCACCCTCCGCGGGCGGGTAGAGCAGCGCGTCCACGTCCGCAAAGAGGGCCTGGACCTTGACGCGGGCCAGGGCCGCGCGACGCCGCATGTCCAGGTAGTCCTGGGGCGTGATACCGAGGCCGCCGTCCAGGCGTTTGTGCAAGCGCTCACTGAACTGGCTGCTGTTGTTCGCCCGTTCGCAGGCCAGGGACTGACGCGCTTCGAACGCGAATAGCCGTGCTTGCAGGTCGACCAGATCTTCGATGTCCGCCGGCAGGGTGATGCGCTGTACGCTGGCGCCCTGACGTTGTGCGTCGGCCGCCAGTTGCTCGATGGCCTGCGTCATTTCAGGGCGGGCATGCGCCCATTGACGCGACTCGCAAACGGCCAGGCGCGGCCGGATGTCGGTTTGGCTCGTGATGCGGGCGCCGTGCAAGCCGAAGCTGAAGAAGGCGGCATCGGCCACGGTTCGGGTCAGCAGGCCTATCGTGTCCTGCATCGGGCTCAGCGGCTTGAGGCCGGCCACGCCGATGAAGCCGAAGGTCGGTTTGTAGCCAACGACGCCGCAGTAGGACGCGGGCCGCACGATGGAGGCCGTGGTCTGGGTGCCGAAAGCGACCGGCACCATGAAGTCGGCCACGGCAGCGGCCGACCCGCTGGACGATCCGCCGGGCGTGTGGCCCAGGTTCAGGGGATTGCGCGTTTTGCTTGGGCTCTGGGTGGCGAATTCGCTGGTGGCGACCTTGCCCAGCACCACGGCCCCGCGCTCACGCGCAATGGCCACACAGGCAGCGTCAATACGCGGGCGGTGGCCGGTATAAATCGGCGAACCGTAGGCCGTGGGGTAGTCTGCCGTATCGATCACGTCCTTGACCGCGAACGGAATGCCGCGAAGCGAGGCCGCGGCAGAGCGGTCGGCCAGCCGGGCATGGTGCAGTGCGGTATCCACATCGAAGGCCGTGAAAGCGAGCACGGCGTCGTTGCGTTCCGCGATGCGGTCCAGGCAGGCCCGCACGAGCGCTTCGCTGGTGAGCGTGCCGGCCTCTAACGCGCGCGCAGCGTCCAGTGCACTGAAATGGTTGGCGGGGGTCATCGGGTGAATGTTCCTTGTGGTTTATTGCAGCGTGATGCCGGTGTCGCGGATGATCTTGGCCCAGCGATCGTGTTCCTTCTTCACAAAGGCGGCGAACTCTTCGGGAGAATTTCCCACCGGCTCGGCACCTTGGGCCAGCAGCTGTTCCTTGACCTTGGGGTCCTTGAGAATATGAACGACCTCGGCATTGAGGCGCTGCAGGATGGGCTTGGGAACGGCGGCCGGGGCGAACAGCCCGAACCAGCCTTCCACCTCGTAGCCTGGCACCCCCGCTTGTGCGATGGTCGGCACCTCGGGCAGCAAGGGTGAACGGCGTGGTGAGGTGACGCCCAGCGCCGTGAGCTTGCCCGCGCGAATGTGTTGCAGGCACAGCGGCAGATTGCAGAACATCGCGCTGACGCGTCCGCCCATCACATCGGTGACAGGCGCACTGCCGCCTTTGTAGGGAATGTGCAGCAGGTCAGGCGTCTGGGTCATCACCTTGAACAACTCGCCCGCGAGGTGCATGCTGCCACCCGCGCCGCTGGAGGCGAAGCTGTACTTCTCCGTGCGGGCGGCCTGGATGAAATCCTTGACCGTTCGCGCGGGCACCTGTGGCCCGACCACCAGGACGTTGGGCACGGATGCCACATTGGTGATGGGTGCGAAATCGCGCAGCGGGTTGAAACGCAGATTTTTGTGCAGGCTGGGGTTGATGGCGTTGGTGCTGGCCGCGCCCATCATCAAGGTGTAGCCGTCCGGTGCCGCTGCTGCCACATAGGCGGCGCCGATGTTGCCGTCGGCGCCGGCCTTGTTGTCCACCACGACGGGCTGGCCCAGAGCCTCGCCCAGGCGCTGCGCCACGATGCGTGCCAGCAGGTCGGTCACGCTTCCGGCCGCAAAAGGAACGACCAGCTGTATCGGCTTGCTGGGGTAGGGCGCCGCGGTCTGGGCCAGCGCGGTGCCGGCGCTGGCGAAAACACAGAGGGCACCGCCCACAAGCATGCGGCGAAGGAGTTGCAGTTCCATATCGGGGCTCCAGAAATAAAAGAAGGGCGGCGCTGAGGCCGGTGAGTTGCTCAGAATAGGCGCCCCTTATTGATATGTCTAATATAAAATTTGCTGCATATTGATTTGAATAACGACCTAATGTCTTTGCTCTCACGTTCGCTCAAGGCTTTTATCGTGGTTGCCGAAGAACTGCATTTCGGCCGGGCGGCCAGGCGCCTGTACATCAGCCAGCCACCACTGAGCCAGCAAATACGGCAGTTGGAGGAGGAGGTCGGGGCGCAACTGCTGACGCGCACCACACGCGCTGTGCAACTGACGCCGGCCGGCAAACTGATGCTGGAGCGTGCGCGCCAGATGCTGGCGGAAGCCGATGCCGCGGTGAAGGCGGTGCAGCGTGTGGCCCGTGGCGAAGCGGGCAGCCTGACGCTGGGTTTCACACACAGCTCGGTGTACCGCGTGTTGCCGCAGGCACTCATTGCCTACCGCGCGCGTTACCCTGACGTGACGCTGGACTTGAAGCAGCTGACCTCGGACCTGCTGATCGAGGGCGTCCATTCCGGGCGCATTGACGTCGCCTTGTTACGGCTTTCCGCTTCCATGATGGCGCCGGACTTTGAGGTGTCTGTGGTGGCGCGCGATCCGATGCTGCTGCTGTTGCCGGCCGGCCATCCGCTGGCGGCGCTGGAGGTGGTGCCTGTGCAAGCCTTGCACGGTCTGCCCTTCATCACGTATGACCCCGTAGGCGCACGTTACTTCCACGAACTGGTCGAGAGCATTTTTGCGGCGGGCGGGGTGCGGCCACAAGTCACACACACCAGCATCCTGCCCACGCTGCTGGCGCTGGTGGAGGCCAGAATGGGCGCGGCCCTGGTGCCGGCGCCGGTGGTGCCCCTGCACGAAGGTTCGCTGGTTGCCCGGCCGCTGTCGGGCGTGGGTGAGGCGGCGTTGGCGACCCTGTGTTGTGTCTGGCGGCGCGACAATGCCAACCCGGCCGTACGCGCCTTCGCCGATACCCTGCCCGGCCATGGGCTGGGCACTTCCGCGTAAACCTGAGAGCCTCAGGCGGCGCCGGGCTGTGTCTGCCGTTCCAGCAGGCTGAGAAAACGCATGGCCTGGAGGCTGGAATCGCCGCACATGTCCGCCGAGGGCTTCAGCTGGCCACAGACGGCAGGCCGCTCGGGTCGGCCGAAAATGCGGCACTGGTTGGCCTCGTCCAGCTGCACGCAGCGCACCCCGGCCGGCTTGCCATGGGGCATGCCGGGAATGGGCGAGCTGATGGAGGGGGCGATGCAGCAGGCGCCGCAGCCGGGTCGGCAATTCATGGGTGGCGATTCGCTATCAAAACAGGAGCTGATTGCGCCCGTGTGGATTGGGCGAAAGCCCTATTTGATCATCAAATCGCCAGGCTCGGGCGTGTGGGGGCTTGTCGGCTTAATCCGGTTTGATTTTGGCGCGGTCGGCGACCAGCTTCCAGCGCGCCTGCTCGGTCTTGATGAAGGCGGCGTATTGCGCCGGCGTGTCGCCCACGGGCTGGGCCGTGTCGCCGCGTAACCGTTCGGTGGCCAGCGGGTTGCGCATGGCTTTGGCGCAGGCCTCGGCAATCCGGTCGATGGCGGCTTGTGGCATGTTGGCCGGGGCATTCAGGCCGTACCACTGGGTCATTTCGAAACCGGGGTAACCGCTTTCGGCCACGGTTGGCACATCGGGCAGTTGCGGCAGGCGCTCCTTGGTGCCGGTGGCGATACAGCGCAGCTTGCCCGACTTGATATGCGCCAGGATGGCC
This sequence comes from Polaromonas sp. UC242_47, assembly GCF_044452385.1. Taxonomy (NCBI): domain Bacteria; kingdom Pseudomonadati; phylum Pseudomonadota; class Betaproteobacteria; order Burkholderiales; family Comamonadaceae; genus Polaromonas; species Polaromonas sp. UC242_47. The sequence continues at coordinate 114,693 of NZ_JBIOAO010000003.1, forward strand.
GGTGCGCCCACGCTGGCGGCGTCCAGGCGGCCCGCCAGCAGGTCGGTGAGTTGTGGGCCGGTGCCGCGGTAGGGCACATGCAGCACAAAGGTGTTGGTCACCATCTTCAGGTATTCAAAGGCCAGGTGGCCGGCGCTGCCGTTGCCGGCCGAGCCGTAGTTGAGCTGGCCCGGTTTGGCCTTGGCCAGGGCGACAAATTCCTTGAGGTTGTGGACCGGCAGGTTGGCGTTGACCACGTAGAGGCTGGGCACCTTGGCCAGCAGCGAGATCGGTTTGAAGTCGCGGTTGGTGTCAAACGGCAGCTTGTCGAAAATATAGGGGTTGACCGCAAAGGTGCCGATGTGGCCCAGGATCATGGTGTGGCCGTCGGTCGAGGCGGCGCATTCCTGCATGGCGATGTTGCCGCTGGCACCGGGCTTGTTTTCCACATACACGGTCTGGCCCAGGCTTTTGCCGATTTCATTGGCGGCTGAACGCGCCACGATTTCAGAGCTGCCGCCGGGCGCAAAAGGCACGAGCAGGCGGATCGGCTTGCTGGGCCAGTTGCCCTGTGCGTGGGCCGTGCTGAGCAGGCCGGGAAAGGCCGAGACGGCCGCCAGGGGTGCTACCGGCCTTGAGGCCGAATTGAAGGGCGCTGCGGCGCGTTTTGAGGTCTTGCATGGGTGGTCTCCCAGTTGTTATCGTGGGGCCCAATATAGGCCCGCCCGTGAGACCCCGGCCTACGTGGTTCCGCTAATGCGGGCGTCCCCATGTGTCAGCTCGTCAGCCGGCCAGCCGGCTGCTGGCAAACAGCACCTGGTCAATCACCGCCTGCACATTTTTCAGGTGGGCTTCGCTCTGCAGCTTGCCGTCGGCATCAAAGGCCTCACCGGCGTGGCCCAGCGCAAAGGCCTTGGGGGCAACCCAGCATTGCGCATTGAGCAGCAGCGGCACCAGGTGGCTTTGTGAGCGCAGGCCGCCCAGGCCGCCGGGCGAGGCGCTGAGCACCCCCACGACCTTGCCGCGAAAGGACTTGAAGCCTTCCTGCCAGGCCGGGTCGCTCTTGACCGGGCTGGAGACCCAGTCGATGGTGTTTTTGAGCAGGGCGGTGTAGCTGCCGTTGTATTCGGGTGAACAGATGATCCAGGCCGGGTGCTCAAACATGATTTGTTTGAGCCGGATCACGTCAGCCGGCGTGCCTTGGGCTTCGAGGTCGGCGTTGTACATGGGGATGTCGAAGTCGGCCAGTTCAAGGTGGGTGACCTCGGCGCCGCTGGCCCGCGCCAGCGTGGCGGTGGTTTGCGCGAGCTTACGGTTGTAGGAGTTTTGGCGGGTGCTGCCAGCGAAGATGAGGAGTTTCATGCCCGCTATTGTGGCGCGGCCGCCGCCCTTGGGTTGGGCTTCAAACGTTTCAGGCCTCCCGCCCATGCTCGACAAGCGCCATCAGCTATTAAATCCATAGCAAATCAGCGGCCAGCCATCGGGGCCAGACGGGCAAGGCATAAGCCGTGGCGCAGCACAAAACAGGGCCCGCCTGATAAAATGCCTTTTTGGGTCCTGCGTGGCAGGCCTGGCGTTTTGTGGCGCCGGCCGCAGCAGGTATGACCGGCCCGGGTCATTCACCCAAATCGGGCAGCTCCATGGCGTACAGGCATCTGGCCTGAAGGCCGCTTTATTGAAGGAGGCGTGATGCACTCGCCTTATATTTATCCGCAAGAATTTGACGTGATCGTGGTCGGTGGCGGCCATGCCGGGACCGAGGCCGCGCTGGCTGCCGCCCGCATGGGCTGCAAGACCCTGCTGCTGACGCACAACATCGAGACCCTGGGCCAGATGAGCTGCAACCCCTCGATAGGCGGTATCGGCAAGGGCCACCTGGTGAAAGAGGTGGACGCCATGGGCGGCGCGATGGCGCTGGCCACCGACGAGGGCGGCATCCAGTTTCGCATCCTGAACAGCTCCAAGGGCCCGGCCGTGCGCGCCACGCGGGCCCAGGCCGACCGCATTTTGTACAAGGCGGCGATACGCCGCATGATCGAGAACCAGCCGAATCTGTGGCTGTTCCAGCAGGCGGTCGATGACCTGATGGTCGAAGGCGACCGCGTGGTCGGTGCCGTGACCCAGGTCGGCATCAAGTTCCGTTCGCGGACTGTGGTGTTGACGGCCGGGACCTTTCTGGACGGCAAGATCCATGTCGGCCTGAACAACTACGCGGCGGGCCGGGCAGGGGACCCGCCGGCGGTGTCGCTGAGCGCACGCCTGAAAGAACTCAAGCTGCCGCAGGGCCGGCTGAAAACCGGCACACCGCCACGGATTGACGGCCGCAGCATAGATTTCAGCAAATGCACGGAACAGCCGGGTGACGGCATGCCGGGCGGCATCGCCGGGCCAGTGCCGGTGTTCAGCTTCATGGGCGGGCAGATCGCCCACCCCCAGCAGGTGTCGTGCTGGATCACGCATACCAATGAACGCACCCACGACATCATTCGCTCCGGCTTTGACCGCAGCCCCATGTTCACCGGCAAAATCGACGGTGTGGGTCCGCGTTATTGCCCCAGCGTGGAAGACAAGATCAACCGTTTTGCCGACAAGGACAGCCACCAGATTTTCCTGGAGCCCGAAGGCCTGAGCACGCATGAGGTTTACCCCAACGGCATCTCGACCAGCCTGCCGTTTGACATCCAGTACGAGCTGGTGCGCTCCATGGTGGGCATGGAAAACGCCCACATCCTGCGGCCTGGCTACGCCATCGAATACGACTACTTCGACCCGCGTGCGCTGAAAACCAGCTTTGAGACCCGCGCCATTGGCGGCCTGTTCTTCGCCGGCCAGATCAACGGCACGACAGGTTACGAAGAGGCGGCAGCCCAGGGCATGTTTGCCGGCATCAATGCCGCGCTGCAGTGCCAGGGCAAGGAGGCCTGGCTGCCCAAGCGCGACGAGGCCTACCTGGGCGTGCTGGTGGATGACCTGATCACCAAGGGTGTGACCGAGCCTTACCGCATGTTCACCAGCCGGGCCGAGTTCCGCCTGATGCTGCGCGAAGACAATGCCGACATGCGCCTGACCGAAAAGGGCAGGGCGCTGGGCCTGGTCGATGACGCGCGCTGGGATGCTTTCAACCGCAAACGCGATGCTGTTTCACGTGAAACAGAACGCCTGCGCGCCATCTGGGTGAATCCGCGCAGCCTGCCGGTGGCCGAGGCCGAACGGGTGTTGGGCAAGGCGATTGAACACGAATACAACCTGCTGGACCTGCTGCGGCGCCCGGATGTGAACTACGCGGCACTGATGTCGCTGAACGAAGGCAAGTACCTCAACCCCGAACTGGCGCCGGCTGTTTCACGTGAAACATCGGCCGTCGCCGACATGGCGCGCAGCGTGATCGAGCAGATTGAAATTGCCGTCAAATACGCCGGCTACATCGACCTGCAGAAAACCGAGGTGGAGCGTGCTTCCCATTACGAGAACCTCAAACTCCCGGCCGACCTGGACTACCTGCAGGTCTCGGCCCTGAGTTTCGAGGCAAGGCAAACCCTGGCCAAACACCGGCCGGAAACCTTGGGCATGGCTTCGCGTATCTCCGGTATCACGCCAGCCACGGTGTCGCTGCTGCTGGTACACCTGAAGAAAAACCTCTGGAAAAACACGACACCCCTGACTGCCACCGCGCAGGTCGACGCCTGATGTCGGGCGCGGAACAGGATTTGCGCGCGGGCCTGAAAGCGCTGCAGCTGGAGTTGAACGACCAGCAGGTGGGCCAGTTGCTGGACTACCAGGCGCTGATCGGCAAATGGACCAAGGTCTACAACCTGACGGCGGTGCGCGACCCGGCGGAAATGATGACCCATCATCTGCTGGACAGCCTGGCAGCCATCGTGCCTTTGCAGCGTCATCTGCAACAAGCCGGGCTGGGGCAGGGCAGCCGTTTACTGGACGTGGGTTCGGGCGCCGGCTTGCCGGGCGTGGTGATCGCCATCTGTTGTCCGGCGGTGGCCGTGACCTGTGTGGACACAGTGGCCAAAAAAGCCGCGTTTATCAAACAAGCCGTCTTGGCGCTGAAGCTGCCGAACCTGACCGGCCTGCACGCCCGGGTGGAAAACGTGGCCCAGCCCTTTGACGTGATTTGTTCGCGGGCCTTTGCCTCGCTGGTCGATTTCACGCAGTGGTCAGCCGGGGCGCTGGCGCCTGCCGGGGTCTGGCTGGCCATGAAAGGCAAACACCCGGCCGATGAAATCACCGCCCTGGCGCCTGGCGTCGAGGTGTTTCACGTGGAACAACTGCAGGTGCCCGGCCTGGCGGCCGAGCGCTGCATCGTCTGGTTGCGGCCCAAAACCACGGTTTGAGACGGCCGGGCCGCGTTGAAGTGGCCCGGCAAGCGTTGATATTGTTGAATCGCCTGAATCCCAGCCGCGTGGGCTGACGTAAACTCAAGACCTCAATTTCTGGGGATTTCCATGCTGGGCTCATTTGTCGGCGTTGCCGATTACGGTGCTTTTGTTGTCGCCATCATCGTGTTTCTGCTGATTCCCGGGCCCGGCAACCTGGCGCTGATCACCTCGACCGGCAAAGGCGGCCTGGCCGGCGGCATGGGCGCCACCTTGGGTGTGATTGCCGGTGACCAGCTCCTGCTCTGGGCCGCGGTGGCCGGCGTGTCGGCCTTGATGGCGGCTTACCCCACGGCCTTTCATGCGGTGCAGTGGCTGGGCGCGGCCTACCTGGCTTTCCTGGGCATCAAGATGCTGCTGGCCAAACCCGGCGATGCGCCCCTGCTGCAGATCAAGCCGCACCACTACTTTCGCCAGGCCATGTTGATCACCTTGCTGAATCCCAAGGCGATTGTTTTTTACATGGCCTTTTTCCCGCTGTTTGTTGATCCGGCCCACCATCAGGGCCTGAAAACCTTTGCCGTGATGGCCGCGACCATTGCCTCCTTGACCTTTTTGTATGGCCTGATCGCCGTGCTGCTCACCTATTACCTGGCCGAACGTATCCGGGCCAATCCTAAAATCTCGACCGCGCTGGAAAAAGCCGCGGGCGTGTTTTTGATTGGCTTCGGTATCAAGCTGGCCATCTCCAAATGAACACAGAACCCCAGCCCCTGCCCACCGCTCACTTTTTTGCTGCCATGCCCCCGGAAAAATTAGTCCCCAATGCGGCCAACGAACGCGGCGACGGCTCGCCTCCCGTCAATTCCGCTTCGTCGGGCAGCAGCCCAAGCGCCGAAGTGAAAACGGTAGGGGCCAAAAAAGCCAAGATTTTCTGTGTGGCCAACCAGAAGGGCGGGGTGGGTAAAACCACCACCACGGTCAATCTGGCGGCCGGCCTGGCCCAAGTCGGCCAGCGCGTGTTGATGATTGACCTGGACCCGCAAGGCAATGCCACCATGGGTTCGGGCGTGGACAAACGCAAGCTGGAACTCACGGTCTACGACGTCTTGCTCGAATCGGCCACGGTCGCCGAGGCGCGTGTGCACAGCGAAAAATGTGGCTACGACGTGTTGGGCGCCAACCGCGAGCTGGCCGGTGCCGAGGTCGAGCTGGTGGAAGTCGAGCGCCGCGAAAAACGTCTGAAGCTGGCCCTGGAAGCCGTCGCCACCGACTATGACTTCGTGCTGATCGATTGCCCACCTTCGCTGTCCATGCTGACGCTCAACGGCTTGTGTTGCGCCCATGGCGTGGTCGTGCCCATGCAGTGTGAATATTTTGCGCTGGAAGGGCTGACCGACCTGGTCAACACCATCAAGCAGGTGCACGCCAACCTCAACAAGGACTTGTCCATCATCGGGCTGCTGCGGGTGATGTTTGATCCGCGCATCACCTTGCAGCAGCAGGTCAGCGAGCAGCTCAAGGATCATTTCGGCGACAAGGTCTTCAACACCGTGATCCCGCGCAATGTGCGCCTGGCCGAAGCGCCCAGCTACGGCTTGCCCGGCGTGGTGTTTGATCCTTCGTCCAAGGGCGCGCAGGCCTTTGTCGCGTTTGCCGAAGAGATGGTGCAGCGCATCAAGGTCATGTGAGGCCGCATTTATATAAGAAATCGGCCTCCAGCCCTGGCAGCATGAGCGTAAATAGCTATCAAAAACAGAGCAAAAAGCCCCTCCAGCAATGAAACCTTCGAATGTCCTGATGCTTCCCGGCTGGCAAAACAGCGGCCCCGACCACTGGCAAAGCCTGTGGGAGAAGGCGCATGGTTACCAGCGCGTCGAGCAGCACGACTGGCAGCGGCCACTGCGCGGCGACTGGGTGGCCAGGCTGGAGGATGTGGTGCTGGGCAGCGACGAGTCCGTCGTGCTGGTGGCACACAGCCTGGGTTGTATCCTCACCGCGGCCTGGGCCGCACACTCGCGCAACACCCATCGCGTCAAGGCGGCGCTGCTGGTGGCGCCGCCCGATGTGGACCGCGAGGAAGTGCGGCAGATGCTCACCAGCTGGGCGCCTGTGCCTTTGCAGAAGCTGCCGTTTCCGTCCGTGGTGCTGGCCAGCAGCCGCGACCCCTATTGCCGGCCCGAGCGTGCCCGTGAGTTCGCTGCAGCCTGGGGCGCCGAGGTTGTCGATGTCGGCCCGCTGGGCCACCTCAACGCCGACAGCGGCCTGGGTGATTGGCCCGAGGCCCACGCCCGGTTGCAGCGCCTGCAGGCGCTGGCGGCACCCACTCCGCAGGCCGCAGCTTGAACGCCCGCATGCCCCGCGCCGCATGGCTGCTGGCCGCCTTCGCGGCACTGGTCACGCCGGCCTGGGCCGAACCCGATGAAGCCTTGCTGGGCAAGGCGCAGAACTACCCGCTGGGCACGGCTCGCACCTGGTACGACAACCCCTACCGTGTGGGTGCCTGGTCGGCGCTGAACAAGGTGCCCGGTATCCTGACCCGGGCGGTGCCGCACGCGGCCGAGGCCAGCGCCTTGCCCCAGGCCGCACAGCCGCCGGCCATCCGTTACCGCTATCGCAACATTAGTTACACCCTGGCCGAGTATCTGGAGCGTCAGCGTGCGACGGGTTTGCTGGTGCTGAAAAACGGTGAAATCGTCGCCGAGTATTACCGCTACGGCCGCAAGGACGACGCGCGCTTTTTGTCCTTCTCCATGGCCAAAAGCGTGACCTCCTTGCTGGTCGGCAAGGCGAACGCGCTGGGCCTGATCGCCTCGCTGGACGACAGGGCCGACCAATACGTTCCCGCCCTGGCCGGCAGCCCTTACGGCGCCACGACCATACGCCAGCTGTTGCGCATGAGTTCTGGCCTCATCTTCACGGAGCGGTATGACGGCACTGACGACGTCGCGCGTCTGGCGCGTGCAGCAGCCGGTGCACCGGGTGCCGGCAAGCCGCTGGATGTGCTGAAGTCCATCACCGACCGGCACTCGCCGGTGGGTGAAAAATTTGTCTATGCCGGCGCCGAAACCGATGTGTTGGGCCGTGTGCTGGTCGCCGCCACCGGCAAAAACATGGCAGCCCTCACCAGCGAGTGGTTGTGGCAACCCATGGGTGCCGAACACGACGCCTTCTGGCGTGTCGGTGTCGATGGGCAGGAACTAGCCCATGGCGCCTTCAATGCCAGCCTGCGCGACTGGGGCCGGCTCGGCCTGCTGCTGGCCCATGACGGCCAGGTCGGCACACAACAGGTGCTGCCGCGCGACTACCTGCTGGACGCCACCGATCCGGCGCGCCAGCCGCCGGCCTTCAAGCCGCGCCGGGCCACGCCGTATTTTGGTTACGGCTACCAGTTCTGGCTGATGCCGATGAAGGCGCGCACGTTTGCGATGCAGGGCATCCACGGCCAGGCCGTTTACGTGCAGCCCGCCAGCGGCGTTGTGCTGGTGCTGACCTCGGTCTGGGAGCGCGCCAGCGGCCGGCAGGATGCGCAGCCTTATGAAGAGCGTGACGCCTTGTGGCGCGGCGTGTTGCAGTCGCTGGGCGGCAACACGGCCGAATAAGCCAAAACCGAATATCTGAGAAAAAGGAAACCATGGTCACGAAAAAACCCAAAGGCTTGGGCCGAGGATTGCAGGCTTTGTTGGGCCCCACCGTCGGCGAGTCGGCCAACGTGCTGGAAAACAGCCCGGGCAGCCCCAGCAACCCGGGGCTGCCGGCCTCCTTGCTGCTGACCGACCTGGTCGCCGGCCAGTACCAACCGCGCACCCGCATGGACGAAGGCGCGTTGTACGAGTTGGCCGAGTCCATCAAGGTCCAGGGCATCATGCAGCCCATCCTGGTGCGGCGCCTGAGCAGCGGTGTCAACGACGGCAAATACGAAATCATTGCCGGTGAACGGCGCTTCCGCGCGGCCAAAATTGCCGGCCTGGACAGTGTGCCGGTGCTGGTGCGTGATGTGCCCGACGAGTCGGCCGCGGCCATGGCCTTGATCGAAAACATCCAGCGTGAAGACCTGAATCCGCTGGAAGAGGCTCAAGGCCTGCAACGCCTGGTGAAAGAGTTTGGGCTCACTCACGAAATGGCGGCCCAGGCCGTGGGACGTTCGCGCAGTGCCGCGTCCAACCTGCTGCGCCTGCTGAATCTGGCCGATCCGGTGCAGACCATGCTGATGGCCGGTGACATCGACATGGGCCATGCGCGGGCCTTGCTGAGCCTGGACCGGGCCACCCAGATCACCGCCGGCAACCAGATTGCCGCGAAAAAAATGTCGGTGCGTGAAGCCGAAAGCCTGGTCAAAAAACTGGGCGCCGAGTTTTCCCTGAGGCCGCAAAAAGTGCACAAGGAAAAATCCCGCGACACCCGCCGCGTCGAGGAAGAGCTGGCCGACCTGCTGATGGCCGAGGTCGAGGTGCGTGTCAAAAAGCAGGTCAAACGTAATGGCCGGCGTGAAGACATGGGTGAAGTCGCGATCCAGTTCAGCTCCCTGGACGAACTCAACGGCCTGATCGAACGCCTGCGCGGCGGCAAATAAGCCGCGCCGCAGGGCGCTTAAAACATGGTGTTGGTATTGGCCGAGGTTTTAGGCACCTGCTGCAGCACATCCCAGTGTTCGACAATTTTGCCTTCGTGGTCGAGGCGGAAAATGTCGATGCCGGCCCAGTCGTCGCCGCCCGGCCATTCCTGGTGGCAGTGCAGGACCACGTAGTCGCCCTCGGCGATCACACGTTTGAAATGCACGCGTTTGCCGGGATATTCCCTGGCCATATGTTCGAAGTAGGCAATGAAGGCCGGGATGCCATCGGCCACCTGCGGGTTGTGCTGGGTATAGGCCAGGCCGACGAAATGGCGCACCGCCTCGGCCGGCTGGCACTGGTTGAACATCAGCTCGTAAAAACTCGTGACGTTGTGTTTGTTGCGTTCCAGTTGCGTGCTCATGCCCACTCCTTGTAATTGAGTCTGCTGACCGGTCCCGGGCCGTCCGCTTACTGCTCGCGCTGGCGCCGCCTGAGGCCGAAAAACGCGGCGATCACCAGCACAACCACCGCCAGCATGCCCAGCCGTGCTATCCAGACCAGGTTGGACGAGCCGCCACCGGCCCGCAAGCTTTTCACCTGCTCGGCGCTGACGCGGGCTTGCGGGTTGCCGTAACGCTGGCCCAGGTAGGTGCCCAGGGTGGCAATCTGCCGGTCGGACAGCTGCTTGGCGAAAGCCGGCATGCGGATCTCGGTCGTGTCGGCCTGGCGCTGAATGCCTTCCAGCATCACCATGACCAGGTTGTTGGTGTTGGCCCGGCCCAGCGCCGTGTTGTGAAACAGCGGTGGCAAACCGCCATCGAAACTGCCCTGGCCGCGGGCCTGGTGGCAGGTGGCGCAGTGGGCGTCGTAGAGTTGCGGGCCGGTCATGTCGTTGAGGTCCTTGGGCAGGGCCACGCCGCGTATGCTGTTCAGGTCATCGGAGGCCTTGCCCCAGGCGTAGACCGGCTGGGTGTCGGCCGCATCGCGTTGTGCCGGCACGGTTTTCAGGTAGACCGCCATGGCGCGCAAGTCGGCCTCGTTCAGGTGGCGCAAGCTGTGGTCTATGGCTTCGGCCATGGGGCCGGAGGCCTGGGCCTTGTTGGCGGCATAACCCTGGCGCATATAACTCACCAGCTCTTGCTCGCTCCATCCGCCTATGCCGCTGTTGCTGTCCGAGGTGATGTTGGGCGCATGCCAGGGGCCGACATCACCACCGCCCAAATCGCGCGAGAAGTCCTCCGCCATCATCAGGTTGCGCGGACTGTGGCAGGTGCTGCAATGTGCGAGTCCGCGTGCCAGGTAGGCACCGCGGTTCCACTCGACACTTTGGCTGGCATCGGGGGAGAAGGTCCGGCCGTCGAGAAACAACAGGTTCCACGCGGCCATGGACAGCCGGATGTTGAAGGGGAAGGGCAGGGCTGTGGCCGGCGGCGCGCTATCGACGGGCGGGACCGCCTGCATGAAATAGGCATACATGGCCTTGGCGTCATCATCGGTGACCAGCGCGTAAGAGGTGTAAGGCATGGCCGGATAGAGGTGTTGCCTGTCCGCGCGCACGCCCTTGCGCAAGGCATCGGTGAACTGCGCCAGCGTGTAGTTGCCTATGCCGTGGGTTTTCGAGGGCGTGATGTTGGTCGATACGATGGCGCCCAGCGGCGTCGGCAGCGATAAGCCGCCGGCCATGGCCTTGCCGCCGGGGGCGGTGTGGCAGGCCACACAATCCCCGGCCGTGGCCAGGTATTGGCCGCGCTGGACCAGGGCCGGGTCGGCGTTAGCTGCTGCCTGGGCCGCAGCCGGGCCGTGAAGCGCCAGCAGCAACGCGGCGAGAGGCAGGGCCAGAGGCGTCAGCGCTTTCATCGTGTGGCCCCTTGCGTGGGCGCACCCGGGGTGCCGGGGGCCGCACTTTTTGGCAGGATGTGTTCTGCCGTTCGCAGCGCCACGGCCAGCCCGGTTTGTGTCGAGTTGCAGGTGCCCGCGGTCGGCAACACGCCGGTGCTGGTGATGAACAGGTTCTCGTGGTCATGGCAACGGCCGAACTCGTTGACGACCGAGGTTTTCGCGTCCTTGCCCATGCTCATGGTGCCGCAGATATGCTGGTTGTTCGCGAAGCTGCCGTCCTTGCTGTAACGCAGGTTGCTGCCGCCCATCAGCTCGGCAATACGCGCAAAGTCGGCCTTGGACACCTCGGCGCCTTTGCGTGTGTACTCGTCGATGGCGTAATGCGCCTGCGGCTTGGGGATGCCCATGGCGTCTTTCTGGTCGCTCAGGGTGATACGGTTGTCCGGGTGCGGCAACACCTCCAGCACGTTCTTGACGTTGAGTTCATGCGCGGCGCTGTAGCGCAAACGTTTTTCCAGTTCCGGGCCATACACGCCCTGGTCAATCAGGGCCTGCGTGGCGCCGGCCACCCGCGAGATGTTGGTGAAGTCCAGGCGGTACGGCGCATGTTCGGCGCGGAAGGCGCCATCACGCAAGGTGTTGATGGAATTGGGGCTTTGTGGCCCGCGTCCCAGCCACAACTCTTCCTCGGCATCGAAGGTCAAGGAGGTGCTGGGGTGGTCCATCAGGTTGCGGCCCACCATGCCGGAGCTGTTGGCCAGGCCTTGGGGATATTTGTCGCTGGCGGAGAGCAACAAGAGTCGTGGGCTTTCGATGCCGTTGGCCGCCAGAATAAAGGTCTTGCCAGTGACGCGGTGGCTGGCCTTGTCGGGGTCGTAATAATGCACCGCCGCGATGCGCCCCTGCGCGTCATGTTCGATCCGATAGACATTGGCGTTCGGGATCAGTTTGGCGCCAGCGGCTTCGGCGTCTGCAGCCGCAATGCCGCCGTGGTACTGGGCATCAATCGGGCAAATCGGCTGGCAACTGTTGTTGCCGCAGCAGGCGGGCCGGCCGCCGTAGGTGCGGCTGTTGCGTGCGACCGTGTTGCCCACCACAGCATAAACCGGTGCCAGCCGCTCACGCAGACGGCGCATGGCATAAGGCTCGGCCACAGGCTGCATGGGAAAGGGTTTGCTGCGCGGCGAGCCGGTGTTGGGCGCGCCCGCGACCCCCATGATCTCCTCGGCCTGCTGGTAATACGGGTCCAGCTCTTCGTAGCTGAAAGGCCAGTCAACACCCACGCCATACAGGCTTTTGATCCGCATGTCGTTGGGCACCATGCGCCAGGCCTGGGCCGCCCAATGCCAACTGGTGCCACCGACCACACGGATGTATTCGGCGGGGTAGGGGTAGGGGCCGGCCTGGACCAGGTAGCCGTCGTCCTTGGGCTGGTACACCGGGTGTGGCGCCCAAGGGGCAGCCGGGTAGGGCGACATCCAGTCGCTTTTGCGGGGGGAGTTGCGAAAACGCACAACAATTTCATCGCGTGTGACACGTGGCCCCGCCTCCAGGATCAGCACGGAGGCACCGAGTATTAAAAAATGCTGCGCCGTGATGGCGCCCAGGATTCCGGAGCCGATGACAACGAAGTCAGCCGACAACTGCTCTGCCATGTTGCGCTCCTCAGGTTGGTTTCTTTTCCCAGCTGGCGTAAACACCGTAGGAGTAGGTCGGCGGTTTCAGGATGTCTTCAACCACCGCGGCGTTGAGTGCATGTTCATAAGCCAGGCAACGCGCCTTGTCGCCGTTGCCGACGATGCCCATGTACCAGGCGGTGACGATTTTGCGCGGCAGCGCGGCGAGTGGCGACTGTTCGCTATCCAGCAGTTGCTGCAATTGCAGGGGATCGATCTTGCGTTCGTTGATCAGTGTGAGCAGGGCTTTGGTCGCCGCCGGAAAGCCGGGATCGTCCGCCTTTAACGCGTCGTAGAGGCGTGTGGCCAGGACGTTGTCCAGGGCCTGACGTCCGGCCAGCAGGGCAGAGACAGCAACAAACGAACCCTGCTCGGCGCCGGCCACCGGTTGCGCCAGCGCCCAGGGAATCAGGGAAGCGGTGTAGGCCGATAACAGGCCCACCAGCAAGACACGCCGTGTGGGCTGGGAAGGGCTGGCGGCGTTGTCCAGCAAGTCGTCGAGAGTTTTCATCGCGCGTACCTGCCTTTGTGGGTTTAATTGTTGTTTTTGGCATCCTACGCTTTCCGGCCGAAATTGCAAAAACGCCGGATCCGTTCATGCATCCAGCCGTGACCTGCGTACGCAGGCGGCGTCGTTGCGTTGTGGCGTGGCACCAAAATACAAGTCAAATAGGCCTGCATCCCTTGCCTGGCAAGCACAAGCAGCTATCAAAATGAAAGCAAAATCTGCGTCGCGGGTGCGTGGGACCGCGTGGCCGTGATAATCGTTTTTTACTTATTGTTTTTGAAGGTGGCTTATGCGTTCTGATGCCCTTGTCCGTTACCCTTCTTTCCGCCCACACGTGCTCGTCGTGGCGCTGGCCCTGGCCGCAAGCGCCGCGTATGCCGCCCCGGTGGCCGAGGTGTATACCTTGGCCCAGCAGCAGCAGCAGCCCCTGCTCGACACGTTGCGTGACCTGGTGCACATCGAATCGGGCAGCAAGGACATAGAAGGCCTGACGAAGATCGCCGCGCTGGTGGCCGATCGCTTCAAACAACTGGGCGGCCAGGTGCAGGTGTTGCAGCCCAGCGATGTCTACCGCATGGACGACACGCCGGAAAAGGTCGGCCCCATGGTGCAGGCCGAGTTCAAGGGCAAGGGCACACGCAAGATCATGATGATTGCGCACATGGACACGGTCTACCTGCGCGGCATGCTCAAAGACCAGCCTTTCCGCATCGACGGCGAGCGCGCCTACGGCCTCGGCATCTCGGACGACAAGCAGGGCGTGGCGGCCATCATCCACACCGTGGCGATGCTGCAAAAACTCCAGTTCAAGGACTACGGCACACTCACCGTGCTGATCAACGGCGACGAGGAAATCAGCTCGCCCGGCGCGCGCAGCACCATCACCCGCGTGGCCGCGGACCAGGACGTGGTGCTGTCGTTTGAAGGCGGCGGCACCGACGGCAGCCTGCGCCTGGCGACCAGCGGCATAGGCGCGGCCTACCTGACGGTCGAGGGCAAATCGTCCCATGCCGGCGCCAAGCCCGAAGACGGCGTGAACGCGCTGTACGAGCTGTCGCACCAGTTGCTGCAGATGAAGGACTTGTCGAAGCCTGAAAATGGTTTGAAACTGAACTGGACCGTGGCCCAGATCGGCACCAACCGCAACGTGATCCCGGCCCTGGCCAAGGCCCAGGCCGATGCGCGCGCGCTCAAGGTGTCCGACTTCACCGCCCTGCAAACCGCGTTGCAGGACAAGGTCAAAAACAAACTGCTGCCCGACGCCAGGGTGCAGGTCAAGTTTGAAGTGCGCCGCCCACCGCTGGAAGCCACGGCCGCCAGCCGCAGTGTGGCCAAGCTCGGTCAGGCCATCTACGAAGAGCTGGGCCTGCCCATGAAGGTGCTTGATGTGGCAACCGGCGGCGGCACCGATGCCGCTTTTGCCGCTTTGCAGACCAAGGGTGGTGTGGTTGAAGGCATGGGCCTGAGCGGTTATGGCGCACATTCGAACAACGCCGAATACGTGCAGATCAACACCATCGTGCCGCGCCTCTACCTGGCCACACGCATGGTCATGGACCTGTCGCAAGGCAAGGCGAAATAAGGCCAGCAGCGTTTCAGGTGACATTTGCCTGAAACGCTGGCAGCGGTCAAAAAAACAAAGCCCTGGCGAGGAGGCTCGCCAGGGCTTTGTGCTGTCAGCGCCTGTCTGTTTGATCCGGCAGCGTCATGCCGGTCGCAACGTGACGCCGGTTATTTCCCGCCGCGGCTGGCCTGGGCGACGTAGGCCGACAACGCCTGGATCTGCGCTTCGCTCAGGCTGGTCTTGAAAGAAGGCATGCTGCCCAGGCCATCACGCAAGACCTTGGCGACACGCGCCGCGTCGGGCTGCAACTCGTCCAGCACCGGGCCGACAGCGCCTTCAGCACCGGCGTCCTTGAGCGTGTGGCAGACCGCGCAGGCTGGCACGGAGGTGGAGAAGAGTTTTTTGCCGATGGCCAGTTGGTCGGCGTTGCCGGCCGCAGCGGCCAGGCCGCAGCTCAGCAGCAGCGCCGGCAGGGCCAGGGCGCGCAGGTGGCGGGAGGAGGATGTCTTGAAAATCATGGTCATGGTGTCTTAAAAAATGAAGGGGCTTGCGTCAAGCAGCGGCCCACCCAGGCCCGAGGGACCAGGGTGGGGCGGCGCTGTGAAACGGCAGGTCGGTGCTTAGGCCACGGTGACCTTGACCGCGTGGTCGGCCCAGCTGGTGTTGTTGTAGCCGCTCTGGTTTTCACCACGCGTCTCGGGCTGGACGTTGCCCGCTGTGTCGGTGGCGCGGCTGGCCAGGGTGTAGGTGCCGGCTGGCAGCTTGGCCTGCAGCACGAACTGGCGCCAGGCGTATTTGCCCATGTCGGGGCCGATGAAACGGGCCTTCTGCCAGCTCTTGCCGCCGTCGATCGACACCTCCACACCCTTGACGGCATGCAGGCCACCGAAGGCCACGCCCTGGATCTGCACCACGCCGCCAGCGGCCAGCGTGCCGCTTTCGGGCAGGGGCGAGTTGATCCAGGACTTGACACTCATCTCCTGCACCGAAGGCTGGCTCGGGTCGCCCTTGCCGCCTGGGGGCGACATGCGGTAGCCGTGCGACATGATCTTGGCGTCGCTCTCCTGCGCCGTGAAGGCCAGCTGTTTGATGTACTTGATGTTGTTCACACCCTGGTAACCCGGCACGATCAGGCGCAGCGGCCCGCCATGGGCCAGCGGGATGGGCTCGCCATTCATTTCCCAGGCCAGCAGCGCATCCTGCATGGCGGCGGCGGGTACCGAACGCTCGACGATGATGCTTTTCGGGTCAATGCCTTCGGGCAGCTTTTCGCCGCCTGTGCCGGTCAGGTAACGCATGCCGGCGCTCACGCCACCCAGGGACTCGACCACGGCGCGCACCGGCACGCCGCTCCAGACCACACAACCGGCGGCGCCCACTGTCCAGGGTGTGCCGCTGGGTTTGCTCGGGAAAAAGCCGCGGCCGTTGCCCGAACACTGCAACACCGTGGTCACGGTTTCCAGGCCCAGGGTCTTGAGCTCGCGCACAGTCAGCTTGCGCGGGTTTTTCACACCGCCCACGGCGATTTCCCAGGCGTCACGGTCGGCCACGATGGCGGCATCGGGTGCCGGCAGGTTGTTGCGGATGTAGAGCTGGCTGCTGGGTGTGATGCCGCTGGTGCCGAAGGCGCTGCGTTTGGTTTCCAGCGTGGTGCTGCTGTGCACGATGACGTCGGACGCGTTTTTCCAGCCCACGTAGGCCGGCAGCGGCTTGGCGGCAGCGGCCTGCGCCAAGGCGCCTTGTGACCAGCTGGCCAGGCCGACGCCGGCAAGGGCGGCGGCGCTGCCTGTGAGCAGGCGGCGACGGGGCAGGGAAGTGAGGGCAACAGTCATGGAGTCTCCTGTGAAATGGGTGGGGTGGGAAAAACAAAAGAGCCCGGCGGCGGTGTTGCCGTGGACGGTCGAGGGGAAGTGACGGCTGACGTGAGCGGCGGCGCGGCCTGCAGCGCGGCTTGCGCCACGCCCAGGGCTTTTTCTTTTTGCGCCACCAGCACCAGCGGTTTGCCATTGCGCGCGGTGATGACTTGCCAATAGACATTGCCCCACCAGCCGCTGGCGTCGGGCAGGGCGGTGGCGTCGTCGAAGGCAAACACCGTGACCATGCCGCCTTTTTCAAAAAAGGTGGTCAGGTGGTAGGCCAGGTGGCCGTCGATGTCGCAGGGACGAATCAGTTGCGGGTAGCCGGGCAGCGCCTGTTCCGGGCTCAGGCCCAGGTGTTGCAAGACTTGGCGGCTGTCGATGAAGTTGCCGCGCAAGGTGCGTTCGTAATATTCGTGTTCAATCGCGTCGCGCACCAGGGCCGGCGGACGCATGGCCAGCACGGCCGTGGTGCCGGTGGCGGCCAGCAGCAGGGCGGCTACCGCGCGTTGCACGCCGAGACGCGCCCACAGCGGCGTGTGGCGAAACAGTTGCGCGGGCGGCTGGCCGGGGTCGAAGGCCAGGGCCAGTTCGGCGCGGGCGCGCAGATCGAAGGCGCTGTCGGGGGGGCGTTGATCCGGCATCTCAGACCTTTCGCAGACGTCTGTCCAGGGGCACAGCGGCCACAGTGGCCGGGGTGAGGGCGGCGGTGGGGCGCATCGCGGTTTTCAGCGCTTCGCGCGCCCGTGCCAGCCGCGACAGCACGGTGCCGGGCGCGATTTCCAGCGCCTGCGCCATCTGCGCGGTGGGCATGTCGTCGAAATAAAACAGCACCAGCACCTCGCGGTGTATGGGTGCGATGCGTGCCAGGGCCTTGACCACGTCGAGCTGGTCGTCCAGGCTGCCTTCGGGCGCGGCCTCGTCGGCCAGCAGGTCGTCGTCATCCAGCGCCTGCGGTTGCGGCGCCATGTGGCGCAAGGCGTGGCGCCGCATGATCTGGAACAGCCAGGCACGCGCCAGCGCCGGGTCGCGCAGTTGTTTGCGGTGTTTCCAGGCGCTGGTGAAGCAGTCCTGCACCACGTCTTCAGCGACCGCGCGCGAACCCATCAGCGCCCAGGCGCTGCGTAGCAAGAAGCGGTAGTGCTCGCGCACCCATAGGTTGTAGCGGGACTCCGCCGTCAGGATCATGCGCATAAGAGCGCGGGGCGCAGGGTTTTATTCCCTCGGATGCGAAATAATTTTCGGCCGCGCCAGCAGCGGACTCGTGGCTTATCAAAATTGATAGCTGCTTCCGCAGGTGAGGTCAGGGCTGGAGGCCGATTTGGCTTGAAAAATGGCGCCACGGGCTGGGCCTGGCGCCCAGCCTCTTACAGCGTAAAAATCTTGCCCGGGTTCATGATGTTTTTCGGGTCCAGCGCCCGTTTGATGGTGCGCATCATGTCCACCGCGCCGTGGCCGGCCTCGGTGACCAGGAAGTCCATCTTGTGCAGGCCCACGCCGTGTTCGCCGGTGCACGTGCCTTCCAGGCTCAGGGCGCGTTCCACCAGCTTGTGGTTCAGGGCTTCGGCGACTTCGCGTTCTTCGGGAATGGTCGGGTCGATCAGGTAGCCGAAATGGAAGTTGCCGTCGCCCACATGGCCGACCAGGAAATAAGGGATGCCGCTGGCATCGACCTCGGCGATGGACTCCAGCAGGCAGTCGGCCAGGCGCGAGATCGGCACGCAGGTGTCGGTGGAAATGGCGCGGCAGCCGGGCCGGCTCTGGATGGCGGCGAAATAGGCGTTGTGCCGAGCCGTCCACAGCCGTGTGCGTTCTTCGGGCGTGCTGGCCCATTCAAAGGCGTTGCCGCCGTGGCCGCTGGCAATTTCCTGCACCAGCTCGGCTTGTTCCTTGACACTGCTGGGCGAGCCGTGAAACTCCATCAGCAACATCGGTTCTTCGCGCAGGCTGAGTTTGGAGTGGGCATTGACCATACGCACGGTGTTGTGGTCTATCAGTTCCACACGCGCAATTGGCACACCTAACTGGATCACTTCAATCGTGGTGCGCACGGCCGCTTCAATGCTGGGGAAAGAACAGATCGCCGCCGAGATCGCTTCCGGCAGGGGGTAAAGCTTGACGGTGACTTCGGTGATCACGCCCAGGGTGCCTTCGCTGCCCACCATCAGGCGCGTCAGGTCGTAGCCGGCCGATGATTTTTTGGCGCGTGTGCCGGTGCGGATGACCTCGCCGCTGGCCGTCACCACTTCCAGCGCCAGCACGTTTTCACGCATGGTGCCGTAACGCACGGCGTTGGTGCCGCTGGCGCGTGTCGCGCTCATGCCGCCCAGGGTCGCGTCGGCGCCCGGGTCGATCGGGAAAAACAGGCCTGTGCTTTTGACTTCTTCGTTGAGTTGTTTGCGGGTCACGCCGGGCTGCACGGTGACCGTCAAATCTTCGGCATTGATATGCAGCACCTTGTTCATGCGGCTCACATCGATGCTGATGCCGCCCTGCACCGCCAGCAAATGGCCTTCCAGCGAGGTGCCGACACCAAAAGGGATCACCGGCACGTTGTACTGGCTGGCGAGTTTCACGGCGTCGGCCACATCGGCCGTGGTTTCGGCAAACACCACGGCGGCGGGCGGCGGCGCGGCAAACGAGGACTCGTCGCGGCCATGCTGCTCACGCACCACCAGGGCGGTGGAACAACGTTCGGCAAAACGGGTCTTCAGCGCGTCTATCAGCGCGGCCGGTGTTTCACGCTGGGCGATTTCGGGGAGCAAATGCGAGGGCAGGGGTGCGTTCATGGTGGCTTTCCAAATACTTCACGTCGTGATGTTTTTTCTCGGCGCGCCAGGGCGTGGGGCGCGCAGATCCGGTTTACAGGATACCAGCGGCCTCCTAAGATGCCCGAGGCTTCAAACAACAAAACATTATGGAGTAGCGCAATGGATTCAGCAAAATTGACCGGCTGGGTAGACCAGGCCCAACCCATCCTGGTGGCTTTTGGTCTCAAGGCCATAGGCGCCATCGCTGTTTTTATCATCGGGCGCTGGCTGATTGGCCTGGTGACACGCCTGGTGGGCGCCGGCATGACGCGGCAGGAAATCGACCCCACGGTGCAGCGTTACCTGGTGAGTCTGATCACCGTGGCGCTGAACATCATCCTGGTGGTGGCCATCCTGGGTTACTTCGGTGTCGAGACCACCAGTTTCGCGGCCCTGGTGGCGGGCGCGGGTGTGGCGATTGGGGCCGCCTGGAGCGGGCTGCTCGGCAATTTTGCGTCCGGCATTTTCCTGCTGGTGCTGCGCCCTTATGTGGTGGGTGACTATGTCAACGCCGGCGGGGTGGAAGGCACGGTGCTGGAGATCGGTTTGTTCGGTACCACCCTCAACACGCCGGACAACGTCAAAACCATTGTCGGCAACGGCAAGGTCATGGGCGGCGATATCAAGAACTACACCGCGAATCCGCACCGCCGTGTGGAACTGGTGGCGCAACTGGCGGGCAGCGCCGACGTGCACAAAGCCATCGTCCTGCTCAAGGAGGCCGTGGCCCAGGTGGCCAACATCACCCAAACGCCGGGTGTGGATGTGGAGATTCTGGAGTTCAACGAGTTTGGCCCCAAGCTGGCGGTGCGCCCGCATTGCCATACCGACCACTACTGGCAGGTGTATTTCGACACCAATAAAACCATTGCCGACACCCTGGGTGCGGCCGGTTTCCCGGTCGCCACACGGCCGGTGAAGGTCTACCCGGTCTGAGGCCTTGCCGCCTGCACCGAGCGCAGGCGCTTGAGGGGATCAGGAGCCTGCGGCCTTGATGAACTCGTCGCGCGAAATAAACGCGTCGTGGTTGAGGTCGATTTGTTCGAAGCGTTGCTCCAGGGCCGGAAAACGTTCGGCTTCCTGGCGTGTCAGCCGGCCATCGTGGTTGGTGTCTGCCCGGTTGAAGGCGGCATCCAGCTCCCGGTTGGTGATGGCGTTTTGCGGGATGGCTGTGCTCGTGGTGACAACATGCGCTGCTGGGGCGTGCGTATCGACCGGTGACGGGGCGGTCTGGGCCCGCACGGCGCCTGCCGCACCCATGGCCAAGGCGGCGAGCAGCCAGACGCTGGGGACGCCGACGTTGGGAATAGAATGTTTTTGAACGCGCATGCCGATGCCCTTGGAGATAAAACGAAGGGGCTATTGCATCGCAGCAAGTGAGAAGCGGCCAGCACTTTTGCAGGGTGTTTCCTTGCTGACATGTGGGCGCACGACCTCACATTTCCTTGCCTCGCGTAACGCTTCTCGCGCAGGCTTTGCGCTTAGGCGCCCACCTCTTTTCACCGAGTTTCTTATGGCCAACAGACTTTCACAAATCGCCACCCGCACCGGCGACAACGGCACCACCGGGCTGGGCGACAACACGCGGGTCTCCAAGGACAGCCTGCGGGTCCATGCCATGGGGGATGTGGACGAGCTGAACTCGCAGATCGGCTTGCTGCTGTGTGAAGAGATGCCGGCCGATGTGCGTGAGCTGCTGGTCGACGTGCAACACCAGCTCTTCAACCTGGGCGGCGAGTTGTCGATTCCCGGCTTCGAGCTGCTCAAGGCCGAGGCGGTGGCACAACTGGACACGGCGCTGGCCACTTACAACGCCACCTTGCCGCGCCTGGCGGAATTCATTTTGCCGGCCGGCTCACGCGCGGCTTCACAAGCCCATGTCTGCCGCACGGTGGCGCGCCGTGCCGAACGCGCGGTGGTGGCGCTGGACAAGCTGGAGACCTTGAAAGAGGCGCCGCGCCAATACCTGAACCGCCTGAGTGACCTGCTGTTTGTGTTGTCGCGTGTGCTGAATCGCATGAACGGCGGCGACGACGTGTACTGGAAAAGCGAACGTATGGCCCGGGCTGCCAGCGAATAAGTGCAGCGATTTTTTTTGCTATCAAGTAGGTAGCTACTTGCGCCCGCTGCATATGGGCTAGAGGCCAATTTTCCTTAAAAACAGCTTGGCCTCAGGCCGTTAAACCTTGTTTGCCCGCATGTCCCCGGTTTTGACATAACGCTGGTGCCAGCTCAAGGCCTCGTCCAGCAAATGTGGCGTGTGGCGGCCCGGGCCGTGGTCCCAGGCGCGTTCGGTGTAGTCCAGCAAGGCGTCCTTGAAATCCGGATGGGCGCAGTTCTCGATGATGCGTTGGGCGCGCTGGCGTGGTGACAGGCCGCGCAGATCGGCCAGGCCTTGTTCGGTGACGATGATTTGCACATCGTGTTCGGTGTGGTCCACATGCGAGACCATGGGGACGATACAGGAGATGCTGCCGCCTTTGGCCACCGAGGGCGTCACAAAAAAGGACAGGTAGCCGTTGCGTGCAAAGTCGCCCGAGCCGCCTATGCCGTTCATCATGTTGGAACCCATGGTGTGGGTGGAGTTGATGTTGCCGTAGATGTCGGCTTCTATCATCGCGTTCATGGCGATGATGCCCAGACGCCGCACCAGCTCGGGGTGGTTGCTGATCTCTTGCGGGCGCAGGACGATGCGTTCGCGGTAAAAGGCCAGGTTGGCCGTGAAGTCGGCCAGCGCCTCGGCGCTCAGCGAGATCGCGGTGGCCGAGGCGAAGTCCATCTTGCCCGAACGCAGCAGGTCCAGCATGCCGTCCTGCAACACTTCGGTGAAACCCGTCAGGTGTTCAAACGGCCCGTCGTTCAGACCCGCCAGCACGGCGTTGGCGACGTTGCCCACGCCGGACTGCAGCGGCAGCAGCTTCTCGGGCAGCCGCCCTTGTTTCACTTCCTCTTGCAGGAAGTCGATGATGTGGCCGGCGATACGCTGGGAGTTGTCATCGGGCGCGGCAAAACTTGTGTTGCGGTCGGCCTGGTGCACACCGACGATGGCGACAATTTTGTCCGGGTCGCAGCGCAGATAGGGCTCACCAATGCGGTCGTCGGTATAGACCAGCGGAATCGGCTTGCGGTTGGGCGGCAGCGCCGTGCCGTAATACACGTCGTGCATGCCTTCCAGGGCCTCGGGCTGCAGGGTGTTGACTTCGATGATGACCTTGTCGGCCAGGTCCAGCCAGGTCTTGTTGTTGCCCACGGCCATGGACGGGATCAGGCGCCCGTCCGGCAGGATGCCGACCACCTCGATCACCGCCACGTCCAGCTTGCCCAGAAAGCCGAACCAGGCATGTTGCGCCACGTGCGACAAATGCATGTCGGCGAAATGCATCTGGCCGGAGTTGATTTTCTGGCGGCAGATCGGGTCCGACTGAAAGGGCAGGCGCATTTCGATGCCGTCCACCTGCGCCAGCGCGCCGTCCAGCTCGGGCGCGGTCGAGGCGCCGGTCCAGATGCTGATGCGGAATTCTTCGCCGGCGGCGTGCAAACCTTCAATACGTTTGGCCAGTGCCTGCGGCACGGCCTTAGGATAACCCGAGCCAGTGAAACCACTCATGCCGACGTTGGCGCCGGCGGGAATCAGCGCGGCGGCCGCTTCGGCCGACATGATTCGGGATTGCAGGCCAGGGTGGCGTACACGGTCAAGAACAGACATCGGGGGACGGCTCCGTAAGAGGGACGACGGCGCCAGGGCGCACGACTGAAGTCCCAAATCTTAGCAGCCGGCAACCTGAAATCTAGGGTAAACCCTATATTCCGGTGCGGGCTAAGCCGTCATTTGCTCCTGAACCCATAGCGGCTTGCGCCCGTCTTGCAAGGGCTGGAGGCCGATTGGATGCTTAACGTGGGCTCAACATGGCCATGGTGATACGCGAGACACAGGTCAACTCGCCGGCGTCGTTGGTCAGTTCGATGGCCCAGACCTGGGTGCTGCGGCCAATGTGCACCGGGCGGGTGATGCCGGTGACCCAGCCGCTGGTGGTGCCCTTGAGGTGGTTGGCGTTGATGTCCAGGCCCACGGTGCGGTGGCCGGCGGGGGCGGCAAACGCGGCGCCGCAAGAGCCCAGCGTTTCGGCCAGCACCACCGACACGCCGCCATGTAACAAGCCATAAGGCTGGCGCGTGCGTTCATCGACCGGCACGCGGGCGCGTATGAAGTCGTCGCCGACCTCCAGGAACTCGATGCCCAAGTGAGTCACCGCGCTGTTGGCGTTGTTGGCGTTCAGCAGTTCGAGCGAAATGTCTTGTTTCCAGATACGCATTGCAAATGTCCCATGGCTTGAATGCCTTGACTATAAAGAGATTGCAGCCTACATGGCGGGCCCAGACCGGCGGCTAAGCTGGGCTGACATGCAAGCTAGACACAAATGGATGGTGGGCGCCGGCGTGCTGGCCACGCTGGCGGGCGCCGCGTGGCTGGCTCTGGCGCTGTGGCTGCCCCATGACGCATCGCTGGCCGCCAGGGCAGCGGCCGAGTTGCAGCGCCGCCTGGGTGTTCCGGTGACGGTAGGTGCGCTGCGCTGGCAACTGCTGCCGGTGCCGGCCGTGGTGTTGATCGACACGGCGACCCAGCAGGCGCCAGCCATCACGGCAAAAAAAATCACGGTCTACCCGAACCTGAAGGCGCTGCTGGCGCGCCGGCTCACACTGGATCGCCTGGCGCTGGACGGCGCCGTGGTGCCGCAAGTGGCCTTGCGCGCGCTGGACCAGACGCTGGATGTGGCCAACGAGCATGCCGGGAGCACGCCTTTGGCGCGTTTGGAGTTTCGTGACTTGACCTGGGTCTCGCGCCGCGGCGTGGCCGTGGTTTACGAAGGCGAGATCGACTTTGACCCGGCCTGGCGGCCCCGCACGGCGCAGCTCAGGCGCCCGGGTGTGCAGCCCGTCACCGATCTGGCTCTGAGCCGGCAAGGGCAGGGCGGCGTGTGGGCAGTGCGCATCCGTACCGGCGGCGGCACGGCACACGGCCAGGTGCAGCTGCAAACCAGCGCCCATGGCCGGCTGCAGCTGGACGGCCAGTTGCAGCCGCGCGAGATCGAGCTGACGCAGGCGTTGGCGGCCTTCAACCGCCGCTCCGTGATTGCCGGCAAGGTGTCGGGGGAAACCACCTTGTCGGCCCGTGGCGACACGGTGGGCCAAATCGCCCAATCGCTGCACACCCAAACCCGCTTCACCATGGGCCGCGCCACCTTGCTGCGCTTGGACCTGGACAAGGCCATTCGCAGTTTCGGCCAAAGTTATGGGGGGCAAACCGCGCTGGATGCCGTTGCCGGCCAGCTCGCCACGCAAAACACGCCGCAGGGCATGGTGCTGACTTACACCGGCATCACCGCGCGGTCGGGGGCGTTCAGCGCCACCGGCCAGGCCCGCATCGCCAACCGGCAAATCGAAGCCGAGTTTGCGGTCGATCTGGTGGACGGTGTGGTCGGGCTGCCGCTGAAACTCAGCGGCCCGCTGGACCAGGTGAAGGTCTCGGTGCCCCGGGGTGTGGTGACCGGCGCCGTGTTGGGCACAGCGGTGTTGCCAGGTGTCGGCACGGCCATAGGCGCGCGGCTGGGTGCCACCCTGGGCAAGCTGTTCAACTCGCCGCCCGAGCCTCCCAAAAGCGGCCAAACCGCGCCCGGAAAGTCGCCGCCTTGAGGTCCTCCTGGTGATCTGGCGGCTTAAAACCCGCTCGCGGTATGGGCCTTTGCCTGGGCCCTACCCGTCGCGGGGTATATTGGCTGTGGCGCTGAGGGCCGCGTCGCTCGTCGCGGTCAGTCCACGCTCCGTTCCATCCACCACCTTATCTCCATCATGCCCCAGCCGTCCAAAACCTCTACCGTGACCACGCCCCTGGAGCGTGCGCTGGATCAGAACGAAGCCGTCAAAGACACGGTGGCGCAATCGGCCGACGAGTTGCTGGTGATCAACACCGTGCTCAAGCAGGAAATTCCCGGCCAGCTGCAAACCGGTGAAGTGGCGCAAGCGCTGCAGAAAACCGATTTGCTGGAAACCCGTATCCAGGCCTCGGCCGAGGACCTCGCGCAGGTGAATCAGGTCTTGGAGCAGGAAATTGATGAACGCGCCAGCCTGGAGCAAGAGCTGGAAAAAACAAAGGCCGCCCTGGCGCAAGCCAAGGCAGCCTCATCGAAGTAAGCCTCCGCGCAGGGCGTTAGCTTTTGGCCTGGCGGTTCAGCAAGGCGTAAAGCAGGATGGCGCCAAAGGTGGCGGTCCCGATGCCGCCCAGCGCGAACTGGCCGAACTTCAGGGTGAAGTCGCCTGTGCCCAGCACCAAGGTGATGGCCGCGACCAGCAGGTTTTTGTTGTCCGAAAAGTCAACCTTGTTGGTGACCCAGATCCGGGCGCCGGCAATCGCGATCAGGCCAAACACCACGATGCTCACGCCGCCCATCACCGGCAGCGGAATCGCCTGGATCAGCGCGCCGAACTTGGGGCTGAAACCCAGCAGCACGGCAATCAGCGCTGCCACCACAAACACGGCGGTCGAATAAATCTTGGTGGCCGCCATCACGCCTATGTTTTCGGCGTAGGTGGTGACACCGGTGCCGCCGGCGCTGCCCGAGACCATGGTCGCCACACCGTCGCCTATGAAGGCCCGGCCCATGTAGACGTCCAGGTTTTTGCCGGTCATGGCCGTCACGGCCTTGATGTGGCCCAGGTTTTCGGCGACCAGAATAATCACCACCGGCACGATCAGCATCATGGCGTTGGCCGTGAACACGGGGGCCGTGAAGTTCGGCATGCCGACCCAGGCGGCGTTGGCGATGCCCGAGATATCAATCGGTTTGCCCCAGCCCAGGCCGTTGGTCAGCAGCGCATAAATAATGCTGGCCATGATCAGGCCAACCAGGATCAGCAAGCGCTGCACCATGCCACGTGTCATCACGGCGACCAGCGCCACGCTGACAAAGGTGACCACCTGCATCCATGAATCAAAGTTGCTGGCCGCCATGTTTTTGACCGGGATGCTGGCCAGGTTCAGGCCGATCACCGCGACCACCGCGCCGGTCACCACGGGTGGCATGAAACGTTCGATCCAGTTCGTGCCGATGGCCTGCACGATGAAACCAACCAGGGTGTAGACCGCGCCGCAGGCAATGATGCCGCCCAGCGCCACACCGATGTTGGCATTGGCGCCTTTGCCGGCATAAGCCGTGGCGGCAATCACCACACCGATGAAGGAAAAGCTGGAGCCCAGATAACTCGGCACCTTGCCGCCGGTGATGACGAAGAAAATCAGCGTGCCTATGCCGCTCATCAAAATGGCAATGTTGGGATCAAAACCCATGAGCAGGGGCGCCAGCACCGTGGAGCCAAACATGGCGATCACGTGTTGCACCCCCATCACCGAGGTTTGCGGCCAGGGCAGGCGCTCGTCAGGGCCTATCACACCGCCTTGTTGCAACACATCGCTGCTTTTTTCTGTCCAGCTCAACATTCCCATCAATCTCTCTCCTCAAGTTGTAAGTGCCGCAATGCTAGGGGCAATGTTGGCCCGGCACAAGAGGAAAAAAGGTGGGTCGCGGCGCAGGCCGGAAGCGCTGCGATGTCTTGCAAAAGCACCGTGTCGTTGAGGAAGCGACGGAGTCAACGTCCTGCGTGGCCAGTAGACGCGCACCGAGGATGGCCTCGCAGTCGGCAAAGCGGTTGATGCTGTCGTGGAGGTCTACACCACCACCAGCGTCGGCGGGTGAATGCGCTGGCTGACCGCGGTGGGCTCAAACTGTGGCATCCAAATGCCCTCGCGCGAACCTATGCGCGAAAAACACAGCGCTTGGACAAACCCAGCCGGTCGGCAACTGTGTGCGGGGTGATCGCCTCCAGTCCGGCACGGGGAAATTCGCTTTTTTGGGTTTTAGCGTCCATGGCGCGAATATCAGCATGATCGTGCGAAATTTCAAACATGCTGCCCAATCCTTTTCTTTTTTAGGTCGCCGGCGGCGACTGGGCCATCAGCGAAACGCCTGGTGGTAACACCTGCATCCGGATATCTGCCAAAAGAATATCCAGCAGGCGTTGTGCGCTGGGTGAGAGCGAGCGTAGCCGACGCGTGATCAGGCAAATTTCGCGAGACAGGGGTGGGTCGTGCAACTCGCGGAATACGAGTTCCGGGAACTCCCGGCCCTTCAGCGCCAGGGCAGGCAGAATCGAATAGCGATTGCCCAAGCTGAGGACGGCGAACAACGACGTAGTGCTCGCGACCTCATCGTGCATGCCTCCCAGAACCGGCCAGTGTGCAGCGTGACTGCGCAGGAACTGGCCGATGCCTGTATCGGCGCTAAACGCCACGTATTGATCCGGCAGCAGGTCGGCCCAACGCAATGGGCGATCATTCCGGGCCAACGGCGAAGCCCGGTGACACACCAGGCCGTAGCGGTCGGCCACGAGGGGCGTGTAATCCAGGCCGTCGTAGCCCTGGTGCTTGCTGTCGATGGCGAAGTCCACCTCGCCTTCGACCACCAGCCGCTCCACCTGCTGCGCCGCAGGGTCGCGCAGGGAAATGGTGATATTGGGATAACTGTCACGAAACTTCGGGATGGCGTGCACCAGGAACTGATAGATCACGGATGCCGCCGCGCCGATGCGGATGTGGCCTCGCTCGCCCTGAGCGAGTGCCATCAGGTCGCCGATGGCGCTGTCGAAGGTGTTCACCACTTTTTCTGCTTCCGGCCTGAAGCGTTCGGCGGCCTCCGTCATGGCCACGCGGCGTGTTGTGCGGTCGAACATTCGCAGCCCGATGGCCTCTTCGAACTGCTGGATGGTTGCCGTCAATGCGGACTGCGTGAGGAACAGGCGCGAAGCGGCGATGGTGAACGAACCGGTCTCCGCCACGGCGAGAAAGCAGCGCAGGTGCTTAAGCGAAACATGGTGTCGCATGCTTGTATTTTTCGTCAAATCAGAATAATCAAGTACTTTAATTTGTTTGTCACGATCAAAGGGCCCGCCTAAAATTTTTTTTGTCACAGGCAAGTGACGCGCTGCCAAGCGCTTGGAGACACCGTTTTTCGATAAAAAGGAGCAACCCCCATGAAGGTCTTGACGCGCGCAAGCGCCACACTTCTCGCCTGCCTGACACTGTTATCCGCTGCGACCACCACGCATGCCCAGGACGATGGCTACCCGAACAAGCCGGTACGCATCGTCGTGCCGTTTGCCGCGGGCGGTTCGACCGACGTGGTGGCACGCCTGCTGGCGGACAAACTGACCGCCGAATTCAAGCAGCCCTTTGTCATCGACAACCGGGGGGGCGCCGGCGGAAATATTGGTGCCGACGCGGTTGCGAAAGCGCCGGCCGACGGCTACACCCTGCTCATGGGAACCACCGGTGTTCTCTCGATCAACGGCTATCTGTACAAGAACATGAGCTACGACGCGCTCAGGGACTTCGCCCCGGTCAGCTATACCTCGCTGATCACCAACATCCTGGTCGTGCCAACCGAGGTGCCGGTGCGTTCGGTCGCCGAACTCGTCGCGCTGGCCAAGGGCAAGCCCGGTTCCCTGAGTTTCGCTTCGTCGGGCGCGGGCAGTTCCACCCACCTGTCGGGCGAACTGTTCAAGGCGATGGCCGGGATCGACATCCTGCACGTGCCGTACCGCGGCAGTGCCCAGGCCTTGACCGACGTGGTCGCGGGCCAGGTGACCATGTTGTTCGACAACGCGCCGTCGTCCATCGGCTTTATCCAGCAAGGCAAGTTACGCGCCCTGGCCGTGACCAGCAGCAAGCGCCTGTCCAATCTGCCAGAGGTACCCACCGTGGACGAAGCCGGGATCAAAGGCTACGAATCCCTGTCCTGGAGCGGCATCGTCGCGCCGACGGCAACACCCAAGCCGGTGATTGCCAAGCTCAACCAGGCCATTGACCGCATTCTGAAAAGCGATGAGATCAAGCGCAGGCTGGCCGCGTTGGGCGTCGACCCCGTGGGCGGCCCGCCCGAAGCCTTTGCCCGCCACATTCGCACCGAAAGCGACAAATGGGGCAAGCTGGTCAAGAGCGCCAACATCACCGTCAACTGATTTTTCAGCCCATGCCGAGCCATGCAGAACAAAGCATCCCTGCCATGAACATACGCGGCAAGACAATGGCCGAAAAGCTGCTTTCGCGTGCCGCAGGCCGCGACCTGCACGCCGGGGCGGTCGCGGTGTGCGAGGTCGATGGCGCCATGGGCACTGACGGGTCGATTCCGATGGCGCTGGACTACTTTCAGGACATGCAGGACGACGGCGGCCTGCCTGCCCCGGCCCGCCCGGATCGGCTGGCCTTTGCCCTCGACCATTACGGGCCGTCTTCCGGTGCGCGTGCCTTGCAGTTGCAGGAGCGAGCCCGCCGCTATGCCCATGCCCATGCCATCCGGGTGTTCGAGGTCGGAGAGGGCATTGGCCACCAGCGCATGCTGGAATGCGGCCGGGTGCTGCCGGGTTTGCTGATTGCCGGCGCAGACTCGCACGCCGTGTCCTACGGTGCCCTGAACGCGTTTGGAACGGGCATCGGCTCGTCCGATCTGGCCGGAATACTGCAATGCAACCAGCTCTGGCTGAAGGTGCCGGCATCCCTGAAGATCACCTTGCTCGGCGCCCTGCGCGGCCAGGCATCGGCCAAGGATGTGGCCCTGACGCTTGCGCGCAGGCTGGGCGCGGACGGCGCCAGCTACCTGGCGCTGGAATTCGACGGCCCGGGTGTGGCCACGCTCGACATGGACGACCGCATCGTGCTGGCCAACATGTCTGTGGAAATGGGCGCCAAGGCCGGCCTGTTTCCGTTTGACGCGACAACCCAGGCTTACCTCGAAGGCCGCGCCGGGCGGCCGTACACCCCGGTCCACGCCGATGCGGATGCCCAGTATGCGAAGACCCTGGTGCTCGACCTGGCTGAGGTGGTGCCGCAGGTGGCCTTGCCGCACCGCGTCGACCAGGTGGTGGACCTGCTGGAGGTGCCTGCCACGGCAATCGACATGGTCTACCTCGGTACCTGCACCGGAGGCCGCACCAAGGACTACCGCGAAGCCCTGGAGGTGTTGCGCGAAGGGGGGGGAGTGGCAGCCGGTGTGCGCCTGATCGTGACCCCGGCCTCCGAAGAAGTGCGTGCCGAACTGCAAAGCAGCGGCATGTTGTCGGCCTTCGAAGCGCTGGGCGCCGAGGTTCAAGCGCCCGGCTGCGGCGCCTGCTGCGGAACCTGCGGCAGCATTCCGGAAGATGGCGCGCGCGTCGTCTCGACTGCCAACCGCAACTTCAAGGGTCGCATGGGCAACAGCCAGGCACATATTTACCTGGCCTCGCCGAAAGCCTGCGCAGGCGCCGCGGTGCGCGGCAGCCTGGGTGGTGCGGCAGCATGAGCGACCGTGCCATCCGGGGGCGTGCCAGGGTGCTGGGCAACGACATCAATACCGACTACATCATTTCCTCGCGCCGCAAGAAGGAAAGCCTGGATCCCTCCGTGCTGAGAGGCTTCCTGCTGGAAGACCTGGACCCCGGGTTTGCCGCCAGTGTGTCCGAGGGCGACATCCTGGTCGCCGGCAGCAACTTTGGCTGCGGCTCGGCCATGGAGGTTGCGGTGACCGTTGTGCTTGGCGCCGGCATTCGTGCGGTGGTGGCAAAGAGCTTCTCGCGGACCTACTGGCGCAACGCGATCAACAACGGATTGCTGCTGGTGGTGGCCGACACAAGCGGCATCGCCGAAGGCGCACCCCTGGCCTTGCGCCTGGACGGTGCCCGGCCCGATGTAAGCGTCGGCGCCGAGCCTGCAAGCAGCATCGCCTGCGAGCCTGTTTCCGACTTCATGCGGGCCATGCTGGAGGCCGGCGGCCTTGTTCCCTATTTGCGCAAGCACCGCAAGCTGGCCTGAACCCTTTCAAGAAAGACTTTTCCATGCGTTTTATTGCCGACCGTCTCAACCGGATCAAACCCTCCCCGAGTTCCATGGCGGGCCAGCGTGCACGCGAACTGCGCGCCACGGGCCGCGACATCATCGGCCTGACCTCAGGCGAGCCGGACTTCGACACGCCGCCCAACGTCTGCGTGGCGGTTATGCAAGCGATGACGGCATCCAAGACCAAGTACACCGACGTCGGCGGCACGCCCGAGCTCAAGGCCGCGATCCAGGCCAAGTTCCGCCGCGACAACGGCCTGGACTATGCGGCCAGCGAACTCATTGTCGGCACGGGCGGCAAGCAGATCATCTTCAATGCGCTGATGTGCACGGTGGAGACCGGGGACGAGGTGATCGTGCCGACTCCCTACTGGGTGTCCTATCCCGACATCGTGCTGCTGGCTGACGGCAAGCCGGTGTTTGTGGCCTGTCCGCCGGACAATGGCTTCAAGATGCGGCCGGCGGACCTGGAGCGCGCGATCACGCCCCGCACCCGCTGGCTGGTGCTGAACGCCCCCAACAACCCCAGCGGCGCGGCCTACTCGCACGAAGAGCTGAAAGCGCTGGCCGAGGTGCTGCTTCGCCATCCGCATGTCTGGATCATGACGGACGACATCTATGAGCACATCCTCTACGACGGCCGGCGCTTCGCGACCATTGCCGAGGTCGAGCCGGCGCTCAAGGAACGCACACTGACGATCAACGGCGTGTCCAAGGCCTACGCCATGACCGGCTGGCGCATCGGCTACGGCGGCGCGCCGGCGGCGCTGATTAAGGCCATGGTCAAGCTGCAGTCGCAGAGCACCTCCAATGCTTCGTCCATCAGCCAGGCCGCGGCACTGGAGGCGCTCTCCGGTCCGCAGGAGTTCATCGCCGAGCGGACCCGCATTTTCCAGAGTCGCCGCGACCTGGTGGTCGCGGAGCTCAATCGCATGCCGGGCATTGTCTGCCATTCTCCGGAGGGCGCTTTCTATGCGTTCCCTTCGTGCGCGGGCGTGATCGGAAAGACCACGCCCGAGGGCAAAGTGCTGCGCAGCGACGAGGACTTCGTGCTTTATTTGCTGGAAGCGCAGAACCTCGCCGTGCTGCAAGGCGACGCCTATGGCGTCTCGCCTTTCTTCCGTATCTCGTTCGCGACCTCCGTCGCACAGCTTGAGGAAGGCTGCCGCCGCCTGCGCCTGGCCTGCGAGGCCTTGCGTTGACCCACCATTCAAAAAAGGAAAAACCATGAGCATCGGATTTCGAATTCTTCCTGCTGCACAGCGCGCACCCGATGCGCTGCTGGACCGCTTTGCCGGCGTGATCGCGGCCCACCTGAGCGACAACATGAGCCGCCTCGTGGCGGGTGGCCCGCGGCTGCGGCCCATGCACAAGGGCGGCCACCTCGTCGGCAACGCGCTAACGGTCAAGGTGCGCCCGGGCGACAACCTGATGGTGCACAAGGCCATTGACATGGCCCAGCCGCGCGACGTGATCGTGGTCGATGCGGGCGGCGACCTCACCCAGGCCATCATCGGTGAACTGATGATGCGCCATGCGCAAAAGCGGGGCGTGGCCGGGTTGGTCATCAACGGCGCGATCCGCGACCTGGCAACGATAGGCGCGGACAGTTACCCGGTCTATGCCGCCGGCGCGACCCACCGCGGCCCCTATAAAGACGGGCCTGGCGAGATCAACGTGTCGATCGCGATCGACGGCATGCTGGTGCAGCCCGGTGACATCGTGGTCGGCGACGAGGACGGCGTGGTCGCCGTGCCGCTGGCTGAGGCCGAACTGCTGCTGGAGCTGGCCGCCAGGCATCGCGCCAAAGAGGACACGACCATGGCGCAAATCCTCGCAGGCACGGTCGACCGCAGCTGGGTCGACGCGCTGCTCAAGAGCCGCGGCTGCGAGGACCTGCGGTAGGGCGCAGATCCTCTTGCCACCCGAAAAGCATCGATCCCAAAGCAACAACCGTGAATCCCACCGGCGTACTGCAGATTCCCTCGATGAAAGCGCATTGCTCCGAAGCCGAGTGGCAGGCGCGGATCGACCTGGCCGCGTGCTACCGGTTGATCTCCCTCTACGGCATGTCGGACATGATGGCCAACCACATCTCCTCGCGCGTGCCCGGCGAGGACGGCGCCTTTCTCATCAACGCCTACGGCCTGATGTACGAGGAGATCACGGCGTCCAGCCTGATCAAGGTGGACCACGACTGCAAGATCCTGTCCAGGCCAAACTTCGGCGCGCTGGACTATGGCATCAACAAGGCCGGCTACGTGATCCACAGCGCGGTGCACGCGGCGCGGCCCGAGGTCGGTTGTGTGATCCACACCCACAGCTGGGCCTCGATGGCGGTGTCGGCGCTCGAGGGCGGCTTGCTGCCCATCACGCAGACCGGCATGCGTTTCCTCAAGATCGGCTACCACGACTACCAGGGCGTGGTGCTCAACCTGGACGAACAGGTCTCGCTGGTGCGCGATCTCGGCGACGGCGAAGCGCTGATCCTGCGCAACCACGGCGTGCTGACCGTCGGCCGCAGCAACGGCGAAGCCTTTAACTGGATGCACCGCCTGGAGTTGGCCTGCCGCGCCCAGCTCGCGGCCATGGCTTGCAATGTGCCTCTGAGATCGGTGCCTCAGCCGGTGCTTGAAGAGACCTGGAGCAACTACCAGCCGGGCACGCGCCGTCCCTATGGCTTGATGGAGTGGCCGGCGCTGCTGCGCAAGCTCGATCGCCTGGACCCGAGTTACCGGACCTGAACCCGTGCGCCTGCCGGTTCGTTATTCGTGACAAAGGAGACAACCATGCAAACTCGCCCACGCCCGAACGTCTTGAACGACCTGCTGGCGGGTCGTCGTGCGCGAGTCGGGTGCGACCGTAGACCAGGAAAGCCATGCCGACGCCTTTGAGAATCCTTTTGTCTGACCAGGCGCGCGCGTGCCTGGAGGAGCGCATTGCCAAGGCCCTCGGTCCGCGGCCATTTCGTCTGGTCTCGATAGATGCGATGGGCACGCAGCCGTCCGGGGACGTGGACATCGCCTTCATCTCACGCGATGTGACCGGGCGCTCCACCAAACATGTGCTGAGCCCTTCGCTGCAAGCCTGTTATGACGCCTTGCGCAGCGCGCCCAGCCTGCAGTGGGTGCACATCCATTCCGCGGGAGCGGACCGGCCCGTGTTCGCCGAACTGCGGGAACGCGGCGTGGCTGTCACCACCTCCTCGGGAACCAACGCGCAGGTCGTGGCGCAGACGGCGATTGCGGGCCTGCTTGCGTTGGCGCGGCGCTTTCCGCAGCTGATGGCTGCCCAGCGCAGCCACACCTGGGCGCCGCTGATTGGCACCGAGCTGCCGCGCGACCTCGACGGGCAGACCGCCGTCGTGGTGGGCTGGGGCCCGATCGGCCAGTATGTGGGGCGGCTGTTGGACGTCCTGGGGCTGCGCACCATCGTCGTACGCAACAGCGCGCGCCCTGTGCAGGGTGTTCACAGGGTTGTGGGCTTCGATGCGCTGAACGAAGTCCTGCCGCTGGCGGACTGGCTGATCCTGGCCTGTCCGTTGACTCTGATCACCCGCGAACTGATAGGCCGCGGCGCACTGGATTTGCTGCCATCAGGCGCGCATCTCGTCAATGTCGCCCGCGGTGAGGTGGTGAACGAGCCGGACCTGATCGAGGCCTTGCGCAACGGGCGGCTGGCGGGGGCCTTCCTGGATGTCTTTGCCCATGAGCCCCTCAGCGCGGATTCACCGCTGTGGGATCTGCCCCATGTCATTGTTACGCCGCATGCGGCCGGCCACTCCGACGGGCACTTTCGGCGTGTCGCGCAGGTATTTGCTGACAACCTGGCGCGGTGGGCGGCCAACGAAACCCTGGCGAACCGGGTTGCTTGAACACCCGTCCACCCGGCGGAGCGGTTTGTGCCGTGCTACCGCGACGCCAGTGTGACGGCGCCGTGGACTGTGAGCTGTTATCTTTCCTGCATGACAGTTCCCTACATCCCCCAAATCGCGCTTTACCGCAACTGGTTGCGAGACTCCCGTAGTCTGGAATTCGATTCCTACGATGCCTTGTGGCGCTGGTCGGTCACCGATCTGGACGCCTTCTGGCAAAGTGTCTGGGACTACTTTGAGCTGCAGTCACCGACGCCACACAGCGCCGTGCTGGCCGACAGGCGCATGCCGGGCGCACGCTGGTT
The DNA here is from genome assembly GCF_044452385.1 of Polaromonas sp. UC242_47. Taxonomy (NCBI): domain Bacteria; kingdom Pseudomonadati; phylum Pseudomonadota; class Betaproteobacteria; order Burkholderiales; family Comamonadaceae; genus Polaromonas; species Polaromonas sp. UC242_47. The sequence goes on from NZ_JBIOAO010000003.1 coordinate 149,905, forward strand.
TCCCGGCGCGCAGTTCAACTACGCGCAGCAGGTGTTCCGGCATGTGGACCCAGCCCATGCCGCCGGTTTTCCGGCCCTGATCAGTCACAACGAAAAAAGCCTGGCCGGCGGCGAGCCGGCGCGCGAGCTGAGCTGGCCGGAACTGCGCCGCCAGGTCGCGTCGCTGGCGCTGCACCTGCAGGCGCAAGGCGTGTTGCCGGGTGACCGTGTCGCCGCCTATCTGCCGAATATTCCCGAGGCCATGGTGGCGTTTCTGGCGGTGGTCAGCATAGGCGGCGTCTGGAGTATTTGTGCGCCCGACATGGGCACGAACGCCGTGCTGGACCGCTTCAAGCAGATTGAACCCAAGGTGCTGATTGCCTGCGACGGCGTGAGTTATGGCGGGCGCGATGTGGACCGGACTGCCGTGCTGGCCGAGTTGCGCGCGGCCTTGCCCAGCGTGCAACATGTGATTCTTCACAACAACTTAAATGCTAGCAATTCAATAGCTGGTTGCGCCCTGTTTGAAAGGGCTACGGCACGAAATGATGCACAAACGCAGGCCTTTGAGCCGATGTGGCTGCCGTTTGACCATCCCTTGTGGATTGTTTATTCGAGTGGCACCACCGGCCTGCCCAAACCGATTGTTCATGGCCACGGCGGCACCGTCATCGTGGCGCTGGCGCTGAAAACGCTGCACAACGACATCGGCTGCAGCTACGCGGCCAACTCCTGGGGCGAACGTTTTCACTGGTACAGCTCCACCGGCTGGGTCATGTGGAACGCGCAGATGAGCGGCCTGCTCAACGGCACGACTTGCTGTATTTACGATGGCAACCCGGGCGGCAGCAAGGAGCAGCCGGACTGGACCACCTTGTGGCGTTTTGGCGCCCAGGTCGGTGCGACATTTTTCGGTGCCGGCGCGGCCTTTTTTGCCAACTGCATGAAGGCCGGTATTGATCTATCGAGTTGTGGCGACCTGACGCAAGTGCGTGCGCTGGGCACCACCGGTTCACCTTTGTCGGAAGAGTCGCAGCGTTGGGGCACGGCGCAGTTTGAAAAGGTCGGCACACCGGACATCTGGTGGTGCAATATTTCGGGAGGTACAGATTTCGCAGGTGCGTTTATAGGCGGCAACCGCGAGCTGCCACAAGTCCCCGGCGAGATGCAATGCCGCTTGCTCGGCTGCGCCGTCGAGGCCTGGAACGAAGCCGGCCAGCCCGTCATCGGCGAAGTGGGTGAACTGGTCTGCAGCCAGCCGATTCCATCCATGCCGCTGTATTTCTGGGGCGACACCGGCAATGCGCGTTACCTCTCCAGTTATTTCGACATGTACCCGAATGTCTGGCGCCACGGCGACTGGTTGAAGATCACACCGGCCGGCGGCTGCATTATTTACGGCCGTTCCGACGCCACCATCAACCGCCACGGCCTGCGCATGGGCACCAGCGAGTTGTACAGCGCGGTCGAGGCCTTGCCCGAGGTGATCGACTCGCTGGTCGTTGATCTGGAGTATCTGGGCAAGGACAGTTACATGCCGCTGTTTGTGGTCTTGCGCGATGGCGTGACGCTGGACGATGCCATGACGGTCAAACTGAACAACGCCATCAAGACCGCCTTGTCGCCGCGGTTTGTGCCCAATGCGATTTTCCAGGTGGCCGACATCCCGCGCACCCTGTCGGGTAAAAAGCAGGAGTTACCGATCAAGAAGTTGTTGTTGGGCCAGCCGCTGGAGAAGGTCGTCAACCGCGATGCCATGGCCAATCCGGCCTGCCTGGCATGGTATGTTCAGTTTTCGGAAAACTACCTGAACAAGAGAGCGCTATGAAACGACGACTGATGACCATGGCCGCGCTGGGTGTGTTCGGTTTACTGACGGCTTGTGCCACGGGCCCGGCCTCTTCGCCGCCGGCCACAACGCCGGCCACGCCCGCCGCATCCACCGGCTTGCGCGTGAGCGGCACGATTTCTTATCTGCAGCGTATCGCGCTGCCGCCCGATAGCGAGGTGATTGTGCAACTGCGTGATGTTTCGCGCATGGACGCCAAGGCCGACATCCTGGCCGAGCAACGTTTCACGACACGCAGCCAGGTACCGCTGCCTTTCGAGTTGATCGTGGACCCCGCAAAAATCGACCCGCGCGCGCGTTATGCCGTGGCCGCACGTATCGAGCTGGGCGGCAAACTGCTGTTTATCAACGACAAGCTTTACCCGGTGCTCACACAAGGCAAGGGCAACCGTGTCGATCTGATTCTGCACATGGTGGCCCGGCCCTGAGCCAGGACGGGCTGCTTTAACGGTTGCCCAGCTCCGCCAGGATGGCGGCCCGGTCCTGGTCCAGCAGCGGCGGCTGGCTGCGCACCGTGGCGCCATGGCTGCCGACACGCACCGGGTTGCCCGCCACCGTGAGTATTGTTCCGTCAGCGGTGGACACCGAGGTCAACATGCCGCGCGCCTTGACTTGCGGGTGGGCCATGATCTCCGGCACGGTGTTGTATTCCCCGGTGGGGATGCCGTTGCGGGTCAGCAGGTCGCACCAGTGCGCGCGTGACGCGCTGGCCAGGCGGGCCTCCAGCAGTGTCTTCAGCGCCTGATGGTGTTCGCAACGTGCGGCATTGCTGGCAAAACGCGGGTCCTCCAGCAAGGCCGGCAGCTCCAGCAAGGGGCACAGGCGCTGGAACACCGCGTCGCTGCCGGCGGCGATGACAAACCAGCCATCGGCGGCCTTGAACACATCGAAGGGCGTCATGGACGGATGGCGTGAACCGATGGGCCCCGGCACCTGGCCGCTGGCGCTGTAACGTGCAATGGGGTTCTCCAGCAGCGCCACCTGGCAGTCCAGCATGGCCACGTCGACGCGTTCGCCCAGGCCGGAACGTTCGCGTTTCAGCAGGGCGGACTGCGTGCCGATGACGGCATACAGGCCAGCGCCCATGTCGCCGATGGACACGCCCACACGCGCCGGTACGCCGTCGGGTGCGCCCGTGACACTCATGATGCCGCTCATGGCCTGCACCACCATGTCGTAGGCCGGTAAGGTGCGGTAGGGGCCGGTCTGGCCAAAACCCGAGACCGAGGTGAACACCAGGCGCGGGTAGCGACGGTGCAACATCTCCCAGTCGTAGCCGAGTTTCTCCATGGTGCCGGGGCGAAAGTTCTCCACCAGCACATCGGCGCCTTCCAGCAGCGCTTCAAAAACCTGGCGGTCGGCCGGCGCTTTCAGGTCCAGCGCAATCGATTCCTTGTTGCGGTTCACTGACATGAAATAAGCCGATTGCCCATCCACAAAGGGCCCGATCTGGCGCGCGTCGTCACCCTGGCCGGGTTGCTCGACCTTGATGACGCGGGCACCGAGGTCGGCCAGCATCTGGGTGCAGAAAGGACCGGCAAGCACCCGTGTCAGGTCCACGATGGTGATGCCGCTCAGCGGGGCGTCGGTGGGCACGGCGGAGTGATGGGTCATTGCAGGGAGGCTCCGGATTGCTGCGTCAGTCCCTTGGAGATACGCCCCTCGGCCAGAGCCCACTCGCGGAAGGCCTCGATCGAGGCCGATGGCGCCGCTTCATTGCCGGACTTTTCCAGCCTGGCCTTGACCTCGGGGTCCTTCAGCGCTTCGACGCTGGCATCAAACAGCTTCTTGCTGACGTCTGCGGGCAAGCCGGCCGGGCCGAACAGCCCGAACCAGAAGGTGAAGTCGTAACCCTTCACACCGGCGTCCGCCATGCCTGGCGAGTTGGGAAACAGCGCCGAGCGTTGCGCCGTGGTGGCCGCCAGAATACGCAGCTTGCCGGCTTGCACCAGCGGAAGGATGGAAGGCGGTGTGCCGAAGGTCATTTGCACGTCGCCGGCGGCCACCGCCTGGATGGCGGGCGCGCCGCCCTTGAAGGGGACATGCAACATGTCGATGCCGGTGGCTTGTGTGAAGGACAGGCCGGCCATGTGTGTGATCACGCCGCTGCCGGACGAGGCATAGGTGAGTTTCCCCGGGTTCTGGCGTGCCAGCCGGATCACATCGTTGACCGACTGGGCGTCGAAATCCTTGTTGACGGCCAGCAGCAGGGGCGCGGACGACCAGCGCGAAATCGGCGTGAAACTGCGGGCGCCATCGTATTTGACACTTTTGTACAGCAACTGGTCCGAGCCATACAGGTTGGCACTGCCCAAGAGCAGCGTGTAGCCGTCGGCGGGCGCTTTGGCCACCAGGTCGGAGCCTATGGTGGTGCCCGCGCCGGCGCGGTTGTCGATGATGATGGGCTGGCCCAGGATGCGGCCCATCTTGTCGCTTACCAGGCGGGCCACGGTGTCGGCGCCGCCGCCGGGTGGAAAACCCACGACCAGGGTGATGGGTTTGGCCGGGTAGCCCTGCGCCAGGGCCCCGGTGCACAGGGCGAGCAGGGCCAGGCCCAGCGTGGATCGAATTTTTTTCATGTTTTGTCTCCTAGGTTTTTTTGAGAGCCCGCGCCCAAGGCTGTGGATGCGGGTCGGCGGCCGGCTTTATCGGCCGTGGAACAGCGGTGCCCGTTTTTCGCGCCAGGCCAGGCCACCTTCGCGCAGGTCGTCCGAGGCGATGCTGCGTTGCACCTCGCGGGCGATCGCGTCCGGGTCCGTTTGGCCCCGGGCAATCAGGTTCAGATGTTTCTTCATGCCCAGCAGAGCGATAGGCGCCATGGCGGCCAGGGTCTGGCTGAGGTCTTGCACTGCCGCTTCGGGCGAGGGGCCGTCCACCAGCTGGGTGAGGAAGCCGCAGTCGCGCATGGCCGCGGCGTTGAGTTTTTCGGCGGTCAGGAACAGGCGTTTGGCGGTGTCCAGGCCCAGGCGGGTCACGTAACGTGTCAGCCCGCTTTCGTAAAAATGCAGGCCCAGGCGGGCGGCCGGCATGAACATCTCCGCGGTTTGACCGCCGACCCGGAAGTCGCAGGCCAGGGCCATGTCGGTGGCACCGCCATAAATGCCGCCGTGGATGGCGGCGATGGTGACGGCCCGGCAGGCCTCCAGCGCATCCACCATGTCGCCAAAGGCGCTGCCCTTGTTTTGGCTTTGGCCGACCTCTGATATATCATAGCCGCTGCAAAAATGTTTTCCCTGCGATTGCAGGACCAGCACCCGCACCTCGGGCGCCTGGTTGACCGCTTCAAAGTGACGAATCAGGACAGGCAGGTCGTCCGGCGTGAGTTTGTTGGCGACTTTGGGGCGGTTCAGCGTGATGCTGGCGATGGGGCCAGCGATGTGAAGCAGGGGTAACATGTGTATTAGATTGACTATTAGATATATCTGAAAATTTAATGGATATCCCTATGAGCCGGCAACCCGTAAAAACCCTAGACCCCGACCGTTTGCAAGACCGCATTCGCCTGCAACTGGAGCAAGACATCCAGACGGGAAAGCTGGCGCCCGGCATGGCGATTGACGAAAAAGCCCTGGCGCAAAGTTTTGAAACCTCACGCACCCCGGTGCGCGAGGCCTTGTTGCTGTTGGGCGCCAAGGGCCTGGTCGACATCATTCCGCGCACCGGGATTTATGTGCACCGGCCCAGTGCCAGTGAGTTGGTGGCCATGATGGAAGCGCTGGGGGAGCTGGAGGGCGTGTTGGCCCGGCTGGCCGCCCTGCGGCTCAACCCGGCACTGGCCGAGGCCTTGCGATTGGCCCTGCAGGGCACGGCCGAGCAGGCCGCGGCCCAGGATGCGGCGGCTTATGAACGCGCCAACGCCGCGCTGCACGAGGTGATTTACACGGCCAGCAGCAACCCGTTTATCGTGGAGCAGACACGCACGGTGCGGCTGCGCATGTCCGCCTTCCGGGGGCAGTTGTTCGAGAAAGCCGGGCGGCTGGCCCGCTCACAGGCCGAACATGAGGCCGTCGTGAGCGCCATCCTGGCGGGTGACGCCGAGGCTGCGGCCGAGGCCATGCGCGAGCATATTTCGCAAGGCGGCAAGGTGTTTGCCGATCTGGTGCTGAGCCACCAGCTGCAGTGAGCCGGCCAGCGCTCAGGCGGCGACACGCGGCTTGCGGTTGACCAGCACAATGCCTAACGCCACCAGCACCAGTGCCGCCAACAGGCTGGGTGTCGCCGCTTCTTTCAGCCACCAGGCGCCGAACAGCAGGGCAAACAGCGGCGTCAAAAACACAAACACCGAAATTTTGGTGGCCGGGTAACGGCCCAACATCCACATCCAGGCCAGGTAGCTGGCAAAAGCACCAACCACGGTTTGCAGCACCAGCGAGGAGATGGCAAACGGGCTGAAGGACCAGACCCGGGCTTCGCCCAGCGCCAGTGACAAGACCGGCAAGGCCAGCGTGCTGACCGCCACCTGGTAGAACAGCAGCTTTTCCGCCGACACCTTGGCCAGCGACGAGGCGCGTATCACCACCGTGGTCAGCCCCCACAACATGCCGGCGACCAGCGCCATGGTGTCGCCGACCCAAGTCGAGGCGACGCCGGCGCTGAACCCTTCGCGCAAGGCAAACGCCACGGCCGCAAACGCACAGGCCAGGCCCACCCATTGCACCGGCCTCAGGGTTTCGGACTTCACCCAAAAGGGCAGCAAGATAGCCACCCAGAACGGCGAGGTGTAGAGAAACACCGTGAGCCGCGAAGCACTGGTGTATTGCAGCCCCACATACAGGCAGGCAAATTCGGCCGCAAACAGGCCGCCAGCCAGCAGGCCCGCACGCAGCGAGCCGTCGGCCGAAAACAGCTTGACCCCGCGCCAGGCGCACCAGAGCAGCAGCAGCAAGGTGGCACCGGCAAAACGCAGCGAGGCCTGGAAAGCTGGCGCCATCTCCACCAGCGTGGCCTTGACCAACACCTGCTGGAAACCCCAGAACAGGCAGCAGGCCAGCAGCAGGGACATGGACAAGGTGTCGAGGTGGGTTTTGCGTGGGGTCATATGGAGGAAAGGTTGAAATTCAGGGCGCTTGGACCGCGTAACGCGGCTTGGCCCGGGTGCCTGTCATCAGCAGGGGCACCACGGCTTCGACGTCCGGCACGGCTTGGGCCGCCTGCACCAGGCGCGGGATCAGGGCGGACTGCGATACGCAACCTTCAAGAAACACCCAGCGCCGCTGGATGGTGACCCAGACGCTGCTGGCGGCCATCCCCGGCACCGCCTGGAGCGCGGCCTGCACCGGTGCGGCCAGCGTTTTGTCGTAGCGGTAGGCGTTGAAATCCTGGCACTGGCCGGCCCTGAAGCAACGGGTGCCGCGTTCGATGCGGCCGTGGGCTTGCTGGCGTTGTTCGTCCTCGGTCAGCAGCGGCCCCAGCGGCACCGGACAGGCCGGCAGGCCGCTACTCACCTGGAAAAACGGGTCGTCGAACCAGTTCTTTTTTTTCGGGCGCGGCTTGTGCATGAACGTTGGCGGCCAGCAGCGCCATCAGCACGCCAGGCAGGCAGGACAAGGGCGACCAGGTCCGCGCCATGGGTTCACAAGGGATGTTCGGTGTAAAACCGGCCACCGTGAAACAGCAGCGGCGCCGCCCCGGCGCGGTGGCTGCAGCGCTCCACCTCGCCGACAAAAATCACATGGTCACCTTCTTCATAACGGCTGCGGTTGAAACATTCAAAGGTGGCGGCGGCGCCGGTCAGCAGCGGTGCACCGCCCACCCCTTCGGTCCAGGCCACATCGGTCCAGCGGCCTTCGCGCTTGGCGGCAAAACGCTCGGCCAGCTCTTTTTGGTCGGCTGCGAGGATGTTGATGGCGTAATGGGAGCCGGTGCTCAGGGTGGGCATGGAGCCGGCCGCCTGCGCCAGGCTCCAGAGCACCAGCGGCGGCGCCAGCGAGACCGAATTGAAGGAGTTGGCCGTCAGCCCGACCAGTTCGCCGCTGGCGGTGCGCGCGGTGACGATCGTGACCCCGGTGGCAAACATGCCCAGGGCGGCGCGGAACTCGCGCGGTGAAAAACTTGGTCGGCTGGCTTGACGTGGGGGAGCGGGGGGCAACATCCGGCTAATTTACCTGAAGCGCCATGAGGTTGCCCGGCCCCGCTCGCCACAGGCCGCCGCGTAAACTTGCTGAATGCAAATCCGTTGGCCCGCCGCCGCCCTGGCTGCTTCACTTTTTATAGCGGCTGGTGTTCATGCGGCGGCGCCTTGTGATGATTTTGTTCGTAGATTGCCGAACGTCAAGCGCAGCCTGTGCGAGGCCGCCCAGCTCCAGGCCACGACGGCGCGGTCGGTTCAGGGGCGGACTTTATGGGCGCGCGACATCCAGCCGGAAGAGACCAAGCTGCGTGTGCTGGTGCTGGGCGCCATCCATGGGGACGAGTTGTCCTCGGCCGCGGTGGCGCTGCACTGGATCACGTTGGCCGAGCAGACGGCGGCGCCCTGGTCGCAGGCCATCCACTGGCGTTTTATCCCCGCGCTCAATCCTGACGGCCTGCTGGCCACGCCGCCGCGCCGCGTCAATGCCAACGGCGTGGACCTGAACCGCAACTTCCCGACACCGAACTGGGCGCGGGATGCCAAGGTGTATTGGGAAAAACGCACGCGCAAGGATCCGCGCCGCTGGCCGGGCCACCAACCGCTGTCGGAGCCGGAGTCGGCGTTTTTGCATAGCGAGATGCAGCGCTTCCAACCGAACCTGATTGTCAGCATTCATGTGCCTTATGGGGTGCTGGACTTTGACGGCCCGTCGGTGCCGCCGTCCAGGCTCGGGCGCCTGTACCTCGACCAGGTCGGCATCTTTCCGGGATCGCTGGGCAATTACGGCGGTGTGCACAAGGGCGTGCCGGTGGTTACCATCGAGCTGCCCAACGCGACACGTACACCTCTGGACGCCGAAACGCGCCAGATGTGGCTGGATTTGTTGCGCTGGATGGGGGAGCGCCTGGGCCCCGAGCAGCCGCAGCGTTTGCCGCGCGCACCGTGAAGATTTTTTGCCGCGCGTCGGTCCAGGGCTGAATTTTTAAGAAAATTAGCCGTTAGGCCTTCAGGGGATGACTGCAACAAGCGATAAAAGGACGCGCACTTGCCGTGGCCAACGCGATGGCGTTTGCGTTTTGGACAAACGGTGACCACTTGGACGTTTTTTGCAAAAAAACATCAATACGCACCTTGTCCAAGTTTGTTTCGACGGGCTACGATGACAGCCTCAGTTGCACGGGGCTGACAGTGTCATTCGTCCGGCACACTCGTCTTGTCCAGCCGGGCAGGGCGCACGGTGGCTGTGAAAAATAGAAAGGCACAAGAAGGCGATGGCATGTTGAGTTCATGGGGATTGCGCTCCCGGTTGGTCTTGCTGGTCGGGGTGGCGCTCACGCCGGTGTTTGGCCTGTTTGGCTGGGTTTCTGCCGAGAACCAGGACGCGGCGCTGCGGCTGGCCCAGGCCCGCCTGCAGTCCGATGCCCTGCTGATCGCGGCGCACGAGCAACCCCTGGTGGAGTCCGCCAAGCAGTTGCTGGGCGACATCGCCAACTCCTCTACCGTTCAAAACAAGCAGGCCAATTTGTGTGGCGACTACCTGCGCAGCCTGCAGGCCTTGCAGCCGGCCTATGCCGGCCTGGGCGTGGTGGCGACGGATGGCACGGTTTTATGCCACTCCAGGCCGGTGCGGGTCGGTATTGACGCCAGCGCGCACCCCTTGTTCAAGCGGGCCTTGCTCAGCCGGCAATTCGAGATCGGGGAGTACGACACCGAACGCAGCAGCGGCAAAGCCGGCGTGGGGTTTGTGATGCCGGTGTACAGCCCGACCGGGGTCCTGAGCGCCGTGGCCTTTACGGCGGTGGACGTGCATGCGTTCCGCGCCGCACTGGCCGAGGTTGCGGTTCCGGCGGGTGTCAGCGTGAGCCTGACCGACCGCAAGGGCACGGTTTTGGCGACGCACCCCGTGGGTGGCGCGGCCGTTGGCACGGTGTTGTCTGACGCCGCGGTCCGCGCGTTTTTGCGGGACCCGCAGACCGGCACCGACGAAGCGCTGGACGCCGAGGGCCAGCAGCGCCTCTACGCTTTTGCGCCCGTGCCGGGGGCCGCGAGCGGCGCGCTGTTTGTGGCGGTCAGCATGCCGCGCGCGTTGATTGCCGAGAAATCCTGGCACGTGTTTGTGCTGGAGCTGGTCGTCCTGCTGGGCACGGCCCTGTTCGGCATGGCTTGCGCCTGGTGGATGGGCCGGCGCCTGATTGTCACGCCGGTACAGGCCATCCTGCACGAAGCCAATGAGCTGGCTGTCGGCAACCTGGCGGCCCGGGTCGAAGTCGGGCCTGTGGGCCAGGGGGAACTGGGCCACCTCGCCAGAACCTTCAACCGCATGGCCGAATCACTGCAGCTGCGCCAGACCGAGCTGGACGGCGCGCTGGCCCGCATCGGCAAGGAGCACGGGCTGCTGGAGCTGATCATCAACAGCATGAGTGAAGGCGTGATTGCGGCCGACGTCGATGGTCGTTTTCTGCGCTTCAACGCGGCGGCAAAAAAACTCTTTCCCACGGTGGAGGCTGGCACCACGCTTGAGGAGTGGCGTGGGCACCACACGCTGATCTCGCCGGACGGCCAGACAATTTATACGTCGCAGGACAGGCCGTTGAGCCGTGCCATACGCGGCGAAAGCATAGACAACTGGGACCTCGTGCTGCGCAGCAAAAAAGGCGGTGATCGGGTGTTGCGCATGAACCTGCGGCCCTTGCGCGACCAGGGGGGCGGGCTGATAGGCGGGCTGGCGGTGTTCACCGACATCACCGAGCGCCAGCTCGCGGACCAGGAACTGGCGCGCACCAACCGGGCGCTGAAAATGCTCAACCGCTGTAACGAAGCCCTGACCCGCATGGACGACGAAGCCGGCCTGTTGCAGCAGGTGTGCCGCCTGGCGGTGGAAGGCGGCGGTTATCAGATGGCCTGGGTCGGTTATGCGCAGGACGATGCGGCGCGCAGCATCCTGCCGATGGCGCATGCCGGTCGCGAGGAGGGCTACCTGTCCAGCATCCATCTGAGCTGGGACGCCGACCGGCCCAACGGTCGTGGGCCGGCCGGTCAGGCCATACGCAGCGGCCAGGCCACGGTCAGCGAAGACATCACACGTGGCGACAACCAGTTCCACTGGGCGGAGGAGGCTGTGCAGCGCGGCTACCGCAGCGCCGTGGTGTTGCCTTTGCGTGACAGCAGCCGCACCTTTGGTTTGCTGGCGCTGTACTCCGCATCGGTGGAAAAACTCGCCGACGACGAAATCAAGCTGCTGCAGGAACTGGCCGACAACCTGGCCTTCGGCATCGGCAACGTCCGCTCGCGCCTGGAGCGCCAGCAGGCCCAGGCAGAAATCCTGCGCCTCAACGCCGGACTCGAAGAACGTGTGCGGCAACGCACGGCGGAGTTGCAGATGGCCAACCAGGAGCTGGAGGCGTTTTCGTATTCGGTCTCTCACGACTTGCGCACACCGCTCAGCGCCATCGACGGTTTCAGTGGTTTGCTCGAGAAGGACTTCAACGAAGGCGGCGTGGTCAGCGACAGTTGCCGGCATTACCTGAACCGCATACGCGCCGGGGTGGCGCAAATGGGTGAGCTGATTGACGCGCTGCTGTCGCTGGCCCGGGTCTCGCGCACCAACTTGCGCTGGGACCGCGCCGACCTGAGCGCCATGGCCAACGCGGTGCTCGGCGGTTACCGCGAGCGTGAGCCTGGCCGCAACGTGCAACTGGCCATCGCGCCCAACCTGCGGGCCCAGGGCGATCCACGCCTGTTGCAGCAGGTGCTGGACAACCTGCTGGGCAACGCCTGGAAGTTCAGCGCCAAACAGCCGCAAGCCCGCATCACCTTTGGCTGCGCGCGCGGCCCGGACGGCCAGGCCGTGTACGCCGTGCGCGACAACGGCGCGGGGTTTGACATGACTTATGCGGACAAGCTGTTTGGCGCCTTCCAGCGCCTGCACACGGTGACCGAGTTTGCCGGTACCGGCGTGGGCCTGGCCACGGTGCACCGCATCATCACGCGGCATGGCGGCCGGGTCTGGGCCGAGTCGGCGCCGGGCCAGGGCGCCACGTTTTATTTCACCCTGGGCGAGGCGCCGGGGCTGGCCGTGCCGGCGATGGCCTGAACGCGTGAATCGGCGCTGAAGCGCTAGAAATTCTGGGCCAGCAGGGTTTCGCGCAGGTTTTGCGCCTTGTCGGGGTCAAACCCGCCTTCAACCCGGGCCAGCACCTCGCCCCGGCGGTTGATCACCACCGCGTAGACCTGGTCGGTGCCGTTCAGGCCGGCGGCGCGGACAAACTGGTCGCGGTCGGTGAAGACTGGCATCAGCCGATCGCGTTCGGCCTCAGCCGGGTACTTGCGCGACAGCTTGGTTTCAATGGCGCTGCGCCTGTCGGCGTTGCCCGTGTCGTTGAGCACCGGCATACGAACCCAGACGATGGCCGGATCATCCTGCAGCCGCAGGCCATGAATCCAGCCTTCGATAGACGCCTGCTGGGCGCCGTGGAAGGTGATCAGGGCCAAGGTGCGTTCGGCCGGCAAGCCGTGCGGCAGGGCGATCGCCTGTCGGTCCGGGGTGTGCGCCGTGAGCACGGGCAACTGGCCCATTACGCGGGTTTCATTGGGGGCGAGCCAAGCCAGCAGCAGGGCGGCTGAAACGGCGCCCAGCCAAACCAAGGCGGAAGTCCAGGTTTTTCTCATGATCATCCTCCGGGCACCCCTGGCAAAGAACCAAGGCATAAGCACAAGATACAGCGGCGGCAAGAAAAAAGGAACGCCGATTTGAAACAAGCCGTGCATCAGGACTGAGTCACGGCCTGGCCCAAAGGTTCAAAAACCCGGCGCCGGTGTTTTCCGGGCTGTATCGGGGGGCTGCTGTTTGCTATAAATTTAATAGCTAGCCATGCCTGAGGATTAAGGGCTAGTTGCCTACTTTGATCAGAAGATGGGGCTGGTAGCCGTCCTGCTCGCCATTGCGCGCATACCCCAGTGGGTTGGCCATCACGCGGCAGCCGCTCTTGACATAGTCGATGGGGCAATGCAAATGACCATGCAGCCAGAGCTGGGCCAGTGGCAACAACTCGTCGATGGAATTGCAAAATCCTGCCGTGCCGGGGGTCAGGCCATAACGCGGGTCGGCGCTGAGCAGGCTGGGTGCAAAGTGGGTGATGACCACGGTGGGGCCGTCAAAGGGCTGAGCCAGCGCCTGCCGCAGCCAGGCCTGGCTTTGCAGGCCTTGCTCGCGCACGGCCTCGGCCAGCATGGGTTCGCCGTTTTGAAAGCTGTGGTTTTTGTTGAGGTAAAAATTCGCCGCGCGAAAGGCTTTTTCCCGCGCCAGGAGTTGCTGGCCCAGCGTGATGTCGCCGGCGCGGGCGGCGTCGGCGCTTAAGGCATCAAAGTCGGCCCACAAGGTGCAGCCGATAAAACGCAGGCCCTGAAAAACCACGGTTTCACGCTCCAGCCAGACCATGCCCAGACGCTTGCAGGTTTCGCGCAGGCGTAGGTGGGTGGCCTCGAAGTCCAGTCCGTCGTACTCGTGGTTGCCGGGCAGGAAAAACACCGGCGTCGGCCAGCCCGCGCCGCCCTGCGCCAGCGGCAAGGGCGAAAAACGCGCCAGCCCGAAGTCGCTGACGCCCAGTTCGCTGAGCCGCGAGCCCTGTTGGTAAGAGCCTATGTCGCCGGCCAGCACCAGGAGATCGGCGCCGGGCAGGGGCTGGGCCGTGAAGTGTGGGTTGGACTCAAGGTGCAGGTCGGAAAGGAGCTGGATATTCACCCCTTGATTGTGCGGGAAGCCCGGCTATGCCCGCCCGCTGCGGCAACTATGCGTTTTATGCATGAGAATCGGACGCTTCTAGGCTTGCAAACCTAGGGAAAACCCTTAATCTCAAGTCATCGCCATTTTTCAACATCTTGAGGTGACTTTGTCATGAACACGCTGATCGCTCGACTCGCCCGTTTGCTGCCTTTTTCCAAAGCCTTGGCCCCGGCCCAGGACTTTGCGCAAAAACTGATGGAAAGCGCCGGTGACCGTGCCGGCCGCAACCCGGAGCAGGCCCAGGAATTGCGCCGCGCCGCATTTGCCTATCTCAGCGTGGTCCGCTGAGGTTTTGAACTGCTACCAATAAGATAGCTGTTTGCGCCCGCGTAGCAGGGGCTGCGGCTATGATTTATATCAATTCCGGGGTGACGCCGGAAAACGCATGTTTGGCGGCCCGCATGACGGCTTGGCGCAGCCACATGTGGGCGCTGCGTTGCTCGGAGCGCCGGTGCCAGAGCGCATCGACATGCACCGGCGACACGTCAAAGGGCAGGGAGCGGCGCACCAGTTGATCGGCGATGCCGGTGACGCTGATGAAGTTGCGCGGCAGCACGGTGAGCAGGTTGGAGTTGGCGACCACCCGGCCGGCGGTGAAAAACTGGTTGACGGTGAGCACCACGTGGCGTTTGCGCCCCAGCGAGGCCAGTGACTCGTCGATAAACCCATACGGCCGGCCGGAAAAACTCACCAGCATGTGGCGGGCGGCGCAATAGCGGTTGAGTGTGAGCGGGCCGCTGGCCAGCGGGTGGTCTTTGCGCATCACACAGACGTATTCGCCGTCATACAGCCGGTGAAACAAAAATGGCATGGGTTCGCCGCTTTGGGCGTGGGCCGTCAGGTCGGCCAGCACCGAGGGGAAGTATCCGACCGCCAAGTCGCAGCTTTCTTCGTCCAGCAGGCGCCGCGGGTCGCGGGTGGTGAGCGGCACCACACGTATCGAGACGCCGGGCGCTTCATGCTCCAGGATGTCGGCCAGGCCGGGGATCAGCGTCGCCGCCGTGGCGTCGGCCATGGCCAGCACAAAGGTGTTGCTGGCGCTGGCGGGCACAAAGGCGTTGGGCACCAGCGACTCCTGCAGTTGCTGCAGGGCTTCACGCACGGCCGGCCAGATCGCGAGGGCGCGGGGTGTGGGCGCCATGCCCTGGCCGCTGCGCTGCACCAGCTCGTCGCCCAGGGTTTCACGCAGGCGGCGCAAGGCATTGCTGACGGCCGGTTGCGTCAAAGACAGGTTGCGCGCGGCCCGGGTCAGGCTGCGTTCGGCCATGACTTCGTCAAACACGCGCAGCAGGTTCAGGTCCAGGGTGCGGAAGTTGAGCTGATCCATGAGTTTTCCATTGGAATCATCCAATTATCACTGTTGTGAATGAATTGAATCACAAAGATAAAGTTGAGTAACATCAGTAAAAACCCTAATATTCGTCTGTGCCCAAACCAATGTCGGTGGTGGCACTCTTTCAGGAGAACCACTATGAGCAGCAGTTTCGTCAACATCAGCTATCCCACCGAACACCCCGCCGTGGCTCGTTTCGAGTCGGCTGTGGACGCGGCTGGTCAGCTTCGCCGCAACTTTGACAGCGGCAAAGGCCTCGCGACCCTGCTTTTGGCCGCCCTGGTGGCCGCCATGATGGTGGTGGCCGACCAGTTGATCGCGAGCTGGGCCGACGGCCATCTGCTGGCGATCTGGGTCGCTTTCTGGGCGGTGACGTTTGCCGCGCTGGCCCTGTTTGCCGGCACCGCACGCCGTCTGGCGGCACGTGTGATCACGGGTCTGGACGCCTGGTCGAGCAGCATTGCCCGCGGCCGCGCCGACTTGCGCATGTGGGAAGCGGCCAAAGCCGACCCCCGCATGATGGCTGACCTGCAGGCCGCGATGGCACGCCGTGAAGCTGACACGGAAGTGGCAACGGCGCCCCAGGTGGCCGCAGCGGTGGCGGTGTTGCCCATGCTGCCAGTCTTGCCGAAGCGCAGCATCCGTCTGGGTGGCGCAGAACTGCGTGCCTACCAGCGCAACTACATCTAAGCGCTGACACCGGCCGCCCTTGCGGCGGCCATAAAAAGCCACCGGATCGGTGGCTTTTTTGCGTCTGGACGATTTGACTAAGACGCGCATCAGGCAAGGCGCAGGTCATGCGCCCTGCCGCAACTGCGGCAGGGTCCTGGGGGCCGGTCAGGCTGCCAGGCGGCGCTCAATCGCAGCTTTGGTCTCCTCCAGCTCTTTCGGCAGGTGATGTTCGAGTTGCTTGAACAGTTCGGCGTGTAATGCCAGCTCCTTGAGCCAGGCGGCCTTGTCGATGCTGGTCACGCTGTCGAACTGCTGGGCGCTGAAGTCCAGGCCCTTCCAGTTGATGTCTTCATAACGCGGGCTGACGCCGGTGATGTGTTCCACGCCCTGGCCGGTGCCTTCAACGCGATCAATCATCCACTTCAGCACACGCATGTTTTCGCCGTAACCTGGCCAGACAAACTTGCCGTCTTCGCCTTTGCGGAACCAGTTGGCGGTGAAGATTTTCGGCAGTTTCGCGCCGGTGGCTTCCAGTTGTTTGCCCATGTTGAGCCAGTGCTGGAAGTAGTCCGACATGTTGTAGCCGGCAAAAGCGATCATGGCGAAGGGGTCGCGGCGCACCACGCCAACCTGCCCGGTGATGGCGGCCGTGGTCTCGGAGCCCATGGTGGCAGCCATGTACACGCCTTCGACCCAGTCGCGGCTTTCGGTGATCAGCGGCACGGTGTTGGAACGGCGGCCGCCGAAGATGAAGGCGTCGATGGGCACGCCGGCCGGGTCGTTCCAGGCTGGGTCCAGCGCCGGGTTGTTGGTGGCGGCGACGGTGAAGCGCGAGTTGGGATGGGCCGCTTTGGCGCCGGTTTCCTTGGCGATTTGGGGTGTCCAGTCCTTGCCCTGCCAGTCGATCAGGTGCGCTGGCATGGGGCCGTCTTTTTCCATGCCTTCCCACCAGACGTCGCCGTCGTCGGTCAGGCCGACGTTGGTGAAAATCACGTTACGGTCCAGGCTGCGCAGGCAGTTCGGGTTGGTCAACATGTTGGTGCCCGGTGCCACGCCAAAGTAGCCGGCTTCCGGGTTGATGGCGTACAGACGGCCGTCCTGGCCGGGTTTGATCCAGGCGATGTCGTCACCGATGGTGGTGACCTTCCAGCCCTCGAAACCTGCCGGTGGCACCAGCATGGAGAAGTTGGTCTTGCCGCAGGCGGACGGGAAAGCCGCTGCCACGTGGTATTTTTTGCCTTCAGGCGAAGTCACGCCCAGAATCAGCATGTGTTCGGCCAGCCAGCCTTCGTCCCTGCCCATGTTGGAGGCGATACGCAACGCAAAACATTTCTTGCCCAGCAGCGCGTTGCCGCCGTAGCCGGAACCGTAAGACCAGATCTCGCGCGTCTCGGGGTAATGCACGATGTATTTGGTCTTGTTGCAAGGCCAGGTCACGTCTTTCTGGCCTTGGTTCAGCGGCGCGCCCACGGTGTGGACACAGGGCACAAACTCGCCGTCCGTGCCGAGCACGTCGAACACGGCCTTGCCCATGCGCGTCATGATTTTCATGTTGACACCCACATACGGGCTGTCGGACAGTTCGATGCCGATGTGGGCAATCGGCGAGCCCAGCGGACCCATGGAGAAAGGCACCACATACATGGTGCGGCCTTTCATGCAGCCGTCAAACAGCGGCTGCAGCGTGGCACGCATCTCGGCGGGCGCCATCCAGTTGTTGGTCGGGCCGGCGTCTTCTTTCCTGGCCGAGCAGATGAAGGTGCGGTCTTCCACGCGTGCCACGTCGGTCGGGTCGGAGCAGGCCAGAAAGCTGTTCGGGCGTTTGGTTTCGTTGAGTTTTTTGAAGGTGCCGGCATCGACCAGTTGCTGGCACAGGCGCTGGTATTCGGCGTCGCTGCCGTCGCACCAGTAAACACTGTCAGGCTTGCACAAGGCCACCATGTCGGCGACCCAGGCGATCAGTTTGGCGTGTTTGACATAGCTGGGCGTATTCAGCGTAAGCCCTTGCATGGCGGGGTGGTTCATCGAAAGCTCCAAAGTTAAAAAACGTTATTTCGGCAAGCGTCGGATGGGGACATCGAGACGTTTGTCGAAATGGCGCTTCAAGCGGCTTCACAATCTGGCCCGCCAAGCCGTTAAGCAGATACGGCGTGCCCTCACACGTTTCCCGGTCGGCGGGTGGGGGCTGCAGCCGAAGGGGCTACGTCGCCAAGCCTCAAAAAAAGCAGCAGGTCACCTGCTTTTCCAGGCGCCACGGATCGACCAGAAAATTCATTTTAAGAACTTCGGGCGGAGTTACCTGGCGGTTACGGGTAAAACATATGCAAAACTTGCATGAGGTTATGCATAGACTTTGCTGCGGTTCTGGTAGTGATGACAATCCGGGCGGGAATGCGCCGGCCGCGCGTGAGTGCCGGTCTTGCGGCCTGATCAAACCCGCAAGAGGTGGCCGCTTCAGAGGGGTCTACGACCCCGTCCGTGAATCAAGATGTTTGTGCTGGAGGGGGTGCGTGACACAGCAACAGCGTTTTTTCAACGATCTCTTGCACGGAGGCATCGTTGACATCCGCCGAGTTCGAACAAACAAAGGCGATGCCCGGCCGAGGGTGGAGCCGCCATTCCGGCTGGATGGCGGCGCTGAACAGACCCAGCACGGGTGTGGCGGTGGTGGCCGCCAGGTGCATCAGGCCACCGTCGGTGCAAACCGCCACCCGGGCGGCGGCCAGCAGATCATGGCTTTGCGCCAGCGAACATTTGCCCACGTAGTTATGTATTCGCGCCGAAGCGCCCAGTTCCTGCTCTATGCGCTGCGCATCGGCCAGGCCGTTGTCACTGCCGATAAGAAGAAATTCATGGATGCCATGACACATCAAGGCCGACATCACCTGGGGCCAGGCGCTGTAGGTGCGCAAGGGGTCCACGCCGCCTATCGACAGGGCAACCGCCTTACCCAGGTGCGCGGTTTCCTGCTCAAAGCCGGCAGGCGCCAGGCGCGGCTTGAGCTTCTGGCGGGCGTGCTCGGTAAATTCGGTAGGGCTTAGTTCCAGCCCCAACAAGTCGGCAAGGCGCTGGGTGGCGTAACCCGAGCGATCGAAATTCGGGCCCGTGAAGTTTTCCAGGATGGACACCCAAGGCAGCTTCTTGAAGTGTTTGCTCTTGGGTTGGAGCGAGCGTCGCTTGTGGCTCAAGACGATGACAAAATCGTAAGGCACCGCGGCCAGCACGGAGGCGTCATCCGTGACACTTGCAAACCATGGGTCGTCCTGAAACAAGCGGGCCAGGTGCGGGTCGGTCAGCAAGTCCATGTGAAAGCCCTGACCTTGCAGCAGCGATCGCGGCGCCAGGTCCATCAAGGCATCACCCACTTGCCCTTCGCCAGCATAGAGCCACAGTCCTCTTTTTCCGGCATTTTCCAGTGAATTGATCTTGACGTTTGCCTGACCCGAAGCCATGAACACCAGGCTTCGTCGCCAGGCTCGCCACCCGACCTTCTGATAGCCAGCCTCGGCAATGTACTGTTGCGGAGACGCGGTGCCGATGGGCTTTGTCAACTGCGGCGTGGTGGTTGCCAGGGCCAGTTGCTTCAAGCGGCCATCCAGCGCGGAGGTGAGTTTTTTGAGCATGCGCTTAAGCAACTTCTGGGGATGCAGAAGATCGCAGCTTGGCTGCGTGCACTACGGAGATGTCCGGGTTAAGGCATGCCGCGCTGTTCGGGTTGCGTCAATCATGATGGATGCGGACGTCAACAAAAACAAGTAGAGCCATCAAGCGGCGTGTGAAGGCCGTCAGGCAATGACTTGTTTGAGCGCAGAGACTTGATTTCGGCAACAAATGCAGTTACCGAAAATGTTGGGAAATTAGCCTTGACGCCTCAAGCCATGTAGACGGCGATGAAGGCCAACAGGAACATCAAGACGCCGCCCGCAAGAGGCAAGACCAGGGGCATCAGCGGCACGATGGCTTCAACGGCGTCCTGTTCCTGGTCCTGGAGAGGGTTGCTGTGCGCGGCGGGGGTAGCGTGGTGGGAGCTGGACATGGTGATGATTCCTGGAAACTGGGACAACTGATCTATTTTACCTTTTTGAGCCGATGGATCACAAACCGGCCCGCGCGCTACTAATATCTTGTTGTGATGGTCCGGCACTGCGCCGGACAACATTTGTTTTGGAGTTCGAGATGTCTCTTTTTGCCAAGCGAGGACTTGTCGTTGTGTCGGTCTTGCTGCTGGGTGGCTTGACGGGTTGTGCCAGTACCGGGGCCAACAGCCCGTCGGCTCGGCCGGTGTTGTACCCCAACGCGACCTTGAACCGCGTCGGTGATGCCCAGGGGTGTGCCGAGGCGGATGCTTGCATGGTCAGGGCCGTGTCTGCCGGTCTGAGCCCTGACGAAAAAACCAATGCCGTCGCTCGTGGTGCCGGGGCGGGTGCCGCGACTGGTGCAGTGGCGTCTGCCGTGGGCGCATTGATCACTGGTCGGGGCAGTGAAGGTGTCTTGCGTGCCGGGGTCGGAGGGGCTGCCGTGGGAGGTTCGGCCGGCGCGGTGCAGGGCGCTTTCCGCAATGACCGGCCCAGCGGTACCTACCGCAACTTTGTGCAGCGCTGCCTGGGCGAAAAGGGTTTTGATGTGATTGGTTGGAATTAGGCGCCTGTAGTCTGGGCGGATGACCGGCTGTACCAGCCGAGCGCGAGCATCAATCCCAAGGTCACGCAGAAGAAATCACCAATGGTTGCGTCAAACAGGCTGGAGTTGAACAGACAGACGAGGGCCATCGCCGCCAAGACTGACTGGGTGGCTCTGGCCATGGGTGTGTTCATGCGCAAGGCATCGCGATAGACCGCCAACAAGATATTCAACAACAACAGGATGCCGATCACACCGGCCTCGACGCCCCAAAGCAGGTATTCCTGGTGAGGATTGCGTACATTTTGAGAGTCCGCTGAGCCTTTGCCCTGGTCCAGTCGCCGGTACTCGGCGTTCCAGCTGCCTACGCCCGATCCGATGACGGGGTGTTGCGACATCGATTCCAGGGAACGGGACCAGTAGTTCAGTCGCTCGCCAGAGGAGGAATCGATTTTGCCTACCGTTGCGTAAGAGTTAATCTCTTGACCCACTGCCATCATCCGGTCGCGCACCAGGGTCGAGCCCAGCATGACAGCCAGCAACACGACAAAGGGGACGACGACGGCCAGCAGCCGATAGGGCTTTGGCAACGCCCACATGATGGCCAGCGAGATCAGTGCGATCAACACCACATGGCCGCTTCGCCCATTCATGACAAAAAGGACGTTAGCCAGTGCTAGTGCTATCACCGTCAAAACGAGTGTGCGCCCCCAACGCCCTGGCGCCAGATGCCTCAGGTGCCAGCACAGGGCCGCCGTGACGCTGCTCATGATGGACTGGTCCAAGTAGCTGGAAAAAACCGCGTAGTGCGTCAAGGCCATGTCCGAGGTTGCCCAGGGCAAGGGGACACGCAGGACCAACAGCCATGAACTGAGCAGAAGAAACACCTGGGCGCCCATGAAAGACAGAAAGGCCAGCTTGGCGTCGCGTTCACTGCGTATCAACCACAGGAGCACCGGAATCACAAGCAGTTTGGCATGTTTGGCCCAGGCTTCCAGCGCTTGCTGCAATGGCGCGTCTGACCAGGTGATGCTCAAAGCCAGGCCGGCGAGAGCAAGCAAAATGGCCGTCGGGGTGCGCAGGGCCCTCAAGTGGGCAGCGGACACTGGCTTGCGACCCAACCAGAGCAGCGACGCCAGGGCAAGCAGCAGCAAAGCCGCCTTGGAGAGGCTGATGATGGCCATGGACAAACCGACTGACGCGGCAACCAGGCAAACGAGGATCAGGCGAAAATTGACGGCAATAGGGGGCATAAGAGCGGAGGAGGCCGTGAAATGAGCAGGCCTGCATTATCGTGGAGCCACTGAAGAGGCAGCGAGAATCCCTTGAAAAGCGCTATCGTTCCCGGAGGATCGGAGAAAGGCCCGCTCAAAGAACTTAAGAAGAGCGCAAAAAGTCTATCTTGGCGAGGGTTTCTTCCGGCGCGTTACAACAGCGCGTAGGTGGTCGTGACGCGGCTCACACTTTTGCCGTCATCGGCGCCGCGAATGTCGATCTCACCAAAGGCCAGTGATTTGCCGGCGCGTAACACGCGTGCCTCGATCAGCGCATCCTGACTGGACAGGGGTTTCAGAAAACTGCTGTTCATTTGCACCGTGGTGCAGGGCCTGAATTCGCCGAAGTGGTTGATCAGCGCCAGCACCATGGCGGTATCTGCCGCCGCCATCATGGCTTGTCCGCACAACATGCCCACCGACGCGTGAAAGCGCGGTGTTCTGGGGCAGGCGCAGTAGGACGCTGTGTTCGTCCCGCGACTCGACGATCAGTCCCAGCGCCTGCACCCAGGGTGCAACATATTCCGGCAGGGCCGCTTGCAATAGCGCTGGGTTCATAGTTGTTCCTCGGCCTCAAAACCGGCGGTTTTCAGAACTGCCAGGACCTGGACGATATGGTCGCGTCCGCGGGTCTGGATCACCAGTTCAATGTCCACGTTTTGCGCCGACAACATGGTGAAGGCCCGCTGGTGGTGCACTTCGTCGATGTTGGCGCCGGCATCGGCCACGGTGGCGGTGATTTTGGCCAGCGAGCCCGGCACGTCGCGCGCGCTGACACGGATGCGGGCCAGCCGTCCGGCGCGCACCATGCCGCGCTCGATGATGGCCGCCAGCAACAGCGGGTCTATGTTGCCGCCGCACAGCACCAGGCCGACTTTTTTGCCTTTGAAACGTTCCGGGTACTTGAGCAAGGCGGCCAGGCCGGCCGCACCCGCGCCTTCGACCAGGGTTTTTTCAATTTCGAGCAACATCACCATGGCTTGCTCGATATCGCCCTCGTCGACCAGCACCAGGTCATCGACCAGGCGCGCGATGATGGCCTGCGGAATCACGCCGGGGCTGCCGACGGCAATCCCCTCGGCAATCGTGCTGCTGCCTTGCGGGTAATGGGTGCCCTTGATGGCATTGACCATGGCCGGAAAACGCGAGGTTTGCACGCCTATGATCTCGATGCTTGGCTTCATGGCTTTGGCTGCGGTGGCCATGCCGGCGATCAGGCCGCCGCCGCCTATCGCCACGACCAGGGTGTCGAGTTCGGGCACGGCGCGCAACATTTCCAGGCCCACCGTGCCCTGGCCGGCAACGATGGCTTCGTCGTCATAAGGATGGACAAACACCAGGCCCTCGCGTTCGGCCAGCGCCAGGGCATGGCTGCGTGATTCTTCTAGTGTGTCACCATGTAACACCACTTCGGCGCCGAAGCCACGAGTGCGATCGACTTTCACGCCGGGGGTAAAACGCGGCATCACAATCACCGCGCGTAAACCGAGGCGTTGCGCATGGTAAGCCACGCCCTGGGCGTGGTTGCCGGCGCTCATGGCAATCACGCCGCGGCGCTGTTCTTCAGCCGAGAGCTGCACCAGTTTGTTACAGGCCCCGCGCTCCTTGAAGGATGCGGTGTACTGCAGGTTTTCAAACTTCAGAAAAATCTCCGCCCCGGTGATCTGGGACAGCGTTTTGGACGCGACACAGGGGGTGTCGAGCAACTGGCCTTGCAAGCGCAGCGCTGCGGCCTCAATATCGGTCAAGGCCAGCATGTGGTTTCCTTTGGGATGACGAACAAACGTGAGCGTGGGGGCGCATATTTTCTCCGGGGGCGTATCGATTGTGGCCGGTTTTGTGGCGCAATCCACGGGCGCTTGAAAGCCGCGTCTTCCCTCATGCCTCAAGCTGCGTTATGGTTAGGTTTGAGTCAACTGTGCGTGCAGGTGAAAATCGTTTTCCTTCTATGCCGGAGGTCCTCCATGAACAAGCGTTTGGGTGCCGACAAGCAGGGTCCACTGCTGCTGTCTCCCGGCCTGAAGGATGCGCCGGTGCTGGACCTGATGTGTTCCCATTTTGTGCTGACTCTGGCGGCGCGCCAAGGCGCCAAATTCAATGTGCGGCGCGACCTCAACAGCCTGCTGTCGCTGTCGGGCCGCCACCTGGTGTGGCCCTTGCCCGCGTTGCAGCGCCTGCGCGAATTCCTGGGCCGGCGCTGCAAGGACAACGAGTTCTGGCGCGGCCATGAGGCGCTCAGCGACACTGCTTTCATGAGCCGCCACGGCGCCTGGCGTGGGCCGTATGAAGAAGGCACCTTGTTTTTTTACCTGGACGAACACGCCAAGGACCAGCCCAAGGACTTGTTGTCGGTGCTGGGCGCCACCGGCGACTGGTTGACCCATGCACTGAAAAAACAGTCCACGCTGGTGGAGAAAAACATCGATGCTCTGGCCAATTTGCTGCAGCTCAACCAGGCCGAACGCGCCTTGTTGCTTTACGGCACGCTGGCACGTTACCAGCGCGACCTGCGCTCCCTGCTGGTGGAGTTCAAGGTCAGCAACGCGCCGGAAGCGTATGCGGCGATCGCCGAGGTGGCCGGTGTCAAGGCCAACGAGGTGGCCGAAGCCTTGCGTGCCGGCTCGCGGCTGGAGCGTATCGGCATGGTCGAAAACCTGATTTCCGAACACAACATCACCGACCTGGCCGACCTCATGAAAGTCAGCGAAAAACTGCCGCCGGTGTTGATGCGCGAGTACCGCGACCAGAACGAGTTGATGGCCGTTTTTACCCGGCCGGTGGAGCGCAGCACGCTGGGGCTGGCCGATTTTGCTTTTGCCCGCGAAGATACCCAGGTGCTGGTGTCGTTGTTGCGCCATGCGGTTGCGGCCAGGGAGCTCGGTGTCAATGTGCTGCTTTACGGCCCGCCGGGCACGGGTAAAACCGAGCTGGCCAAGGTGGTGACGCAGGCCGCCGGGCTGGACTTGTTCGAGGTTGAATACGCCGACCGCGACGGCAATTCCCTGAGCGGCCGTGACCGTTACCGCTCCCTGCAGATCGCCCAGGTGTTTCTCAAGGGCAGTGCCCATGCGGCCTTGTTGTTTGACGAGGTGGAAGACGTGTTCCCGACCATCTCCAGCGAGGCTGCGCAACTGATGGCGCGCTCCGAACAAATGGCGGCACCCGCGACAGGCTCGGTCAGCGGCAAGGCCTGGGTCAACCAGATTCTGGAGTCCAACACCGTGCCCACCTTGTGGGTGACCAACCGCATCGAGCAGATCGACCCGGCCTTCCGACGGCGTTTTGCCTACCACCTGGAGCTCAAGTCGCCGCCGCCTGGTGCCCGCGAGGGCCTGGTGCGCAAAACCCTGGAAGGGGTGGCCGTCAGCGACGCCTTTGTGGCCAGGCTCACCGGGCGCAAAGGTTTGACGCCGGCGCAGATCCGCACGGCGGTACGTTTTGCCAAACTGGCCAGCGAACCCGGCAAGGACACCGATGGCGAAGGCATACAAGCCATTCTGTCTGGTGGGAACACGGCCCTGACGGAATCGCTGATCGAGCGCCAGCTCAAAAACGCCGATCTGGCGCTGGGCAACAAGGCCGATGTCTCCGGGCGGCGCAGCGTCACCACCTACGACCTGGCCATGCTGAACGTGGAGTCGCGTTTTGACGTGCCGCGCATCGTGCAGGCGCTGAAAGCCCGCGGCCACGGCAGCTTGTGTTTTTACGGCGCGCCCGGCACCGGCAAAACCGCACTGGCCGAACACCTGGCCAAGACGTTGGAGCGCCCGCTGATCATCAAGCAGGCCAGCGATTTGATGAGCAAATACGTGGGCGAAACCGAGCAGAACATGGCGGCGATGTTCAGCGAGGCCGAAACCGAAAAGGCGGTGTTGCTGCTGGATGAAGCCGACAGTTTTCTGCAGGACAGGCGCGGTGCGCAACGCACTTACGAGGTCACCGAGGTCAACGAGATGTTGCAGGGCATGGAACGTTTCGGCGGTATTTTTGTCTGCACCACCAACCTGCTGGAAAGCCTGGACCAGGCGGCCCTGCGGCGCTTCACCTTCAAGATCAAGTTCATGCCGCTGACGATGGTGCAGCGCGAAACCATGTTTGTCACTGAAGCGCTGGCCGGCGAGGCGGCGGCGCTGACTGCCGACATGCGTGACCGTCTGGCCAGGTTGACGCAGCTGTGCCCCGGTGACTTTGCCGCCGTCAAGCGCCAGATCGACATACTCGCGGCGGCGTTCACGGCCGACGAATTTCTCGGCCAGCTCGAAGCCGAACACCGCATCAAGCCCGAGGTGCGGGAGGCCCGCCCGATTGGCTTCAAGCCTTGATGCCGGCCGTCGCAGGCAAGATTAACGAAGCCGGTCAATGGACCGGAACACCCGGCGCAGTTCGGGGTCCGACGAGGTGGCCCCGGCCTCGATTTGTTCGGCGAAGTGCGCGAGAAAACGCTGCGCAGGGAGCGAAGGTGTTTCGTGCCGGCGGCGCAGAGTGCCGACGGTCCGGAGCGCAAATTCCTCCTTCAGGAGCAAGGCTTGTACGCCGGCGTTGCGGAGCAGGTCGGTTTCGACCAGCGGCCATGGGCACAGGGTGAGCATGTCGGAATGCTGCACCATGTTGAGCATCAGCGACGCCGAGTGCGCGATGTGAATACGTTTGGGCAAGGGCGCGCCGTGCTGAAGGAACAGGTCGTGTTGCCAGGCGCTCTGCTCTTCCTGCGTGAAATTCAGTATCCACTCCTCGTCAGCGAGCTCGTGTATCGACCGCGCCTTTTCCTGCGGGTGGCCCGCACGTGCCACGACGGTGGCGCTGTAGGAAAAAAGCGGCACCACATCCAG
This sequence comes from Polaromonas sp. UC242_47, assembly GCF_044452385.1. Taxonomy (NCBI): domain Bacteria; kingdom Pseudomonadati; phylum Pseudomonadota; class Betaproteobacteria; order Burkholderiales; family Comamonadaceae; genus Polaromonas; species Polaromonas sp. UC242_47. The sequence continues at coordinate 176,313 of NZ_JBIOAO010000003.1, forward strand.
GTCGGTCAGGAGCTTGCCTTGCGGAATGCGCCCGAGCAGCAGGTCGATGGCACCGTCGCGCAGGCGCGGGTAGGCGACAGCGGACAGGCCCTCGAACAACTCCAGTTGCACATGGGGCATTTCCGCACGGAATGAGTGCAGCACACGCGGCAGCAAGGCCTGGGCAATCCACGGTGTGACACCAATGGACAGCCGCGCTGCCGCGGTCGGGTTGCGCCGCTGGGCCATGTCCTCGCCGGCTTTGGCCATCTGTTCTACAACGAGGTGCGCATGTTGCTGTAGCGCGCGGCCGGCCTCGGTAAAGCTGATGCCGCTGCTGTTGCGCTCGAACAGCGCCACGCCGCATTCCGCCTCCAACTCGCGCAGCCCCTTGGTGATGGCCGCTTGCGTCACGCCCAGGGTCCGCGAGGCGGCGCGAATGCTGCCGCAGTCCGCGATGGACACCAGGTAGCGAAGTTGGTGCAGTTTCATCGCTCCCATTATCCGGGGAGGGGACGACCACAGGTGTGCATGACGACTTTTTGGCGTCTTTCGGGACGACGGGTCCACTCCTACACTTTCTGATCGAGACGGCGCTGCGCAGTCCCACGCGCACCCGCCCTGTCAACAAATAAGGAGAAATTGCCGCATGGACCCTGTATTGCCCGGTATCCGGAACATCGAAAAGGACATGGTGGCGCTGCGCCATCACCTGCATGCCCACCCCGAACTGGCGTTCGAGGAGCATGCCACGAGCGAACTGGTGGCGCAGCGTCTGGCCGAGTGGGGCTACGACGTGCATCGCGGCCTGGGCGGCACCGGCATCGTCGGCACCCTGAAGCTGGGGGCCGGCACGCACACCCTCGGCCTGCGGGCCGATATGGACGCCTTGCCGATTCATGAACAGACCGGGCTGCCTTACGCCAGTCGCCATGCGGGCAGGATGCACGCCTGCGGCCACGACGGCCACACCGCGATCCTGCTTGCCGCGGCGCGGCACCTGGCCAGCGAGCGCGCCTTCGACGGCACGCTGCACCTGATCTTCCAACCCGCCGAGGAGGGCTTGGGCGGGGGCCGCAAGATGATCGAGGACGGCTTGTTCGAGCGCTTCCCCTGTGACGCGATTTTTGCCCTGCACAACATGCCGGGTTTTCCGACCGGCAAGTTTGGTTTCCGTGCCGGCTCCTTCATGGCCTCGTCCGACACGGTCATCATCAAACTTCATGGCCGCGGTGGCCATGGCTCCTCACCGCATTTGGCGGCGGACCCGGTGCTGGCAGCAGCGCACGTCATCCTGGCGCTGCAGGGCATCGTGTCGCGCAACACCGATCCGCGGGACATGGCGGTTATCACGGTGGGCGCCATCCATGCCGGCGACGCGCCGAATGTCATCCCCGAGGTGGTGGAGATGCGGCTGTCGGTGCGTGCCTACCGGCCCGAGGTCCGCCAGATGCTGCGCGAACGCATCACAGAGGTGGTGCAGGCGCAGGCGGCCACACTGGGTGCCCGGGCCGAGATCGAGTACCGCTGGCGTTACCCGGCGCTGGTCAACGACGGGGCGGCGACGGCGTTTGCGCGCGAGGTGGCGCTGGACTGGCTGGGAGAGGACGGCCTGATTGCCGATCTTCAGCCGCTGACCGGCAGCGAGGACTTTTCCTTCATGCTCGAAAAATGCCCGGGCAGCTACCTCATCGTCGGTAACGGTGTCGGCGACACCCATGGGACGGGCGGCTGCATGGTGCACAACCCGGGCTACGACTTCAACGACGCCTGCCTGCCGATCGCGGCCACCTATTGGGTCAAGCTGGCCGAGCATTTTCTTTTCGAGCAACCGCGCGGCATGGTGAATCGCCTGCCTTTCTTTTACCTCCCACTCCTCCTTCCACCATGAACCTATCCTCACTTCTGGCTTGCCGCCGTACCATCCTCGCCGCTGCCCCGGTCCTTGTGGCCGCCATGGCAGCACCATGGGCTGCAGCCCAGTCCGACTTCCCGTCCCGGCCCATCAAGATCATCATCGGTTACCCGCCCGGCGGGTCGGTGGACTTTGTCGGCCGTGTGGTGGGCGAGGCCCTGGGGAAACACTTGCAGGCCACGATCGTGATCGACAACCAGGGCGGCGCTGCCGGCACCATTGCGACCCAGCGCACGGTCGGCAGCCCGGCGGACGGTTACACACTGCTCCTGGGTTCCAGCAACGAACTGGCCGGCACCGGCGCCATCAACAAGGTGCAGAAGTACGACGCGCAGAAGGACTTGTATGCCCTGGGCCTGGTCGGCACCGCACCCGTGCTACTGGTGGCCGGCCCCAAGGGCAAGGTGAAAACGACCGGCGAGTTGATTGATGCAGCCCGACGCATGCCAGGCCAGTTCAGTTATGGCAGCTCCGGCGTGGGCTCCTCCCTGCATTTTGCGGGTGAACTTTTCAAGCAGAAGGCGGGCGTCTTCATGACGCATATTCCCTACCGCGGCGTGGCACCACTGACCAGCGACCTGGCCGGCGGCAACATTGAACTCGGGGTGTTGTCATTGAATGCCGCGCTGCCGTTTCTGCAAACCGGCCGCTTGACGGCCCTGGGCGTCACCAGCGCCAAACGCCTGCCGAGTTTGCCCAACGTGCCGGCCTTGGGTGAGCATCCTGCGCTGAAGGGTTACGAGCTGGTGGGCTGGTTCTCCCTGATGGCGCCGCGCAAGCTGCCGCCGGAGATTGCCCAGAAGATCAGCCAGGCCTTGCAGGCCTCGCTGCAAGAGCCCGACGTGCGCCGCAAGCTCGATGAAATGGGTATCTTCGCGGCCACCGGCAAGGAAGACCTGCCGGCACTGATTCGTCAGGAAACGGCCAAGTACATCGGTTTGGCTGAATACGCCAACATCCGCGATTGATTCGGCTGGCGTGCAGAGATCATGAGCCGGTTCCAGCACTTTCCTCCGGCTACGCCGGCGCCGGCCATGTGGTCCGGCCGTCTTCTAGCCGCGTGGCCAGTCAGATGCACGCCCTCACAGTTGAACCAGGCGAATCGCCTTGCGTGAACCGTCGTTCATGTCCTTGACCACCTGCAGCAGCTGAGCTAGGCAGTCCTGCGGCTTTGTTTTGGCCAGTCTGGCCGGGTCGGGCATGTAGCCGATGGCGATGCGAAAAAGCAGCGGGTCGGCGTCGGGCAAGCCCCGGGACGGTCGCAAGCCGCTGGCCAGAATCTTGGTGGCCACGTCGTTGACCGAGTCGCTGGTCATGGGCCCTTCCATCAGCAAGGCGAAGTGGCTGTCGCCGACCCGGGCCACTGTGTCCGTGGTCTGGGCCACGGCGCGTATGCGTGAGGCGGCCATCACCATGGCGCGGTCACCGGTCTCGCGGCCATGTTGGCGTTGCAGCAAGGGCAGGTTGCCCAAATGGATGATCAGCAGGGCGCAGGGTTGCTGGTAACGTTCTGCCGTGCTCAGGGCCTGGCGCAGCTTGTCCAGCAGCAGCTGGGTGGTTCCCAGGCCAGTCAGCGGGTCGGTGGTTTGCAAGGCGGTGGCCCGGACCTCGGGTTCGCGCTGCTGCGTGACGCGGCGCAGCAAGCCGTAAAACAAAATCGGTGCCTCGATCGCCGAGCCCAGGATCAAGGCGTTTTCCGTCAGAAAGCTGGAGGCCAGCACGCCATAGTTGCGCAGCAGCGGAAAGACCGTGGCAATCAGGATGGGCAAAAAGCCCAGCGCAATCCAGCGCGTGTGGCGGTCGCCTTCAAACAAGGACACGCCGATCACCATCAGCAACACCGCGATGCCGGCGCTGACCAGGACGTTGCAGATGGCAAAAACTTCGGGGCTGGGGAATAGGGTGTCAAAAATGCCTATCAGCGGCAGCAGCCAGATCAGGGCCAGCATGAACCAGTCCAGCGCCCGTGAAAAACGTTTGGGCGTGGTGATGGTGCGTACGAACCACATGGCGGCCGCGGCGGCGAGCAGGGGCAGCAGAAAAGTGGCGGCGTTGTTCAGCACCGGCCATTCGGGCCACCAGTACAAGCCGGCCACGCCGGTGAACGCCCCTATCGCCCCGGCAAAGGTGGCCAGGTAAACGGCATAGGAAGCAAAGCCCCAATCCCGGTACGTGATCGCGTTGAGCAGGGCCAGCAAGGTCACCAGCACGGCCAGGCCGAAGTACGCGCCCAGCAGAATGTGGTCGAGTTGGCGCGCGGTGGTCATCTCGGCGTCGCTGATCGCACGTGGCATCACCGAAAAAGGCACACGTGCGTGTTCGATACGCACGTAATAACGAACCACCTGGTCCTGTACCGGGCTGAGCGACAGCGCCGGGTAACGGCCGGGTTGCGGCCAGGCACTGATGGGCAAGGTGTCGCCGGCTTGCTGCACCACCCATTGGCCCTGGGGGCTGCGGTAATACAGCGCGATTTTGTCCACCCCGGTCATGGGCAGTTCGAGTTTCCAGTGAAAGCGCGGGTCCCGCACTATGGCATCAAAACGCAGCCAGAGTGCCGCGTTCTCCAGCACTTGGGGCTGGCCGACTAGCACGGGGGCAAACGGCAGGGTCTGGGCGCCGGCCTCGACCTTGTCAACGGAGCTTTGGCCTTGCGGGTCCAGCCAGTACTCCAGCACGGTCGTCATGCGGATGGGGCCGCTGCGTTCGCCCAGGTTCAGCAGCTCGGCCGCGCTGGCCAGCAGCGTCATCTGCAGGAAAAGCAGGCTCAGCCATGCCCGGGCCAAAGCGCTCAGTCTCCCACCGACGCTGATTTTTTTTGGAGTTCTCACGAGTGCGTATTGTGCCGCAGCTGATCGCGAAAGAGGTGTGAGAGCAGGAGGGCAATCAGGCCGCTGCTTGGCTGAACAACTGGCGTTGGAACAGCCGCTGGCGCCCAAGCGGCTTGGGATCAGGCTGTTTAAGCGTCGGCGGCGCAAACGCGCAACACCTCGCTGCCATAAGCTTCCAGCTTTTTGACACCGATGCCGCTGATGCCTTCCAGGTCGGCGATGTTTTGCGGCGCCCGTTCGGCAATGGCGCGCAAGGTGGCATCGTGAAAGATCACAAAAGCCGGCAGATTGTGCTCGCGTGCCACCTCGGCGCGCCAGGCTTTCAGGCGGGCCAGGCGCTCCAGCGCGCCGGCATTGAGCGTGGCTTCGGCCAGGCCCTTGGTCGAGGTCTTGGTGTTTTTTTTGCGTCTGTCGGCTTTGTCGCCCGCAGCCTGCTCGCGCAGCATCACGCTGACGTCGCCCTTGAGCACCTGGCGCGCATCGGGCAGCAGTTGCAGGGTGTTGAAGGCGTCGGGGTCGACCCGCACCATGCTTTTGGCGATCAGCTGGCGCAACACGCCGCGCCACTGCACCTCGGACAGGGCTGTGCCTATGCCAAAGGTGCTGAGTTTGTCGTGGCCGTATTGCAGCACTTTTTCGGTGGACTTGCCGCGCAGGATATCCATCAGGTGGCCGGCGCCGAAGCTGATGCCGCTGGCCTGCTGCACGCGGTAAATACAACTGAGCATCTTGCGCGCCGCTTCGGTCGCATCCCACACGGCCGGCGGGTTCAGGCAGTTGTCGCAGTTGCCACAAGCGCTGCTTTCTTCGCCGAAATAATGCAGCAAGCTGACGCGGCGGCAACGCGTGTCTTCGGCCAGGCTCAAGAGCGCGTCGAGCTTGCCGCGCATCACCTGCTTGAACTCCTCGCTGGCCGCGTCGCTGGTATCTATCATGCGGCGCTGGTTCACCACGTCCTGCAGGCCATAAGCCATCCAGGCGTTGGCCGGTAGCCCGTCGCGGCCACCACGCCCGGTCTCCTGGTAGTAGCCTTCGATGTTTTTCGGCATGTCCAGGTGCGCGACAAAACGCACATCGGGTTTGTCGATGCCCATGCCGAAGGCGATCGTCGCCACCATGATCATGCTTTCTTCACGCAGAAAGCGGTCCTGGCGTTGCTGGCGCAGGCTGCTGTCCAGGCCGGCGTGGTAGGCCATGGCCTTGAGGCCGGCGCCTTGCAGTGTTTCGGCGATTTCCTCCACACGTTTGCGCGACTGGCAATACACAATGCCGGCTTCGCCCGTGTGTTCGCTCTCGATAAAGCGCAGCAACTGGCGCGTGGCATCGGTTTTTTCGACGATGGTGTAACGGATGTTGGGCCGGTCAAAACTGCTGACAAATTCGCGTGCGTCCTCGAGCTTGAGGCGCTCGATCATGTCCTGCCGCGTCAACGCATCGGCGGTGGCCGTCAGCGCGATACGCGGCACATCGGGGAAAGTCTCGTGCAGCAGGCTTAAAGACCGGTACTCGGGCCGGAAGTCATGGCCCCACTGGCTCACGCAATGCGCCTCGTCAATCGCAAACAGACTCAGCAGGCCACGCTCGTGCAGCGAGCCGAGCAGGCCTTTCATGCGCGGCGTGTTGATACGTTCGGGCGCGGCGTAAAGCAGGGTCAGCTCGTTGCGCAGCAGCTTTTTTTCCAGCTCATTGCTTTCTTCGTAAGTCTGGGTGGAGTTGAGAAAAGCCGCCGAAACGCCGGCCTCATGCAAGGCGCCGACCTGGTCGTGCATCAGCGCAATCAGCGGCGAGATCACCACCGTCACGCCGTGGCCGGCGTTTTGCCGCGCAATCGCCGGGATCTGGTAACACAGCGACTTGCCGCCGCCGGTCGGCATCAGCACCAGGGCGTCGCCGCCTTGCACCACGTGGTCGACGATGGCTTGCTGCGAGCCGCGGAAATCCGAATAACCAAAAACTTGGCCAAGAATGTCCAGCGGAGAAGGGTGGGGCGTGGCGTTTGGCAAGGGCGAAAGGTTGTGGGTAGGGCGCGATTTGCTATTAAAAGAGTAGCTGTTTGCGTCCGTGGGATATGGGCTAGAGGCCAATTTTCCTCAAGAAAACAGGCTACATCTGCTCCCAGGGCAAACCGTCAAAACGCCAGCCGGTCAGGGTTGAGCGGCGAAACTGCTCGTCCAACTCGCCTTCGAAACCGTGCATGACGTTGATCACCTCGCTGAAACCCGCGGCTTCCAGCGCCTGCGCCGCCGCCAAGGTGCGTTGGCCTGAACGGCAGATCAGCAACACCGGCTGCGCCTTGCTGCTGGCTTCACGCGAGACAGTCTCGGCAAACTTGGCTGGGTCGGGCAGCAGGTCGGGGTATTCGTACCAGGGCACGTTGACCACGCCGGGCGGTCGGCCCACGTACAGCGACTCGATTTCCATGCGCACGTCGACAAACAGGGCGTCGGGATGCTGCTGCAGGTAGTTCCAGGCTTCTTTGGGAGGGAGGTGTTTCATGGGTCGGGCTCAGACGGAAGCGCTATTGTCAGGCATGTTGGCGGCGCCGCGGAATTCGGGGGACAAGCCGGCGGGTTATGACCGGTGATGGGGCCGGCTGTGGCGGGTCGTCCTAAAATGCAGCCATGAAGCAAGCCATCTACACCCGCGGAGCCGCGCTCCCAGCCATCCTGGAAAAACGCATCGCCATTCTCGACGGCGCCATGGGCACCATGATCCAGCGCTTCAAGCTTAACGAAGCGCAATACCGCGGGGAACGTTTCAAGGACTTTCACAAAGACGTCAAGGGCAACAACGAGTTGCTGAGCCTGACCCGCCCCGACGTGATCCAGGACATCCACGAAGGTTATCTGGCCGCCGGCGCCGACATGGTCGAGACCAACACCTTTGGCGCCACCACCGTGGCCCAGGCCGACTACGACATGGCCGAGCTGGCCATTGAAATGAACTACGAATCGGCACGTATCGCCCGCGCCGCCTGCGACAAATTCTCCACGCCCGAGAAACCGCGTTTTGTGGTCGGCGCCCTGGGCCCCACGCCCAAAACCGCCAGCATCAGCCCCGACGTCAACGACCCGGGCGCACGCAACACCAGTTTTGAAGAACTGCGCAAAGCCTATTACGAACAGACAGAAGCCCTGGTCAAAGGCGGCGCCGACGTCTTGCTGGTCGAGACGATTTTCGACACCCTCAACGCCAAGGCCGCGCTGTTTGCGATCGACGAATATTTCGACAACTCCGGCGAGCGCCTGCCGCTGATCATCAGCGGCACGGTCACGGACGCCTCGGGCCGCATCCTGAGCGGGCAGACCGTCACCGCCTTCTGGCACAGCATCCGCCACGCCCAGCCGCTGGCCGTCGGCCTGAATTGCGCCCTCGGTGCGGCGCTGATGCGCCCTTACATCCAGGAACTGGCGCGTGTCGCCGGCGACACCTACATCAGCTGCTACCCCAACGCCGGCCTGCCCAACCCCATGAGCGACACCGGTTTTGACGAGACCCCCGACGTGACCTCGCGCCTGCTGCGCGAGTTTGCCGACGAAGGCCTGGTCAACATCGTGGGCGGCTGCTGCGGCACCACGCCAGAACATATAGGCGCGATCCACCAGGCGGTCCAGCCGGTGGCGCCACGCAGCATCCAGCGCGGGTTTTTCTACAAGGACGCGGCTTAACGCGCTTTTGTCTCGCGCTGCGTCCGGCAAGCCACGGGCGCAGCGTGACGCCCTGCTTCCGATTCGGAAGCCCAAGGCCCGCAACACGACCGAAGTCGGCATCTGCAGGGCCGCATTTTCACCACCGCCGACGCGGCAGGCGCCTACAGTGATCTCCAACAGGAGAATCACCATGAGCGCAAAAACTGTAGCAACATCACAAGACTTCATGCGGACTGAGGCGCAGTTTTGTGCGCGTAACTACCATCCGGTGCCGGTGGTGGTGGACCATGCGCGGGACTGTCTGGTGTGGGATGTCGAGGGCCGCGAGTACCTGGACATGATGAGTGCCTACTCGGCCGTCAGCCATGGCCATTTGCATCCGCGGCTGGTGGCTGCGGCGCAGCGGCAGCTGGCGCGGGTGGCCGTCACGTCGCGGGCTTACCACGGCACGACCTTGGGGCCGTTTCTGGAAAAACTGTGCCAGGTGGCCGGTTTTGAGCGGGCTCTGCCCATGAACACCGGCGCCGAGGCGGTGGAAACCGCGATCAAGGCGGCGCGGCGCTGGGGCTACCGGGTCAAAGGCGTGGCTGACGGTCAGGCCGAAATTTTGGTGGCGCGCGGCAATTTTCATGGTCGCACCACCACCGTGATCAGCGCTTCCAGCGAGGCCGATTACCGCGCCGGTTTCGGGCCGTTCACGCCGGGGTTCAGTTTTTTTGATTTTGGCGACATGGCGAGCGTGCGCGCCGCGACCTCGCCCAATACTTGTGCGGTGCTGGTCGAGCCCATTCAGGGGGAGGCCGGCATTGTGTTGCCGCCGGCCGGTTTTTTGTCCGAGCTGCGCGACTGGTGCACGCAGCAAGGCATGTTGTTAATCCTCGACGAGGTGCAATCCGGCCTGGGCCGCACCGGCCGCTGGTTTGCGTTTGAACACGAGGGCATACGCCCTGACGGCCTGATCCTGGGCAAGGCCCTGGGCGGCGGCCTGCTGCCGGTCAGCGCCTTCCTGGCGGACCAGGCGGTGATGGATGTGTTCACGCCGGGCAGCCACGGCTCGACTTTTGGCGGCAATGCGCTGGCCGCCGCCGTCGGGCTGGAGGCCTTGCAGGTCATGGAAGACGAAAACCTGGTGGCCCGCAGCGCGGCCTTGGGCCAGCATTTGCTGCAACGCCTGGTCGCGGTGCAAGGGCTGGCCGCACCGCTGGTGCGCGCCGTGCGCGGCCGCGGCCTGTGGGTGGGGGTGGACATGGACCCGGCTTTTGCGGATGCGCGCGAAGTGGTCGAGCGCCTGGCCGCGCGCGGGGTCTTGTCCAAGGAAACCCATGAGACCGTGATCCGTTTTGCGCCGCCGCTGACCATCAGCCGGGCGCAGATAGACACCGCGGTGGATGTATTTACGGCGGTGCTGCTGGAGATGAAAGGGCGTGCCGTGATCCATCCCGTCGCGGCTGCCTCGGAAGTGGCCCCGGTTGCGGCCACGGCGCCACAACTGCTGATGAGCCCGCCCGATTTTTTTGAGGTGAGTTACACCATCAACCCCTGGATGGACCCGGACCAGTGGTCGCTTGATGCCCACCGGCTGGCGCAGGACGCACGCAGCGGCTGGGCCGCGCTCAAAGCCTGTTACGAGGCCTTGGGCGCGCGGGTAACCGTCAAGCCGGCGGTGCGCGGGCTACCCGATCTGGTGTTCACCGCCAACTGCGCGCTGGTGCTGGACGGCAAGGTCTTGCTGGCGCGTTACCTCAAACCCGAGCGGGCCGGTGAAGAAGCCCATGGCCGGCGCCTGTTTGAACAACTGCGCCTGCGCGGCGAGGTGGATAGCTTGCATGCCATGCCGGCCGGCGTGTTTTTTGAAGGGGCGGGCGACGCGATTTTTGATGCCGGCCGCGGCATGATGTGGATGGGTTACGGCCAGCGCTCCAGCCTGGCGGCGCGTGACAGCGTGGAACAGGTGTTTGCTATTCCCACCTTGTCGCTGGAACTGGTTGATCCGCGTTTCTATCACCTGGACACCTGTTTTTGCCTGCTCTCGGGCGGCGAGGTCTTGTATTACCCGCCGGCCTTCAGCGAAGCCGGTCGGGCGCAGATCCAGGCGGTGGCCGGCGATCAGTTGATAGCAGCGGGCAGCGACGATGCCTTGCACCTGGGCATCAATGCGGTGTGTATAGGCCGCGACGTGGTCATGTGCCACTGCAGCGCGGCGACGCGGCAGGCGCTGGAGGCACGCGGTTATCACGTGCATGTGGTGCCGCTGGGCTCCTTCAACCGATCCGGCGGCGCGGCGTATTGCCTGACACTGAGCTTGAACAATCTGTACCGGGGCCGCAGCGCTGCCGCCGGGCGGGTGTGGCCGCAGGCCGCGTAAACTTGAGGCCATGCAGCTTGCGCCGTCCCAACTTCAACAACACCTTCAGCGCGGCCTGAATTCCCTTTACACCCTGCACGGCGACGAGCCCTTGCTGGTGCAGGAGTTTGCCGATGCGCTGCGCACGGCGGCCCGCGCACAGGGTTACACCGAACGCACGGTGCACACCGTGGCCGGCGCACATTTCGACTGGAGCGAGGTGCTGGCCAGCGGCGGTTCCTTGAGCCTGTTCGCCGACAAGCAAATCATCGAAATCCGCATTCCCAGCGGCAAACCCGGCAAGGACGGCTCGGCCGCCTTGCAACAAATCGCCGAACGTTCGAAGGGCGACGACAGCACCCTGACCCTGGTGCTGCTGCCGCGGCTCGACAGCATGACCACCAAAGGCGCCTGGTTTGGCGCGCTGGAGAGTTTTGGCACCACCGTCAAATTCGACCCGATAGACCGCCGCAGCCTGCCGGCCTGGATTGCCCAGCGCCTGCAGCAGCAGGGCCAGCGTGTGGCGGCCGGCGAGGAAGGCCAGCGCACCCTGCAGTTTTTTGCCGACCGGGTCGAAGGCAACCTCTTGGCCGCGCACCAGGAAATCCAGAAGCTCGGGCTGCTGTATCCCTCCCCGGAAGAAGCGGTGCTGAGTTTTGACCAGGTTGAAAACGCCGTGCTCAATGTCGCGCGTTACGACGTCTTCAAGCTGTCCGAAGCCGTGTTGGGTGGCCAGGCGCTGCGTGTGCAACGCATGCTGGACGGCTTGCAGTCCGAAGGCGAGTCCGAGGTGCTGGTGCACTGGGCCTTGGCCGAAGACATCCGCAGCCTGAAACGGGTGAAAGACGCCTTGAACGCGGGCCGGCCCATGCCCATGGCGCTGCGCGAAAACCGCGTCTGGGGCATCAAGGAAAAACTGTTTGAACGGGTGTTGCCCCAGATCGGCGACACCGCCCTGGCGAATTTGCTGCACGCCGCACACAAGGTGGACGGCATCGTCAAGGGCCTGAAACAGCCCGACTGGCCGCAGGATGGCTGGCAGGCGCTGCAGCGCCTGGCCGGCATGGTGTGTGAACAGTGCACGCCCAAGGGCCGGGTTCACTAAGCGAACGTGGGGGCTTGAGGTTTTGGAGGAAAATGGGGGGATGAACGCGCCCGATTCCTCCTCCGCCCTGGCTGCCCGCAGCGAGCTCCCGGCCCTGATCCAGACCATGGGTTCCAAGGCAAAAGTGGCCTCAGCCCAGATGGCGCGGGCGTCAACAGCTATCAAAAACAAAGCATTGCTGGGGCTGGCGACCTTGCTGCGCAGCCAGCTTGCGCCGCTGCAGGCGGCCAATGCCATCGATATCGAGCGCGCGCAGACCGCCGGCCTGGCCGGGCCGATGCTGGACCGCCTCAAGCTCACCCCCAAAATTCTGGAAACCGTGGCCATCGGCTGCGAGCAGTTGGCGGTCATGCCCGATGTGATCGGCGAAATCATAGGCATGAAACAGCAGCCCAGCGGCATACGCGTCGGTCAGATGCGTGTGCCCATCGGCGTGTTCGGCATGATTTACGAAAGCCGGCCCAACGTCACAATCGAAGCCGCTTCGCTGGCCATCAAAAGCGGCAACGCCTGCATCTTGCGCGGCGGCTCCGAAGCAATTGAGTCCAACAAGGCCTTGGCCGCGCTGGTGCAGCAGGCGCTGCTGGACGCCGGCCTGCCGGCCGACGCCGTGCAACTGGTGCCGACCACCGACCGCGAAGCCGTGGGCCTGTTGATCACCATGCCGGCGTACGTGGACGTGATCATTCCGCGCGGCGGCAAGGGTCTGATCGAACGTATCAGCCGCGACGCCAAAGTGCCTGTCATCAAACACCTGGACGGCAATTGCCATGTTTATGTGGACGATCCCTGCGACATCGCCATGGCGGTGAGCGTGGCCGACAACGCCAAGACCAGCAAATACAGCCCCTGCAACGCCACCGAAGGCCTGCTGGTGGCGAGCGGTGTGGCCGCCGAATTTTTGCCAAAAATCGCGGCCATTTATGCGGCCAAAGGGGTGGAAATGCGCTGCGACGAGGCGGCGACCCAGATTCTGCGCGCGCAACCCGCGATGGCTTCGGTCGCCAAGATTGTTCCGGCCACCGAGCAGGACTGGTCCGAGGAATACCTGGCGCCCATCATCTCCATTCGCGTGGTGGCGGGGCTGGACGAGGCGATTGCCCACATCAACCAGTACTCCAGCCACCACACCGACGCCATCCTCACGCGTGACCACATGCATGCGCAGCGCTTTTTGCGTGAGGTGGACTCGGCTAGCGTCATGGTGAATGCGAGCACCCGCTTCGCGGATGGTTTTGAATACGGTCTGGGCGCCGAAATCGGCATCAGCACCGACAAGTTCCACGCCCGTGGGCCGGTCGGCATCGAAGGCCTGACCTCGCTCAAATACGTGGTGCTGGGCCAGGGCGAAGTCCGCCTCTGAGGGCGCGCGCCGACTGCCCATCCGGCCATTTTCCGCTGCTTGTTGCCTCTTGTAACCGGGACGGCCATCCCAATATCCCTAAAATCCGGTCAAGATATAGCCGAAACATATAACAACATCTTCCATTGAAAGTGGCCGCATGGTTCCGCACCTCATCACCGCCCTGAACGGCCCCATCAACGAGCTGGAGCAACGCATCCTGGACTTCACGCCAGCGATAGAGCGCTGGTTCCGCCTGGAGTGGATGGAGCACACGCCGCCGTTTTACAGCTCGGTTGATGTGCGCAACGCCGGTTTCAAGCTGGCGCCTGTGGACACCAATCTTTACCCCGCCGGCTGGAACAACCTGACGCCCGAGATGTTGCCGCTGGCGGTGCAGGCGGCGATGGCGGCGATTGAAAAAATCTGTCCCGAGGCGCGCAACCTGCTGGTCGTGCCCGAGAACCACACGCGCAACAGCTTTTACCTGGCCAATGTGTTGCAGCTCAAGCGCATTTTTCACCAGGCCGGGCTCAACGTGCGTTTTGGCTCGCTGGACCCGGAGATCAAGGCCCCCACCACCCTGACCCTGCCGACCGGCGAGCAGATTACCCTGGAGCCGCTGATCCGTACCGACAGGCGCCTGGGCCTGAAAAACTTCGATCCCTGCACCATCCTGCTGAACAACGACTTGTCGACTGGTATTCCGGGCATGCTGGAAGACCTGAACGAGCAGTTCCTCTTGCCGCCCTTACATGCCAGCTGGTCGGTGCGGCGCAAGTCGCGCCACGCCCAGGCCTATGAAGAAGTGTCCAAACGCTTCGGCAAGTTGTTGGGTGTGGACCCCTGGCTGATCAACCCGATGTTTGCCAAATGCGGTGAAGTCAACATAGCCGAGGGTGTCGGCATGGACTGCCTGACCAGCAACGTCGATGCGCTGCTGACCAAAATCCGCCGCAAATACAAGGAATACGGCATCAACGAGAAGCCTTTTGTCATCGTCAAGGCCGACAACGGCACGGACGGCAAAGGCATCATGACGGTGCGCGACGTGAAAGACCTGGACGCACTCAGCCCCCAGACCAAAAACAAGATGAGCATCACCAAGGACGGCCAGCCGCTGTCCGAAGTCATCATCCAGGAAGGCGTGCAAACCCACGAACGGATCAACGACGCGGTGGCCGAGCCGGTGGTTTACATGATGGACCGTTATGTGGTGGGCGGTTTTTACCGCGTGCATGCAGACCGCGGCATCGACGAAAACCTGAATGCGCCGGGCTCGAGTTTTGTGCCGCTGGCTTTTGCCGACAGCGGCCGCCTGCCGCAGCCGGGTGAAAAACCAGGCTCCAGCGGCCCGAACCGCTTTTATATGTATGGCGTGATTGGCCGCCTGGCCATGCTGGCCGCCAGCTACGAGCTGGAAGCCACAGACCCGGACGCCGAGGTGTACGACTGAAAAAGGCCCTTCGGGGCCTTTTTCACAAGCTTTTTTGGCCTCCAGCCCATATCCCACGGGCGCAAGTAGCTATCAAAGTCGTAGCGAATGCCGCGCCCGCGCTGGTGCTCAGTTGTTGCACTGCAACACAAAACCGGAATCTCGCATTTAGGTATCTCTCCCAACTTGCTTAGTCCCGGGCGAGGCGCAAAATAGCGTTCCTCCAGTTACCATTCCCGCCGCCAGGGGCCAGCTTCTGACCTCCGGCCTCCGCGGGAATTTTTTGTGTCAAGTAAAAAATCCTCTCTTGCGGCGCTGACCCTAGGCGCCATCGGTGTTGTCTACGGCGACATCGGCACCTCGCCCCTTTATGCCTTCAAGGAGGTTTTCGGCGGCGGCCATGTCCCCATCACCACGGACAACGTGCTGGGGGTGTTGTCCCTGTTTTTCTGGACCCTGACGGTGGTGGTGTCCATCAAATACGTGGCCCTTATCATGCGTGCCGATAACGCCGGTGAAGGGGGCTTGATGGCCTTGCTGGCCCTGGCGTCCCAGTCGGTCAAGGACCAGCCGCGGCTGCGGCGCGGCTTGCTGATCCTGGGTGTGTTTGGTGTGGCCCTGTTTTTTGGTGACGGCATCATCACGCCGGCGATGTCGGTTCTGTCGGCGGTGGAAGGGCTGGAAATCATCACGCCGGCCGCCAAGCCCTATGTGGTGCCGATTTCGCTCTTGGTGCTGTTTGCGCTGTTTGCGGTGCAAAAACGCGGCACAGCGGACATCGGCAAGTTTTTTGGCCCCATCACGGTCTTCTGGTTTCTGGCCATCGCGGCCACCGGCCTGGTGCAAATTGTCCAGAACCCCAGCGTGCTGGTGGCAGTTTCCCCCTGGTATGCCTTGCGTTTTGCGGCGGAGCATTACGGGATCGCCTTCATCACCTTGGGCGCCGTCTTCCTGTGTGTCACGGGCGCCGAAGCGCTGTACGCCGACATGGGGCATTTCGGCAAACGGCCCATCCAGCTGGCTTGGTTTGGGCTGGTCATGCCCTCCCTGATGCTCAACTACTTTGGCCAGGGTGCGCTGGTGTTGGCCAACCCCAAGGCGGCCAGCAATCCGTTTTACCTGATGACGCCGGAGTGGGCGCTGATCCCCATGGTGATCCTGGCCACGCTGGCCACGGTGATTGCCTCGCAAGCCCTGATCTCCGGGGCGTTTTCAGCCGCCAAGCAGACGATTCAGCTGGGCTTTTTGCCGCGTTTGACCATTCGCCATACCTCGGTGCGCGAAACCGGGCAAATTTATATTCCCGCGGTGAACTGGACCTTGCTGGCCGGCGTGGTGCTGGCGGTGTTGATGTTCGGCTCCTCGTCGGCCCTGGCCGCGGCCTACGGCATCTCGGTGAGCCTGCTGATGGTGATCACCACGGCGCTGACCTTTTTTGTGATTCGTTACGGCTGGGGTTACCCGCTGTGGCTGTGTATTGCCGCGACCGGCTCTTTCTTTGTGGTGGACATCGCCTTCTTCGCTTCCAACGCGCTGAAAATTGCCCACGGCGGCTGGTTCCCGCTGGTGATGGCCGGGGCCTTGTACATCCTGATGACCACCTGGAAAGACGGCCGCCAGTTGCTCAACGACAAACTGCATGCCGACGCCATTGACTTGCCGAGTTTTCTGGACGCCGTGTTTGTCAGCCCGCCGGTGCGGGTGGCGGGCACCGCCGTGTTCCTGACCGCCGAGCCCGGCTCCGTGCCCAACGCGCTGCTGCACAACCTCAAACACAACAAGGTGCTGCACCAGCAAAACCTGTTCGTGACCGTGCGTTACCACGAGGTGCCCTGGATAGGCCTGGAAAAACGCCTGGAAATCCACGCCCTGGGGCACGACAGCTGGCAACTCACGGTGCACTACGGTTTCAAGAACGACCTGGACCTGCCCAAGGCGCTGCAACTGATGCGGGGCCGGGGCTGCGAGCTGGAGGCCATGACCACCAGTTATTTCCTGTCGCGCGACACCGTGGTGCCGTCGATAGGCAGCGGCATGATGCCCTGGCGCGAAAAACTCTTTGCGCAAATGCACCACAACGCCAGCGGCGCGGCGGACTTTCTCAACCTGCCCAACAACTCGGTGGTGGAGTTGGGCAGCAAGATTGAGATCTGAGTTTTTGGGTGTTTCTGGCTGCCAGACCTTATTTCACGGGCGCTGGCAGCTATTTAATTGGTAGCGAGTGATGGGCGGGCGTCTCCATCGCCCAGCGGGGCGGCGCGAGCCGCTCGCAAGCCTGCCAGAATCCCCCCATGCAATTTTTCAAAGACCTCAACCTCTCGGCCTTCACCGCTGGTTTTGTCGCCGTGCTGGTCGGCTTCACCAGTTCGGTGGCCATTGTTTTCCAGGCGGCGCTGGCCTTTAACGCCACGCCGGAGCAGATCAGTTCCTGGATGTGGGCCTTGGGGCTGGGCATGGGTTTGTGTTCGGTTATTCCTTCCTTGTGGTTGAAAAAGCCGGTGATGGTGGCCTGGTCCACACCGGGGGCGGCGGTGCTGGCCACGGCCGGGCTGGCGGGTGGTTTTTCCATGACCGAGGCGGTGGGTGCGTTCATGGTCAGTGCGGCGCTGATCACCTTGTTTGGCGTGACTGGCTGGTTTGAAAAAGTCATGAACCGCATTCCGATGGCGATTGCTTCGGCGCTGCTGGCCGGGGTGCTGGCACGGTTTGGCATCCAGGCTTTTGCCGCCGCACAAAGCGCGCTGGTGCTGGTGGTGTTGATGCTGGTGGTCTACCTGCTGGGCAAACGCCTGCTGCCGCGTTATGCGGTGGTGCTGACTTTGCTGGCCGCCGTGATGTATGTGGCGGCGCGTGGCCAGATGGCTTGGACCGCGATCACCTTTGACTTTGCCAGACCGGTGTTTGTGATGCCCAGCTTCACGCTGGCGGCGGTGGTCAGCCTGGCCTTGCCGCTGTTTGTGGTGACCATGGCGTCGCAAAACCTGCCCGGCGTGGCGGCGATTCGTGCCGCTGGCTACGGGCCCGACAGCGCCGACGGCGGCATCCCGGTGTCCAAGGTGATCACCCTGACCGGACTGGCCAGCCTGGTGCTGGCGCCGTTTGGTGCGTTTGCGCTCAACCTCAGTGCCATCACGGCCGCGATTTGTATGGGCAAGGAGGCGCATGAAGACCCGGCCAAACGTTACACCGCGGCCGTGTCTTGCGGTGCGATTTACCTGGTGATCGGTATTTTTGGCGCGGCCGTCACCGGCCTGCTGACGGCTTTCCCCAAGGAGTTGGTGATCGCGATTGCCGGGTTGGCCTTGCTGGGCACCATCAGCAGCGGCCTGGCGCAGGCGTTGCGCGACGAGCCGCACCGTGAGGCCGCGCTTATCACTTTTCTGGTCACGCTGTCGGGCGTGGTGATTGCCGGCATAGGCTCGGCCTTCTGGGGTGTGGTCGCCGGCGCGCTGGCGCTATTTGTACAACAATACCGGCAGCGCACGGCCTAAGCCGTCTTCAAGCAGCCCCGTCCCTTTTACCGACTGACCCGCTATGCACATTCTTTTTGTCGCCGATCCGCTTGCCTCTTTCAAGATCTACAAGGACACCACGTTTGCGATGATGCGCGAGGCCCAGCGGCGCGGCCACCAGATCAGCGTGTGTGAGCCCAAAGACCTGCGCTGGCAGACCGGCGAACAAGTCACGGCCCTGGTGACCCCGATCACCCTGACCGGTGATGCGACCGACTGGTTCAGTGCTGCGCCGGCCTTGCGCAGACCGCTGCAGGCCTTTGACGCCGTGATCATGCGCAAGGACCCGCCTTTTGACAGCGAATATTTCTACAGCACCCATTTGCTGGAGCAGGCCGAGCGTGAAGGCGCACGGGTGTTCAACAAGCCGCGCGCCTTGCGCGACCACCCGGAAAAACTCGCGATCCTGGAGTTTGCCCAGTTCAGCGGCCCGACCCTGGTCACGCGCAGCGCGGACGACATCAAACGTTTTCACGCCGAACACCAGGACATTATTCTCAAACCGTTGGACGGCATGGGCGGCATGGGCATTTTCCGCGTCAAGGCAGACGGCCTGAACCTGGGCAGCATCATTGAAACGCTGAACAAGGATGGCGCGCAAAGCGTGATGGTGCAGAAGTTTCTGCCCGAGATCAGCCAGGGCGACAAACGTGTGCTGGTCATAGGCGGCAAACCCGTGCCTTACAGCCTGGCACGTATTCCCCAGGGCAGCGAGGTGCGCGGCAACCTGGCGGCCGGCGGCCTGGGTGTGGCGCAAAAACTCTCGGCCCGTGACCAGGAGATCGGCGACGCGCTGGGGCCGGTGCTGGCGGCGCGCGGTTTGTTGCTGGCCGGGGTGGACGTGATTGGCGACTACGTGACGGAAATCAATGTCACCAGCCCGACCTGCTTCCAAGAAATTTTTGACCAGACCGGTTTTGATGTGGCGGCGATGTTTATCGATGCGCTGGAAGCTGCTCTGAAGAATTGATCAAAAAGGCCTGTGGCCCTTATTCAGCGAGCGCCAATGGCTCCTGAATTAATAGCGATCTGATTCAGGTGCGCAAGGCGCCGCCCTCAAACACCTTCAGCTCGCCGGGCGCAAACGCCTGCCAGGCTTCGTTGGTGGTCAGCGGCGCCGTCACCACCACAGCGACCCGGTCGCCCGGTGCGGCCTGGTCGGCAAAATTGACGCTCAGATCCTCGTCGCTGAGCGTGGCGTGCGAAAACGGGTGTTTGCGCTCCACGTAATACAGCTGGGTCGAGGCGTGGGCCCAAAGCGCCAGGCCGTTGCTCAGCAAAAAATTGAAGGTGCCATGTGGCGCGATGTGTGCCGCCAGTTCGCGCAGGGTCAGGGTCAGCTCTGCGATGCTGGGCACGCCGGCGTGGGACTTGGCCAGCTCCTGCATGATCCAGCAAAAAGCCCGTTCGCTGTCGGTGTTGCCGACCGGCCGGAAGCTGCCATGCAGGCGCGGATTGAAGTCTTTCAGGTCGCCGTTGTGCGCAAACACCCAGTAGCGCCCCCACAACTCGCGCACAAAGGGGTGGCAGTTTTCCAGCGCCACGCGGCCTTGTGTGGCCTTGCGGATATGGGCGATCACATTGCGGCTTTTGATCGGGTAGCGGCGTATCAGCTCGGCCACCGGCGATTCGCTGGCCGACTGGTGGTCGACAAAATGGCGCAGGCCCTTGTCGCAATCCGCCCCTTCACCACCTTCAAAAAACGCAATGCCCCAGCCATCGGCGTGGTGGTCGGTTTTGCCGCCCCGCTGCGCAAAACCGGTGAAGCTGAAGGTCACGTCGGTGGGCGTGTTGCAGTTCATGCCTAAGAGTTGGCACATGGCTCAGTCTCTGTGGGGTGGGATATTGTCATCGCGCGGGCCACCGCCGGGCCGCCCCAAGGTGGCCCTGGCCCCCTCGGGGGGCAGCGAGGACACATCGTGCCGAGCGTGGGGGCGTAACCCCCAGGCCGCCAGCAAGGCCAGCGTACACAGGGCCGCCAGCAACATGAAGGACTCGTTGAAGGCGGCGAGCCGGGCCGGGCTGGTGGCGCTCTGGCTCAGGGAGTCGCCGTGGGCGGTCAGCCGCCATTCGAGCACGATGCCGCACAGACTGACCCCGATCGCGCCGCCCAGCATGCGCACAAAATTGATGGCGCTGGAGCCTTGTGAAATCAGGTCGGAACTCAGCGGCCGCAAGGAGCCGAGGTTCAGCGAAGGCAGGATAAAACCCAGGCCGATACGCCCCAGAATCGCCCAGAGCACCAGCAGCCAGATCGCGGAGCTCAGTGTCACGGTCAGCATCAGGGCAAACGACAGGGCCAGCAGCGCCAGCCCGATACACACCAGCAGCCAGGTCGGCTGGCGGTCGGCCAGGCGGCCAACCAGGGCAATTGTCACGGCCAGCACAAAACCGGCGGGCAGCAAAATGCTGCCGACATAAGAGGCCGACAGCCCCAGGCCCAGCTGCATGTAGACCGGCAACAGATAGGTCGAGCCGAACAGCGCCGTGCCGTAAATAAACGCCACGATGCTGCCCATCGCAAAGGGCCGGTAGCCAAACAGCGCGAGGTTCATCAGCGGCTCGCGCCCGGTCTTGGCCATGCGCCGCTGCCAGGCGATAAACACCAGCAAGGCCAGCACGGCGGCGGCCAGCAGCAGCGCCGCCTGCAGCGTTGCGCCTTCATGCAGGGCCACCATGCCATTGAGCAGGCACAAGGTGCCGGCGCCGCCCAGCAGCAGGCCACGCCAGTCCAGCGTCGCGCCATTGCGGTTGGCCGCCGCGCCGCCCGGCGCCGTGACCGGCACATAACGGTAGGCCAGCCACAGCGAGGCCAGGCAAAAAGGCACGACCATGAAAAAGATGGAGCGCCAGCCGAACAGATCCACCAGCACGCCGCCTATGCTGGGCCCGATGGCGGGCGCCAGCACCACACCCATGCCGAAGATGCCGCTGGCCCGGCCCTGCTCGTGCGGCTCGAACGCCCGCATGATGATGATGGCCGGAATCGGCTGCACCACACCGGCCGCCAGGCCTTCGGCCACCCGGGCGCCCAGCACCAGGGTGAAGCTGTTGGCAAAACCGCCGACGATGCCGCCGACCAGCAGCAGCAACATGGTGCCCACATAAGTGCGGCGGTAGCCGTAACGCGAGAGCAGCCAGGGCGTGGTCAACATGGACACCGTCATCGCCACCATGAAACCGGAAGTCACCCACTGGGCCCGCCCCTGGCCCAAGGTGAAGTGGTGGCTCATGTCGGGAATCGCCACATTGACGATGGTCGAGGACATGATGGAGGCCATCGTGCCGACCATCACCGAGAGCAGCAGCAACCAGCGGAAACGCGGGCCATAACGCGCGCGCATTTCGGGCAGGGTGGACGGGTTGCTCACGGGTGGCTGCGGGTAAAGCCCGGGACGCGTGGAGGCATCAGCCGCGCGGCTCGGACCAGAGTTTGCCGCCTGTGGCCCAGTTTTCGCGCTTGATGTCGGTGATGATGATGTCGACGGCATCCGGCGCACCGCCCAGGATTTCAACGCTGACACGGGTGATTTCCGCGACCAGTTTTTTCTTCTGCTCGACGGTGCGGCCTTCCATCATTTCGACGTGGTAAGTGGGCATGGTGATCCTTGGATTGATTGACGCGGGGTATGACATGATAAAAGAAGCCCCGGCGTGAATCGCTATTGTCCGTCAGCCCAGGCGCGTGATCAGGGGCTTTCTTGGTCCAGGTTTTTCATCTCCCAGAGCACCCGCCCCAGTTCCGCCTTGAGTTGCAGGCGCGCTGCTTCTTCATGCAGGCCAGCCAGGCTGTGTGTCAGGCTCATGTGGCGCGGTGAAATCGGCTTGCCCCTGGACGCAAACACCAGGCTGTTGCTTTTTTCGGCGGCAATGACTTCGACCGCGTTGCCGCTGTAGCTGCGGCGGATGCGTTCAACCAGCACCGGGTAATCGGGGTGCTCGTAATGCAGGTTGACCACCAGCACGCCGTCGGTGCTCAGGGCCGCAAAACAGTCGTCGTAAAACCCTTGTGAACACAAGGCGGCAGGTTGCCCTTCGTGGTCGAAACCGTCGACCAGCAAGACATCAAAATCCGGCGTTTCGGTCTGCAGAAAAAGCGCGCCGTCGGCGGCGATGACCTGGAAACGCGCGTCATCGTCGGGCACCTGGAACTCCCGGCGCAAGGCCAGCACATGCGGGTTGATCTCCAGCACCGTCATCTGGCTGGCCGGCAATTGCCGGTAACAGAATTTGGCCAGCGAGCCGCCGCCCAGCCCGATCATGCCGATGTGGGCCGGCACCGGCTGGAACAGCAAAAACCCCATCATGGTCCGGGTGTAGTCCACCGCCAGGTCCCAGGGCCGGTGTCTGAGCATGCGGCTTTGCAACTCGCCCAGCGTGAAATGCAGCGACTTGCCGGTCTCATCTTCATGCACAAACGGCTGGGCGTGTTGTCGCGAGTAGAAGTCGCCGCAGGCCGAGGCTTCCAGGCCTGCAGCTTCCGGCATGGCGGGCGCGGCTTTCACGGTGAGCGCGCCATTCTGCGCAGATCAATCACGACCGACGGCAAAGCCATGGCCACCAGCAGCAAGGCGAGCGGCAAGGTGGCGCTGAAACCCATGGCCCGGAAGGCCAGGGCGCCAACCAGGCCGCCGGAAAAGAACAGGCCAAGCAGGGCGGCGTGGATGAACAACTTGTCGGTGTTGGCCCGGACAATCTGGATGTCGTTGGCTTTTTTGGAATGGTTCCAGTAGATCAGTCGCCCCAGTTCAATGCCCAGGTCGGTGATCACGCCGGTCATGTGGGTGGTTCGGATCTCGGCGTTGGAAATCTTGGTGACGATGGCGTTTTGCAGGCCCATGATGAAACACAGCAGCAACACCGCCGTGGGCACCAGCAGGCTGGCCAGTGAACTCAGGTTGGCACCCAGCAGGCCGAACATCAGCAGCAGCGCCGCTTCCAGCAACAAGGCCAGCGCGTATTTGCTGCGCAGCTCGTGGCGCCTGGCCCAGCTGATCAGCAGCGTGGTGGTGATGGCCCCGCCGATAAACGCCGCCAGCGACACCAGGCCAGCCAGCGCCAGCGCGATGCTGCCCACCACCAGGTCATCGGCGATGGCGGACACGATGCCTGTCATGTGTGAGGTGTAACGGTGCACCGCCAAAAACCCGCCGGCATTGATCGCCCCCGCCACAAACGCCAGTATTCCGCCGAATTGCCGATTGCTGCGGCGTGTGCGTTCCCGGGCGGTAAGCTGGAGCAGGAAGGAGAGGAGCATGGAAGCGCTTCATTATCGGCCTGTGGTGCGGCCAGCGCTTTTTCTAGCTTGAGGCGCGAGCAGGGCCGATGGCGCTGCTCCTTCGGGATGTACAAGCGGTATTGAGCCTTAGCCCTTTCCCCATAGGCTTGAGAAGTGATTGAATTTATAGCGGATGACTTCCCCCGTTCGAGCGGCGTTGGTCGAAGCCGTTTTTGCGTCAGCCCGCCCGGCTTGGGCGGACAAGGCCCTAGCTCAGCACCACGCTGCTCAAACGCCGGCGGTAGGTGGCCACGGTCGGGTCGTCTGGCGGGATCTGGCCGTCGGCGACCTTGACCTTGGGTGGCTCGATGATTTCCAGAATCGAGACAAAAGTCTTGCGCGCCAGTTCCTCGTTCCAGGATTTGTCGCGCATCAGGATTTCCAGCAACTCGTCCATGGCCGGCACCCAGTGCTGCTGGCTCATGTGGAGCTGCGCCAGGGCGTAACGGGTCTCAAAATCCCGCTTGTTGGCCAGCAGTTTGGCATCAAAATCGGCCTGCGCCCTTGCCAGGTCTGCGTGAGTAGCTCCTGTTTCAATAGCGTTGAACCAGTGCCGCAAGGCTTCGAACTTGCGCACCCCCGCAGCCTTGTCGGCTACCGGTGCAAACGCGGCCTGGGCGTGTGCTACCTGGCCGTGTTGCAGCAGCAGGCGGATGTAGTCAAACCGTGCGTTGTCGTTGGCCGGATCGGTGGCCACGGCTTCCTGCAGTTTTTCCAGCACGGCGGCCGGGTCCATGTCTTCCGGGGCTGGGGCATCCTCCTCGGGCGGCAGTTCGTCGGCCTGCGGCAGGTGTTTGTCGAGAAATTCCTTGACCTTGCCCTCGGGCAGGGCGCCGGCAAAACCGTCCACCGGCTGGCCGTTGATCATCAGGATGCAGGTTGGAATGCTCTTGATGCCGAAAGCGGCGCCCAATTGCTGCTCCTGGTCCGAGTCAATCTTGACCAGCTTGAACCGCCCGCCGTAGGCCACTTCGACCTTTTCCAGAATCGGCCCCAGCGATTTGCAAGGCCCGCACCAGGGCGCCCAGAAATCAATCAGCACGGGGGTGGTCATGGAAGCCGCAACGACTTCCTCTTCAAAGTTGTGTATGGTGACGTCGATCATGATGCGGGGCAGGTAGGGGTGAGGCGATGGTTTTCAAGCGGCGTGCGTGCCGGGATGGGACGATAGCACGCCGGCGTCCGGCCCAGCCCTTAAAATCAGGGCCGGCAAGCGCCCGGCCCGTAAACCTTCCCAGACCTTGAAGATCCCCCTATGACGACGACAAGCAACAATCCGGTCAGCCCCCTGGTGGGTGTGGTGATGGGCTCCAGCAGTGACTGGAACACCATGCAACACGCCGTGCAAATTCTCCAGCAGTTCGGCGTGGCGCATGAAGCCCGTGTGGTGTCGGCCCACCGCATGCCTGACGAGTTGTTTGCCTACGCCGAACAGGCCGCCGGCCGCGGCCTGCGGGCCATCATCGCCGGCGCCGGCGGCGCGGCCCACCTGCCGGGCATGCTGGCCGCCAAAACCGCCGTGCCGATTTTGGGTGTGCCGGTGGCCAGCAACCATCTGCAGGGCGTGGATTCCTTGCACAGCATCGTGCAAATGCCCAAAGGTGTGCCGGTCGCCACCTTTGCCATCGGCAACGCCGGTGCGGCCAATGCGGCCTTGTTTGCAGTCGCCATGCTGGCCACCCACGACCCCGTCCTGGCTGACAAGCTGCAGGCGTTTCGCGCGGAGCAAACCGCTGCCGCCCGCGCCATGACCTTGCCGCCGCTATGAAAGCCGTGTTTCCCGGCACCGTGTCGGCCTCCGGCCAGCCCGCCACCCTGGGCGTGATGGGCGGCGGTCAGTTGGGCCGCATGTTTGTGCACGCCGCGCAACGCCTGGGTTATTTCACCGCCGTGCTGGACCCCGATCCCCACAGCCCGGCCGGCCGAGTCAGCCACCACCATATCCAGACTGCTTACGACAACAGCGCCGGCCTGACGCAACTGGCGGCCTTGTGCGCGGCCATCACCACCGAATTTGAAAACGTGCCGGCGCAAGCCCTGCAAGCGCTGGCGACCAGCCGGCCGGTGGCGCCCGGCGCCGCGGCGGTGGCGATTGCGCAAAACCGCATCGAGGAAAAAGCCCACTTCACGGCCAGCGCCGGCGTGGCGGGCGTGACCTGTGCGCCGTATGCGGTGATAGAAACCCCAGCGCAGCTCAGCGCCGTGCCGGAAAATCTGCTGCCCGGCATTCTGAAAACCGCACGTATGGGTTATGACGGCAAGGGCCAGGTCCGCGTCAAAACCGCCGCCGAACTCGCCGCCGCCTGGGCCGATTTGAAGCAGGTGCCCTGTGTGCTGGAAAAGTTGCTGCCGCTGAAGGCCGAATGTTCGGTGATCGTGGCGCGCGGCTGGGACGGCCGCACTGTCGGGTTTGCACCGCAATACAACGTGCATGTGGACGGCATTCTGGCGGTGACCCTGGCTTATGAAGGAAATATGCCTCCCGCCCTTGCACAACGGGCGCAAGCAGCTACTAAGTTGATAGCGAATCACATCGGCTACGTGGGTGTTTTGTGTGTCGAGTTTTTTGTGATCGACGACGGCAGCACCGACGGCGCGCTGGTGGTCAACGAAATGGCGCCGCGCCCGCACAACAGCGGCCACTACACCCTGGACGCCTGCGATGTCTCGCAGTTTGATTTGCAGGTCCACGCCATGGCCGGTTTGCCGCTGCCCCAGCCGCGCCAGCATTCGCCGGCCATCATGCTGAATTTGCTGGGTGATGTGTGGCTGGATGCCCAGGGCCAATCCCGCACACCCGACTGGCAGGCCGTGCTGGCCTTGCCCGGCACGCATTTGCACCTGTACGGCAAGCTGGAGGCGCGCGCCGGCCGCAAGATGGGCCACCTCAACATCACCGGCGCCGACATCGCGAGCGTGCAAGTCGTGGCGCGCCAGGCGGCAGCCATCCTGGGCCTGCCCGGCCTCGAGAACCTCTGATGATTTTTCCCGGCTCCGATCCGCAAGCCATTCAGGACGCCGCCCGTTGCATCCAGGCCGGCGGGCTGGTTGGTTTTCCGACCGAGACGGTGTATGGCCTGGGCGCCGATGCGTCCAGCGATGCGGCGGTGGCCGGCATTTTTGCCGCCAAGGGCCGGCCCGCCGATCATCCGCTGATTGTTCATGTGGCCGAGGCCGCGCAGGTGCTTGAGTACGCCAGCAGCGTGCCGCCGTTTGCGGCCAGCCTGATAAAGGCCTTCTGGCCCGGCCCGCTGACCGTGATCCTGCCGCGCAAGCCCGGTGTCGCGGCCGCGGCCGCCGGCGGGCAGAACTCCGTGGGCCTGCGTTGCCCGGCGCACCCGGTGGCGCTGGCGTTTCTGAAAGCCTGCAACACCGGCGTGGCCGGCCCCAGTGCCAACCGTTTTGGCCGCGTCAGCCCGACCACGGCGCAACATGTGGCCGGCGAGTTTGGCGATACCTTGCTGGTGCTCGACGGCGGGCCGTGTACGGTCGGCATCGAGTCCAGCATCGTCGATTGCACCCGTGGCCGGCCGGTGCTCTTGCGTCCCGGCGTGCTGACCCGCGACCAGCTGGAAGCCGCTTGCGGTGAGCCGGTGCTGACCAAGGACGAAGTCCTGGCTGAAGAAGGCGACGCCCCACGCGCCTCCGGCACGCTGGACGCGCATTACGCGCCCAACGCCAAGGTGCGCCTGATGGACGCCGCCGCCATCCAGGCCGCGCTGGACTTGTTGGGCGCCGACGCCGCCCACCTCGCGGTTTATGCCCGCAGCATCGTGCGTATCTCCTCCAGCCGGGTGGTTTACCGCCGCATGCCCGATGATGCGTTGGCCACGGCGCAGCAACTGTTTGCGGTGCTGCGTGAGTTTGATACCCAGGGCGTCAAGCTGATCTGGATCGAACACCCGCCCGAGACAGCGGAATGGGACGGCGTGCGGGACCGTTTGGGGCGGGCGGCGGCGAGCTGAGATGCGACTCTTGTCCGAAACCTCGTCCACCGACACAACACCCACCGTCGCCGCCTTGCTGCAGCAATGGCCAGGCGGCAGCGAGCACGCCGCGGCGCAGGCCATCCTGCGCATCACCACCGACCTCGAAGATCAGCTGCGCCAGCGCAGCGCCGAGCTTGCCGCCGCGCACCAGGCGCTGGAGTCGTTTTCTTATTCGGTGTCCCATGATTTGCGAGCGCCGCTGAGCACCATAGACGGCTTCAGCCGTTTGCTGGAAACCTCGTTGACCAAGGGGACAACGGAGCGCAGCCCGCATTACCTGGCGCGCATCCGTTTTGGTGTGGGCCAACTGAACGAGTTGATCACCGCCTTGCTGACGGTCTCGCGCCTGCTGCGTGCCAAACTGGTGCCACAAGCGGTCGACCTGAGCGCCCTGGCGCAAGCGGCGTTTGCCACCTTGCAGGCCACCGATGTGGCGCGCACGGTGCGCCTGGATGTGCAGCCGGACCTTGTGGTCCACGGGGACCCGGCTTTGCTGGCGCAACTGGTGCACCACCTGGCCAGCAACGCCTGGAAGTTCAGCTCGAAAAAAGGCAGCGCCGAGATCACGCTGGGCAGCCAGCCGGGGCCGGACGGCGAAACCATTTATTTCTTCCGGGACAACGGCGCCGGGTTTGAGATGGCGCAGGCCGACAAATTGTTTGGCATCTTCCAGCGCCTGCATACCGCGTCGGAATTTCCTGGCCTGGGGGTGGGCTTGATCAGCGTGCAGCGTATTGTTGCGCGGCATGGCGGGCGGGTCTGGGTGAAGGCTTCACTTGAGCGGGGGGCTACGGTTTATTTCACCCTGGGGCACGGGTCTTTGGCCGCCTGACCGGTACGTGTGCTTCGGGCAAGCCGGGTCTCGGCCCGGCGGCCGACTTACTTTCTTTTGCTTCGCCAAAAGATAAGTAAGCAAAGAAAAGGCGACCCCGCTGTCTGCGTCCCCTTCGCTGACGCTCAGGGGCAACCTGCGGTGCTCGGTCCAGTCGGGGTCGAGCTCGAACTCGCCTGCGGCTCAGACAATCGCTCGCCCTGATCCGACTGGCCCTGCGCTCCTAGTCGCAGACAGAAGGGGTTGAGGAAGAACCGGAACGGATGCGGGGAGACGATGACGCGCTTTGCGCGCCATCGTGGGCTCAAGAGGCTGACATTCATGCACGCGAGCGCAGCACACGTAGCCAAATGAAGTCCCCCTCCATCGCCCAGCGGGGCGAGGGAGGGGTTAGGGGTGGGAGTGGGGAGTTATGCCTACTGTCCAAAGCCAACCCGAGGCGCAGCGTGACACCAACCGCCCAAGGCCACAAAAACTCAGCGCTCCTGCACCGCCCACTGAATCAAGGCATCCAGCGCGCCGCGCCCGGCCCCGGCGTTCGGGTGGTTGATGATGCCGACCACGATGTAACGTGCGCCGCTGGCGCCGTTGGCATAACCAGCCACGGCGGCCACGTCGCGCAGCGAGCCGGTTTTGATAAAAGCCTGGCCGGCCACGCCTTTGGCGCGTTCGCGCATGGTGGCGTCGGTGCCGGCGATGGGCAGGGAGTCGAGCAGGTCTTGCGCGACCCGGCTTTGTGCCGCGTGTTGCAACATGGCGGCCAGGCTGGCGGCGCTGATACGTTCGCTGCGGCTCAGGCCCGAGCCGTTGTCCAGGATAGGCGCGGCTTGTTGCGGCAGCGATTTTTTCCACCAGGCGGCCAGGGCAGTGCGGCCGGCTTCCGGCGTGGCCTGGGGATTGGGTCCCGGCTGGGCCTGGCGGCCCATCGTGAGGAACAGGTGCTGCGCCATCACGTTGTTGGAAAACTTGTTCACATCGCGCACGATGTCGCGCAGCGGCAGCGAAGGCGCGTCCAGGCGCAGCGATGCCTTGTCGCCGGACAAGCTGCCGCGGGCGCGCAAGGTCGCCAGTTCCACCTCGCTGGCGTCACGCACGGTGCCGGTTAGCAAACCGCCGAGTGCACGCCAGGAACCTTCAATCGCACGTGCCGCAAAGCTGTCGGGTTCGGGGTAGGCCGTGGGCCAGAAGCGTTCGCCGCAGGCCGACGCATAGGTGCCGGCAAACTGCAGGCGGTTCGGGTTGTCCACGCTGGCGCGTAGTTCGCTGCGCCAGTCGCCGCAGCGGCCGACGCGCAACATGGGCACACTCTCGTCGATCACGATGCCGGCCAGGGGCGGCTCGACCTGCACCAGCGCGCGCTGGTTGAGCGGGTCCGGCGTGAACTTCAGAACCAGCGACTTGAAGTTGATCAGCAAGGCATCGGGGCTGGCGTTGTAGGGCCGCAGCGGCTCACCGTCGAAGTCGGCGGCGTCGCGTGCCGGCATCCGGAAGGCGCTGCGGTCCAGCACGATGTCGCCGCGAATCGCCTTGACACCGCTGCTTTGCACCTGCGCCAGCAAGGCCTGCAGGCGCTCCACCACCAGTTTGGGGTCGCCGCCGCCGCGCACCACCAGGTTGCCGTTCAGCACACCGTCGGTGATCTGGCCGTCCATCAACAACTGGGTGGTCCAGAGGAAGTCGGGGCCCAGCACGTCCAACGCGGCGTAAGTGGTCACCAGCTTCATGACCGAGGCCGGGTTCATGGGCACCAGACTACGGTAATTCAGGCGCGCCGGCTGCTTGCCCGCGGCATCCACCACCAGCAGGGTCACGGCCTCGCGCGGAATCTGCGCACGGACCAGGGCCTTGTCGATGGCGGCGGGCAGCAGCGTTTTGGGGGAAGAGGGAGAGGGGGCGGTTTTCTGGGCCAGCACCCAGGCTGGGGCCAGGCCCAGCGCAACAACAGCAGCCAGCCGGCCAACAAGAGGAGTCAAGAACATGCGGCCGATTATCCGTGCAGCCCTTGGCCGGGCCGGGTGAACAGCTTGCCCGGATAATCGGGACATGCGTTTTTCTCCCAAGACGGTCGGTGTGGCGGCTGCCATCGTGACCGTCGCCATCTGGACCTCCTTCATCGTGATTGCCCGCGCCACCGCGCACCGCAACCTCACGCCACTGGATATCTGTCTGCTGCGTTTTGCCGGCGCGGCCCTGGTGCTGCTGCCCTGGGGCGGCTGGCTGGTGTGGCGGCGCGCGCGGGACAGCCGCGCTGCCGACCTGGCCGTCCCGCCCAGTTGGCTAGCCTTGTCACCGCTGGGGTTCAAGCTCACCGCGCTGATCGGCAGCCTGGGCGGACTGGGCTATGCCTGTCTGGCCTACAGCGGCTTTTATTTCGCGCCGGCGGCCCATGCCTCGGTGCTGCTGCCCGGCACCTTGCCGCTGACCACCACCTTGATGGCGGTGCTGATCCTCAAGGACCGAGTCACGCCGGTGCGCGCCATCGGCCTGGGCCTGATTTTCCTGGGCGACGTGCTGGTGGGCGGGGCCAGCCTGCTGCAGGCCTGGACCCAGAGCGGCAGTCAGGTCTGGAAAGGCGATCTGTTGTTCCTGGGCGCGTCGACCTGCTGGGCCGTGTATTCGGTGCTGGTGCGCAAAACACGCGCTGCAGGCCGTGCAGGCGACGATTGCGATCAGCGTGTTTGCCTTTGTGGTCTATGTGCCGGTGTATGGCCTGCTGACCCTGTCGGGCGCCTTGGCCACCCAACTGGCCAGCACGCCCTGGGGTGAGATCCTGTTCCAGGTGGTGTTCCAGGGCATGGGATCGGTGGTGATTTCCGGCATCAGTTTCACCAAGATGGTCCAGCATTTCGGTCCGGTACGGTCCACCATGATCACGGCCGTGGTGCCTGGCCTGTCGGCGCTGGGCGCGGTCTTGTTCCTGGGCGAGCCGCTGTATTGGCATTTGCTGGCCGGGCTGGCGCTGGTGACGGTGGGCATTCTGTTCGGCGTGCGGGTGCAGGCCAAGCCGGGGCTTGCCGTTGCTCCTGATTTAATAGCTGGTCGCATAGACCCTACCAGGGCCAAGGCCTGATTTGACTGTGAATCCCATGAAACTCCTGGCTTTTGACACCAGCACCGAAAACCTGTCCGTGGCCGTGACGGACGGCAGCCGCACCTGGCAACACACCGGCCCGGGCGCGGCGCTCTCGTCGACCACCTTGATCCCGTCCATCCTGGACCTGCTGGCCCAGGCCGGGCTGAAGTTAGGCGAGCTGGACGCGCTGGTGTTTGGCCGCGGCCCCGGCTCCTTCACCGGCTTGCGGACCGCCTGTTCGGTGGCGCAGGGCCTGGCCCTGGGCGCCAAGCTACCGGTCCTGCCCCTGGACACCTTGCTGGCGGTGGCCGAAGAAGCGCGTTTCCAGCGTGCGGGCGACCTGGGCACCGGCCGCCAGCAGCTCACGGCGCTGCTCGATGCACGTATGGACGAGATGTATGTGCAGCGTTTTATGCTGGAGAACGGGTTGTGGACCGCGCAAGCCGCCTGCACCTTGATCCGCCCTGAAAATTTACAGCTCACGCCGGCCGACACGTTTCTGGCCGGCAATGTGTTTGGCGTGTACGCGGAGCGCCTGCCGGCCTGGCCGGCGTCTGTGCAGTGTGTGACGGCCTTGCCCACGGCCACGGCTATGTTGCGCCTAGCCCCGGCCTTGCTGGCCGCCGGTCAGGGTGTGGACGCCGAACAGGCCTTGCCGCTTTATATTCGCGATAAAGTAGCATTGACCACCGAAGAGCGCGCCAAGGTCAAAGCCGATGCGGCCCTGGCGGCCCGGGGATGACCCTATTTATTTCACGCACCCATGAGCGCCCTCCTGCAACCTCGCGAAGCCCAGTTCGAGCCCATGACCCCGTCCTGGTTCGAGGCCGTGTTGCGCGTCGAGCAAAGTGCCTACGACCATCCGTGGACGCAGGGCAACTTCAGCGATTCGCTCAAGGCCGGTTACCAGGCGCAACTGCTGACGGCCGGCGAGCCACCCCAGGCCGAGTTGCTGGGCTATTTTGTGGCCATGAAAGGCGTGGACGAGGTGCACCTGCTCAACATCACCGTGGCGCCGGTACACCAGCGCCAGGGCTGGGCCCGCGTGATGCTCGATGCGCTGGTGATCTGGTCGCGCGGCCAGGGCGCGCAATGGTTGTGGCTGGAGGTGCGTCTGGGCAATGCCCGCGCCCGCGCCGTGTACGAGGCTTACGGTTTTCGCCATGTCGGCACCCGGCGCAACTACTACCCCGCAGCGCAGGGCACGCGCGAAGATGCGGTGGTCATGAGCCTCGCGTTATGAGGGCGTTGCCATGAGCCTGGACCTGGACAAACGCCAGCGCGCCATCTTGCGCGAGATGGGCATACGGGTGTGGCAGCCGATGGCGCCCGCCACGGCGGTCGAGGTTGCTCCTGATTTGGTAGCTGCTTCCGAACAACCAGCAAGGGCTGCAGGCCAATTTGATGCTGAAAGGCCAGTGACGCCCGCTGTGATGGCACCTGCGGCCGCGCGCCCCATGCCCGCGACTGTTGTCCTGCAGAAAA
Source organism: Polaromonas sp. UC242_47 (assembly GCF_044452385.1). NCBI lineage: Bacteria > Pseudomonadati > Pseudomonadota > Betaproteobacteria > Burkholderiales > Comamonadaceae > Polaromonas > Polaromonas sp. UC242_47. The sequence goes on from NZ_JBIOAO010000003.1 coordinate 209,083, forward strand.
CCCCTGTGCCAGAGCCGGTCCCCGGCCTGCAGCCGCATCCGGACGGGATCGAACTGATGAGTTGGCCCGCCCTGCAAAACGCGGTGGCCGAGTGCCGCGCCTGCGCCTTGTGCCAGAGCCGCAAAAACACGGTGTTTGGTGTGGGCCCGGCCTTGGCCGGGCAAGCCGCGCCGCAGGTGGACTGGCTCATCGTCGGCGAAGCGCCGGGTGAAAACGAAGACATCGCCGGCGAGCCTTTTGTCGGCCAGGCCGGCCAGTTGCTGGACAACATGTTGCAGGCCATGCAATTGCAGCGTGGCAGCGCGGACGTACCGCCCAAAACCGGCCTGTCGCAACGCGTGTTCATCACCAATGTGCTGAAGTGCCGGCCGCCCGCCAACCGCAACCCCGAGCCGGCCGAAGTCGCGCAATGTGCGCCTTATCTCAAACGCCAGGTCGAGTTGTTGCAGCCCAAAATCATTCTGGCACTCGGCAAGTTCGCTGCGCAGTCGTTGCTGCAGGACAGCGTGCCGGATCTGCAAAAAATCCCGCTGGGCAAGTTACGCGGCCAGGTGTATCGCTACCTCGGCGTACCGGTGGTGGTCAGCTACCACCCGGCGTATTTGCTGCGCAGCCTGGGCGACAAGGCCAAGGCCTGGGACGACTTGTGCCTGGCGATGGGGCAGATTTAGCCCCCACGCTCCCCGCTGCGTGTGGTCGCTGCCCCACTAGGGGGCCGTTGCGCCTGCGGCCCGGCTAAGCCGGTTCCGCGGCCCTGGCTGGTTGGGGAGGGCGCTTCACGCGTGTCGTTGCGCTCCCTTGGCCGGCACCAGCACCGAAGCCATTGCCACCACCATCAGCCCGACCGCGGCCCAGTCCTGCCAGTGCAGCACCTCGCCCAGGCCGATGGCGCCTGAAAACACACCGAGGATGGGGATCATCATCACGCTCAGGGACGAGGCCACCGGCGGCAGGCTGCGCGCCAGGACGTACCAGACGGCATGGGCAAAACCAAAAATCAGCACGGCGTTGTAAAGAATCGAAAACCAGGTGGCGCTGCTGGGCGCTTTCCACTGCGGCATCTCGAACAGCAGGCTGAGCCCGCTCAGCACCACGGCGGTCATGACCGTCATCCAGAACGAAATCGTCAGGGTCGCCACCGGCATGGTGGTGCGGCTCAGCTTGCGGGTGCCCAGCGCCCAGGTGGCCGCGCCTATCAGTGTGCCCACCACGGCCATCGGCTGACCGCTCAGGTTGGTCAGCTCGTACCACAGCAGCAGGCCCACGCCCAGCGTCGCTGCGCCCACGCCGACCCAGCTGCGCGCCTTCAGGCGGTCGCCGAAAAACCAGGCGCCTATCAGCGCCGAAAAAATCGGCATGGTGTAACCCAGGATGGCCGCGCGGCCGCTGCTCAGGTGTTTGACCGACACAATGATCAAGGCGTGCCAGACAAACATATTGGTGAAGGCCAGCCAGAACAACTCGCGGTAACGTTCGCGCGGCACAAAAAACGGCACTTTCATGAGGACCAGCGCCAGGCCCAGCACCGGCACGCCCAGCCAGATCGACATCGCACGGAAAGTCAGCGGCGGAAAATCGGCCAGGCCGAACTTCATGACCGGCCAGTTCAAGCCCCAGACCAGCGTGAGCAGGACCAGAAGAATCAGTTGTTGACGGCTCAGTTGCATGGTCTGTCGGTCTCCCTTATTGATATGTATGCTTATTGTGCGGCTTTGCCGCCGCGGCCGTTTTTGCGGATTGCGGCGGGTTCTTACAATAGGGCATGACTTTTCTCGACATGCTGGGCGCCGCAGAACGCCAGAACAACTCCATGCTGTGTGTGGGCCTCGACCCGGAGCCGACCCGTTTCCCCGGGAAATTCAAGGGCGACTCGAACAAGATTTACGATTTTTGTGCCGCCATCGTGGATGCCACGGCCGACCTGGTGATTTCTTTCAAGCCACAAATCGCCTACTTTGCCGCACACCGCGCCGAAGGCCAGCTGGAGCGCCTGATGGAACACATGCGCCGCGTCGCGCCGCAAGTGCCCATCATCCTGGATGCCAAGCGCGGCGACATCGGCAGCACCGCCGAGCAGTACGCCATCGAGGCCTTTGAGCGCTACGGCGCCGACGCCGTGACCTTGTCGCCCTTCATGGGTTTTGACTCGGTCGCGCCCTACCTCAAGTACCAAGGCAAGGGCGCCTTTCTGCTGTGCCGCACCTCCAACCCCGGCGGCGATGACCTGCAGAACCAGCGCTTCGCCTCCATCGAAGGCCAGCCGCTGCTGTACGAACATGTGGCGCGCCTGGCGCAAGGCCCGTGGAACCTCAACGGCCAGCTCGGGCTGGTCGTGGGCGCCACCTACCCGGCGGAAATCGAGCGCGTGCGCAGCGTGGCGCCGACCTTGCCGCTCTTGATTCCCGGCGTGGGTGCCCAAGGCGGCGATGCGGTGGCGACGGTCAAGGCCGGCTGGAAGCCGGGCGCACCCATCATCGTGAATTCCTCGCGCGCCATTTTGTATGCCTCCTCGGGCGACGATTACGCCGAGGCCGCGCGCCGCGAAGCCCTGAAAACCCGCGACGTGTTGCAGGCCGCCCGGGCCTGAGCCCCGGTTTGCCCTTCTGGCCAGCATGCAGATCAAGTGGCTGGAAGATTTTGCCGCGCTGGCGCAGACGCGTAATTTCAGCCGCGCGGCCGAGTTGCGCCATGTCACGCATCCGGCTTTTGGCCGGCGTATCAAGGCGCTGGAAGCCTGGGCCGGCGCGCCGCTGATCGAACGCGGCAGCAGCCCGGTCACGCTGACGGCGGCCGGCACCAGCCTGCTGGACAACGCCCAGCAAATGATGCGCAGCCTGGGCCACGCCCGGGAAGAGTTGCTGGGCGCGGCCGGCCGGCAGCAAAACACCGTGACCCTGGCCACCGGCCGCACCCTGGCGCGCACCCTGGTCGCCGACTGGCTGACGGGTGTGCAGCCCTTGCTTGTGGCGGCCGAGGGCGAGTTGCGCATCCTGACCCGGGCGCTGGCCGACACGGTGCTGCTGCTGGAGCGCGGCGACGCCGACTTCATGCTGACCTACCACCACCCGCTGCTGGCGCTGCCCATCAATGCCCGGCAATACAGCCATCTGTCGCTGGTCCAGGACGGCCTGGTGCCGGTGACTCGCGCCAACGCGCTGGGCCAGGGACAACACCACTTCCAGCCCGGCCGCGCCGCACCTTACCTGGCTTATGCCAGCACCCTGGCGCTGGGCCGGCTGGTAGAAGACCACTTGGCCAACAACCCCGATGCGCCGGCCTTGCGCCGCATCGTCGAGTGCGACTCGGCCGACGCCCTGATTGAATACGCGCTCAAAGGCCTGGGTGTGGCCTGGTTGCCGCGTTCCATGGTGGCGGGCGCCCTGCAGGCTGGGCAACTGGTGGTGGCGGGCGACAAACGGCTGGAGATTCGTTTTGAAGTACGTATCTACCGCGCCAAACGCCGGCTCAGCCCGCTGGCCGAGACACTCTGGCGCAGTTTTGAGCGCAGCTAGCGTGGCATGAGGTTTGCTTATAAAGCATAAGCCTGTGCTTTATTGGCACCAAATCGTAACCCAGCCATCCGCACAATGGGCCGACTCATTTCATCCAGGATTTGCCCCATGACCTCCTTCACTTTTTCGCGCCGTCTTGCCGTTTTGGGCGGCCTGGCCTTGCTGGCCTCCGTGCCTGTCGCGGCCCAGACCGACAGCTACCCGAACAAACCCATCACCATGGTGATTGGTTATCCGCCAGGCGGCAGCACCGACCTGACCGGCCGCATCATGGCCCATGAGTTGTCGAAAAAGCTGGGTGTGCCGGTGGTGATCGAAAACCTGGGCGGCGCCGGCGGCGCGATCGGTGCGCAAAAAGTGGCCAATGCCGCGCCCGACGGTTACACCCTGCTGGTGGGCGCCAACAACGAAATCGCCATCAGCCGCCTGGTGTCCAAGTCGGTCAAGTACCAGATCAAGGACTTCACGCCGATTGGCCTGATTGCTTCCCAGCCTCTGGTGCTGGTGGCTTCGCAGAAGTCCGGCGTCAAAAACCTGGGCCAGTTCCTCACCCTGGTCAAACAAAACCCGGGCAAATACAGCTATGGCAGTTCGGGCGTGGGCACCTCCCTGCATCTGGCGGGCGAGATGGTCAAGCAACAAGGCGGCCTGTTCATGACCCACATTCCTTACCGCGGCGTCGCGCCGCTGGCCAATGACTTGCTGGGCAACAACATCGACTTCGGCGTGTTTGTGTTGTCCAGCGGTATGCCGCACATCCGCAGCGGCAAGGTGGTGGCGCTGGGCACGACGGAAGCCAAGGCCTCGGCCCAGATGCCCGAAGTCGCGCCCATGGCGACCAACCCGCAACTCAAGGGCATAGACATCAGTGTCTGGTTTGCGCTGATGGGCCCGGCCAAGCTGCCCGAGCCGGTGCTGACCAAGTTGAAGAAGGCCTATGTCGAAGCCATGCAGTCGCCCGAGCTGCGCAAAAAGCTGGAAGACAGCGGCTCCACACTGGCCTCGCCGAATTTGGACCTGGCAAAGTTTCTCGAGACGGAAACCGTCAAGTACAAAAAAATTGTTGACTACGCCAACATCACAGAATGAACACCACGTTGACGTTTGATCTGGCGCAGCCGGACATCTCGACCTGGCGCGCCGGCAACACCGGCGTCGAAGGTGTCTGGCACTTTGACTCCGGGATCAGCGGCCCCACGGTCATGATCAGCGCGCTGGTGCACGGCAACGAGTTGTGCGGCGCCTGGGCGCTGAAAGGCCTGCTCGAAGCCGGCCTCAAGCCGCAACGCGGCCAACTCACGCTGGCCTTTTGCAACCTGGCGGCGTTTGACCGTTTTGATCCCGCCAGCCACGATGCCTCGCGTTTTGTCGATGAAGATTTGAACCGGCAATGGCTGACGGATCGCATCGACAGCGGCAACACGCGGGAGCGCCGCCGCGCCGCCGAGCTGCGGCCTTTTGTTGAGCGTGCCGACTGGCTGCTCGATTTACATTCCATGCACGAACGCGCCGCACCGCTGTTGCTGGCCGGCATGCAGGCGCGCAACCTGGAACTGGCCAAACAACTGCGTGCGCCCGAATACATCGTGGTCGATGCCGGCCACAAGGACGGCGTGCGTATGCGCGACTTCGGTCGTTTCGGCGAGCTGGCGCCCGAGGGTGCGGACGCGGACACACGCTCCTTGTTGCTGGAATGTGGCTTTCATGGCGACGTCATCAGCCGCACCGTGGCCTATGACATGTGTGCACGGTTTTTGCGCGCCGCCGGTACGCTGGACGCCGAGTCCCTGCAACAAACCCTGCCGGGCTGGCTGCAGGCCGATGCGCCGCGCCAATGGGTGCTGGACGTCACAGGCCCGGTGGTGGCCAACAGCAAACACTTCCGCTTCACCGAACCTTTCCAGGGCCTGGAGCTGATAGAAAAGGCCGGCACCGTGATCGGCTGGAACGACGCTGAGCCCGTGACCACGCCTTACGACAATTGTGTGCTGGTGATGCCTTCTGTGCGCCAGGCGCGCGCTGGTGTTACTGTGGTTCGCTTCGCCCGGCGCCGGCCCTTGTGAACGTTAAAAGCCCTGCACTGCGGGGCTTTTTTGGCATTGTTTGTGAGGGTGGCTGGCCGGGGGTAGCCCGGCGGCTAGCAACTTTTCTTTGCTTCGCCAAAGAAAAGTCACCAAAAGAAAGGCGACCCGCAGTCTGGGTCCCTTCGCTGCGCTACGGGCAACCTGCGCTGCACAAGAAAAGCGGGGGGCCGCGCAAACTCGCCTGCGGCTCAAACAGCGCGCGGCCCTGATCCCGCTTTTCTCGCACAGCACAGGCCCAGCCAGAACGGGTTTGGGGAAAAGAAATTGGGAACGGGGTCGGGGAGCAGAACGCGCAAAGCGCGTTCTGCGGAGCGTGGTGGTTGGTATTGGCTGTTTGCATTCTTTCCCCACCCTTTCTGAATGCGCTGAGGAGCGGAGGGCCAGACGGATCAGGGCTCGTGCTTGTCTGAGCCGCAGGCGAGTTTGCACGAGACCCCGGCTGGACCGAGCACCGCAGGGTGCCCGTAGCGCAGCGAAGGGTCGCAGACAGCAGGGTCGCCTTTTCTTTGCTTACTTTCTTTTGGCGAAGCAAAAGAAAGTGAGTAGCCGCCGGGCTACCCCCGGCCAGCAGAATCAAAAAAACCAAGCAGCTATCAAATAACTAGCAACTTACGCAAGTATTGATTGGGCTGCAGCCACGTATTGTCGCGAAATGATGCCGCCCAGGGCTTCCAAGCCAAGGCCAGCAGCTAGCGCAAGGAAGACAGACCTGACGCCATGTACTGCAACATCTTGTTGGCACCAAACGAAAGCTTGCGCCCGGTTCGTGTGATCAGATGGGCTTCCGCGTTTTCAAGGATGCTTTGCCGCACCGGCAGGGCGAACAGCTCGCCGGCCGCAAGCTCGCGGCTCACCACGAATTCGGGCAGAAAGGTCACGCCCAACTGCAGCTTCACAAACTGCCGCAGGATGTCAAAGGAGTTGGTCGTCAGCCTGGGGCTGAGCCGGATGTTCTCGGTTTCCTCCGCCAGCTGCAACACCTGACGCATGCCGTAGCTGACATGGTTGAGTGCCAGCGGATAGGGCAAAAAGTCGGCCATGTTGAATGGCCCGGCCTGGCCCAGCAAAGGGAAATCCGGCCCGACAATCGCCTTGACCGCTTGCTTGCTGATGCTGCGTGAGACCAGCTTCACGTCGGGCGGCGGGCTGAACACCAGGCCTATGTCAGCCTCATCCTCGACCACCCGGCGCATCACTTCATTGGTGCCGCCCACATCGAGGGCGACCGACATGGCCGGGTAGTCGCGCGCAAAACGGCTCAGCGGCCCGGCCATCAGGTCGGACACAAAACCTTCGCCCAGCGCAATGCGCACGGTGCCGCGGCGCAGCCCGCGTATCTCTTCGAGCTGCGACAACAGGTCTTCCTGGTGCGAACGTTGCTCGCGGAAATACGCCAGCAGCAGTTGGCCGGCCTCGGTCGGTTTGACGCCGCGGGTGTGGCGCTCGATCAGCGGAATCGCCAGCTCCTGCTCGAGCAGGCCGATTTGCCTTGTCACGGCGGAAGGCGCAACATTGAGTGCGTCGGCGGCCGCCCGCATGGTGCCGCGCTGCACGGATTCGAACAGGAAAACGATGCGTGCGTCACGGATGTTGTCGTGCATGGCAGGGCTCCTGTGATTCTGAAAATCAGAATGAATTTTGCAGCCAAGTGATATTGATCATAGGACGGAATCCACGGATGATGCGGGGCGCAAAAGCCCCGCAGCGCGCTTTCAGGGCACCGCATCACAGACACCGGAGACACCATGGAACATCGCATCGCCCTTGCAACGGGCGGCAACGAGGGCTTTCGCTATGCGAAGCTGTATTTTTTTGCAGCCATCCTCCTGCTGATCGCCGAGCTGATAGGTTCCGTCAGCTTCAACGTGGGGCCGGGCAAGGTGGTGTTGCTGCCCATGATCTGGGCGCTGCTGCTGGGCGCGGCCTGGGGTTTGGCGAAAGACCGCCTGCCCAGCTTTCTGAGCGTTGACACCCGCATGCAGTTCAGCGCGGCCGCTATTTTGCAGCCCGCGCTGCTGCTGTTTGTGGCCAAGCTGGGCTTGCTGGTCGGCTCCTCGCTGCCCAGGCTGGCCGAGTCGGGCTGGGCGCTGATGTTGCAGGAGTTTGGCCACTTTGTCGGCACCATTCTGATTGGCCTGCCGCTGGCGTTGCTGTTGGGTATCAAGCGCGAGGCGATAGGCGCGACCTTTTCCGTCGGCCGCGAGCCCAGCCTGGCCATCATTGGCGAAAAATACGGCATGGACTCGCCCGAAGGCCGGGGCGTGTTGGCCGAATACCTGACCGGCACGGTGTTTGGCGCCGTCTTCATTGCGATTTTGGCGGGCTTTGTCACCAGCCTGGGCATTTTCGATCCGCTGGCCCTGGCCATGGGTTCGGGCGTGGGTTCGGGCAGCATGATGGCCGCCGCCGCCGGCGCCATTGCGGCACAGCAAAGCCCCGAGGTGGCCAAGGAGGTGATGACCTTTGCCGCCGCCAGCAACCTGATCACCACCACCATAGGCACTTACTTCACGCTTTTTATCTCGCTGCCGCTGGCGGTCTGGGCCTACCGCGTGCTGGAGCCGGTGATAGGCCGCACGCGCGCCAACGCGCCGCGGGAAGAAGCGAAAGTGGCGAAGGTCGCGCAGGCCGATGAGCGCCTGGGTGCGGTGGGTACCGCCTTTGCCTGGGTGGTGTCGGGCGCACTGGCGCTGATGGCCGACTGGATTGCCCGCGGCAGCCAGCCGCTGGAATCGCTTCCCGGCATGGCCATCGTCATTGGCGCCGTCGTCGTGGGTGTGCTGCTGAACCGCGCCACGGGTCGGAAAATTCCGGCCGTCTGCTGGGTCTCGCTGGTCGCCATGGCGCTGACCTCGCCGATCTGCCCCTGGGCGGCGCAAGTCGACACCCTGACCGGCAAAATCAACTTCCTGGCGCTGATCACGCCCATGCTGACCTTCGCCGGCCTGTCGATTGCCAAAGACATCCCGGCCTTTCGCCGCCTCGGCTGGCGCATCGTGCTGGTGTCGTTTGCCGCCAATGCCGGCACTTTTCTGGGTGCGACGCTGATTGCGCAGTTTTTCCGCCATTGAACGCTTCGCCTTCATTTTTAAAGGTTAGACATGTCCATCCCTGAAGCCCTGATCGCCGACATGATCCAGTGGCGGCACACCCTGCACGCCTGCCCGGAAATGGCCTTCGAAGAGGTGTCCACCGCCCAACTCGTCGCCTCGGTGCTGCGCGCCCACGGCATCACCGTGCAGGAAGGTGTTGGCCGGACCGGCGTGGTTGGCAGCCTGAGCCGGGGCACGGGCCCCAGCATAGGTTTGCGCGCCGACATGGACGCGCTGCCGCTGGTCGAGAAAAACCAGTTCGCCCACAAATCGCAGCACGAAGGCAAGATGCACGCCTGCGGCCACGACGGCCACACGGCCATGCTGCTGGGCGCGGCGGTGGCGCTGAGCCAGCGCAGCGACTGGCAGGGCACGGTGCACTTTATTTTTCAACCGGCCGAGGAAGCGGCGGGCGGCGGCCGCGTCATGGTGGAGGACGGCCTGTTCGAGCGTTTTCCCTGCGACGCGGTGTTTGGCATGCACAACTGGCCCGGCCTGCCGCTGGGGCGCTTTGCCATCAACCACGGCCCCATGATGGCCTCGTTCGACACCTTCGAGATCCAGATCCAGGGCGCGGGCGGCCATGCCGCCATGCCCGAGAAAAGCATTGACTCGCTGGTCTGTGCCAGCCATCTGGTGGTGGCCCTGCAGACCATCGTCAGCCGCCGCCTGCCGCCGCAGGAAACCGCAGTGGTCAGCGTGACGCAAATCCACGGCGGCGAAGCCTGGAATGTGCTGCCCGACAGCACCGTTATACGCGGCACGGTGCGCTGCTTTTCCATCGCCACCCAGCGCCGCATCCATGCGCTGCTGACCGAACTCAGCGAAGGCACGGCCAGGACGCACGGCGCCACGGCCAGTGTCAGCTACCACTACGCCTACCCGGCCACCATCAACTCGGCGGCCGAAACCGACATGGCCATAGTCGCCGCCACGGCCACCGTGGGTGCCGGCCAGGTGCAGCGCGACTGCTCGCCGTCCATGGCCTCGGAAGATTTCGCCTTCATGCTCAACAACAAACCGGGCGCCTACATCTGGCTCGGCGTGGACCAGGACAGCTCGGTTCCGCTGCACAACCCGCATTACGACTTCAACGACGAGGCCCTGGCCCTGGGCGCGGCCTACTGGGTGGCGCTGGTGAACAGCCGGATGGGGCCGGGCGCGCGCTAGTTTGCTATTGTTTTCGTAGCTGCTTGCGCCCGTATCTGTTGGGTCGACTGTCGATTCGGCTTTAGTTGGCCACGGTGAAGCGTTTTTGCAGATGGCGCGGCTGCTCGATCTCGTCGACGATGGCCACGGCCAGGTCGGCCACCGAGATGCCGGCCGGCTGCTCGCCCTGGCCCGGCAGCAAGTTGTCGGCGCCAAGGCGGTACTGGCCGCTGCGTGCCCCCGGAGCCAGGCCGATCGGCGGCGAGACAAAACTCCAGTCCAGCGTGGTCTCCGACTTGAGCCGGTTCAGCGCTTCGCGTGCCGCCAGCGCGCCCTGTTTGTAGGCGGTAGGAAACTCCGGCGTGTCCACCAGTTGCAGGCCGGGCGCCACATACAAGCTGCCGGCGCCGCCGACTACCAGCAGGCGTTTCACCCCTGCGGCTTTGACGCCAGCGATGATCGCCTGGCTGCCCTGCAAAAACAAGTCGTGAATTTTCGGCTCGCTCCAGCCCGGGTTGTAGGCGCTGATCACGGCGTCGTGGCCGGCCACCGCTTGTGCGACCTGGGCCGCGTCCAACACGTCCGCCTTCACCACCGTCAGGCCGGTTTGCGGCGCCAGTTTGGCGGGGGTGCGGGCCAGCACGGTGACCTGGTGGCCGCGGCTGAGTAATTCGGGAAGGATGGCCGAGCCGACAAAACCGGTGGCGCCTATCAGTGCGATGTTCATGGCAATCTCCTGCAAATGAAAGAAGCCTCTAGTTTGATGACTTCATAAATACTTGAATAGATGGATCAATCCGCTAATACTGTGAAGCTCAGCTAACTAATCACCGTTTAAACCATGGACCAACTCAGACGTATGGCGATTTTTGCCGAGGTCGTGGCCGCCGGCTCCCTGAGCGCGGCGGCACGCCAGCTGGGCATGACACCTTCGGCCGTCAGCCAGCATTTGCGCCAGCTGGAGCAGGCCCTGGGGCTGGCCTTGTTACATCGCTCGACGCGGCGGCTCAGCCTGACCGAAGCCGGTGAGCGTTACCACGCGGGTTGCGCCGCCATGGTGGCGGCGGCACGTTCGGCCGAGCAGGCGCTGGCCCGTATGCGGGACGAGCCCGAAGGCGAGTTGCGCCTGGCCGCGCCCATGGGTTTTGGCGGTCTGCTGGCCCATGCGCTGGCGCCGCTGCGGCGCTACACCAAACTCCGGCTGCAACTGCTGCTGGACGATGTGGTGATTGATTTGATAGACGCCCGGGTGGATATCGCCTTGCGCGTCGGGGCGTTGGCCGACTCCACCCTGGTGGCGCGCAAGCTGGGCAGCATGGCGCGGCAGTTGTGCGCCTCACCGGCCTACCTGGCCGAGCGCGGCTGGCCGGCCCATCCGCAAGACCTCTTGCAACATGACTGGCTGGGCGGCAAACCCGGCAGTACCGGGGCGGAAATCCTGGAGCTGCAAAACCCCGCCGGTGAACGCGAGACCTTGCGCCTGGCGGCCCGCGTGCAGGCCTCGCAGGTGACGGCCTTGCATGCGCTGTGTGTGGCGGGCTGGGGTCTCAGCGTGGTGGTGAGCGAGGATGACAGACGGGCGCTGGCCGACGGGCGTTTGTTGCCGGTGTTGCCGGGCTGGCGGCTGGACGATTTGCCGGTGTACGCGGTGACACCCAGACGCGGCGAACAGCCGGCCAAGGTGCGGCACACGCTGGACCTGCTGGCGCAGTATTTCGGCCAGGCGAACGGCCAGCCGGCGGCGTCCTGAGCAAGCCCCTGGCGGCAGGAGGCCGGCGCAGGCCGCAGTAAGATGAATTGACGGCCGCACGCAGGCGCGGCAACACGGAGACGCAGATGGAGCCCAGGGCCAGCAGTGGCAAGACCGCTTTTGTGTTTGCCGGCGGCGGCAGTTTCGGCGCGATTCAGGTCGGGATGTTGCATGCGCTGGTGGCCCACGGTGTGGTGCCCGATCTGGTGGTGGGCGCCTCGGTAGGCGCCATCAACTGCGCGTATTTCGCTGGCCACCCGACCCTGGCCGGGGTCACGCAGCTGGAGCAGCTCTGGTGCCAGCTCAAACGCAGCACCATTTTCCCCATGACCTTGAGCCGCATCGCCGGCCTGTTTTCGCGTTCGCCTTCGCTGGTTGATGCCAGCGGGCTGCGCGACTTGATCACCCAATATTTGCCTTTCCATCTGCTGGAGCAGGCGACGTTGCCGCTGCATGTGGTCGCCACCGGGCAGTTACACGGCAACCCGGTCTGCCTGTCGTCCGGCCCGGCGGTGGAGGCCATCCTGGCCAGTTGTGCGATTCCGGCGATTTTTCCGCCGGTGCTGATAGGCCAGAACTACCTGATCGACGGTGCGATTGCCAGCAACACGCCGGTCACCACGGCGGTGGCGCTGGGCGCGACCCGGCTGATTGTGTTGCCCACCGGTTACGCCTGCGCCCTGACCGAGCCGCCGACCAGCGCCATCGCCAGCGCCTTGCATGCGCTCAACATGCTGATTGCGCACCAGCTGGTGCAAGACCTGGAGTTGCTGGCCGATCGTTTCGAGGTCTTGACGGTGCCACCGCTGTGCCCGCTGTCGGCCTCGGCCTATGATTTTTCGCGTGCGCCCGAACTGATAGACCGGGCCAAACAAACAACCCGGCACTGGCTGGAAACCGGTGGCTTGTTGCAGCCACGTATCCCCGGCGCCTTGCGGCCACACGTGGACTGAAGCCCGCGCAAAAAACGGCTAACGGCGCCGGAACAAGCCGCCCAGCACCACGCAGCCCAGCGCCGCCACCACCAGCGCCACGCCGGCCCATTGCCAGGGCGTGATGCTTTCCCCGAGGATGCCCATGCCGGCCGCCAGCCCGACCACCGGCACACCCAGGCTGAAAGGCGCGACGCGGTTGGCCGGGTGGCGCTTGAGCAACCCGGTCCACAAGGCGTAAGCCGTGATGGTGGCAACCCAGCCCAGATAAGCCGCCGAGGCCCAGCTGCGCCAGGGCGCGTTGACCCATTCCCAACGTGTGGCTGCCGGGTCAAACACCAGGGTCAACAAGACAAAAGGAAGAATAGGCACCAGGCTGCTCCAGACCACAAAACCCAGGGCGTCGAAGTCGCTGCTGGCCTGCTGGGCTTTGCGTGCCACGATGTTGGAGGCCGCCCACATGGCGGCCGAGCAGAGGTTGAGCACCAGACCCCACAAGGTGGTGGCGGGCGCCGCGCCGGGTGCGGCGTAATTGATGCCAAAGCAGCACAGGCCCAGCGCCGCCAGCAGCAGGCCGAGCTGCAGCGGCCGGCTGGCGCGTTCGCGCAGCAACACAAACCCAAACACGGCGGTGAAAAACACCTGGGTCTGCATCAGTACCGAGGCCAGCGCCGCCGTCATGCCGACACGCAGCGCCGAAAACAAGAACCCGAACTGCCCCACGCCCTGCGCCAGGCCATACAACAAGACCCATTTCCAGTGCAGCCGCGGCGCCTTGACAATAAAAACCAGCGGCAGGATGGCAAACACATAACGCACGGCGCCCAGCTGGAAGGGTGTGAAGTCCTGCAGCGCGAACTTCATCGCGACAAAGTTGGAGCCCCAGATCACCACCACCGCGAGGGCGGCGGCATAGTCGCGGGCGCTGAAACGGGCCGGCGCCTGTGTCACGGCGCAGCGGGCGCGACGCCGGAAAGCGCTGCGAGGTTCGCAGAAAACAGGGTGACGGCGGGCATGGGCTTCCTTGTTTGCTAGCTATTTGATAGCTGATTGCGCAGGTGGGACAAGGGCAGGGGCCCGATTTTTCTTAAGGATTGACGTGGTGAGCCGGCTGGCGCTTCAGACGCCGGGTGCCGCCGCGCGGGCCGCATCCAGGTGTGCCTTGACGCGTTGCGCCAGCGCAATGTCGCCGGGCGTTTCGGGCAACCAGGCCTGCACCGGAATGGTTTGCCCGTCCGGCTCCACCGCCACAAACACCACCAGGCATTCGGTGATCACCGCCATCTGGCCGGTTTTCATATCGCCGGCACGCACCTCGACCGCGATGTTCATGCTGGTGCGGCCGGTGTAGGCCAGCCGCGCTTCAACCTCCACCAAATCGCCAATCATGATGGGGCGCTGAAACCGAATGCTGCCCACCGAGACCGTGACGCAATAACGCTTGGCCCAGCTGGTGGCGCAGGCGTAACCGGCCTCGTCTATCCATTTCATGACGGTGCCGCCATGTACCTTGCCGCCGAAGTTGACGGTGCTGGGTTCGGCCAGAAAACGCAGGGTGATGGAGGACATGGAAATCCTTGCTAGCTTGTGGTGAGTGTGGTGGGTTTGCCTGGAGAATTATCCGGCAAGCGGGTTCAGGTGCGCGCCGGCTTTTCTTCCTTGGTCACCAGCCAGATGCCCCAGCAGACCAGCAACAGCGCCGCGCCGTTTTTCCATTCGAGAAAACGCTCATCCAGGAACAGCGCCGACAACAAGGTGCCAAACACCGGGATCATGAAGTTGAACACGGTGATCATGCTGACCTTGTTGTACTTGAGCAAAATCGTCCACAGCGAAAAAGCGGCGGACGACAGCAACACCAGGTAAACCATCAGCGCGACGGACTCAAGCGTGAAGCCGGTGAGTGTGCCGCCGGTGGCAAAACCGATCAGCAGCAGGGCCAGGCCGCCTATGCTCAGTTGCCAGCCCGTCAGCACCACCGAGTCCACCTGTTGCGACACTTTTTTGCCGTAGATGCTGGCGGCGGACAAGACAAAGGCCGCGATCACGACAAACCCTTCGCCCAGCAACGTGAAGTCAAAGCTCAAAAGCCCATCGCTGAAGTTGACCACCATCACGCCGACAAAACCGACCACGCAGCCCAGCACCTTGTTGAAACTGAGCCTGTCGTTTTTGTAGATGTAGTGGGCCAGCAGCACGCTGAAAAAAGTGCCGGTGGCGTTCATGATGGAGCTTTTCACACCAGTGGCATAGGCCAGGCCGATGTAGAAAAACACATATTGCAAGCTGGTCTGGGTCAAACCCAGCAGCGTGATCTGGCCGAAGGTGCGCCCGCTCAGCCGGAACACCGGCCGCTGGCTGAGGGCCGCAAACACCAGCAACACCAGGCCGGCAAACACAAAACGCCAGCCGGCAAACACCAGCTTGGACGGGATGTCGTTGGCGGCGATGTGAAACAGCGCGTAGCCGTTTTTGATGGCCGGGTAGGCGCTGCCCCAGAGCAGGCAACACAGCGAGGCCAGAAGAAAAACCACCTTGCGGTTGGTGAAAAACGAAGAGCTGCGCACAAGCCACCCTGTGAAAAAAAGATGCGCCTGACGCGCGGGGAAAAAAGAAAGAAAGCCCTATCGGCGCTCAGAGCAAACGGGCCAGGTAACGCCCGGTGTGGCTGGCCGGGTTGGCCGCGATGTCTTCCGGCGTGCCCACCCCCACCACCGTGCCGCCGCCATCGCCGCCTTCCGGGCCCATGTCGATCAGCCAGTCGGCGGTTTTGATCACGTCCAGGTTGTGCTCGATCACCACAATCGTGTTGCCGGCATCACGCAGCTGGTGCAGCACCTTGAGCAGCAGGGCGATGTCGGCGAAATGCAGGCCGGTGGTCGGCTCGTCCAGGATGTACAAGGTGCGGCCGGTGTCGCGTTTGGACAGTTCCAGCGCGAGTTTGACCCGTTGCGCCTCGCCGCCCGAGAGTGTGGTCGCCGCCTGGCCCAGCTTGATGTAACTCAGGCCCACGTCGAGCAGGGTGTGCAACTTGCGCGAGATGGTCGGCACGGCCTTGAAAAACTCGGCCGCCACTTCCACCGTCAGGTCCAGGATCTGCGCGATGTTTTTGCCCTTGTATTGCACCTCCAGCGTCTCGCGGTTGTAACGCATGCCTTTGCAGATATCGCAGGGCACATACACGTCAGGCAAAAAGTGCATCTCCACCTTGACCACGCCGTCGCCCTGGCAGGCTTCGCAACGGCCGCCGGCCACGTTGAAGGAAAAACGCCCGGGGCCGTAGCCGCGTTCACGCGCGCTGTTCATCTCGGCCATCAACTCGCGGATCGGCGTGAACAAGCCGGTGTAGGTGGCCGGGTTGCTGCGCGGTGTGCGGCCTATCGGCGACTGGTCCACATTGATGACCTTGTCGAAATGTTCTATGCCTTCAATCGCTTCATGCGGCGCCGGCTCTTCATGCGCGCGGTACAGGGTACGCGCCACGGCGGCATACAAGGTGTCGTTGACCAGGGTGGATTTGCCCGAACCCGAAACACCGGTGACACAAGTCAGCAGGCCCACGGGGAACTCGACGCTGACGTTTTTCAGGCTGTGGCCGCTGGCGTTGACCACCCGGATCGCCTGCATGTCGCCCTGCGTGAGCAAATGCGCGGCTTCACGCGCGGCGCGTTTCACGCCGGCCGCGCTGGGCGGGAATTTGGACGGTTTGGCCGGATCGCGAAAGGGGGCTTGCACCACCGTTGGCAGCCAGGGCGTGCGCTGCATGGGCACGGCGATTTTCAGGGTCTGCGCCAGGTATTGGCCGGTCAGCGAATCCGGGTTGTCCCGCACGTCTTCAAACGTGCCTTGCGCCATCACGCGGCCGCCATGCACGCCGGCGCCCGGCCCCATATCTATCACATGGTCGGCGGCGCGGATCATGTCTTCGTCGTGTTCCACCACCAGCACGCTGTTGCCGATGTCGCGCAGATGTTTGAGCGTGCCTATCAGCCTGTCGTTGTCGCGCTGGTGCAGGCCGATGCTGGGTTCGTCCAGCACATACATCACGCCGGTCAGGCCGGAGCCGATTTGCGAGGCCAGGCGAATCCGCTGCGACTCGCCACCCGACAGGGTTTCGGCGCTGCGGTCCAGGCTCAGGTAGTTCAGGCCCACGTCGTTCAAAAACTTCAGGCGCAGGCCAATCTCGCGCACCACCTTGCCGGCGATTTCGGCCTTGGCGCCTTCCATGACCAGGCTGTCGAAGTAGTCGAAACTTTCGCGCAGCGTGACGCTGCTGATTTCGAAAATCGCCTTGCGGCTGGTGGGTCCGCCAGCGCTCACCGGTGCACTCACCAGGTAGACATGGCGGGCTTCGCTGCGCAGGCGTGTGCCCCGGCAGTCCGGGCAAGGCTGCACGCTGCGGTAACGCGAGAGTTCTTCGCGCACCACGGCCGAATCGGTTTCGCGGTAACGCCGCTCGAAGTTGGTGATCACGCCTTCAAATGCGTGTTTTTTGCTGACTTTTTTGCCGGCGCTGGCGCCCGAATCCATCACATAACTGAACTTGATTTCTTCCTCGCCCGAGCCATGCAAGACCACCTGGCGCACTTCCTCGGACAGGTTTTCAAACGCCGTGTCGATGTCGAACTTGTAGTGTTTGGCCAGGCTTTCCAGCATGGCGAAGTAATAACCGTTGCGTCGGTCCCAGCCTTTGACGGCGCCGCTGGCCAGGCTCAGCGACGGAAAAGCCACGACCCGCGCCGGATCAAAAAAGTCGCGGTGGCCCAGGCCGTCGCAACTCGGGCAGGCGCCTACCGGCGAGTTGAAGGAAAAGAGGCGCGGTTCCATCTCGCTGAGCGAGTAGCTGCAGATCGGGCAGGAAAACTTGGCGCTGAACAGATGTTCCTTGCCCGTGTCCATTTCCATGGCCAGCGCCTTGCCGTCGGCCAGGCGTAACGCGGCTTCAAAACTTTCGGCCAGGCGTTGCTGCATGTCGGGCCGCACCTTGACGCGGTCTATCACCACGTCGATGTTGTGTTTTTCGGCTTTTTTAAGCTTGGGCAGCTCGTCAAACTCATAGGCTTGGCCATCCACCCGGAAACGCACATAACCCTGGGCCTGCATCTCGGCAAACAGCTCGACAAACTCGCCCTTGCGCTCGCGCGCCACCGGCGCCAGGATCATCAGCTTGGTGTCTTCCGGCAGGGCCAGCACATGGTCCACCATCTCGCTGACCGTTTGCGCCTGCAGCGGCAGATCATGTTCGGGGCAATAAGGCGTGCCGGCGCGTGCAAACAGCAGGCGCAGGTAGTCGTGGATTTCGGTGACCGTGCCCACGGTGGAGCGCGGGTTGTGGCTGGTGGCTTTTTGTTCGATGGAAATCGCCGGCGACAGACCCTCGATCAGGTCCACGTCGGGCTTGTCCATCAGTTGCAAAAACTGGCGCGCGTAAGTGGACAGGCTTTCCACGTACCGACGCTGGCCTTCGGCGTACAAGGTGTCAAACGCCAGGCTGGATTTGCCCGAGCCGCTCAGGCCGGTGATCACCACCAGCTGGTTGCGCGGAATGTCCAGGTCTATGTTTTTGAGGTTGTGCGTGCGCGCCCCGCGGATGCTGATGCGTTGCGCCGCCAAGGCCTGGGCCAGGTAGCGGCTCTGATCGGGTTCGGTCACAGTCCGGCCGTCTGCGGCTGCGGGAGCGAGGTATTGGCCGTCGGTAGAGGAGTTCACTGTGTTGGGGCGCCGCAAAACCCACCATCATAGACGGATGTGCGTTTTTTGGCAGGGCAGTCGCCGGTGGCCTTTGTCATGGGATTTGGGGCCGGCCGGCGGGCTGTCAAAGCCCCAAGGCCAATTCAAAGACAATAGACGTTTTGCCCGCTGGCGCCCGCCGCGTCCCCTTCACCAGTTTGAGCCCTTGACCGTGCCTGTCGCTCCCTCCGCCCCGCCTTCCTTTCCCATGACTGCCACAGAGCGGCGCGCCAGCCTGTCGCTGGCCTCGATTTTTGCGCTGCGCATGCTCGGCTTGTTTCTGGTGCTGCCGGTGTTTGCGCTGGAAGCCGCGCGTTACCCGGGCGGTGACGACCCGGCGCGTGTCGGCCTGGCCATGGGGATTTACGGCCTGACCCAAGGCTTGTTACAAATTCCCTTCGGCCTGGCCTCGGACTGGTTGGGCCGCAAAAAGGTGATCGTGGCGGGCCTGGGCCTGTTTGCGCTGGGCAGTTTTGTCGCCGCCTGGGCGCCTGACCTGAACTGGCTGGTGGTGGGCCGCTCCCTGCAGGGCGCCGGCGCCATCTCGGCGGCCGTGACCGCGCTGCTGGCCGACACCACCCGCGACGAGGTGCGCACCAAGGCCATGGCGCTGATAGGCGCCAGCATAGGCCTGATGTTTGCGCTGTCGCTGGTCTTGGCCCCGGTGCTGGCCGCGCAGGTCGGCCTGGCCGGCCTGTTTGTGCTGACCGGCGGCCTGGCACTGGCCGGCATGGCGGTGGTGATCTGGTGGGTGCCGCCCGAGCCGCTCCAAGCCGTCAACCGGCCGCGCGGCAGCCTGGTCGAAGTTTTGCGCCATGTGGCTTTGTTGCGCCTGAATTTCGGCGTGTTTGTGTTGCACGCGGTCCAGCTGGCCATGTGGATGGCGGTGCCGGCGCTGCTGGTGCAGGCCGGGCTGGACAAAAACAACCATTGGCAGGTTTACCTGCCGGCGGTGCTGGCCTCGTTTCTGGTGATGGGGCTGACCTTGTTCCCGCTGGAAAAACGTGGCTACCTGCGCGCGGTCTTCCTGGCCGCTGTGGGGCTGATTGCGCTGGTGCAACTGGGCCTGATGGGTGCGGCGGCGCAGGGCACGCCCAGCCTGGTCTGGCTGGGGGCCTTGTTGTTCCTGTTTTTCTGCGGCTTTAATGTGCTCGAAGCCAGCCAGCCCAGCCTGGCCTCCCGCGTGGCGCCGGCGCATTCGCGTGGCGCGGCGCTGGGTGTTTACAACACCTTGCAGTCGCTCGGATTTTTTGCCGGTGGTGCCTTGGGCGGTTGGCTGGCCAAAACCGCAGGTGCACAGGCGCTGTTTGCCGGCTGTGGTGCCTTGATGCTGCTGTGGCTGCTGGTGGCCTGGCCGATGCGGGCGCCGGGTCGGCACGCGGCGGCGCCGGCTTCCGGCCCGGCTGGTGCGGGAACGGCTCAGCCAGTTAAACTGTGAAGATTAGGAGTAAAGCCAATGGCATCCGTCAATAAAGTCATTCTCGTCGGCAATCTCGGCCGCGACCCCGAAGTTCGTTACCTGCCCAGCGGCGACGCTGTGGCCAACATCGCCATTGCCACCAGCAGCAAATACAAGAACAAGGCCGGTGAAATGGTCGAAGAGACCGAATGGCACCGCGTCAGCTTCTTCGGCCGCCAGGCCGAAATCGTCGGTGAATACCTGAAAAAAGGCCGCTCGGTTTATATCGAAGGGCGCCTGAAAACCCGCAAATACACCGACAAAGATGGTGTTGAAAAATACGCCACCGACATCGTCGCCAGCGAAATGCAGATGCTGGGTGGCCGTGAAGGCATGGGTGGCCCCGGTGGTGATGGCGGCGGCGAGGGTGGCGAACCCCGCCAGTATTCGCGTCCGCCAGCCGCCGCCCCGCGTGCGCCGGCCCCCGCGCCGCGCCCGCCCGCACAGCCCAAAGCCGCCAGCGGCTTTGACGACATGGACGACGACATTCCGTTCTGATTCTTTCACGCAACGCTTTTGTCCACCGCTGCCCTGGCACGTTGTAGGCGCCGGCCCTGTTTGCAGGCGCGGGCTGCTTCTGCGGCGCTTTGTTGGCTAGGATCCAAGCTTGTCAACCCAGGGAGTCCGTGGCCATGTGCCTGAACAACAACAAAAATACACCGCGGGTGCCCCGCTTGCGAACTTGGCTGGGCGCTGCCCTGCTGGCGGCCGGCAGCCTGGCTTGGGTGCCGGCGCAGGCTGACATCGATCCTTTTGGTGACTTGCTGGTGGCACCCGGCAGCGCCGGCCTGGGTTTTGTCGTGCGTGCCGAGCAGTCGCCTTATGTAGGCGGCGGTACGCGTTATGACCTGTCGCCGCTTTACCTCTACGAAGGTGATCGCCTGTTCCTGCACGCCAACCGTGTCGGCGTGAAACTGTTCAAGGACGAGACGCATCGTGTGGACCTGTTCCTCGACCAGCGTTTCGAGGGTTACACCAAGGACCATATGCCGACCAGCGTGGCCGGCATGGCCGAGCGCGGTGCCGGCCTGGATGCCGGCGTGTCCTACCGCTACCGCCAGCCCTGGGGGACGGTGCAGGCGGAGTTTGTGCACGACGCCGGTGGTTTTTCCAAGGGCAATGAGGCACGGCTGTCCTACGCCTACGACTGGCGTTCCGGCCGGCTGGCCTTGCGTCCCAGCCTGACCTTGTCGGCACGTGACGCCAAGCTGAACAATTATTACTACGGCGTGCGACCCGGTGAAGCCACGGGCACGCGGCCAGCCTACGAGCCGGGCAGCGGCATCAACACCAGCGTGAGCTTGTATGCCACTTACGACCTGAGTGAGCGCTGGCGCCTGCTGGGTGGTGTGAGCTGGACCGCGCTGGACAGCAAGATCAAAGCCAGTCCCATCGTCCAGCGAGGGACGCAGACCGCGCTGTTTTTGGGCGCCGCCTACGATTTCGGCAGCCCCCAGCGGAGCTGGGGCGGGAAAACTCGCCGACCTATGTGAAGGTCCTGTACGGCAAGTCGACGGAAGACGGCTGCCACCTGGCCAAGATCGTGACCCTGCGTTGCGCCTCGACGGCCAAGGTCAATTCGACCCAGATCGCCGGCGTGCAGATCGGCAAACCTTTCATCGAAAAGCTCAACGGCTGGCCGGTGGAGATTGTGGGTTATATCGGTCTGCTGCAGCACGATGACCGCGGGCTGGCGCCCAACGGCCTGCAAATCGATGCCTTCATGAAGGCCTATTATTCCGGCTTCCCCTGGAACGACCGGGTCAAGACCCGGCTTGGCCTGGGTGTGGGCTTGTCGCTCGCGCAACGTGTGCCTTACAGCGAGGCCAGCAGCCAGGCGGAACGTAACCGATCCACCTCGCGCTTGCTGAACTACCTGGACCCGAGTATTGACTTCAGCGTGGGCGACCTGCTGGGCAGCCGCCGTCTGAAAGACACCTACCTCGGCTTCGGCGTGTCGCACCGCTCAGGCATTTTCGGCGCCTCGCGCCTGCTGGGCAATGTCAACGGCGGCTCCAACTACATCTACACCTACCTGGAAACGGTGTTGTAGAACCGAAGGCGGGTCGCAGTCGCTATTTAATTCATAGCTGCTTGCGCCCAACCATCAAGGGCCGAAGGCTGATTTGGCTTAAGAAAAGGCTGAAAAGCCGGGTTTAAAGCAGGTTCTGCACATTGCTGGCGGTGATCACGCCGCCACCCAGGCAGACCTCGCCCTGGTAGACCACGGCCGACTGGCCCGGCGTCACGGCCCACTGCGGCTGCTCAAACGACAACTCGGCCTGGGTCGCCGATGACGCGACCAGGGTGCAAGCCGCGTCGGCTTGGCGGTAACGCGTTTTGGCGGCCATCGCCCCTTGGGCGGGCGGCGTGCCGGCGACCCAGCTGCAATCCTGGGTCTGCAACACCGTCGACAACAACCAGGGGTGGTCGTGGCCTTGCACCACCCACAAGGTGTTGCTGTCCATGTCCTTGCGTGCCACAAACCAGGGCTCGTGTTCGCCCACGCCGCGCTGGCCCAGCGCCTGCACCGCCTTGAGTTCGGCGCCGCGCGCTTTCACGCCGCCTATGCCTAGACCCTGGCGCTGACCCAGGGTGTAAAAAGAAAGGCCCACATGTTCTCCCAGCACCCGGCCCTTGTCGTTTTTGATGGGGCCCGGCGCCTTGGCGATGTAGCGGTTCAGAAAATCACGAAACGGCCGCTCACCGATAAAACAAATGCCGGTCGAGTCTTTTTTCTTGGCGTTGGGCAGGCCGATCTCGTCGGCGATACGCCGCACCTCGGTCTTGTGCAGCTCGCCGACCGGGAACAGGGTTTTGGACAGCTGGGCCTGGTTCAGGCGGTGCAAAAAGTAGCTTTGGTCCTTGGCCGGGTCCAGGCCTTTGAGCAGTTCGTGCAGGCCGGTGGCGCTGTTCTGGCGCACGCGTGCATAGTGGCCGGTGGCGATTTTTTCGGCGCCCAGGCGCATCGCGTGGTCTAAAAAGGCCTTGAACTTGATCTCGGCGTTGCACAGGATGTCGGGGTTGGGCGTGCGGCCGGCCTGGTATTCGCGCAAAAATTCGGCAAACACCCGGTCCTTGTAGTCGGCGGCGAAGTTGACATGTTCGATCTCGATGCCGATCACGTCGGCCACGGCGGCCGCGTCGACAAAGTCGATGTTGGACGAGCAGAACTCGCTGTCATCGTCATCTTCCCAGTTTTTCATGAAGATGCCTATGACCTCGTGGCCCTGCTGTTTGAGCAGGTGCGCCGTCACCGCGGAGTCCACGCCGCCACTTAAACCGACCACAATGCGTTGTTTTTGCATCGCCGGATTTTAGGCGGGCGGCCTGAATCGGGCGGTTTCAGGGTTTTGTGTCGTAAACGCTGGGGTCGGTCGTGATGAGGTCCAGCGGATAACGTTTGCCGGCCAGGTAGTCTTCCATACAGGTCAGCAGCAAGGGGCTGCGGTGTATGTGGGCACAAGCCCGGATCTCTTCGGGGCTGAGCCACAAGGCGCGCACAATGCCGTCGTCCAGCGCCTGGCCAATCACCTCGTCACCCAGGGTGCCACAAAAAGCAAAGCGCAAATAGGTGACGTCCAGCGGGATGTCCTGGCCGGGCACCGGCCGCTCGAAGCGCGACATATAGATGCCGGTCAGCGCATCGGGCCGAAAGTGAAACGCGGTTTCTTCCAGCGTTTCCCGCACGCAGGCCTGGGCCGGACTTTCGCCCGGGTCCAGGTGGCCCGCCGGGTTGTTCAGGCGCAGGCCGTCTTGCGTGTGTTCTTCCACCAGCAGGAATTTGCCCTCCCGCTCAATAATCGCCGCGACCGTGACGTTGGGTTTCCATCGTGTGTTCATCGCTTCATTATCAGCGGCGGCGGGCTCGTACCGGCCCTGTTACCGGTCGGCCAAAAAGGCGCGAAACTTCATGTAAGCTTGCCGACAGCTTTAATTTCACCCAGAACGACATACACGCAACGAGGAGACACGCATGCGAATAGGGGTACCGGCCGAAATCACGGCGGGGGAAACACGCGTCGCCGTCACGCCAGAGACGGTTAAAAAACTCAAAAGCCAGGGTCACACCGTCAGCATCCAGTCGGGTGCCGGCGTCGCTGCCAGCGTGCCGGACGAGGCCTATGCCGCCGCCGGCGCCGAGATCACCGATGCCGCCGGCGCCTACGCTGCCGACATCGTGCTCAAGGTGCGTTGCCCGCTGGACAGCGAAATCGGTCTGGCCAAGGCCGGCTCGGTGCTGGTCGGCATGCTCAACCCCTTTGATGCGACTGGCCTGCAACGCCTGGCTGGCGCCCAACTGACCGCGTTTGCGCTGGAAGCCGCGCCGCGCACCAGCCGTGCGCAAAGCATGGACGTCTTGTCCTCGCAGGCCAACATCGCCGGCTACAAGGCCGTGATGATGGCGGCGGACAACTACCAGCGCTTTTTCCCCATGTTGATGACCGCCGCCGGCACCGTCAAGGCCGCCCGCGTGGTGATCCTGGGTGTCGGTGTGGCCGGCTTGCAAGCCATTGCCACGGCCAAGCGCCTGGGCGCGGTGATTGAAGCCAGCGATGTGCGGCCCAGTGTCAAGGAACAGGTCGAGTCGCTGGGCGCCAAGTTCATCGACGTGCCTTACGAGACCGACGAAGAGCGCGAAGCCGCCGTCGGTGTCGGTGGTTACGCCAAACCCATGCCGCCCAGCTGGCTGGAGCGGCAAAAGGCCGAGGTCGCCAAACGTGTGGCCCAGGCCGATGTGGTGATCACCACCGCCTTGATCCCGGGCCGCGCCGCCCCCGTGCTGGTGACCGAAGAGATGGTCAAGGCCATGAAACCCGGCAGCGTGATTGTCGACCTGGCCGCGCCGCAAGGCGGCAACTGCCCGTTGACCGAGCCCGGCAAAACCGTGATCAAACACGGCGTCACCCTGATCGGCGAGACCAATCTGCCGGCGCTGGTGGCGGCCGACGCCAGCGCGCTGTATGCGCGCAACCTGCTGGACTTCCTCAAGCTGATCATCAGCAAGGACGGTATCCTCAACATCGACCTGGAAGACGACATCGTGGCGGCCTGCCTGATGACCCAGGGCGGCGACGTCAAGCGCAAATAAGCTTTCGCGAAGTTCAAAGAAATCAACCATTTCAGTGGCTGGCGGCAAGGCCAGCTCACCAGGAGAAGAAGACCATGGATGCCGTGTCACCCACCATCATCAACCTCATCATCTTTGTGCTGGCCATTTACGTGGGTTACCACGTGGTGTGGACCGTCACGCCCGCCCTGCACACACCGCTGATGGCGGTGACCAACGCCATTTCGGCGATTGTGATTGTCGGCGCCATGTTGGCCGCCGCCTTGACGGTCACGCCGCTCGGCAAAACCATGGGCGTGCTGGCCGTGGCGCTGGCCGCCGTCAATGTGTTCGGTGGCTTTCTGGTCACGCGCCGCATGCTGGAGATGTTCCGCAAGAAAGAAAAGAAAGTCGTCGCCGTTGACGCAGGAGCCGCGAAATGAGCATGAATCTCGTCACGCTGCTGTACCTGGTGGCTTCCGTCTGTTTTATCCAGGCGCTCAAAGGCCTGTCCCATCCCACGACCTCGATTCGCGGCAACCTGTTCGGCATGGTCGGCATGGCAATTGCCGTGCTCACCACCGGTGCGCTGATTGTTGAAACCGCCGGCGGCAAGGCCACAGGCATGGTGTATGTGCTGGCCGCGCTGGTGGTCGGCGGCGGCGTGGGTACCTTGATGGCCAAACGCGTCGAGATGACCAAGATGCCCGAGCTGGTCGCCTTCATGCACAGCATGATCGGCCTGGCCGCGGTGTTTATCGCCGTGGCGGCCATGGCCGAGCCCGATGCTTTCGGCATCGTGGCGCATGGCTTGTCGACGGCCGCGATCCCGGCCGGCAACCGGCTGGAGTTGTTCCTGGGGGCGGCGATTGGCGCCATCACCTTCAGCGGCTCGGTGATTGCCTTCGGCAAACTCAGCGGCAAATACAAGTTCCGCCTGTTCCAGGGCGCGCCGGTCACCTTCGCCGGCCAGCACATGCTGAACCTGGTGCTGGGTGTGGCGACCTTGGTGCTGGGCCTGGTGTTCATGTTCACCGGCAACTGGACGGCTTTCTTCGCGATGCTGGCACTGTCATTTGTGCTGGGTGTGTTGATCATCATCCCCATCGGCGGCGCCGACATGCCGGTGGTGGTGTCCATGCTCAACAGCTACTCGGGCTGGGCCGCGGCCGGTATTGGTTTTTCGCTGAACAACGCCATGCTGATTGTTGCCGGTTCGCTGGTCGGCTCCTCCGGTGCCATCCTGTCCTACATCATGTGCAAGGCGATGAACCGTTCCTTCTTCAACGTGATCCTGGGCGGCTTCGGCGGCGAAGCGGGCACGGCCGTGGCCGGCGCCAAAGAGCAGCGGCCGGTCAAGTCGGGTTCGGCCGATGATGCGGCCTACATCCTGAGCAATGCCGAAACCGTCATCATCGTGCCGGGTTATGGCCTGGCGGTGGCGCGTGCCCAACATGCCGTGAACGAACTGGCCGAAAAACTCATCCACAAGGGTGTGAATGTCAAATACGCGATTCACCCGGTGGCTGGCCGTATGCCCGGCCACATGAATGTGTTGCTGGCCGAAGCCGAAGTGCCTTACGACCAGGTCTTCGAGATGGAAGACATCAACGCCGAGTTTGGCCAGGCCGACGTGGCCATCATCCTGGGCGCCAACGACGTGGTGAACCCCGCCGCACATGTCAAGGGCAGCGCGATTTACGGCATGCCGATTCTGGAGGCCTACAAGGCCAAAACCGTGATCGTCAACAAACGTTCCATGGCCGCCGGTTATGCCGGTCTGGACAACGAGTTGTTCTACATGGACAAAACCATGATGGTGTTTGGCGATGCCAAAAAAGTCATTGAAGACATGGGCAAAGCCATCGAGTAATTGCCGCCGTTTGGCTGTCTTGCTGCCAAAAGATTGGAATTAGAGGGTTTCCCCCTCTAATTTCCAGGTTTCCTAGGGAAAACGTAATAACCCCGCAGAGGGTGAAGCCATGAAAATCCGTGGCTGATATTCAATCGTAATCTGGAGAAGACAAGCATGACCGCATCCACCGCTGAGCGTCCCTGGCTGAAGGCCTATCCCCCGGGCGTGCCTGCCGACATCGACGCCTCCCAGTATCCGTCGCTGGTGGCGCTGATGGAAGAAAGCTTCCGCAAAAACGGCAGCAGCGTGGCTTACAGTTTCATGGGCAAGGACATCACCTTTGCCCAGACCGACAGCCTGTCGCAGGCCTTTGCGGCTTATCTGCAGGGGCTGGGTCTGGTCAAGGGCGACCGCGTCGCCATCATGATGCCCAACGTGCCGCAATACCCGGTGACGGTGGCGGCCATCCTGCGTGCCGGTTTTGTGGTGGTCAATGTCAATCCGCTGTACACCCCGCGCGAACTGGAGCACCAGCTCAAGGACTCCGGCGCCAAGGCGATTGTCATCATCGAAAACTTCGCCGGCACGCTGGAGCAGTGTATCGCCAACACGCCGGTCAAACATGTGGTGCTGACGGCCATGGGCGACCAGCTGGGCATGCTCAAGGGCGCGCTGGTCAACTACGTGGTGCGCAATGTCAAGAAGATGGTGCCGGCTTTTAATTTGCCCGGCGCCGTGCGGTTCAACGACGCGGTGGCGCAAGGCACACGCGGCACGCTCAAGCGCCCCGAACTCAAGCCCGACGACGTGGCGGTGCTGCAATACACGGGCGGCACCACCGGTGTGTCCAAAGGCGCGGTGCTGCTGCACCGCAATGTGATCGCCAATGTGTTGCAATCCGAAGCCTGGAACGGCCCGGCCATGGCCAGCATGGTGGCCGGGGTGCAGCCCACCTATGTGTGCGCGTTGCCGCTGTACCATATCTTCGCCTTCACGGTGAACATGATGCTGGGCATGCGCACCGGCGGCAAAAACATCCTGATCCCGAATCCGCGCGATCTACCGGCCGTGCTCAAGGAGCTGGCCAAACACAAGATTCACAGCTTCCCGGCCGTCAACACCTTGTTCAACGGCTTGGCCAACCACCCCGACTTCAACACCGTGGACTGGTCGCACCTGAAGGTGTCGCTGGGCGGCGGCATGGCGGTGCAAAGTGCCGTCGCCAAGTTGTGGCTGGAAAAAACCGGCTGCCCGGTATGTGAAGGTTATGGCCTGTCGGAAACCTCGCCTTCGGCCAGTTGCAACCCCACCAACAGCAAAGCCTTCACCGGCACCATAGGTGTGCCGATTCCGGGCACGTATTTCAAGCTGCTGGACGATGACGGCAACGAAGTGCCGGCCGGCCAGCCCGGCGAAATCGCCATCAAGGGCCCGCAGGTGATGGCCGGTTACTGGCAACGTCCCGATGAAACCGCCAAGGTCATGACACCCGACGGTTATTTCAAATCCGGCGACATCGGCATCGTGGACGAGCGCGGTTTTTTCAAGATCGTGGACCGCAAGAAAGACATGATCCTGGTCAGCGGTTTCAACGTCTACCCGAACGAGGTCGAAGACGTGGTCTCCGGCATGGAAGGTGTGATGGAATGCGCCTGCGTCGGTGTGGTCGACGACAAGTCGGGCGAAGCCGTCAAGCTGGTCATCGTCAAGAAAAACCCTGACCTGACCGAAGCCCAGGTGCGCGAGTTCTGCAAGGCCAACCTGACCGGTTACAAACAGCCCAAGGTGGTGGAGTTCCGCACCGAACTGCCCAAAACCCCGGTCGGCAAAATCCTGCGCCGCGAATTACGCGACAAGAAGTAAGCTCTGCGCGCGCAGACGGATTCAAGGCGGCTCAGGCCGCCTTTTTCTTTGGGCCAGCGCTGGCGAGCCGGCCATTTCGGGCACACTGGCGGCCATGACTTTCACCGCCATTCTCAGTGCCCTGGCCGAAGAGCAGCAGGGCTTGCTCGAACTGCTGCAGCAGCCGCAAAAAATCAATCACGCCGGCCGCGACTTCTGGCAAGGCAGCTTGTACGGCCAGCCCGTGGTGCTGGCCTTGTCGCGCATAGGCAAGGTCGCGGCGGCCACCACCGCCACCGCGCTGATCGAACGTTTCAAGGTGAGCCGGATTGTGTTCACCGGTGTGGCCGGCGGTTTGGGGGCCGGGGTGCGAGTCGGCGATGTGGTGGTGGCGACCGAGTTTGTGCAGCACGACCTCGACGCCTCGCCGATTTTTCCGCGTTACGAAGTGCCGCTGTACGGCCAAAGCCGCTTTGCCTGTGATGCGGCGCTGAGTGCCTTGCTGCTGGCGGCGGGGCGGGCGAGTCTGCAAGGCCTGGCGCTGTCCCCAACGGTGACGCTGCACCATGGCCTGATCGCCAGCGGCGACCGTTTTGTCTCCGGCGCGCAGGAGGCGCAAGCCTTGCGGGAGTCCTTGCAGGACCAGGGCCATGCGGTGCTGGCGGTGGAAATGGAAGGCGCCGCGGTGGCGCAAGTGTGTTTTGACTACGGCCTGCCGTTTGCCGCGGTGCGCACCATTTCCGACCGCGCCGACGACCAGGCGCATGTAGATTTCCCGGTGTTTGTCCGGGACGTGGCCAGCCTGTATGCGCAGGCCATGGTGCGGCAGCTGCTGCAGTCGCTATAAAAACAATAGCTGCTTGCGCTCACTCTATATGGGTTGGAGGCCAATTTCATTCACAAGTGCGGCCCCAGGCCGCACAAAACCCCTATTTCAGCCAGCCGCGTTTCCTGAAATAAATCATGGGCACCACGGCGCTGGCCACCATCAGGGCCAGGGCATAGTGGTAACCCAGTGACCAGTCAAGTTCGGGCATGAACTTGAAGTTCATGCCGTAGACGCTGGCGATCAGGGTGGGCGGCAGCAGG
Source organism: Polaromonas sp. UC242_47 (assembly GCF_044452385.1). NCBI lineage: Bacteria > Pseudomonadati > Pseudomonadota > Betaproteobacteria > Burkholderiales > Comamonadaceae > Polaromonas > Polaromonas sp. UC242_47. Next base: position 238,627 of record NZ_JBIOAO010000003.1, read on the forward strand.
GCGACGCTGGCCACCGAGAAAATCTTGATGATCTTGTTCTGGTTGATGTTGATGAAACCGACGGTGGCATCCATCAAGAAGTTGATCTTGTCGAACAGGAAGGCCGTGTGTGAGTCCAGCGAGTCGATGTCGCGCAGGATTTGCCGCGCTTCCTCGAATTGTTCGGCGTTCAGCATCTTGCTGCGCATCATGAAGCTGACGGCGCGGCGGGTGTCCATCACATTGCGGCGTATGCGGCCGTTCAAGTCTTCGTGGCGGGCGATGGCGCCCAGCACTTCGCCAGCCAGGGCGTCGGTCACGTCGCCGGACAAGACCTTGGTGCTGACTTTTTCGAGCTCGTCGTAAATGCCTTCCAGGGTGTCGGCCGAATATTCGGCATCGGCGTCGAACAGCTTGAGCAACACTTCCTTGGCGTCTTCCAGCAGGCCCGGCGCGCGGCGCGCACGCATGCGCAGCAGCCGGAACACCGGCACGTCTTCGTCGTGGATGGAAAACAGCACACCCTTGCTTTTGAGGTTGTCGTTGACCAGGTTCAGGATGAAGGCGACCCGCACCGTGCGGGGTTCGTCGTCGGCAATCAGGAAGTCGGAGCGGATATGTAACTCGCCGTTGTCTTCTTCGTAGAAACGGGCGGACTCCTCAATGTCCTCGTCCATCGCGTCTTCGGGAATCGACAGGCCGTAATACTGTTTGATCCAGCGCTTTTCTTCCAGCGTGGGTGATTCCAGATCAACCCAGATGGGCTGGAACTTGGAGAGCTCTTCCAGGGATTCGATTTCTTCCTGGAACAGGCGCCCGTTGGCGAGCGTGAAAATATTGAGCATGACTGGTTCCCAATCGGTTTGGGGCACCGGCACCAGGGCTTAACCGGGTGGACGGCGGGGGTTGCGGATGGTGGCATCGCTTTCAACCCCGGCAACATCAGTCTGCGGCGTTGAAAGCTAGCGACTGGGGCTGCTTTCCAAGGATTTCTCCATCATTAAGATGGCGTGATTATGGCATCAGCCCGGCTTCAAGCACCTGTTCCCGGCCCTAAACCAGGCCAAAAAAGGCCAGCAATTCGTCCTTGCGCGTATAGGCGTCGCGCTCCCCCAGGGCCATCAGCGCCCGGATAAAACCCGGTTCAAACAAGAGGTAGCTGGCCAGGGCCGCGCCGCTGGGGCCGCTCCGCGAGCCCAGCGCGCCCAGGCCGGCCATGGCGTTGTAGGTGGCGGCGGGCAGTTCGCCGGCCTGGGCCTGGGCCAGCGCGTCCAGGGACTGCGACGGGGCGATGGCCAGCACGTCGACCGCCCGGTAAGGCATCAGGGCGGCCGTTTCTCTCGGCATCTGGCGCAGCGTGTGGGTCACGCGCTGGGCTTGTTCGACATCGGCTTGCAAGGTGTCCTGAAAAACGCTGGCCAGGGCGTGACCGGCAATGGCGCCCAGGGTAGGCCGGGCCGCGACGGACGGGTTGCCATTGCCCGCCAGACCGGCGCGTTCCGGCTGGCCGACGCCTATCACCAGGATTTTGTTGGCGCCCAGATGTAAGGCCGACGACAGCGGTGCGCTCTGGCGCATGGAGCCGTCGCCAAAATACTCGCGGTGGCCGTCCACCCACAAAGGCGTGGCCGGAAAAAGAAAGGGAATGGCGCTGGAGGCCGCCAGGTGTTCGATGGTGATGGGCTGGAACTCGGCGCGCCGGCCCGGCCGGTCCCACAAACCGGCGCTGTCGCCGCGCGCGGTTTGACAAAACGTCCAATGCACACCGCTGGAATAACTCGACGCCGTCACGGCCAGCGCCAGCAGGGTGTTGTCCTGCAAGGCCTGGTCGATGTTGGGCAGGGAGATCACGCGGTGCAAGGTGTTCACCAGCGGCGTGTTGTTCAAAAAAGCCTGTTGTTTGCGCACATGTTGCGACAAAAACAGGGCGGCGGCAATCCGGCTGGAGCGTATCCAGCCCGGCACCTTGAGTTCATAGACCTGCGCCGAACGCAGCGTGGTCCAGAACTCGGCCAGTTGCTCGAACGCGGCCAGGCCTTGGCCGGCCCGGCTGGCCAGGTAGCTGGCATTGAGCGCGCCGGCCGAGGTGCCGGCCAGGATCTTGAACGGGAAGGGCTGGGCGCTGTCGCCCTGCAGGCTCAGGATGCGGGCCAGCGCCTGTAACACGCCGGCCTGGTAAGCGGTGCGGGCGCCGCCGCCCATCAGCACCAGGGCGTTCAGGCCTGGGGCAGACATAAAAAGAACTTGGCCTGAGGGGTGTCCATGCGCTGCCCGGTTAGACGTGAGGGAACCGGTCCTGATTCTAGGACGGCGTTGCGCAAGAGGCGCGGCGGCGGCGACCACGGTCTTGCCAAAAGCTTGAGCAAAGTAGCAGGCCTTTCGCTGCAGCCTTCGAGTGGCTGCAAGCTGCCCTGGGCCACCGGCGGTTTGTCGGTGACTGCAAAAACACCATACAAATCAACAACTCTTGCGGCGTGGCCGACCGCGATTTTTGGGGCTTGCAAGTTCGCCAGAAACGGCCGTCAAGCGCCTTTGCAGACCGTTGCATTTTTTGTTGCGGCGCGGGATTGTTTTTGCCAGGGTTCGGGCGCATAGTGAAAGCAAGAGAGTTGCCCGTCCGCCGTTTTGCACCCTTGCCAAAGCGGTGTTTTTAACCCCCCTCCAGCCATGGAAAAGGAGTCTCTTTATGAATTTGACGATCAGCGGCCACCATCTTGAAGTGACACCCGCCCTGCGCGGCTATGTGACCAGCAAGCTGGATCGAATTACCAGGCATTTTGATCAGGTAGTAGATGTAAAAGTCCTTTTGACAGTGGACAACATGACGGAAAAGGATAGACGACAGAAAGCGGAGTGCAACGTACGCGTCAAGGGGCGTGATCTGTTTGCCGAAAGTTCACATGCTGATTTGTACGCCGCGGTCGATGAGTTGACCGACAAACTGGACCGCCAGGTCGGGCGTTACAAGACCAAAACCCAGGATCATCACCACGAGACCGTCAAACGGCTGGCGTGATGGGCGGGCGGGATGGTTTTCCCGCTGAAAATTTGAAGCAAAATCTGAAAGCCGCCCGGTCAACGAGGCGGCTTTTTTGCGCCCATCATGCCCCTCTCCTTGCGAAAGTGCATAATTCGGCGACTAAAAGATCGTTATGAACCGTCTTTCGCAAATATTGCCCCCTACCCAAGTGCTGGTGAGTGTTGAAGCCACCAGCAAAAAACGCGCTTTTGAAGAAGCCGGCCTGCTGTTTGAAAATCAGCATGGCCTGAACCGCGCGTTGATCACCGACAGCCTGTTCGCGCGTGAGCGCCTGGGTTCGACCGGTCTGGGCCATGGCGTGGCCATTCCCCACGGCCGTATCAAGGGCCTGAAGGCGCCCATGGCGGCGCTGTTCCAGTTGCGGACCCCGATCGGTTTTGATGCGCCCGACGAGCAAGCGGTGGCCTTGCTGATTTTTCTGCTGGTGCCCGAGGCGGCGACCCAGAAACACCTGGAAATCCTGTCCGAAATTGCCGAATTGCTCAGCGACAGTGCCTTGCGCGAACAACTCAAGGCCAGCACCGATGCGGCCGCGCTGCATCAGCTGATTGCCTCCTGGCAGTCCAGCCACGCCGTCAGCTCCTGACTACATGAGCCCGGTTTTTTCGCGGACTAAGCGGGCATGAAGCCTACCGTCGTCAGTGCCGATGTCCTGTTCGAGGACCACCGCGCCGCCCTGAAGTGGGAATGGATTGCCGGTCTGGGCGCTTCGGAGCGACGCTTTGACGAGGTGGCGGTGCGCGCCGCCCGCTCCGGAGCCGACCTGGTCGGTTACCTCAACTACATCCATCCCTACCGGGTACAGATACTGGGAGAGCGCGAGGTCGCCTACCTGACCAGCGCCAGTCCCGAAGACTGTGCGCGCCGGATTGCGCGCATCGTCACCCTGGAGCCGCCGGTGCTGATCATTGCCGACGGCCAGGTCGCACCCGATACCCTGCTGTCGATGTGCGAACGCGCCCAGATCCCGATGTTTGCGACCAAGGAGTCGGCCGCCTTTGTGATCGACGTGCTCAGGGCCTATTTGTCCAAACATTTTGCCGACCGCACCTCCATGCACGGCGTGTTCATGGACATTCTGGGCGTGGGTTTGATGATTACCGGTGAGTCGGGCCTGGGCAAAAGCGAACTGGGCCTGGAGCTGATTTCGCGCGGCCACGGCCTGGTGGCCGACGACGCGGTGGATTTGTACCGCATCAACCAGACCACCATCGAGGGCCGCTGCCCGGAACTGCTGCAAAACCTGCTGGAAGTGCGCGGCATTGGCCTGCTCGACATCAAGGCGATTTTTGGTGAAACCGCGGTGCGGCGCAAGATGCGGCTCAAACTCATCGTGCACCTGGTGCGGCGCGAGACGCTGGAGCGCGAGTACGAACGGATTCCCTATGAACCGCTGACGCAGGACGTGCTGGGCATTCCGGTGCGCAAGGTCGTGATCCAGGTGGTGGCCGGGCGCAATATCGCGGTACTGGTGGAGGCGGCGGTGCGCAACGTCATTTTGCAGTTGCGCGGCATAGATACCTACAAGGAATTTGTCGACCGGCACCGCCAGGCGATGGAGCGGGGCGGCTAGAAATAAGCCCCTGCGCTTGTCGCTTCGCGCACTGCGCTACCCCTCCTGGGGGCTAATTTTCCTTGGGGCGGCCCGGCGGAAAATTGCTGGCAACCTCCGGTTGCTATCAAATTGATAGCTGTTTGCGCCCGTCCATCAAGGGCTAGAGCCCTATTTTTCTTGAAGCTTTGAGGGAAAGCCGCCTGTCAGGCCACTTCAGCCATGGTGCCGCGGCGAGGTCGGCCGGTTCGGGCACTTGTCCTTGGTGCAGTTGGCGTACATGGACAGCGAGTGGTCGGCAATCGCAAAACCCTTGGCCTTGGCGACCGCGTGTTGGCGTTTTTCAATTTCCGCATCGTAAAACTCTTCGACCTTGCCGCAATCCAGGCACACCAGGTGGTCGTGGTGCTGGCCTTCGTTGATTTCATAAACGGCTTTGCCGGACTCGAAGTTGCTGCGGTTGAGCAGGCCGGCCTGCTCGAATTGGGTCAACACCCGGTACACCGTGGCCAGTCCGATGTCGGAGCGGTCTTCCAGCAAGACCCGGAAGACGTCTTCGGCCGTCATGTGCCGCTGTTTGCCGGCCTGGAAAATTTCGAGGATCTTCAGGCGTGGCAGTGTCGCTTTCAGACCGGTGTTTTTGAGTTCGTCGATGTTGCTCATGGACATATCCTGAGGAAAAGAGGGCATAAAAAAGGGTCGCAAGGCGGGGGCGTCAAAGCCGGCCCGCAGGACAGTGGGGGTGCTCGGGCAGGGCGGCACCCTGCCGCTACAATGATTGATCATATCGCTACACCCTATCCCATGTCTGCAAAATACCGTTACGGCATCCAAACCGCTCTTACCGTTCTGGCGTGCGTCGGGCTGGCCGCCTGCGGCAGCATGAAAAGCGGCTTGAGCGAAAGCAAAGTCAACCCCGTCAACTGGATCACCCCTTACAAAATTGATATTGTCCAGGGCAACTTTGTGTCCAAGGAGCAGGTGGAGCTGCTCAAACCCGGCATGGGCAGGGCGCAGGTGCGCGAAGTGCTGGGCACGCCCTTGCTGACCAGTGTGTTCCACGCCGATCGCTGGGACTATGTATTTACTTTCAGGCGCCAGGGCGCCGAGCCGCAGTCGCTCAAGCTCACCGTGTTTTTCAAGAACGACGCTTTGGAGCGTTTTGAGGGCGACACCATGCCCAGCGAAACTGAATTTGTCTCCAAGCTCGATACCCGCCGCAAGCTCGGCAAGGTGCCGGTGCTGGAGCTGACGGACGAGCAACTCAAGGCCATGGAAAAGAAACCTGCCAGCAGCACTGCGGCCGCCCCGGTGACAACGCCCGCGCCCCTGGCGCCGGCCACCAGCTACCCACCGCTGGAAAGCGCGTCCAAGTGAGCGCGGCCAACATTGCCGGCGGTGCAGCCCGCCTTCGTATTGCCGTGGCCGGTGCCAGTGGCCGCATGGGCCAGATGCTGGTCGAGGCCGTGCGCGCCAGCGACGACTGCCAGCTGACCGGCGCCCTGGATGTGGCCAGCAGCCCGGGCCTGGGCTCCGACGCCACGGCTTTTCTGGGCCATGCTAGCGGCATCGCCATCACGGCAGACCTGACGACCGGCCTGAGCGGCTCGCAGGTGCTGATCGACTTCACGCGGCCCGAAGGCACGATGGTGCACCTGGCCAAATGCCGTGAACTCGGCGTCAAGCTGGTGATAGGCACGACCGGGTTTTCCGACGCGCAAAAAGCCGAAATCGCCGCAGCCGCCAAAGACATCGCCATCGTCATGGCGCCCAACATGAGTGTGGGCGTCAACGTCACACTCAAGCTGCTGGAGATGGCGGCCAAGGCCATGGCCACTGGTTACGACATTGAAATCATCGAAGCCCACCACCGCCACAAGGTGGATGCGCCTTCGGGCACCGCGCTCAAGATGGGCGAGGTGATTGCCGGCGCGCTGGGTCGCGACCTCAAAGACTGCGCGGTTTATGCCCGCGAAGGTGTGACCGGCGAACGTGACCCGTCCTCCATCGGTTTTGCCGCCATACGCGGCGGCGACGTGGTGGGCGACCACACCGTGATGTTCCTGGGGACCGGCGAGCGCATAGAGATCAGCCACAAGTCGTCCAGCCGGGCAGGTTATACGCAAGGCAGTTTGCGTGCAGCGCGCTTTCTGGCCGGCCAGCGTACCGGTCTGTTCGACATGTTTGACGTGCTGAATCTGAAGTGACACGATGAACGTGCTCGCGCTGATCACCCAGGGCGACGCCGTGACTGGCCTGGTGGCGGTCTTGCTGCTGGCGATGTCCGTGGCAAGTTGGGTCGTGATTGTCTGGAAAGCCTGGCTGCTCCAGCGGGCGAGCGGCGATGTGGCGCGCAGCACGGCGGTGTTCTGGCAGTCCACGGCGATCACCGACGCGCAGCAAAAAGTCGCTGCCTTCGACCGTGAAGCACTGGTTCTTCCCCTGATCACCGCCACCAACCTGCAGGCCAGCGGTACCCTGGCCTCGGCCGGCGACAAATCCCAGCAACTGACACGTGTGTTGCGCGATGCCTTGCATGCCGTTTTGAACAAGCTGCAGCACGGTCAGGTCTTGCTGGCCACCGTCGGCTCCACCGCACCGTTTGTCGGCCTGCTGGGAACGGTCTGGGGTATTTACCATGCACTGGTGGGGATGGCCGCCGCCGGCCAGATCACCATCGACAAGGTCTCGGGCCCGGTCGGCGAGGCCCTGATCATGACGGCCGCCGGCCTGGCGGTGGCGATCCCGGCGGTGCTGGCTTACAACATCTTTGGCCGCCGTATCAACCGCATCGAAGCCGATCTGGAAGGGTTTGCGCGCGACCTGCGTGAACTCTTGCTCAGCCGCAAGGATTGACTGTCGTGGGCTTTGGTCGGCTTGAACGCACCCCCGGCGCCCAGCCCATGAGCGAGATCAATGTCACGCCGCTGGTCGATGTGATGCTGGTGCTGGTGGTGATTTTTATCCTCACCGCACCTTTGCTGGCCGGCTCCATCAAGCTCGATTTGCCGAAAAGTGATGCGACCCAGCCGAATGAAGCGCCCAAATACGTCACCTTGGTGGTCGACAAGGCCGGCCAGACCTATCTGAACGATCAGGCGATGACGCCGGCCCAGCTGACCCAGAGCCTGCAGCAAAGCGCCGCACGCAATCCCGACACCGAAGTGCAACTGCGCGCCGATGAAACCGTACCTTATGGCAAGATCGTCGAGGTCATGGGAATGGCCCAAAAAGCCGGGCTGAACCGCATCGGTTTTGTCGCAGATGCCCCGAAAACCGCCGCCACCCCGGCCGCGCCAGTCGTCCGGCCCTGAGCCTGCTGACGCTGCGACCCAGCCCGGCGGGTTCAGCGCCTAAAATCCCTGCAGTCGGCAGCATTGTGCTGCCTTGTCATTTTTTCTTTTCCGTGCGCCATGCAAGACAAATACAACCATCTCGACGTTGAGCGCCATGCGCAAACCCACTGGACTGCCGCGGACGCTTACCGCGTGACCGAAGACACGTCCAAAAAGAAGTATTACGCTTGCTCCATGCTGCCTTACCCCAGCGGCAAGTTGCACATGGGCCATGTGCGCAACTACACCATCAACGACATGCTCACGCGTTACCTGCGCATGAAGGGTTACAACGTGCTCATGCCCATGGGCTGGGACGCGTTTGGCCTGCCGGCCGAAAACGCCGCGCTGAAAAACGGCGTGCCGCCGGCGCAGTGGACTTACGACAACATCGCTTACATGAAGAAGCAGATGAAGGCGATGGGCCTGGCCATCGACTGGAGCCGCGAGATCGCCACCTGCGACCCGAGTTATTACAAATGGAACCAGTGGCTGTTCCTGAAAATGCTGGACAAGGGCATCGCCTACCGCAAGACCCAGGTCGTCAACTGGGACCCGGTGGACCAGACCGTGCTGGCCAACGAACAGGTCATCGACGGCAAGGGCTGGCGCACCGGTGCGGTGGTCGAAAAACGTGAAATCCCCGGTTATTACCTGAAGATCACGGCCTACGCTGAAGAGCTGCTGGGTAGCGTGAGCGGCGGCCTGCCCGGCTGGCCGGAGCGCGTCAAGCTGATGCAGGAAAACTGGATTGGCAAAAGTGAAGGTGTGCGTTTTGCGTTCACGCACGACATCAAAAACAGTTCTGGCGCGCTGATCAGCGACGGCAAGATGTATGTTTTCACGACACGCGCCGACACCATCATGGGTGTGACTTTTTGCGCCGTGGCACCCGAACATCCGCTGGCCGTGCATGCCGCGACCAGCAACCCCCAGCTCGCTGCCTTCATCGAAGAATGCAAGGCCGGCGGCACCACCGAAGCCGAACTCGCCACGCAGGAGAAAAAGGGCCAGCCCACCGGGCTGATGGTCACGCATCCGCTGACCGGTGAACAGGTCGAGGTCTGGGTCGGCAACTACGTGCTCATGAGTTACGGCGACGGCGCGGTCATGGGCGTGCCCGCGCACGACGAACGCGATTTTGAATTCGCCAAAAAATACAAGCTGCCTATCAAACAGGTCACCGATGTCGCTGGCAAAACCTACAGCACGGCGGCCTGGGCTGACTGGTACGGTGACAAGCAGCAGGGCGTGGCGATCAACTCCGGCAAATACGACGGTCTGGGTTTCAAGGACTGTGTCGACGCCGTGGCCGCCGACTTGGCCGCCAAAGGCCTGGGTGAGAAAAAAACCACCTGGCGTTTGCGCGACTGGGGCGTGAGCCGCCAGCGTTATTGGGGCACGCCCATCCCCATCATCCACTGCGAGGAACACGGCGCCGTGCCGGTGCCGGAAAAGACCTGCCCGTGGTGTTGCCGCAGGACTGCGTGCCCGACGGTTCGGGCAACCCCTTGCACAAACACGAAGGGTTTCATGCCGGTGTGGTCTGCCCCGTGTGTGGCAAGGCCGCGCGGCGCGAGACCGACACCATGGACACCTTTGTCGATTCGTCCTGGTACTTCATGCGTTATTGCGACCCGAAGAACGACGAAAAAATGGTGGCCGAAGGCGCCAATTACTGGATGCCCATGGACCAGTACATAGGCGGCATCGAACATGCGATTTTGCATTTGCTCTACGCGCGTTTCTGGACCAAGGTGATGCGTGACCTGGACCTCGTCAAGGTCGATGAACCTTTCACCAAGTTGCTGACGCAGGGCATGGTGCTCAACCACATCTATTCGCGCAAGGGCGCCAAAGGCGGCGTCGAGTATTTCTGGCCGGCCGATGTGGACGATATCCAGGACGAAAACGGCAAGGTCACAGGCGCCAAACTCCGCAAAGACGGGACCATGGTGAACTACGAAGGCGTAGGCACCATGAGCAAGTCCAAAAACAACGGGGTGGATCCGCAGGACCTGATCGAAAAATACGGCGCCGACACGGCGCGTCTGTACACCATGTTCACCTCGCCGCCCGAGGCCACGCTGGAGTGGAACGACGCCGGGGTCGAAGGCAGCTACCGCTTCCTGCGCCGGGTCTGGAATTTTGGCGTCAAGCTCAATGCTATGAATTTGGGAGCTGATGGCGCTCATCCAAAAAGGGCTGGAGCCGTATTTGACAAGGAAGCCCAGGCCTTGCGCCGGGAGGTGCATACCGTGCTCAAACAGGTCGACTACGACTACCAGCGCATGCAATACAACACGGTGGTGTCGGGCGGCATGAAGCTGCTGAATGCGCTGGAAGACTTCAAAGGCCAGACCTCCAGCGGCGCAGCCTTTGCCCTGCGTGAAGGCCTGGGCATTTTGCTGCGTTGTCTGTACCCGGCCACGCCGCACATGGCGCATGCCTTGTGGTCAGACCTCGGCTTTGCGACAGAATACGGTGACCTGCTCGACGCGCCCTGGCCCGAGGTTGATCCCGGCGCGCTGCAGCAGGACGAAATCGAACTGGTGCTGCAGATCAACGGCAAGCTGCGTGGTTCTGTGACGGTTCCCGCCGGCGCCGACAAGGCCGCGATCGAAGCGGCGGCCCTGGCCTCGGAGGCGTTTGTCAAACAAGCCGCCGGTGCCCCGGCGAAAAAAGTCGTCGTGGTGCCAGGCCGGCTGGTCAACATCGTCATCTAAAAGGGATAGCCATGCAGCGTCGCATTTTTTTGGTGGCCGCCGCGGCCTCGGCGGGTTTGAGCGCCTGCGGCTTTGCGTTGCGCAAGGCGCCCAGCTATGCGTTCAAGACCTTGTTTAACAGCGCGCCCGAAAACTCGATGCTGGCGACAGAACTCACCCGAAACCTTGAAGCTGGCGGAACAGTGCGCGTGCTCCGTGACCCGCGCCTGATCAAAGACGCGGACGTGATCTTTGACGTACTGGGCGATCAGCGTGAAAAAACCGTGGTCGGCGTCAACGCCGTCGGCCAGGTGCGTGAGTTCCAGTTGCGCACACGTTTTCGTTTCCAGCTGCGCACGCTGGCGGGCAAGCTGTTGATTCCCCCCGCCGAAATTCTGCTGCACCGCGACATCACCTTCAACGAGTCCGCCGTGCTGGCCAAGGAAACCGAAGAAGCACTGCTCTACCGCGACATGCAGAGCGACATCGTCCAGCAGGTCCTGCGTCGGCTGGCCGCGGTCAAGGAGTTGTGAGCATGATTTCCTGCGCAAGCCATGGCCGCCTGACGGACTGACACTCCATGGAGCCCGACCGCGCCGACCTCAAGCTGCTGGAGTTGCTCCAGCGCGACGGGCGTACCAGCGTGCAGGCGCTGTCGGAGGCGATCCACCTGTCGGCGCGTGCCACACTCAACCGCGTGCGCCGGCTCGAAGCCGAAGGTTTGATCCAGGGCTACCGGGCCCTGGTCAACCGGACCGTGTTGGGTGAGCAGGTGGTGGTTTTTGCCGAGATCGCGCTGAAAGACCAGCGCCAGGCCACGGTACAGCGTTTTCAGACGCGCATGCTGGCCAGTCCCGAGGTGATTGCCTGTTACCAGATCAGTGGACCGTATGACTACCTGGTGCGCATCTGCTGCCGCGACCTGGCGCGTTACCGCGAATTGACCGATGGCTGGCTGGATGACGTCGGCCTGGGCATCGAAAAAATCGTGACCCATACCGAGTGGCAGACCCTCAAGGAATTTGGCGGGTTTCCGTTGCCGGCGGTTAAAAGCTGAGCGTCCGCAATAGTCGTTCTTGTGGCGACTAGGTGGAAGATTTTTCTGCCTCCAGAGGCGCGACCTCCCTGACCAGACTGTTCAGAGCTTGTGCCACCACACCGTGGGTGTCCACGGGCCGCAGCAAACCTTCCTTGAGCAGGCGCTCGCAGCTGCGTTTGGTCATGGAATGGGGTTGACCGCCGTGGCTGACAAACATGAACAGGGTGCCGCGTGTGCTGGCCCAGATCAGTTGCGCGCGCAGCCAATGGCGTTTGGAATACAGGTCCACCCAGCTGCCTTCGCGCAGGCCCAGCAAGACTTGTTCGGGGCTGGGCCCGTCGCCAGATTCAGCGGGGGGCGCTGTCTCCTCCTCTGCCGCCGGGTCGGGTTGCGGCGCCGGCTCGGCGTCGTCGGCCTTGAGTTCGGCAGGCCCGGACGGCACGGTTTCTTCAAAACCAGCGTCGTCCAGTTCTTGCGGCGTCAGCCAGGGCCGGCCGGCGGTTTTGGCTTTTCTCTGTTCGGGGCTGGCCTGCAGAAGGTCGCCCAGTTCCGGGTCCTCGGCCAGCGCCATCTCCAGCGGTGCGGCGGCCGATTCCTCGGCATCGCGGCGGCTGCGCAGGCGGCGCAGCTTGAGCACCGGGCGGTGCAGTTTTTCCATCACCTTGAAAAAAGCTTCGGTCTCGCGCGGGTCTTGCCCCAGCGAGGCCAGGCCAGACTGCAGCTTGCCGAGCAGGCCAGGAATCATCTCGATCAACTGGCCTGGCCGTTTGAGCGTGACCTGGGGCTTGACGCTCCACAACAGGTCGCTGACCAGCGAGCCATAACCACCGGGGTCGATCTGGCGCGCCGTATCGGTCAGGCGGGCATGGGCCAGCACCAGCGCCCAGGGGCCAAACAAAAAGTCCAGCACCACGCCCGGCACCTGGTCCAGGTCGGCGCGCAGGCTCAGGTCGTAGGCGATCTGGTCGGCCTGGCTTTGCCGCTCCTCGGCAAACTGCATGGTCTGGCGCATGTTGCTGCGTTGCGCCTGCTCCTGCTGGTCCTGGCCATCCCACAGGTTTTGCAGTTCACTCAGCGCTGTACCAAAAGGCTGGGCATCGGCGATGTCCTGGGCATTGAGCGCATTGAAGGCCTCACTCACCGACTGGAAAAAGACCACAAATTCCGGGCTGGCGGCATCGTTGTACTTGAAGCTGCGTTGCGCCACCCGTTCCATCAGGCGCCGGCCGGGGTGGTTTTCTTCGCTGAAAAAACGCGAGTCAACCATGGCCAGGCGCAGCAGCGAGGGCTCCAGCGCGACGATGGCCTCGCGCACCGGCACCAGCAGACGCGGGTCTTGCGCGACCTGATTCACCAGTTTGCGCACCACCTCCATGCCTAACACTTGGCCGACACGGGTGGCGTCTTTTTTCAGCTGGGTGCGCACCAGCGCACGTTCGCGGGCGCGCCCGTAAACGCCCCAGACCTGGGAGCTGAGCTGGCTCAACACATCGATGATGCGCGAAGGGTTGTCCTGTCTGTCCTGGGCAGGCAACACCGGCCGCTCGGGGTCGCTGCGTGTGCCGCGGTAATCGTCGTTGGGTGCGGGCGGTGGCTCGGCCTGCAAGGCCGCTGGCGCCGAGTCGGGGCTGGCTTTGAGCGCGCTTAATTCTTCTTCGATGCTCGCGTAATACGAGGGCGCCAGCCCGTGGTTGGCGTTGCTGCCGCCGCGAAACAAGAAGTCCTGGAACAGTTCATCCCGGATTTCGTAATTCGACAGGTCGGCGTATTGCGACGGCACCCTGGCCAAGGGCTCGTCCGATACATAACCCAGGGGGGCAGGGCCTGATGAGCCGGCTTCTGTGCCGACACCGGCCGAGGTTGGCGCTGCGCCGCTGCCTGAGCCTCGGCCGCTGTTGGCCGGCGTCGGCAAGACCCGGTAACTGGCGGCCCGCACCTGGGCCAGCTCCAGCACATTGATCAGGCGTTCGTACACACGTTTGAGTTCGCGCCCCAGCGGTTCGGCCAGGTGTTTGGCCCACAAGGCGCTGACGGTCGGCTCAACCGCCGCGCTGGCCAGCAAGCTGCGCAGGGTGTTTGTATACACCTCGGGCCGCACCGGGTTGAACTCCGGGCTGACATTGACCAGGCCCTGGGCCGAACTCATCAAGGCATCCAGCTCGGCCAGCGCGCGCTCGACCACCGGCAAGACCTGCTGCTGCAGCCGGGAGGACTCAATACTTTCTTCGACCTGGGCGTTGTCCACCAGCGAAAACAGGTCTGCCCCGCTGTGGGCGCGCGCGGACGTTGTCGTCGGGAAGGGCTGGGCCACGGGGTGTTCGCTGGCCGTGTTGTTGAACACTGTCAGCAGCGCCTGCGGGTATTGCGCGCACCAGCTGTCCTTGTTTTTAAGCAGTTCGCGCCAGGCCTGGCCCAAGGCGTCGCGCTCGACGGTTTTCATGCTTTGGGTTTCGGCCACCTGCAGGGCCGCGACCGCATGGTCTATGCAGTGTTCAAGCGCCGGTTTGGCGGCGCTGGCAGCTTCCTGCAGGCAATGGTGAAAAACGTCGGCTTGCAATGCCATCTTGGGCGGCGGGTGGTGTGACAAAGTAAAAGCGTGTTCCGTGATTTTGTTGGCAAAACCCCGGATTTGGTACGAGCTAGGAGTTTGGTCTGAACTGGGGCCCGGCGGATGAAGATGTCGAAGTATCTTGTAACAATTTCTAACCTGCACCGGATCAAAAAGAGGCTGCTTACATCTGGTGGGCTCATCGCCGCGGTATATCGGCTACCTCTGTGGCGCAGTGGGATGCAGCATGAAATAGGCCTCTAGCCCTTTAAGCATGGTCGCAAGCAGCTATGGTTTGAATAGCGTTCCTGATGCCTGAATCCCTGTTTTGCGTGGTTGGTATGGGGGCGGCAATGGAAAAATGCCGCCAAGTGACCCTGTTAAAAAGCCACCACAAACCGTGGCGGTCTGGGGTGGCTGGTGCACCGGCTGTCCCGGCGCTTGGCCCTGTCGGGGCCGCAACTCAAGCGCGGCCAGGGGCGGCGTTGAACATCGCGCTGCTGCGTGCTTGTGTGCCTTCTGCACGCACGTCGCTGCGGCTGCGCTGGCTGGTCCGCGGTGTCATGGTGACCATGCCGCCGTCCACCTGGGTGCTGCTGGTAACAGCGCCTGGCTGCTGCAGGCTCACGGTTTGCATACGCATGGTGCTGTGGGTGGGGCTGCTCGCGAGCGTGCGTGTGGGCTCCAGCGGGTTGTCTGCGCCGGCGGCGAAGGCATTCATGGAGGCCAGGGCGGCAACAGCGATCAGGGCGGAGGAGAGGTGTTTCGAGTTCATGATAAATATCCTTGTTAAAGAGTTACGCGTGAAGAAAACGTTGCTGGTTCAGTTAGGCACCAGCACCCGGTTGACCACGTGGATCACACCGTTCGATTGGTAAACATTGGCAATGCTCACCAGGGCGGTGCCGCCTTTTTCGTCGGTCACTATCAGATTCGGGCCGCTGCTGGTCACGACCAGGGTGTCGCCGCTGACCGTGGTCAACACGGCGCGGCCATTGCCGGCCATCACGCGCTGACTCAGCGCGGCGGCGTCCAGCCGGCCCGACACCACGTGGGCGGTCAGCACCTTGGTCAGCAGGGCTTTGTTCTCGGGTTTGAGCAGCGTGTCCACAGTGCCGGGTGGCAAGGCGGCGAAGGCCGCGTTGGTCGGTGCAAACACGGTGAACGGCCCCGGTGTTTTCAGGGTCTCGACCAGGCCGGCGGCCTTGACGGCGGCGACCAGGGTGGTGTGGTCTTTGGAGTTAACGGCGTTGTCGATGATGTCCTTGCTCGGGTACATGGCCGCGCCGCCGACCATGACAGACGGTTCGCCGGACATATTGCTGCCCGACATACCGCTGTTGGACATGCCGCCGGCGCAGGCGCTGAGAAGGACGGCCACACCGGCTGCAATGATGAGTTTTTTCATAAAAGGCTCCTGATGATTCTTGGGTTGAAAGTCCTGTGGAATCCGCCACAGCGCGTGAGCGTTTTGTTGGGCGCTTGTTGGGAATACGCGGCAGATGTGCGACTGGATGTGGTGGCCACACGCAGGACGAAAAAAAGCACCTCAAAGTGCTTTTCTAAGTGGTTACAAGAAAAATCTGCCGCTGGCCCATATGGGACGGACGCAAGCAGCTATGAATTCAGGAGCAACGCTCAAAGGCTGCTCGCCTTGGCCTTGCGCCTGGCAAGTGCACGCGGCCCCGCCTCAGCGCAGCGCGGCCTCAGTCGCGCAGCCGCTCCGCCACAAACTGGCGGAACAAACCCATGGACGGGGCTTCGGTGCGCCCGGCCAGCGTGACAAACGCAAAACGCGCGCCGCTGGTGAATGGGGGGGGTGGTCACCAGTTCGGAGAGTTGTCCCGCCTCGATGCCGGCGCGTGCAGGCGCCAGGATGCCGAGGTAAATCGCGTCCGAGGCCTTGACCGTTTCGATCAGGCTGGTGATGTCGTCGCAGCGCAGGCTCACGGCCTGCTGCGGGTCGGCTCGCGGGCCGAAGCGGGTGACCAGCAGGTGGGCGACTTCCGTACTCAGGGGGATGCAGGCCAGCGGGTAGCGCAGCATGTCGTCAAACGACACCGGCGCGCCAGCTTGCAGCAAGGGATGGCCGCTGCGGCAGACAAAGCCGGCGCGCAGTTCGGTCAGGTTCTCGATGGCCAGGTCGGGTGCTGGCGCGATGCGGCGAACGTCGACCACCAGCGCGTCCAGCGTGCGCTGGCGCAGCTGCATCAATTGCAACTCGGTCGCCCCGGGTGACACGCTGACCTGCACGCCCGGGTGGTGCTGGGCCATGTGGATCAGAAACGGCGTCATCAGCATCGCGCCGGGTCCCGACCCCAGACCGATGCGGATGGCGCCCAGGTCGCCTTGCTTGAGCAGCTCGGCACTGCGGCGCAGCTCGGCCGCTTCGAAGACCATGCGCCTGGCGCGCACCGCCACGGCCTGGCCCAGCGGCGTGAGTTCGTTGCGTTTGCCGCTGCGGTCTATCAGGCCCGCGCCCAGATCTTCTTCCAGGGCCTGGATGCTGCGGCTCAGGGCTGACTGCGTGAGGTGTTGCCGCTCGGCGGCGCGGCTGAACGAGCCGGTCTCGGCCACGGCCAGCAGGTGTTCGAGTTGTTGAAGGTTCATGGTCCAGGCGCATCAAATGAGCAAAATGAATAGTAATCACAAAAATAATGCATTGGACACATTAAATCGGGCTATCTAGCATTCGTGAGGTGCACCCGCTGCACCCATTCAAGTATTACAAGGAGACATCTCATGAACGCATTCAAGAAACCCAGCCTGCTGCTGGCCGGCCTGTTGTTGGCCGCTGGCGGCGTGCTCGCCCAGAGCTACCCGAGCAAGCCTGTCAACCTGATGGTGCCCTACCCCGCTGGCGGGCCGTCCGATGCGCACGCGCGCATCTTCACCGTGCCGCTGGGCAAGGAACTGGGCCAGTCGGTCATCGTCGAAAACCTCGGCGGCGTCAGCGGCGCGCTGGCGGCGCAGAAGGTGCTGGCCGCACCGGCCGATGGCTACTACCTCTTTCAGGGCTCGCCGAACGAGTTGATCCTGTCGCCGCTGGCCAACGCCGCCGTGAAGCTCAAGACCGAGGACTTCCGCCTCGTGCATCCGGCGAGCGATGCGGTGATGGTCTTCGTCGCGCGCAAGGACTTGCCGGCCAACAGCGTCGACGAACTGATCGCGTTGGCGCGCAAGTCGGGCGACAAGCCGCTGACTTACGGCAGCGTGGGCATAGGCTCGCTCTACCACCTGATCCTGGAGGACGTGCAGCAGCGCGCCGGCATCAAGCTGATCCACGCGCCCTACAAGGGCAATGCGCCTTTGATGCAGGACATAGGCGGCGGATCGGTCGATTTCGCCGTGCTGGTGTACAGCGCGGCGATGGGGGGGCTGGCCGACCAGGGCCGGGTCAAGATCATCGGCCAGCTCGGCGCGCAGCGCTCTGAATTGCTGAAGAATGTACCCGCCGTCAGCGAAGGTAAGGAACTGAAAAACTTCTCCTATGGCATCTGGAGCGGCTTCTTCGTGCCGAAGAACACGCCGGAAGCCGTGGTCGAGCGCTTGCACAAGGCCATCGGCACCACGCTGCAAGACCCCGCTGTGCGCTCGCAACTGGCGGCGCAAACGGCTCTGGCATCGTCGCCCACGTCACTGGCCGACGGGGCGAAGTACTTCGCGGCCGAAACCGCGAAGTACCGCGCCATCGCCAAGGCGATCAATCTGCAGCCGCAGTGAGCGCCCGCATGAGCACGCATTTACTGGAGGCGCTGAGCGAGAAGGCCGATGAGTTCATAGCCCTGCGGCACGACATCCACCGCCACCCCGAGCTGGCCTTCGACGAACACCGCACCTCGGCCCTGGTGGCCGACAAGCTGCAAAGCTGGGGTTACGCGGTCGAGCGTGGCCTGGGCGGCACCGGTCTGGTGGGGCGCCTGGTGCGCGGCGACGGCCAGCGCCGGCTGGGCCTGCGCGCCGACATGGACGCGCTGCCCATCTTCGAGGCCACCGGCCTGCCGCACGCCAGTTGCCACGCCGGCGTGATGCACGCCTGTGGCCACGACGGCCACACCGCCATGCTGCTGGCCGCCGCGCAGCACCTGGCGCAGAGCAGGAATTTTTCCGGCACCTTGAACCTGATCTTCCAGCCGGCCGAAGAAGGCGGTGGCGGCGCGCTGCGCATGATGGACGACGGCCTGTTCGAGAAGTACCCCTGCGACGCGGTGTTTGCCATGCACAACATGCCCGGCACACCGCAGGGCCGGCTGGTGCTGCGCGAAGGCGCCACCATGGCCTCGTCGGACTACGCCACCGTCACGCTGACCGGCGTCGGTGGCCATGGCGCCATGCCGCACCAGGCGACCGACCCCATCGTGGCGGCGGCCAGCATCGTCATGGCGCTGCAGACCATTGTTTCGCGCAACATCGACCCGCTGCAGATGGCGGTGGTCACCGTGGGTGCGCTGCACGCCGGCAAGGCCAACAACGTGATTCCGCAAAGCGCGACGCTGGAGCTCAGCGTGCGTGCGCTGGACCGCGAGGTGCGCCGCAAGCTCGAGCAGCGCATCAAGGCGCTGATCACCGCGCAGGCCGAAAGTTTTGAGGTGAGGGCGCAGATAGCCTGGCGGCCCGGTTATGCCGTGCTGGTCAACACGCCAGAGGAAACCGCCTTCGCGCGCGAAGTGGCCCTGGAACTGGTCGGGGAGGAGCGCGTGACCCGGCAGGGCCTGGCCTTGTCCGCTAGTGAAGACTTCGCTTTCATGCTCGAGCGCGTGCCCGGCAGCTATTTGTTTATCGGCAACGGCGATGGCGACAGCGCTGGCGCCTGCATGGTGCACAACCCCGGTTATGACTTCAACGACGCGAATCTGCCCATAGGTGCGGCCTACTGGGTGCTGCTGGCGCAACGTTTTTTGGTCTGAGTCAGCGGCAGCACCGTCAAAAACGGTGGTCGAGGACGTCGTTTTTTTGACGCGCCCAGCGTGGGCGCGATCTTGGCGGTGCAAATTCTCCCACGAGCTGACCACAGCGAGCCAAGTGAAGCGCAACTGCGTGAGGGCGATCGAGCTAGGGACGAAAGTGTGGAGCGCATACCCGTAGCTACTTGATCACTAGTCATTGTCTTGCCGCCCGTATCAGGCCAGGCCGGTGGTTGCGCGGCGGCCGGTTGCAGCGTCTTCGGTGAAGTTGGTTGCCGGGCGGTCCGGCGGGCACTGCCGAGCGTTCCCATCATCAGGGCGCTCAAAAGTTAGCGTTAACATGACGCCATGAAAGAGCCAGCAGTCCCCTTCAGAAAGCTCCCTCGTGCCGCCCGGCCCGGTACGGGTGGCATCACCCTGAACGATGTGGCCAGACTCGCCGGCGTGTCGGCCATCACCGTCTCGCGTGCCCTGAATACCCCAGCGGCCGTGTCGCCAGACACGCTTGAGCGTGTGCGTAGCGCCATCGCGCGCAGCGGTTATGTGCCCAATCTTGTGGCGGGCGGACTGGCCTCCAATCGCAGCCGGCTGGTGGCTGCGCTGGTGCCCACGATTGCCGGGCCGGTGTTTTTGGAAACCATACAGGCATTGACCGACGCACTTGCTGACGCCGGCTGCCAGTTGATGCTGGGCCAAAGCGGTTATGGCGGCGCGCGTGAAGACGCGCTGCTAGACGCCATCATTGGCCGCCGTCCCGATGGCATTGTGCTGACCGGCATCATGCATTCGGCCGAAGGCCGCAAGCGCCTGCTGGCCTCAGGCATCCCGGTGGTTGAAACCTGGGACATCACGCCCACGCCGATTGACATGATTGTGGGGTTTTCCCATGAGAAAGTGGGCATCGCGGTCGCCAACTACCTGCATGGCCAGGGTTTTCGCAAACCGGGCATGGTGACCGCCAGCGATGAACGTGCAATGCGGCGGCAAGCCGGTTTCGAGCAGCGTTTTGCCGAGCTTGGCGTCCGGGAAGTTCCGGTGTGTCTGGTGCCTGCGCCTTCCGCGCTGGGCAATGGCCGCATGGGTTTTGCCGATTTGCAGGCCCGCCACCCCGGCATAGATGTGGTTTTCTGCGGCTCAGACGTGATCGCGCATGGCGTGATCACCGAGGCCCAAGCGACGGGGCTGTCCGTGCCGGGCGATGTCGCCGTCATGGGTTTTGGCGACCTGCCGTTTGCGGCCTTCACCCATCCGCTGTTAAGCACGGTGCGCATTGATGGGACGGCGATAGGCCGGCAGGCTGCGCGCTTCATCCTGGACCGGGTTGAAAACCGCGAAGCAGGGCCCCGGGTGCGCGACCTCGGGTTTTCGATAGTCAAAAGGGCCAGCGCCTGACTTGACGCGCCAAATCGTCCTGCTTAACATTCATTTGTTAGCGCTAACATTTGAAAATCAAAGCTAATCTTCAAGTGGTCAAGCGATGACTGATTCAAACAGGAGACTTCAATGAACACCAATTTCTCGCGGCGCAAGGCGGTACTGGGCCTGGGTGGCCTTGGCCTCGGCATCCTGCTGCCCATCTCGGGCACAGCCCAGGCGGCCGACATTGCCTCGCCGGGCTGGCCCGTCAAGCCCATCACCTATGTGGTGCCCTTCACGCCAGGCGGCTCGACCGACGTGATAGGCCGTACGCTGTCGCAAAAACTCGCTGAAATCCTCGGGCAACCCGTGGTGGTCGACAACAAGCCGGGCGCCGCCGGGGCGGTGGGTGCCGCTTATGTTGCCAAGGCCAAACCCGACGGCTACACGCTTTTTGGCGGCACCATCAGCACGCACGCCATCAATGCCAGCCTGTACAAAAACCTGCCTTACGACCCGGTGAAGGATTTCGAGCCCGTGGCCCTCGTGGCCACGCTGCCCAACGTGCTTATCGTCAATCCCGCCCTGGGCGTGAATTCGGTGGCCGAGCTTGTGGCGCTGCTCAAGCGCGACCCGTCCAAGCGCAGCTTTGCCTCGTCGGGCGCCGGCACATCTACACATCTGGCCGGTGAGATGTTTGCCGAACTGATAGGCGTGCCGCTCACACACATCGCTTACAAGGGTACGCCGCCGGCCATGATGGATGTGTCCTCCGGCCAGGTGCCTTTCATGTTTGACCAGATGACGGCGGCGGTTTCGCTGGTGCAGGCCGGCCGCCTCAAGCTGCTGGCCGTGACCTCACCGAAACGCATGGCGCTGGCGCCCAACCTGCCGACCATGATGGAAGCCGGCATCAGGAACTTCCAGATGTCGTCCTGGCAGGCGGTTTATGCGCCCAAGGGCACACCGCAGCCCATCGTGCACAGGCTTAACGCCGAGATCGTGAAGATCCTCAAGATGCCGGATGTGATGAGCAAACTCACGGACCAGCTGGGCATGGAAATCGTCGGCAGTTCGCCCGAAGAACTTGCCGCCTTCATGAAGGTGGAAATCGCCCGCTGGGCGGAGCTCGTCAAAAAATCCGGAGCCACGGCCAGCTGACATGAGAAAAGACATACGGATCAAACAGGTGCGCGTCACGCCTATCGCTTTTCGCGACGGGCCGCTGCTCAACGCCAGCGGCATTCATGAGCCCTGGGCGCTGCGCAGCATTATTGAAGTTGAAACTTCCGATGGCCGCGTCGGCATTGCCGAAACCTATGGCGACGAGCCCATGGTGCGGGTGCTGGAGCAGGCCAGGGTGTTGTTGATAGATCTTTCCCCCTTCGACCTCAATGTGATGGAAGAGCGCGTGCGTGCCGCCATCAAGCCGGGCCGTGCCGGGGACGGCAGCGTGCAGTTTGAGCTGGCGCCCGGCTCGCACACCGCCAAAAATGCCGACAAGGTCATCAGCGCCATGGAGGTCGCCATGCTGGACCTGCAGGGACAGATACTCGGCCTGCCCATCTGTGACCTACTGGGTGGCGCGGTGCGCAGTGAAGTGCCTTACAGCGCTTACCTGTTTTACAAATACGCCGAGCATGCGGGCAAACCTTATGCGCCGGATGCCTGGGGTGAGGCTGTGACGCCTGCGCAAATCGTCAGGCAGGCGCAAATGATGGTCGCGCAATACGGCTTCAAAAGCATCAAGCTCAAGGGCGGTGTGTTTGAACCGGCGCAGGAGATTGCCGCCATGAAAGCGTTGCGCCAGGCCTTTCCGGGCCTGCCGCTGCGGCTGGACCCGAATGCCAATTGGTCGCTGGAAACCAGCATCGCTGCGGCAAAAGAACTGGACGATCTGCTCGAGTATTACGAAGACCCGACGCCGGGCCAGGCGGGCATGGCCGAACTTGCGAAACACTGCCGTGCGCCGCTGGCCACCAATATGTGCGTCACGACCATGGAAGAGTTCAGGTGCAATGTTTCCACGCATGCCGTGAAGATATTGCTGTCGGATCACCACTATTGGGGCGGCCTGCGTGCCACGGCTTCGCTGGCGCGCATGTGCAGCGTATTTGACATGGGCATGTCCATGCATTCCAATTCACATTTAGGCATCAGCCTGATGGCCATGACGCACGCGGCGGCGGCCATCCCCAACCTCACCTATGCCTGCGACACGCATTACCCGTGGCAGGAGGAAGAGGTGGTCAAGGGCGGCAGGATTGTGTTCAATGAAGGCGCGGTGAAGGTTCCGATCGCGCCGGGACTGGGTGTGGAAATCGACCAGGCGCAGCTCGCCAGGCTGCATCAGCAATACCTCGATTGCGGCGTGCGCAACCGCAACGACCTAGCGCAGATGCGCAAATACGATGCCGCCTTCTCGGGTGTCAGTCCGCGCTTCTAGGCGTGCACAAAAAGAAAGAAAAGAAAGAAAAGAAAGACGACAAAAGGACAAGAGTCAGCAGCCAGTGTTCATCACCTAAAACGGAGACAACGTCATGAAGATCACATGCCTTTTCCAGAGTCGGGTTTGCAGCCTGCGTGCTGCAGGTTTTGTTGCAGCGGCAATCGGCCTTTCAGTGGCGACCATAGGCACGGTGCAGGCCCAGCCTGTGACACTCAATGTCGTGGACGTGGCGGGCAACCTGGCGCTGACGCAGGATGCGCTGGAGGCTTTTGCCGCGAAAAACCCGACCCTGGTGTCGCGCATCACCTTCACCAAAGCGCCTGCACCCGAACTGCCGGGGAAGATACGGGCAATGCAGGCCGCCGGGCGCACCGACATTGACCTGGTGCTGACCGGAACCGATGCGCTGGCTGCCGGCATTGCGCTCAATCTCTGGGAGCCCTTGCTGCCGGCGCAGGCGGCAAAATTCCCGGGCCTGCTGGACAACTACCTGCCCAGCGCACGCAAGATGCAGGACCTCTCCAACGGTCAGGGCATCATGGTGACCTATATGCCGGCAGGCCCGCTGCTTGAGTACAACCCCGACAAGGTCAAGGTGCCGCCAAAGACGCCCGCTGAACTGCTCAGTTGGTGCAAGGCCAACCCCAACAAGCTCATCTACGCACGGCCTGCCAACTCGGGACCGGGCCGCACTTTCCTGATGGGCCTGCCCTACCTGCTTGGCGACAAGAACCCGAAAGATCCGATGGCAGGCTGGGACAAGACCTGGGCTTACCTCAAGGAACTCAACAGCTGCATCGAGTACTATCCCACGGGCACAGGCGCTGTCATGAAGGAGCTGGGCGAGGGCTCGCGCGACATGACCGTGACCGTGACCGGCTGGGACATCAATCCGCGTGCCCTGGGCGTGGTGCCCAAATCGTTCAAGGTTTCTATGCTCAACGGCTTTACCTGGATCAACGACGCGCATTACATGGTGATGCCCAAGGGCTTGTCCCCAGCCCGCCAGGCCGTGGTGATGGACCTGATGGCCTTTTTGCTCAAACCCGAGCAACAGGCCCTGACCTATGACTCCGGTTATTTTTATCCTGGCCCTGCCGTCAAAAATGTTCCCCTGAGCGCCGCACCGCAAAAGAGCCAGGACGTGATCAAGGAGTTCGGCCGTCCTGAATACGCCGACTGGATCGCCAAACAGCCGCATGCCCAGCCGCTGGAAGACAAGGCCATGGTCGCCGCCTTCAAGAAGTGGGACCAGGAGATTGGCTCCGGCAAAGCCAAGTAAACCCCGAACCCGCCAACCTGCGAACAACACGCCCGCATTGGCGGGCCACAAAAGGGGTTTTGATGGCCGGTCAGCAGAACGCCGCAGCGAATGGCGCGCGAAAAAATGAATTCAGGCAATTGCGCCTGGACGGGGTGAGCCGCCAGTTCGGCGGCGCCAACGCCCTGGACAAGCTCTCCCTGACGATAGAGCGCGGGGAGTTCATCGCGCTGCTGGGGCCATCGGGCTGCGGCAAGTCCACGGCGCTTAACTGCATGGCCGGTTTGTTGCCGCTCACCAGCGGCAGCATCTGGCTGGACCAGCAGCGCATAGACCCGCTGCCGCCTGAAAAGCGCGGCTTCGGCATGGTGTTCCAGAACTATGCGCTGTTTCCGCACCTGTCGGTCAGCCGCAATGTGGGTTTTGGCCTGAAGATGCGCGGCGTTCCAGCGGCCGAAATCGATCGCCGGGTAGCCGCCGCGCTGGATACCGTGCAACTGCAGGCGCATACGGCCAAGCTGCCGGGGCAACTGTCGGGCGGGCAGCAGCAGCGCGTGGCGATTGCGCGCGCGATTGTCATAGAGCCGCCGCTGATCCTGATGGATGAGCCGCTGTCCAACCTGGACGCCAAGCTGCGCATAGAGATGCGTTCCGAGATACGCCGCATTCACCGGGCACAGGGTTGCTCGACGGTGTATGTGACCCATGACCAGGACGAGGCGCTGGCCATGGCCGACCGCGTGGTGGTCATGAAACTCGGCGTGGTGCAGCAGATCGGCACACCGCAGGAGGTGTTTGCCCGGCCCGCCAAACTCGACATCGCGCGTTTCATGGGCTACCGCAATGTGTTGCCGGTCAAGGTCGTGCAGTCCGACGGAACGCATGTGACGGTCGAAGGTGCGGGCAGCCTGCGCCTGGCGGGCACAGCCATGCAGGCCTTGCAGCCCGGTGCCGCCATGGCGGCGATAAGGCCCGACGAAATCGTTATCGGCGACGGCCCGAACGCCTTTGCCGGCACGGTGGAAACCGCGGAATACGGCGGGCGTGAATGGCTGCTCCAGGTCAGGACGGCATTCGACGACCTGCTGTATGTGCGTTCAGCGGCCGGGGTCACGCCGGGCGACCGCGTCATGCTGAACGCCCCGCCGGAGCGGGTGCTGGTTTACGCGAAAGAGGACTGAGATGACGGCCGTGATTGCCAGCCAGCCCGGTATCAACCCGCGTCCGCCGTTTGACCCGGCCGTGATGCTGGTGGCGCCGGCCGCCGCCTTGATGGTGATGTTTTTTGTCTACCCCTTCGCCTACGGGCTGCTGCTGTCGTTCCGGCCGGCGGAAGGCGGTGTTTTCCAGAATTACATCCACTTCTTCCAGACCGGGGATCTCTGGAAGACCCTTGGCAACACCATGCAGCTGGCCCTGCCGGCCACCGTGATCAATGTGGCTTGCGCGCTGGCGATCGCCTATGCCACGCGCAGCAAAAGCCCCAACCAGCGGCTGCTGTCCACCTTGCTGGTGGTGCCGCTCACGCTGGGCACGGTGCTGATCGCCGAGGGCATGCTGACCTATTTCGGCCCGCAAGGCTGGCTGGTCCATAGTCTGCGCTGGCTGCATGTGTACGAGGGCTCGATACGGCTGACGCACAACTACTGGGGGGTGCTGATTTCACTGATCATCACCGGCTTTCCATTTGCCTACCTGCTGATCCTGTCCTATATCACCGGCATAGACCCCGCGCTGCCGCGCGCGGCGGCGACCTTGGGCGCCGACGGCTGGAACCGCTTTCGTCATATCTACCTGCCGCTGCTCACGCCGGGCCTGGTGATGGCCTTCTGCCTGAGTTTTGTGCAGGCTTTCTCGGTCTTTCCTTCCGCCGTGCTGCTGGGCTCGCCGGCCGGCACCACCCGGGTGATTGCCATTGCCGCCTATGAAGCCGCCTTTGAGCAGTACGACTATTCATTGGCCTCGGCCGTCGCCATGATCATGGGCCTGGCCCAGCTGGTCATTGTGGTGGCGGCGCTGGGCCTGCGCTCCATGTTCTATCGCGGCCCGGTCGCCGGAGGCAAGGGATGAGCACAAACGCATGGAATGCTGGAGCCTTGCGTGACCGTGCCTGGCGCGCGCTGATCTGGGGCGTGATTGCCTTTTTCCTCGTCAACGTCGGCATGCTGATTGTGGCGGTCGCCACCAACTCCGTGGCCACACGCTGGCTGGGCACCTGGCTGCCCGAGGCCTACACCACGGGCTGGTATCTCTCGGCCTGGAAAGAGTTCCAGCTCGGCCACGTGCTGGTGGTGACGGTAGTGGTGGTGTTCTCCGTGGTTTTCTTTTCGCTGCTGCTGGGTGTGCCCGCGGCCTACACGCTGGCGCGCAAGGACTTTCGCGGCAAGAAGCTGCTCATGCTGCTGTTCCTGCTGCCGCTGATGGTGCCGCCCATCACCTACGGCATTCCGCTGGCCACCGTGATGTACCAGCTGCACCTGGCAGGCACGCTGCCGGGCGTGATCATTGCCAACATGATCCCGGCGCTGCCCTTTGTGATCCTGGTCATGACGCCTTTTGTCGAGCAGATAGACACCAACATCGAATCCGCCGCGCGTGTGTTTGGCGCCAACACCCGGCAGATGTTCATCTACACGCTGGTGCCGCTGCTGGCACCCGGCGTGCTGGCCGCCGGCTTGCTGGTGCTGGTACGCACCGTGGCCATGTTCGAGCTGACCTTCCTGGTGGCCGGGCCGGACACGCAGACGCTGGTGGTGGCGCTGTACTACGCCGTGTTTGCGGCGGGCGTGCGGGCCGGGCAGTCGGTGGACGCCATGGCCATGATCTACATGGCGATCACCATGTTGTGGCTGCTGATCGCACTGCGCTTCGTCAACCCGACGCAACTGGTCAGCCGGGTCAAGGAACACCCGGTGAATGCCTGAGCGGGTTTTTCAAACAGTTTCCGTTGGTGGAAATTAGGCACGGGAAGAGGTTGCAGACGCTTCCCGTGCTGTTTTTTTAGTGAAATTGGCCTGTGGTCGTCGTGTAATGCGCACAGCCAGCTATTGATTTGATAGCGGCTGAGTTGCGGGGACGTCGCTGGCTGGCAAACGGGTGTGCCTTACCACGCTGGTGCGCCCGAGTGCCGCGACGGCGTCCGTCTCAAGGCCCATTTCCGTGAGCAGGGCATGTGTGTTTTGTCCCAGCGCCTCGGCTCCTTGGGCGCTGGACTCGCCCTCCTGCGTGAAACTGAAACCCAGGCTCCTTGCGTCCCCGCACAACTCGTTCATGTCGAGTCCGGTCGCGAGTTTGCGAGACGGTGCCACCGTGTTGGCCGCGACGGCCAGCCTGCCGTCGGTACAGCGGGCGGTGCCGCTTTAGCGGATCTTCAAGCCAATATGGCTTTTGACCGACGCAGGTTTTCTGCAGTCAGCTACCTAATTGATGGCAACTCTCAGGCGCTTGCTGCTTTCACTTTAAGGCGCCAGGCATGCAGCAGCGGCTCGGTGTAGCCGCTGGGTTGGACCAAGCCCTTGAACACCAGGTCGCAGGCTGCCTTGTAGGCCGCCGAGGTGTCGAAATGGCCGGCCATGTTTTTGTACAGCGGGTCGCCGGCGTTCTGGCCATCAACCACGGCAGCCATACGTTCAAAGGTTTCGCGGACTTGAGCTTCGGTCACCACGCCGTGCAACAACCAGTTGGCGATGTGCTGGCTGGAGATGCGCAGGGTGGCGCGGTCTTCCATCAGGCCGACGTTGTGGATGTCGGGCACCTTGGAGCAGCCCACACCCTGATCTATCCAGCGCACCACGTAACCCAGAATGCCTTGGGCGTTGTTGTCCAGCTCCTGCTGTTTTTCCGCGGCCGACCAGTTGGTGTTTTTCGCCACCGGCACTTCCAGCAGCGCGTTGAGCAACTTGTCGTGTTCGGCATGGGCGTCGATTTTTTCCAGCACCTGTTGCACGTCGCTGACGCTGACCTGCAGGTAGTGCAAGGCGTGCAGGGTGGCGGCGGTGGGCGAGGGCACCCAGGCGGTGTTGGCGCCGGCTTTGGGATGCGCGATTTTTTGTTCCAGCATGGCGGCCATCAGGTCCGGCATGGCCCACATGCCCTTGCCGATTTGCGCCTTGCCGCGCAGGCCGCTGGACAGGCCGACCAGCACATTGCTTTTTTCATACGCAGCAATCCAGGCGCTGGCTTTCATGTCGCCCTTGCGGATCATGGGGCCGGCGTACATGGCGGTATGCATCTCGTCGCCGGTGCGGTCCAGGAAACCGGTGTTGATAAAAGCCACACGGGCGGCGGCTTCGGCAATACAGGCCTGGAGGTTGACGCTGGTGCGGCGCTCCTCGTCCATGATGCCCAGCTTGACGGTGTTGGCCGGCAGGCCCAGCAGGTTTTCCACGCGGCCAAACAGTTCCGACGCAAACGCCACTTCCTGCGGACCATGCATCTTGGGTTTGACGATGTAGATCGAGCCGGTGCGCGAGTTGACGATGGCTTCCTTGCCACGGCGTTGCAGGTCGTGCATGGCAATCGCCACGGTCACCACCGCGTCCAGAATACCTTCGGGAATTTCCTTTCCGTCCGCGTAGAGGATGGCCGGATTCGTCATCAGGTGGCCGACATTGCGCAGAAACATCAAGGAGCGGCCATGCAGCTTGACGGGCTGGCCATCGGCGCCGGTGTACACGCGGTCGAGGTTCAGGCCCCGCACAAAGGTCTTGCCACCCTTGGTGACGTTTTCTGTCAAGGTGCCCTGCAAAATGCCCAGCCAGTTGCTGTAGGCCAGCACCTTGTCGTCGGCATCGACCACGGCCACCGAGTCTTCCAGGTCCAGGATGGTGGAGAGCGCGGCTTCCAGCACCAGATCGCTCACGCCGGCCGCGTCGGTTTTGCCGATGGCGGTGTTGCGGTCGATCTGGATGTCCAGGTGCAGGCCGTGGTGGGTCAGCAGCACCGACGAAGGCGCGCTGGCCTCACCCTGGTAACCGACAAATTGCGCGGGATTGGCCAGGCCGGTCTTGCCGGCGGTCGTGGTCACGGTCAGCTGGCCGTTGTCGACGCTGTACAAGGTGGCGTCGGTGTGTGAGCCACTGGCCAGCGGCACGGCCTGGTCCAGCACCTGGCGCGCAAAAGCGATGACCTTGGCGCCGCGCACCGGGTTGTAGCCTTTGCCTTTTTCGGCGCCGCCGGTTTCGGCAATCGCGTCCGTGCCGTACAAGGCGTCATACAACGAGCCCCAGCGTGCGTTGGCGGCATTGAGCGCGTAACGCGCGTTGAGCACCGGCACCACCAGTTGCGGGCCGGCCTGCAGGGCCAGCTCGGCATCGACATTGGTGGTGGTGGCTTGCACCTTGGCCGGCACCGGCACCAGGTAGCCGATTTTTTCCAGGAAGGCGCGGTAAGCCGGCATGTCCTGGATGGCGCCGGGGTGGGCCTTGTGCCAGTTGTCCATCTCGGTCTGCAGGCGGTCGCGTTCGGCCAGCAAAGCGATGTTTTTCGGTGCCAGATCGGCCACGATGGCGTCAAAGCCGGCCCAGAAGGTGTCGCTGGCCACACCGGTGCCGGGCAGCACCTGGTCTTCCACAAAACGGTAGAGATTGGTGGCCACCTGGAGGTGGTGGCGGGTGGTGCGTTGGGTCGGGCTGGTCATGGAAGACTCCTTTTGAAAATAGAAATGAAAGCGCTTAAAAAGCGCACGCCTGGGTTCAGCCCAGCGACTGGTAAAAATAGTAAAGCGTGAGTGCGCCGCCCACGGCAATCACCATGCGGCGCAGCCACGAGCCCTGGATTTTTCGCGCCATGCTGGCGCCCCAATAGCCGCCCAGGCTGGCGGTCAGCAGCATCACCAGCGTGTGCTGCCAGCTCACCGCGCCGGCAACAATAAAGGTCATGACGGTGACGCTGTAAATCAGCGCCGACATCAGGTTCTTCAGTGCGTTGATGTGCTGCACGTCTTCATGGCCGCCAATCGCCAGGCTGGCCATCATCAAAATGCCCATGCCGGCGCCAAAAAAGCCGCCGTAAATCGACACCAGCAACTGCACCGCCCAGCCTATGGGCGAGCCGGCGTCGTGCTGCGTCTGGGCGATTTTTTTCGCTGCCGGGCGCACCCGCTTCAGGGCGGCCGACAACTGCGGACTGAAGGCAAACAGCAGCGTGGCAAAGGCCAGCAGCCAGGGAATCAGCGCGGCAAAGCGCGCGTCACCGGCGGCCAGCAGCAGCATGCCGCCGGCGGCGCCGCCCAGCAGTGAGGCCAGGCCCATGGGCAGCAGATAGCGCTTGTAGCGCGACAGCTCGAGCCGGTAGGCCCAGGCGCTGCTCAGGCTGCCCGGCCACAGGGCGACCGAGTTGCTGGCGTTGGCCGCCACCGGGGGCAGGCCCACGGCCAGCATGGCTGGAAACGAGAAAAAGGTGCCGCCGCCAGCAATGGCGTTGACCGCGCCCGCGGCAAAGCCGCCAGCGCCTATCAGGATGATGTCTATGGGTGTCATGCGGCGGCTCCCGGCAGGGGCGCCAGACCCGGCAAGGCCAGTACGTCGCGCAGGCTGTGGCCGGTGTGTGTGGGTTGCGTGCCCAGCTCTTCAAAAGGCAGGGCATACCGGTTGACCCACAAGGTCTGGTAGCCGTACCAGGTCGCGGCCAACGCGTCCCAGCTGTTGCAGCTGACAAAGGCGATCTGCCGGGCGGCCAGGCCGGTGGCCTGCGATCCCAGGGCGTAGGCGTCGGGGTGGGTTTTGTATTTGCGAATGCTATCTACACTGAGCACATGGTCGAGCAGGCCTTCCAGACCGGCGGAGCGCACGGCGATGTCCAGCATGCCGGTGTCGCCATTGGACAAGATGCCGGTGACGATGCCGCGGCTTTTTAGCGCCTGCAAGACCTCGCGGGTTTCGGGAAAGGCCGACAGGTGGCGGTACTGGTTCATCAGCCGCTCTTCGTTGCCAGCGTCCAAGTCCAGGCCCAGGCGTTTGCAGGCATAACGCAGGCCGGCGCGGGTCAGGTCCCAGAAGGGCTGGTAGTGCTCGCCGTGATTGCTGGTGGTGACCAGCCGGGTGTACTCGATCTGTTTGTCGCGCCAGAGCAGGCCCAGCGCCTGGCCCTGGCCGGGAAACAACTGCTCCGCCAGCAGGCCCACGCTGTACACATCGAACAGCGTACCGTAAGCATCAAATAAAACAGCCCGTGGCGCCATAGGCCCGGCTTTGGGTTTTTCCATCCCTCTACTTTATTTGATACTCAAGCGCTTATTAATGATCAAAAAATCCGTTTATCCATGACCTAAATGAATGCAATCAAAGCAGGCTGCTGAGTTTGCGTGCGCATTCCAGCACCGGTTTGACGTAGGTCTGGTCGTAACGGGAGACCGGCATGGTCAGGGTCAAGGCGCCGGCCAAGCTGCCGTCGGCCTTGAACACCGGCGCGGAAATGCCGGCAACTTCGGCCAGGCGGTCGCCGACCGCCGTGTAATACCCCTGTTCCCGGATTTTTGCGTAAAGTTGACGGTCTTTTGGGGCTCTGGCCCTTGTCTGCTGGGCGTCAAATGCTATCAAAATACGAGCGCCTGTGCCGCGATCGGCCGGCAACACGTCGCCGGCCTTGATGTGGTCGCGGATAGGGTGCGGCGAGTCCACGCGGTACAGGCACAAACGGGCCTCGCCCTGGCGCACATGGTAGGCCGCACTTTCACCGGTGATCGCGACCAGTTGGCGCAACACCGGCAACACCACCTTGTCCAGCGAAAACGAGGCGGCATAAACGCCGTGCAGCCGCGCCACTTCGGCACCCAGCGCATAACGGCCGTCGTCGAGTTTCTGGATCAAGTGCGCATGTTCCAGCGAGGCCAGCAGGCGCAAGACCGTGCTTTTGTAGAGCTGCGTGCGTTGCGCCAGCTCGATCAGGCCCAGCGAGGTGTCGCCGGCCTTGAACGCCGACAACAAGGTGAGGGCGCGGTCCACGGCGGCGGCACCGCCGGGGGCGGCATGGGCATCGGCGACGGATTCGGTCTGGGCTTTGCGCGGCATCACTTCAACTCCTGAGCAGCTTGCCGCTTGACAGCGGCGGCCAGCTGCTTCAATATTTCATTAGAAAGAATATTGTTCTATCTTACAGAATACTGAAAACCATGCCAACCCATCCTGAATCCTCTGTGCTGATCAGCGAAGTCGGCCCGCGCGACGGCCTGCAAAGTGTCGCGCGCACCATGGCCACCGCCGACAAGCTGCGCTGGATCACCGCCCTCTACGCCGCCGGCCTGCGTGAAATCGAGGTCTGCTCCTTTGTGCCGGCCAAACACCTGCCGCAGATGGCCGACGCCGCCGAGGTGGTGGCACACGCGCTGAGCCTGCCCGGCCTGACCGTGATGGCGCTGGTGCCGAATCGCCGGGGCGCCGAAGCCGCGCTGGCCGCCGGTGTGCACAAGCTCACGATGCCGGTGTCGGCCAGCGCCGCACATTCGCTGGCCAATGTGCGCAAGACACGCGAAGAAATGATAGCGGAGGTGCGTGCGATCTCCGATCTGCGCCGCGCCATCGCGCCGCAGGTCAGGCTGGAAGCCGGCATCTCCACCGCCTTTGGCTGCACCTTGCAGGGGCTGGTGCCGGAGGACGAGGTGATCTGGCTGGCGGCCCAATGTATTGCCGCCGGCGCCGACGAATCGGGCCTGTCCGACACCGTCGGTTATGCGAATCCGGCGCAGGTGCGCCGGTTGTTCCGGCGTCTGCGCGCCGAGATAGGTGAGCACGCCGGCGCCGCCCACATGCACAACACGCGCGGCCTGGGCCTGGCCAACTGCCTGGCGGCTTACGACGAAGGGGTGCGCACCTTTGATGCCTCACTCGGCGGCCTGGGCGGCTGCCCTTATGCGCCCGGTGCGTCCGGCAATGTGGTGACCGAAGACCTGGTGTTTATGTTCGAAGCCATGGGCGTGTCCACCGGTGTTGATCTCGGCCAGTTGCTGGCCGCCCGTGCGCCGCTGCAGGCCGGTCTGCCGGGCGAGCCGATTTACGGCATGACACCGGAGGCGGGCTTGCCCAAAGGCTTTGTGCAGGGAGGCGCTCATGTCTGAACCAGCGAACCCCAAAAAGCATTGCGCATTCCGCGGCAGACATCGAGGCGCTTTCCGGCCACCACGCCATCCCGCCGGCCGGATCACCTTTTTCGAATTGACCAACCTCGCTTCTTCAGGAGACAACGCATGATTTTCCAGCGCCGTACCGGCCTTTTATTCGCCTGCGCCGCCTTGGCCATCTCAACCGCAGCCCTCGCGCAAGCGCCCTGGCCCAGCAAGCCGGTCAAACTGGTGGTGCCCTACGCCGCGGGCGGACCGGCCGATGTGGTCGCCCGGGAAATCGCTCAGCGGCTGGCTGTTGAACTCAAGCAGCCTGTGGTCATCGAGAACCAGGGCGGTGCCATGGGTATGCCCGCACTGACCGCGGTCGCGCGTGTCGAACCCGATGGGCATACCTTGTTGATGCCCGCCTTGGGCAATGTGGTGCTGCAGCCCCTGCTCAGCAAAAATGGCGGGGCCGACATGCTGGCCAAATTGCGGCCGGTCAGCATGGTCTCCACCAGCGCACATGTGCTGGTGGTGTCGGCCAAGCTGCCGGTCAAGACGGTGCGGGAACTGGTGGACTACGCCAAGGCCAATCCAGGCAAAGTGAGCTTTGCGTCTGCGGGCACCGGCGGAACGGCGCACCTGGGAATGGAAATGTTCAAGGTATTGTCCAAAACCGACGTGCTGCATGTTCCCTACAAGGGCAGTTCCGCCGCCGTCGGCGACCTGGTGTCCGGTCAGGTCAGTGCCATGTTCAGCAGCCTGCCGTCTTTGCAGGGGGTGGTGGACAAGGGTTACGTACGCGTCATCGGCGCGACCGCCGCCAGCACCTCGGCCGCCACCCG
Organism: Polaromonas sp. UC242_47; assembly: GCF_044452385.1. Classification (NCBI taxonomy): domain Bacteria; kingdom Pseudomonadati; phylum Pseudomonadota; class Betaproteobacteria; order Burkholderiales; family Comamonadaceae; genus Polaromonas; species Polaromonas sp. UC242_47. The sequence continues at coordinate 272,680 of NZ_JBIOAO010000003.1, forward strand.
ATCCCTGCCCCTGCTATCGGCCACGCTGCCCGGCTTCGACTACACCACCTGGTACGCCCTGTATGCCCCATTGGCCACACCCACGCCGGTGGTGGCGCGCCTGAACGCCGCCTTGCGAAAGGTGCTGCAGGATCCTGCACTGCAGGCAAAAATCGAACCCCATGGTGTCGAGTTGCTTGGCAGCACGCCCGAGGAGGTGCAGGCCTGGACGAAACGCGACACCGACAAATGGGGGCGCGTTATTCGCGATGCGCAGATCTCCCTCGATTGATCCGCCAGCGACGGGCGCACCGTGGACCAGTTCAAGCAACTTGAATCCCTTGTCTCGGTGACGACCGGCGACAGCTCGAAGGCGCCTGTCGGGAATTTTGATTTGAATGACTGCCATGACCACCCAAGACACTGACCCTCCTCTGACCAACCCGGCCACCCTGCCGTATGCCGGCATCCGTGTCGTCGAATTCACCCACATGGTCATGGGCCCGACCTGCGGCCTGTTGCTGGCCGATCTGGGCGCCGAGGTCATCAAGGTCGAACCCATAGAGGGCGACAACACGCGACGCCTGCTGGGCTCGGGCTCGGGATTTTTTCCGACCTTCAACCGCAACAAAAAAAGCATCGCGCTTGATCTGAAAAACCCCGAAGGTGTGGAGGCCGCGCTGCGCCTGATTGCCACCGCCGACATCGTCAGCGAAAACTTCAAGCCAGGCACCATGAAAAAGCTGGGCCTGGATTACGACACCCTGAAAAAGCTGAATCCGCGCCTGATCTACGTGAGCCACAAGGGTTTTCTGCCCGGCCCCTACGACCACCGCACGGCGCTGGACGAGGTGGTGCAGATGATGGGTGGCCTGGCTTACATGACGGGGCGTGTGGGGGATCCCTTGCGTGCCGGCAGCAGCGTCAACGACATCATGGGCGGCATGTTCGGCGCGATTGGCGCCATGGCCGCGCTGGCCGCACGCGAGAAAACCGGCCGGGGGCAGGAAGTGCAATCGGCGCTGTTTGAAAACAATGTTTTTCTGGTGGCGCAACACATGATGCAGTTTGCCGCCACCGGCAAGGCCGCTGACCCCATGCCCAGCCGCATCTCGGCCTGGGCGGTGTACGACGTGTTCACCGTCAAGGACGGCGAGCAGATTTTCCTGGCCGCCGTGAGCGACAAGCAGTGGCTGATTTTCTGCAAGGCTTTTGGCCTGGAAGCGTTGCTGGCCGATCCGCGCCTGAAAACCAACAACGACCGGGTGCTGGCGCGCGACTGGATGATGCCGATGTTGCGCTCCCACCTGGCGGGTTACAGCGCGGCCGAGCTCAGCGCCGTGTTTGAGCAAAACGAATTGCCGTTTGCACCCATCACCAAGCCGCAGGATTTGTTCGACGACCCGCACCTGAATGCCACCGGCGGTCTGGCGCCGATTCGCATGAACGACGGCAGCACCGCCAAGGTGCCGCTGATGCCTTTCACGATGGACGGAGAACGTCCGCAAATCCGGCTCCAACCCCCGACGCTGGGGCAACACAGCCAGGCGCTGCTGGAAGAGGTCGGCTACAGCGCAGCCGACATCGCCCGCCTCAAAGCACACAACATCACTTTCGGAGAAACCCCATGACCGCCATGACCCGCCCCTCACGTTTTGCCCGCATCACCCGCACACTGCTGCTGGCCAGCGCCGTCGGCATCGCCGGCTTGCCGGTCCTGGCGCAGACCGCCTGGCCCGACAAACCCATCCGTTTTGTCGTGCCTTACACCCCGGGCGGCGGCACCGACACGGTCACGCGCCACATCGCCAACACCATCACGCAAGACACGCAGTGGACTTTTCTGATTGACAACAAGGCTGGTGGCGGGGGCAACATCGGCCTGGACATGGTGGCCAAATCCAAGGCCGACGGCTACACCATAGGCATGGGGCAAACCGCCAATCTGGCCATCAACCCGGCCTTGTTGCCCAGCATGCCGTTTGACCCGGCCAGGGATTTCGCGCCCGTGGCCCTGGTGGCCGAACTGCCGACCGTGATGGTGGTGCGCGCCGATTCGCCGTGGAAAACACTGGGCGATGCGATCAAGGCGGCGAAGGCCAAACCCGGCGAGGTCAAGCAGGCGCTGGCCGGCACCGGCACGGTCGGGCATCTGGCCGGCGAAATGCTGGCGCGCCGCACCGGCATCAAGGTCTTGAACGTGCCTTACAAAGGCGCGGCGCCGGCCATCACCGACCTGCTGGGCGGCCAGACCGACTACATGTTCGCCACGCCGCAAGCCGTGATCGGCATGGTCAAGGGCAACAAGTTACGCGCGCTGGCCGTGACCTCGACCAAACGCCTGGCCATCCTGCCCGAGGTGCCGACCGTCGCCGAGTCCGGCTACAAGGATTTTGAAGCGGTGGACTGGAAAGTCATCGTGGCGCCGGCCGGCACGCCGGCCGAGGTGATCAAACGGCTGAATGCGGCCGTGGCCAAAGCCCTGACCCATCCGACCATGATCGCCCAACTCGCGGCGGAAGGCAGCGCACCCCTGAGTGGTGATCCCGCGCAAGTGGCCAAGTACCTGAAAGCGGAACAAGCCGAATGGGGCAAACTGATCCGCGACGCAGGCATCAAGCTGGAGTAAGCGCCGCCCACGCAAAAGCCCCGCCCTGGATGACACCGGGAGCGGGGCTTTTTTCAACACATGGCGGCCATCGGGCCTTCATGGTTCAGGACAGTGCTGGGAACTTAGCGCGAGGGTGTGGCCGGAACGATGACCAGGGTTTCGCCGCTTTTACCGGTCTGGCCTTGCGCCCCGGTATTGCCGGTATTACCCGTGCTGCCGGTGGCGCCGGTATCTCCGGTCGCGCCGGTGTAACCGGTCGAACCCGTGGAGCCCGTCGATCCTGTGGACCCGGTTGCGCCTGTCGGGCCGGCAGGGCCTGGCACCGGGACGTTCACCACGGTGGGGGGTGTCACCACAGCGGCCGGGCGATCACAAGCGCTCAAGGCGATAGCCATCAGTGTGGCTGAAAAAATGAGGGGGTAGTTCATAAAAATCCTTTGGATAGTGGACGACAACCACCTGTCTGCACAGGCCGGCCGCCGTTGGGGGTATAAAAAATACGCTGTATGTGCGTACGGTTGCGTTCAATGGCGCACGTAACCCCGCTTCTCCGTAGCCGGAACAGCCGATGGACGGCTGCTTCCGCGCATTTTTTGGCATCGGTGCGCTTGGATGTCTCCGGAACGGCTGATCTGGAAACCTCTTTGCACTTGCCTGTCCAGTTGTAAGCGGCAGCGAGGTGGCCGGCTGTAGGCGCATGGCCGGACACCGCGTGGGCACAACGCTTTGCTTTTCCTGCCCATGCGCTTTCTGCCATCAGCGCACGCCGTGTCGCCGGCCGCCCCTATACTGCCGAAATGGACCAGTCAGTACATTCCACGCGCCCGGTGAAACCGGCGGCCAAGGTGTCGTCGCGGGAAACCACCCGCACCAACGACCCGGTGCGGACCATGGCCGGGATTCTCGAGGTGGCGACCACGGAGTTCGCCAGCAAGGGCCTCAGCGGCGCACGCATCGACGAGATCGCGGCCGCCACGCGCACCAGCAAGCGCATGATTTATTACTACTTCGGCAGCAAGGAAGGCCTGTACATCGCGGTGCTGGAGGAAGCCTACCGCCGCATGCGGACCATCGAGGCCGAGCTGCACCTTGAAGACCTGCCGCCTGAGGACGCCTTGCGTCGCCTCGTGGGTTTCACCTTCGACCATCACCATGACAACCAGGACTACATCCGGCTGGTGATGAACGAAAACATGGAGCGCGGCGTTTACCTGGCGCAAAGCGAAGTTATCGAAGCGCTCAACGTGCCGGCCATCCAGGCCATACGCCAGCTTTATGACCGTGGTGTGGCTTCGGGGGTGTTCCGGCCCGGCCTGGACGCTATCGACATCCATGCCTCCATCTCGGCGCTGACCTTCTTCAATGTGTCCAACCAGCACACCTTTGGCCTGATCTTCAAGCGTGACGGCCAGTCGCCCGAGGCCCTGGCCGTCCGGCGCCAGAACATCGTGGAGATGCTTGTGCGTTTCGTGCGGGTCTGAACGGCGCCTGTCGCCGCCGCCGGTCGGCGGCATGGGGTAATCACTGATTTGTAAAAACTAACTAGTTCGTACATTATTGGATGCAACCCAGGCAGGAGACAAAGCGTGATCCAGAAACTGATAAACCGTTATTGCCAGGCCCTCTCGTGGCTGATCGTGGCCTGTCTGGCGCTCATGGTGGTGCTGGTGTTTACCAATGTGGTCTTGCGTTACGCCATGAACTCCGGCATCGCCGTTTCGGAAGAGTTGTCGCGCTGGCTCTTCGTCTGGCTGACCTTTCTGGGCGGCATTGTGGCGATGAACGATGGCGCGCACCTGGGCACCGACAGCCTGGTCTCGCGTCTGCCGCTGCGAGGCAAAAAAACCTGTCTGTTCATCGGCCATTTGCTGATGCTCTACATCTGCTGGTTGCTGTTTCAGGGTTCGCTGGAGCAGGTCAAGATCAACTGGGACTCCACCAGCGCGGCGATGGAAACCTCCATGGCCCTCTTTTACGGCTGCGGCCTGGTGTTTGCCGTTTCGGGCGCTGTGATCCTGCTCAACCAACTCTGGCGGTTGCTGTCCGGCCAGCTGTCGGAGGCCGAGCTGATAGGCATACGCGAGTCCGAAGAAGAGCCTCTCGACCTGCCCAAACCCTTGTGAACCTTTGCGGGACAGACCGCAGCTACACGCAGTGAGCCAGCTCTGTCCCCAACTGACTAAAGCATCGTCATGACCATTGCTGTTTTTCTCGGTTCCCTGCTGGCCGCCATGGCCCTGGGCGTGCCGATTGCCTTTTCCCTCTTGCTGTGTGGTGCCGCCCTGATGTGGCACATGGACATGTTTGATGCGCAGATCCTGGCGCAAAACGTCATCAACGGTGCCGACAGTTTTCCACTGCTGGCCGTGCCCTTTTTCATGCTGGCGGGCGAGGTGATGAACACCGGCGGCCTGTCGCGGCGCATTGTCGACTTTGCCATGGCCCTGGTCGGCCACATCAAGGGCGGCCTCGGTTACGTGACCATCATTGCCGCCTGTCTGCTGTCGGCGCTGTCGGGGTCCGCCGTGGCCGACGCGGCCGCACTCACGGCTTTGCTGCTGCCCATGATGGTCAAGGCCGGGCATGACAAGGCGCGCAGCGGCGGCCTGATCGCGGCCTGCGGCGTCATCGGGCCCATCATCCCGCCATCCATTGGGTTTGTGATTTTTGGCGTGGCGGCCAATGTGTCGATCAGCAAGCTGTTCCTGGCCGGCATCTTCCCCGGGCTGGTGCTGGGCGCGGGCCTGTGGTTGACCTGGTGGTGGCTGACACGCCGCGAACACATCGCCACCCCGCCGCGCCGTTCGGGCGCCGAAGTGCTGCTGGCCATGCGCCAGGCCGGCTGGGCGCTGATGCTGCCGGTGATCATTCTGGTGGGGCTGCGCATGGGCGTCTTCACGCCGACCGAAGCCGCTGTGGTGGCCGCGGTGTATGCCTTGTTCGTCGCAGGTGTCATCTACCGCGAACTCAGCATCAAGCAGTTGTACGACGTTTTTCTGGCCGCGGCCAAAACCACCGCCGTCATCATGTTCCTGGTTGCCGCCGCGATGGTTTCGGCCTGGCTCATCACCGTGGCGCAACTGCCCGCGCAAGTCATCAGCCTGCTGGAGCCGCTGCTGGGCAACCCCACCTTGCTGCTGATGGCCATCATGGTGCTGGTCATGGTTGTCGGAACCGCGATGGACATGACACCCACCATCCTGATCCTGACGCCGGTGCTGATGCCTCTGGTCAAGGCGGCGGGTATTGACCCGGTGTATTTCGGCGTGTTGTTCATCATCAACAACTCCATCGGGCTGGTGACCCCGCCCGTGGGCACCGTGCTCAACGTGGTGGCGGGTGTGGGCCGCATGAAGATGGACGAGGTGACACGCGGCGTGTTGCCTTTCATGGCTGTGCAGTTTGCGGTCATGTTCCTGATGGTGTTATTCCCGCAGATCGTGATGTGGCCTGCGCGTTTGCTTTATGGCTAGAAGAGATATGGCCCCCACGCTTGCCACTGCGTGTGCTGCGCTGCCCCACCAGGGGGCTGAACTTGCTCGGGGCGGCCCTTCGCTGCGTTCGTTGGCCCCCAGTTTGCCGTATTCGTTGGCCTGGCATCGATCCTGATTTCCTGTGTGGCGCCATGCCTGGTACGCGCATGGCCTGCACTTTTACGGTTGGCGTACTGAGAGATTCCCAAGGAGACAACAATGAAACGTCTGATGATCAAAACCCTGGTGGCTGTGGCCACGCTGGGCGCTTTCGGCCTGGCCACGGCACAGGACATCAAGGAGCACACGATCAAGTTTGCCCACCAGAACCCCAAGGGCCATCCCATCGTGATGGGCATGGAAAAGTTCGCCGAGATCGTCAGCGCCAAATCCGGCGGCAAGATCAAGGTCAACCTGTTTCCCGGTGGCGTGCTGGGTGGCGATGCGCCCAACGTGTCGGGCCTGCAGGGCGGCACCATCGAAATGGTGGTGTTGAACTCCGGCATCCTGGCCAGCCAGGTCAAGGAGTTCGCGGTGTACGACTTCCCCTTCCTGTTTGCCAACGCGAAAGAAGCCGATGCCGTGGTCGATGGCCCCTTCGGCAAAAAGCTGCATGACAAGCTGCAGGACAAAGGCATGGTCGGCCTGGCTTATTGGGAACTGGGCTTTCGCAACATGACCAACAGCAAACGCGCCATCAACAAGGTGGAAGACCTGGCCGGTCTGAAAATCCGCGTGATCCCCAACCCCATCAACCTGGACTGGGTCAAGGCGCTGGACGCCAACCCCACCCCCATGGCCTTTCCCGAGGTGTATGCCGCCCTGGAATCCAAGGCGCTGGACGGGCAGGAAAATCCGCTGAACACCATCCTGGCCAACAAGTTCGCCGAGGTCCAGAAACACCTGACCTTGACCAACCACGTTTACAACCCGCAGTCGGTCATCATCAGCAAGAAGTTCTGGGACAAACTTTCCGGCGACGAGAAAAAACTGCTGGCCGATGCCGCCGTCGAGGCCGGCAAATACCAGCGCCAGGCCGCACGGGATGCCGCGGGCAGCACGCTGGATGCGCTCAAGAAGGCCGGCATGCAGGTCACCGAATTGCCGCCCGCCGAAATGGCCAAGCTGCGCGAGAAGATGAAGCCGGTGATTGCCAAGTACTCCTCCGGTGCGGGCGAGTCCTCGGTCAATGAATTGACGGCCGAGCTGGCCAAGCTGCGTAAATAAGCCCGAATGCCTTGCTCCGCCCGGACGGTTGTGCGCCGGGCGGCCGGCGTTTCTTTCACGCCATTTTTTTTGATTCGCATGAACAGCACCTTGATCGTTTTGGCCGTCAGCCCCGCCTGGCGCCCGGCCTCTTGCCTGGGGGCACGCCCATGATTCGCGGCACCACCACCCTGATCGCCCACCTCGGTTACCCGACGGAAGCCTTCAAGGCGCCCATGATTTACAACCCCTGGTTCGAGCAGGCCGGCATCGATGCGGTGGTGATGCCCATGGGGGTCAAGCCCGAGGACTATGCGCAGGTGCTGACAAGCCTGTTCAAGCTCACCAACATTCGTGGTGCGCTGATCACCATGCCGCACAAGGTGACAACCCTGGCGTTGCTGGACGACTACACCCCGGCCGTGGAAATCGCCGGCGCCTGCAACGCCATCCTGCGCCGCCCCGACGGCAGCCTGCTGGGCGACATGTTCGATGGCGCCGGTTTTGTGCGCGGCGTGCAACGCAAGGGCCTGCAACTGGCGGGCGCGCGCGTGCTGGTGGTCGGCAGCGGTGGCGTGGGCTCGGCGATTGCCGCCTCGCTGGCGGCGGCAGGTGTGGGCGCCATGGGTCTGTTCGACGTTCACACCGCATCCGCCGAGGCGCTGGGCGATCGACTGCGCAAACATTACCCGGCGCTGCAGCTTTGCACCGGCAACAAGGACCCGGCTGGTTACGACCTGGTGGTGAATGCCACGCCGCTGGGCATGAACGAGGGCGACCCGCTGCCGGTGGATGTGGCACGTATGGCGCCCTCCACGTTTGCCGGCGAGGTGGTCATGAAAAAGAGATGACGGCATTTCTGCGTGCGGCCCAGGCGCGTGGTTGCGCGGTGCAGGTGGGCTCGGACATGTTGTTCGAACAGATCCCGGCCTACCTTGAATTTTTTGGTCTGGGCACGGCGACGCCCGAGGCCTTGCGTGCGGTGGCCCGCCTCAGTTATTGACCCCTCCCACAGCCAACACCGGAGAACCGCATGAACACCCCCCAACAGGCCACAGCCGCTGACCGGGAAGCCATCACGGAAATCGCCAACCCGCTCGGGCTGGACGGCATTGAGTTCATTGAATACCGCACGAGCCGGCCGCAGGCGCTGGGGCAGGTGCTGGAGAAAATGGGTTTTCACCCGATCGCCCGCCACCGCTCGCGCGAGGTGCTGCTGTACCGGCAGGGCGCCATCAACGTGATTGTCAACGCCCATGTGCCGGCCCAGCTTGAGGCGGACGCCGCAGTGACGGAAAGCAAGCCGGTGATCGCCGCCGTGGCGCTGCGTGTGCGGGATGCCGCGGCCGCCTACCGCCGCGCGCTGGACCGCGGTGCCTGGGCCGTGCCTTCACGCGTGGAAGTGATGGAGCTCAACATCCCGGCCATCCATGGGGTGGGCAGCAGCCGCATTTATTTCGTCGACGGCTACGACCGATTTTCCATTTACGACGTGGACTTTGTGGCTATTCCCGGCGTGGACCCGCAGCCGCCGGCGCTGGCGGGGCTGCATTTTTTTGGCGTGGTGCAATACATCGGCAATGACCGCGGCGAAGACTGGTCGGCGTTTTACCGCGAGTTGTTTGGTTTTACCGAACTGCCTGCCGAGCAGCGTTTTGGCATCTTGCCCAAGGGCCGGATTCTGCGCAGCCCGTGTCCGGCCGCATCGCGTTTTTATATCCAGCTGATAGAGCCGGAAGCCGGTGTGCTGGATCTGGAGGATGACGAAAGCCTGCAACGTATAGGCCTGGGCGCGGCCGACGTGTTGGCGGCGGTGGCCGAGCTCGGCCAACGCGGTGTGGAATTTGTCGAATCAAGTGGCGTGCACACCGCCGACCGGGGGGCGCTGGTCAAAACCGGTCTCGGCGGCGTGAGTTTCGAGCTGGTGCACAACGAGCGTGTCGCGTCATCATGAGCCACGCGAGTGGCAACATTGCCGACTTCGGGATGGACACCATCTCGCTGGCCGGGCCGCTGGAAGCCAAACTCCAGGCCGTGCGCAACGCCGGGTTCACCCAGATCATGCTGGCCGCCAAAGACCTGGTCGGCCACCCCGATGGCTTGGCTGCGGCCGTGGCCGCGGTGCGGGCCAGCGGCCTGCGCGTCACGGGCTTCCAGGTTTTGCGCGATTTCGAGGGCCTGTCCGGCCACCTGCATGACTACAAGATGGACATCGCCAAGTCCATGCTGGAGATGTGCCACTTGCTGGGTTGCCGCCTGCTGCTGATCTGCTCGTCGACCTCCGTACACGCCAGCGGCGAGACACAGGCCTTGGTCAAAGACCTGCGCAAGCTGGCCATGCTGGCGATTCCCATGAATATCCGCATCGCCTACGAAGCCTTGTCCTGGGGCCGCACGGTGAATGAATTTCCGCAGGCCTGGGACATCATCAGCCAGGCCGACATGCCCAACCTCGGCCTGGGTTTTGACTCCTTTCACATGTTCGCCACCGGTACCCCGCTGGACGAGCTGGATCTGCTGGACCCGGCCAAAATCTTCCTGGTGCAACTGGCCGACTTCATGTGGACCGAAATCAAGTCGGTCGAGGAACGTATCGCCACCGCCCGACATTTCCGGGTGTTTCCCGGTGAAGGTGTGCACAGCGACGCCCTGGCGGCGCTGGTGACACGCCTGCACGGCCTGGGTTACCGCGGCGATTACAGCTTCGAGGTTTTCAACGACGACTACCAGCAAATGCCGTTAGCCACCGTGGCCCAGCGCGCCTGGCGTTCGGCCTTGTGGCTGGGCGAGGATGTGTTGCGGCGCTCCGTGCCTTTGCCGAACCAGATTCGCCTGAAACGCAGAACCGGCGGCTGAGCATGTGCATTATCGGAATCAGTTAAAAAACTGGCTGATTACAAACAATTTTGTCCATAATGGCGCATGGACAAACTCAAGCAGCTGGAGTCTTTTGTGTCGGTCGCCACACGTGGCAGCCTGACCGCCGCCGCGAAGGCCGAAGGGGTGGCGCCGGCCATCATGGGCCGGCGGCTGGATGCGCTGGAAGAACGCCTGGGCGTCAAGCTGCTGGTGCGCACCACGCGCCGCATGTCCCTGACCCACGAAGGCAGCGCCTTCCTGGAAGACTGCCAGCGCCTGCTGGTGGACTTTGCCAACGCCGAGGCCAGTGTGTCGGCCGGTGGCGTCAAGGCCAGCGGGCATTTGCGCATCACCGCACCGGCCGGTTTTGGGCGCCGCCATGTCGCGCCTTTGGTGCCCAAGTTCCGCGAACTCCATGCCGACGTGACGATTTCGCTCAACCTCAGCGACCGCGTGGTGGACCTGGCCGGCGAGGGTTTTGACTGCGCGGTGCGGGTCGGCGACATGCCGGATTCCTCGCTGGTCAGCGTGCGTATGGCCGACAACCGGCGCCTGTGTGTGGCCGCACCCGACTACCTCAAACGTTGCGGCACACCGCACCATCCCACCGATCTGGCCAAATTCGCCTGTTTGACCCTGTCCAGCGATGCCTCGCAAACCCGGGGCTGGGCTTTTTTGGTCGGCGGCGAGGTCGTGCATTTCAAACCCGGCGGCCCGCTCGACTGTTCGGACGGCCAGGTCCTGCACGACTGGTGCATGGACGGCTGCGGCATTGCCTGGCGCAGCACCTGGGAGGTCGAGGCGGAAATTGCCGCCGGCAAGCTGGTGCCGGTGTTGAAAGACTTTGATGCGCCACCCAACGGCATTTACGCCGTGTTTCCGCAGCGCAAACACCTGCCGCTGCGGGTGCGGCTGTGGATAGATTTTTTGAAACACAACTACAGCCAGCCCGAGTTCTGGGCCGGCGCGCGCAAACGTTAGCCAGGCCGGGGCGCCTGGGTTGGCATCGTTTTGCTGCCTGGCGTGTTTTCTTAAGGAAAATAAGCCTCCAGCCCTTTGGCTACGGGCGCAAGCAGCTATTTAATTGGTAGCGAATTGAAACACTTGAATCACCCTTGGGCCCAATAAAAACCCCCGCCAGGTTGCCCGGACGGGGGTGGGGGTGTGACATCAGGCCGATGCCACAGTCAGTGCTGAGGTCGGTTTATTTCTTCATGCCGGCATCGGCGGCCATGGGTTTGGCGCCAGCCGCAGCAGCGGGCGCAGCACCGGCTTTTGCGTCAGCCATGCATTTTTTGATGTGTGAGTTTTTGGCGGCGCCGGCGAGCTTTTTGTCGGCGGCCGATTTTTCACAGGCGGCGCTGGGGGCTGCACCCGCGTCAGCCATGCATTTTTTCTCAAAGCTGGCTTTGGCCGCACCCGCCAGCTTTTTCTCGGCGGACTTGGCGGCGCAATCGGTGTCGGCGCCCGCTGCATGGGCCACGGCCGACAGGCCCATCGACATGGCAAAGGTCACAGCGATCAGGGACAACAGTTTTTTCATGGGTGGCTCCAATGGTTGGAAGGGTTGGGAATCAGGATTGAGTTCCGGTTGGAATTCCAACACATAACGCTGCGCCGGGCAAATTCGATGACCGGGTAGGTCCCAAGCCCGGACGGCGCGCGGCTTAACCGTAAAATCGGCCCATGCTCTCGATTAAACAAGACCTGCTCGCGGCCCTGGCTGCGGGGCTGGAAGAACTTTCCCCTGGCGCAGGCGACAAGGCCGCCTTTGAATCCCCCAAAGTGGCGGCCCATGGCGATTTCGCCTGCACGGTCGCCATGCAGCTGGCCAAGCCGCTCAAGCTCAATCCCCGCCAGTTGGCGGAGAACCTGCGTACCATCCTGCTGAAAGCCCCGGCTTTTGAGCGCTGGGTGGACGCCATCGAGATCGCCGGCCCCGGCTTTATCAATATCCGCCTGAAACCCGCGGCCAAGCAGGAAACCGTGCGTGAGGTGTTGCAGGCCGGACCCGGCTACGGCACCCAGGCCGCCAAGGGCCAGCGCATGATTGTCGAGTTTGTGTCGGCCAACCCGACCGGGCCGCTGCATGTGGGCCATGGCCGCCAAGCCGCGCTGGGCGACGCCATCTGCAACCTGTTTGTGACCCAGGGCGCCGAGGTTTATCGCGAGTTTTATTACAACGACGCCGGTGTGCAGATCCAGACGCTGGCTGCCAGCACCCAGGCGCGCGCCAAGGGCATCAAGCCCGGTGACGCCGGCTGGCCCGAGTCGGCCTACAACGGCGACTACATCGCCGATATCGCGGCCGACTTCCTGGCCAAAAAGACCGTCAAGTCCGACGACCGCGAATACACCGCCTCGGGCGACGTGGAAGACACCGACTCGATCCGCCAGTTCGCCGTGGCCTACCTGCGCCACGAGCAGGACCTGGACCTCAAGGCCTTCTCGGTCCAGTTCAACAACTATTACTTGGAGTCCAGCCTGTACAGCTCGGGCCGGGTCGAGTCCACGGTGGCCAAACTCAAAACCGCCGGCAAGACCTACGAGTTGGACGGCGCTTTGTGGCTCAAGTCCACCGACTACGGTGACGACAAAGACCGCGTGATGAAAAAGAGCGACGGCAGCTACACCTATTTTGTGCCCGACGTGGCTTACCACCTGGCCAAATGGGAGCGTGGTTACACCAAGGCCATCAACATCCAGGGCATGGACCACCACGGCACGATTGCCCGGGTGCGCGCCGGCCTGCAGGCGGTGGGTGAAGGCATTCCTCAAGGTTATCCCGACTACGTCTTGCACACCATGGTGCGGGTCGTGCGCAACGGCGAAGAGGTCAAGATCTCCAAACGCGCCGGCAGTTATGTGACCTTGCGCGACCTGATCGAGTGGACCAGCAAGGACGCCGTGCGTTTCTTCCTGCTCAGCCGCAAGCCCGACACCGAATACATCTTCGACATCGATCTGGCACTGGCCAAAAACAACGAAAATCCGGTGTATTACGTGCAATATGCCCATGCCCGCATCTGTTCGGTGTTGAGCGCCTGGGGCGGCGACGAGACCGAGCTCAAGGCGGTGGACCTGTCTGCCCTTAGCAGCCCGCAGGCCCAGGCCTTGATGCTGCTGATTGCCAAATACCCCGACATGCTGAGCAACGCCGCCAGCGGGTTTGCGCCGCACGACGTGGCGTTTTACCTGCGCGAACTGGCCGCTTGTTACCACAGCTATTACGATGCCGAGCGCATCCTGGTCGATGACGCGGTGGTCAAACTCGCGCGCCTGGCCCTGGTCGCCGCGACCGCGCAGGTGTTGCACAATGGCCTCGCCGTGCTGGGTGTTGATGCCCCGCGCAAAATGTAAGGAATGATGAGACCATGGCGCCTACCCCCTCCCACCGGCCCGGCCGGCCAGGCATGAACACACAACGCGGCGGCACCTTTCTGGGCCTGATCATCGGCGCCTTGATCGGCCTGGCCGCGGCACTGGCCGTGGCCGTCTACATCACCAAGGTGCCCGTGCCTTTCATGAACAAAGGCCAGTCGCGCAGCCCCGACCACGACGCGGCCGAGGCCAAAAAGAACCAGAACTGGAATCCGAACGCACCGCTGTACGGCAAAAACCCGGCCAAACCGGCGTCCGCGCCGGCAGCTGCTGCCACGTCCGGCGGGCCGGTGACCGATGTCACGCCGCAGGCGCCTGTGGCCGCGCAGAAACCCGTGGCCGACCCGACCGTCAAGCCCGTGAAGCCGCCGTCGGCCGACCCCATCGGCGACCTGGCCAAAGCCAAACTGGCGGCGCCGGCTGCTGCCTCCGGCCCGGACCCGTTCAACTATTTTGTGCAGGTCGGGGCTTTCCGCACGCCTGAAGACGCCGAACAGCAGCGCGCCAAAATTTCGCTGATGGGCCTGGAGGCCAAGGTGACCGAGCGCGAACAGTCGGGCCGCACCGTGTTTCGCGTGCGCCTCGGGCCTTTTGATAAAAAAGAGGATGCCGACAAAGCCAAGGAGCGCCTGGATGGCAGCGGCATAGAAACTGCTCTGGTTCGGGTTCAACGCTGAACTTTCTGACGCCAGGGTGTCCAACCTGGTGCACTAATGGAGAAATGATTGATGCAAAGACGTGAATTTTCGATATCCGCCGCTTCCGTGGCTGCCGCCGCATCCCTGGGCGCCTTGACGGCGCCGGCCCAGGCCCAGGGCAAACCGCCCCAGGCGGGCAACGACTACCTGGTGCTCGACAAACGCGCCTCGGTCAATGCGCCGGCCGGCAAGGTCGAGGTGGTGGAGTTTTTCTGGTACAGCTGCCCGCATTGCAATGCCTTTGAGCCGGCGTTTGAGGCCTGGGTCAAAAAAGCGCCCAAAGACGTGGTGGTGCGGCGTGTGCCCGTGTCCTTCCGCGCCGACTTTGAGCCGCAGCAGCGCCTTTACTACGTGCTCGAAGCCATGAACAAGGTCGAGGAACTCCACAAAAAGGTGTTTTTCGCGATTCATAACGAACGCCAGATGCTGAACACGCCCGAGCTGGTCGCCGCCTGGGCCGATAAGCAAGGCATCAACAAGGCCAAGTTTGTGGAAATGTACAACTCGTTTGACATCGCCGCCAAGGCCCGCAAAGCCACGCAGTTGCAAGACGACTACAAGGTGGACGGCGTGCCGGCCCTGGGCGTGGCCGGGCGTTTCTATACCTCGGGCGAACTGGCAAAAACCATGGATCGCGCGCTCTTGGTGACGGATTACCTGATCACCCAGGCCCGCAAGGGCTAAAAGCCCCCACGCTTGCCACTGCGTGTGCTGCGCTGCCCCCCGAGGGGGCTCATTTTCCTAGGGGCGGCCCGTCGGAAAATGGCGCAACCTCCACGTGGCCGGCTTGGTGCCGCCGCCGGGTATTTCGCCTCTCGACCCGCCCTGATCCGGCGGGTTTTTCTGCGCCTTGCCAATTCCGGGGAGTGCCATGGCTACAATGAAGCAACACCACCAAAGCAGCAAGATTCGTGCCTTTATGAACTACCCCGCCTGTGTACTGATGCTGGCCGCCACCCTGGCGGTCTTTCCGGTTGCGGCTGAAAAGGCCGATCGCGACCAGCCCATGAACGCCGAGGCCGACGCCTTGCGTTATGACGACCTCAAACAAACCAGTGTGTTCACCGGCAATGTCGTGATCACCAAGGGCACCATCATCATCCGGGGTGCGCAGGTCGATGTGATCCAGGACGCCGAGGGTTACCAGAACGCCATCGTGATCGCCGCGCCCGGCAAGCTGGCGTTTTACCGCAAGAAGCGCGACCTGGTCGACGAATATATTGAAGGTGAAGGCGAACGTATCGAATACGACAGCCGCGCCGACACCGTCAAGTTCATCCGCCAGGCCGTGTTGCGCCGCTATATAGGCGCGACCCTGGCCGACGAAAACCCACGGCAACCTGATTATTTACGACAACCCGACCGACGTGTTCACCGTCGACAGCGGCGAGAAAGCCCGCACGGCCAGCAACCCCTCGGGCCGGATTCGCGCCCTGCTGGCGCCGCGCAACCAGACGCCCGCGGCGGGTGCCGCCGGCACCCCGGCAACGGCGCCCCCCGGGTCAGCGCCAACGCTGCGGCCCAGTACCACGCTGGGCAATGACAAAAAATAACACCGCCTCCATGACCGAGTCTCCGGAAAACGCGCCCATCAGCCGCCTGGTGGCCACCGGCCTGCAAAAGGCCTACGGCAGCCGCAAGGTGGTCAGGGATGTCTCGCTGGCGGTGCAAAAAGGCGAGGTTGTGGGTCTGCTGGGCCCCAACGGCGCCGGCAAAACAACGTCGTTTTACATGATCGTCGGGCTGGTGCGCGCCGATGCGGGCGAGATCACCATCGACGGCCAGTCCATCGAACACATGCCCATCCACAAGCGTTCGCGCCTGGGCCTGAGTTATCTGCCGCAGGAAGCCTCGATTTTCCGCAAACTCACGGTCGAGCAGAATGTGCGCGCCGTGCTGGAACTGCAGGCCGACGAAGCCGGCAAGCCGTTGAGCGCCAAGGCCATCAACGAACGCCTGGACGCCTTGCTGCAGGACTTGCGCGTGGACCACCTGCGTGATTCACCGGCGCCGGCCCTGTCGGGCGGCGAGCGACGCCGTGTCGAGATTGCCCGGGCGCTGGCCACGCAGCCGCGTTTTATTCTGCTGGACGAACCGTTTGCCGGTATCGACCCGATTGCCGTGATCGAGATCCAGCGCATCATCGGTTTCCTGAAGTCGCGCGGCATCGGCGTTTTGATTACCGACCACAACGTGCGCGAAACCCTGGGCATTTGCGACCATGCCTGCATCATCAGCGACGGCCATGTGCTGGCCACGGGCACCCCTTCTGAAATTGTGAACAATGCCGATGTGCGCCGGGTTTACCTGGGCGAACATTTCAAGATGTGATCACTTTGGCTCCCCCCCGTTGTCGCTCACTGCGTGTAGCGCCCTCCCCCCTGCAGGGGGCGGCGCCTGCGGCCCGGCAAAGCCGGCTGCGCAGCCCCCTGCTGGCAAGAAAATCACGGGCACACGCCGGCCGCCGCGCCGGGCCGCCCCAAGCAAGGCCAGCCCCCTCGGGGGGCAGTGAACCACACGCAGTGGGGAGCGTGGGGGCACCATGAAACAGGGTCTGTCATTACGCGTTTCGCAGCATCTGGCGCTGACGCCCCAGTTGCAGCAGTCGATTCGCCTGTTGCAACTCTCCACCCTGGAGCTGAGCCAGGAAGTCGAGCAGATGCTCGACGAAAACCCGTTTCTTGAAGTTTCCGAAGAGGCCGCGCCGCGCGAGGATTTTGGCCTGGTCCAGGCCGACACGCCGGTCAGCCAGGAAACCCGTGAATTTGAATCCGCTACGGATTCCATAGCTGTCAGTGCAGACGGGGTGGGGGCTACAGGTCAAAATGATGCTGAACCCAGCAGCGAGGCCAAACTCGAGGAAAGTTGGGAGGGCGACGGCAGTGTCGACATCGCGCCCGACGACAACGAGTGGGGCGGCGACGCCGCGCCGCGCAAAAACAACCATGACGACAGCGAAGTCGATGCCGCCGATCTGGCGCGCAGCCATGAGTCGCTGCAAGACCATTTGCATCGCCAGGCCTTGTCCCTGCGCCTGTCGGACGAAGGCCGGGCGGCGCTGCATTTCCTGATCGAGTCGCTGAACGACGACGGTTACCTCGAAGACAGCCTGGCCGCTCTGGCCGCCGGCTTGGCCGGGGATGACCTGGAACAACTCGACGCACTGGTGCACGAGTTCACCGTGGCCCTGAAGCTGCTGCAACACATGGAGCCGGCCGGCGTGGGCGCGCGCAACCTGGCCGAATGCCTGGGCCTGCAGTTGCTGGACCACAAAAACTGCGACGAAACCCGCGCCGCCATCGCCATGTGCCAGCAACCCATGGAGTTGCTGGCCCGACGCGACGTCAAACGTCTGTCGCAGCTGTGCGGTTTTCCCGACACCGTGATCAAGGCCGCGATGGCGCTGATCGCCCGGCTGGACCCCAAGCCGGGCCGGCGTTTTGTCAATGTCGAGCGCAACCTGATCGTGCCCGATGTGATCGTGGTCAAGTCCGGCCGCGGCTTCAAGGTCTCGCTCAACAGCGACGTGATGCCGCGCCTGCGCGTGCACGACATTTATGCCAATGCGCTCAAGCAGAACCGGGGCCAGAACGGCCAGGCCCTGCAGCAGCGCCTGCAGGAAGCGCGCTGGTTCATCAAAAACATCCAGCAACGGTTTGACACCATCCTGCGGGTCAGCAGCGCGATTGTCGAGCGGCAGAAAAACTTCTTCACCCACGGCGAACTCGCCATGCGCCCGCTGGTGCTGCGCGAAATCGCCGACGAGCTGGGCCTGCACGAGTCCACCATCTCGCGTGTGACCACGGCCAAATACATGAACACGCCGTTTGGCACCTTCGAGCTCAAGTATTTCTTCGGCTCGGCGCTGGGCACCGAAACCGGCGGCAATGCCTCCAGCACGGCGGTGCGGGCGCTGATCAAGCAGTTTGTCTCGTCCGAGAGCCTGACCAAACCACTGAGCGACAACCAGATTTCCGAAATGCTCAAGGAGCAGGGTATCGAGTGCGCACGCCGCACCGTGGCCAAGTACCGCGAGGCTTTGCGCATCGCCCCGGCGAACCTGCGAAAATCGCTGTAAAGAGGATTTTGTACCTCCGGTGCCCGGGCGCGGGGTCCGGCATCCTCCAGCACCTCCTGCCTGCCGGTGTCCTGCGCCCTTGGCCCTGTTTCCCGATCACCCCATTCCCCGGAGCCCCTAGAGGCACCCCATATGAACCAACTTCAATTATTTTTACCTTGCGCCGCGGGTGTCGAGGAACTGCTGTCCGCCGAGGTCAAACGTATCACCGGCACCCAGGGCAAGGCCTGGCGCGCCGGTGTGCAGGTGGCCGGCTCCTGGCGCGACGCGATGCAGCTCAACCTGCACAGCCGTCTGAGCCAGCGCGTGCTGATCGAGCTGCAGCACAACCAGTACCGCAGCGAACAAGACCTCTACAACGCGGCGGCCGCCGTGGCCTGGGAAATCTGGTTCACGCCCAAACAGACCTTCAAGATCGAGATCACAGCGCAACACAGCCCGCTGACCAGCCTGAACTTTGCCGCGCTCAAGATCAAGGACGCGATCGCCGACCGCTTCCGTGATAAATACGATGTGCGCCCCGATGTCGACACCCGCTGGCCCGATGTGCGTGTGTACGTGCACCTGACGGTGGATACCGTGACCCTCTACATCGACACCTCGGGCGAGCCGCTGTTCAAGCGCGGCTGGCGCGAAGACAAGGGCGACGCCCCGTTGAAGGAAACCCTGGCCGCCGCTATGCTGGCCGCCAGCGGCTGGAGCGGCGAAGAAGGGCTGTGCAAACAAGGCGTGCCGCTCTATGACCCTTGCTGCGGCTCCGGCACCATCGTGATTGAAGCGGCGCAGATCGCCCGCAACATCGCGGCCGGCATGGGCCGGCGTTTTGCGTTTGAAAAATTTGTGCCTTTCCAGCCCCATGTCTGGGAAGGCTTGTTGGACCAGGCCGAAGCCGCCATCACCGAACCAACCGCGCCCATCTTTGGCAGCGATGTGTCTTTCCGCATGGTCGATTTTGCCGAGCGCAACGCCGAACGGGCCGGTGTGGCCAGCGCCATACAACTGCGCGGCGGCGACGCCCTGCAACGTATGCCGCCCGCGCCGTCCGGTGTGATGCTGGTGAACCCGCCTTATGGCGAACGGATTGATGTGGCCGGTGTGGCCGGTATTCCTTCGGTGCAGGGCCGCGACCAGCGCCGCACCGCGCAATTCCAGGGCCAGGGCATCGATGAGTTCGGCCAGCCTGTGCCGCAAGATGATCGCGCGGATTCCGAGGACGGCCCGCGGCGCGACCGCAGCGCCAACCCGGGCCGCGAGCAGGCGCAGACCGCCAGCGGCGAAGAAGCCTCGGATTTCTTTCCACAACTGGCCAGCCACTGGAAGAAAAACTACGCCGGCTGGACCGCCCATGTGCTGACACCCGACATGAAGCTGCCGCAGAAAATGCGCCTGAAAGAATCGCGCCGCGTGCCGATGTGGAACGGCCCCATCGAATGCCGGCTGTTCCGTTTTGACATGGTGGCCGGCTCCGCACGCGAGAAAAAACCCGCTGCCAATTCCTGATGTCCGCGCCCATGGACACCCCCGCCCGGGCCGGCGACTGTGTGGTGCTGGACACCAACATCGTGCTGGACCTGTTTGTGTTTGGCGACCTCGCGGCGCAGGCGCTGAAAAGCGCGGTGCTCGGCGGCCAGTTGGTATGGCTGGCCACCGAGGCCATGCGCATCGAACTGGAACGGGTGCTGGACTACCCGCAAATCGCCAAACGCATGGCCCGGGACGGCCTGGAAAATGCGGCGGTGCTGCAGGCTTTTGACACCCATGCGCGCCTCGTGGCGGCTGCGGCCAAGGCACCGGTGACCTGCAGCGACGCCGACGACCAGATTTTTATCGACCTGGCGGTGGCGCACCAAACCTGGCTGCTGAGCAAGGATCAGGCCGTGCTTTGTATGCAAAAAAGACTTCTAGCCCTTGGTGCACGGGTACTACCAGCTATTAAAACAGTAGCGATCTGAGGCTGGCGCTGCCCAAGCCGGCATCAGTGCGTATTCCGGTCTGCTTGACCGTCGGCGTTGGGCGTTGATGACACGCCATGCGCGCTGTCACAAATGCCGACAGGGGACGTCAAAGCCTATTGCACGCTAGCGGCTTATACAAGCCAACAAACTGAACCCTATCCGCCTTGCCGCAGAAAGGCCGTGTGCACCGAAAGACGCGTCCCGCACATACGCCAGCGCTACGGGGAAGGCTTTGCGTAGACATCGGCACTTAGCACCTCAAGACCGACAAAGGGTTCGTTACCTTCGACCCAAGCATCGTGACCAGGCGGGATTGCGTAGGATTCTCCCGCGCTGAGCATTTTCTGAGAACCGTCCTGCATTTGAACGGTGAGTTTTCCCGAAACGACATGCCCCACATGCGAGAGTTGGCAATACTCTGTCTTCACCACGGGCTTGATGCATTCTGACCAACGCCATCCGGGTTCGAAGTTAAACCGCCCGATTGTGTAGCCCTGGAGCTTTACCACCTCGACGCGGGTTTTTTTGGGTGTGCGAAGCTCGTCCGGCGTGCCATGCGACTTGACTTCCAGCTTCTCAACGCTGACTGGAGTGACCATGATTTTCTCCTTCAATTGAGCTGTCCCCCGCTACCGCGGAATGTGATCGCTAATGAGTCGGAGGACAAATGAAAGACTATCGCTATGTCATTCGCATGGCAATACCAACGAGCACAGGGCGTTACAGGTTGATGGCACGTGGCACGGCATTGCTTGCGCCGCCCAATCCAGCTGGCCAGCAGAGCAAAGAGACGCGGGGATACAGAGCGCTAACACGACCCAATCTAAAGGGCCACAAATTCGCACAAGTTTTGCACTCATCCCAAGTGATGAGTCCTTTGAAAAGCTTCAACGGCAGAGCAAATGACTACCCCAACCTGTGACGCTCGCAGGACGACCCGAAGCGGGCATACAAGCTGCCATTGAGACTGACTTCTCCTGGCCGACTGCCGAATTCCGTGGCTGACCGCTTCGCCAGCGGCTGACCGGCGGCAAAGGGCCCGAAGCCGGCATGCCGCAGTCAACACCAACGAAGTGTTCATGGCCCATCGGAATGATGGGCCATGATTCCCTGCATCGACAACCCGGGGAGACCGCTCAGGCCTGCGGGTTCAGCGCAAACGGCGCGTGTACAAACAACTGCACGCCGTGTAACAAGGCATCTTCGTCAAAGTCAAAACGCGGATGGTGGTGCGGGTGTTCTATGCCTTTGGCCGCGCTGCGTGCACCTATAAACACATAGGCGCCGGGGGCGTGTTGCAAAAAGGCGCTGAAGTCTTCGCTGTTGGGCAGCGGCCGTATGGCTTCGAGCTGGGCCGAGGGCATGTGTTGTTCCACCACGCCGCGCAAGGGGGCGGCGACCACCGGGTCGTTCACCACCGGGCCGTAACCGCGGATGTATTCCAGCTCGCAGCGTCCGCCATAGGTGGCGGCCACCCCTTGCGCCACGCGTTCAATGAGTTCCGGCACGCGTTGGCGCACGGCGTCGTTGAAACAACGCACCGAGCCCCAGAGCTCCACGCTGTCGGGGATCACGTTGAAGGCGCTGCCGCCGTCGAACTTGGTGACCGAGATGATCACCGCGTCGTGCGGGTCCATGTTGCGCGACACCACCGTCTGCAGGCTGCCCACCAGTTGCGCGCCAATCACGATAGGGTCCACGCAGCGGTCGGGGTTGGCCGCGTGGCCGCCCTTGCCGTAGACCCGCAGCTTGAAGCGGTCCGAGCTGGCCAGCGCTGGGCCGTCCAGCACCGCGATTTTGCCGGTGTCCAGGGTGGACATGACATGGGCGGAAATCACCTGGTCCACACCCAGCATCACGCCGGCGTCGACCATTTGCTGGGCGCCGCCAGGGTGTTGTTCTTCGGCGTGCTGAAAGAAAAAACGCACCTCGCCCGGCACCTGGCTTTGCAGCCGGCCCAGGATTTGCGCCGCGCCCAGCAACATGGCCGCATGGCCGTCGTGGCCGCAGGCGTGCATCACGTTGCTGTTTTGCGAGGCGTAGTCGCAGCTTTTCTGGTCCTGGATGGGCAAGGCGTCAATGTCTGCCCGCATGGCCAACGTGCGGCCGGGCAGACCGCCCACCAGGCGCGCCAGCAGGCTGGTGGCGGTGGGGCGCGAGACTTCCAGGCCGGGAATCGCTTTCAGCCTGGCTTCCAGGTAGTCGGAGGTGTTGACCTCCTGAAACGACAACTCGGGGTTGCGGTGCATGTGGCGGCGCCAGGCCACCACTTGTGCGTGTTGTTGCAGCGACTGCGCCTCGACACCTTCGGGTGCGGCGATCAGGGCGGAAAAATCAATGGCTTTGTTCATAGCTGGCTGCTTATTCCGCGCTGATGTTGGCGGTTTTCACGATCCGGGTGTTGAGTGCCAGGCCATCGACGATCTGCTTGCGAAAGGCCTCGGGGGAATTGCCCACGGGGTCCACGCCCAGCTCTTTCAGACGCGCCAGCAAGGCCGGGTCGTGCAGCGCCTCGATCGCGGCCTTGTGCAGCTTGGCCTGGATCGCCGCCGGCGTTTTGGCCGGCACGACGAGGCCGAACCAGGTCATGGCCAGGGTGTTGAGGTCGGCATAACCGAGTTCCTTGAGTGTCGGCACCTCCGGCAGATCGGCCAGGCGCTGGTTGGCGCCCACGGCGAAGGGCACCAGCTTGCCGGCCTTGATGTGCGGCGCGGCCGAGGGGTACTGGTCGCTGAGCACCTGGGTTTCACCGGCCAGCGCGGCCGTCACGGCCGGGCCCATGCCGCGGTAAGGGATGTGGCGCAGCTTGAACTTCAGGTCGGCGTTCATGGCTTCGATCAGCAAATGGCTGATGGAGCCCGGGCCGGAGGAGCCCATGTTGTACTGGTCAGGCTTGCTGCGGATTTCCGCCACCACGTCCTTGAAGGTACGTGGGCCGAAAGCCGGGTTCACGGCAAACACCGAGGGCACGGCCGCCAGCGCGGTGATGGGCAGCAGGTCTTTCAGCGGGTCCACCCGGTTGGATTTGAGCAGGATGGGGTTCACGGTCAGGGTGCTGACGGTGCCAATGCCTATGGTGTAGCCGTCCGGCTCGGCCCTGGCCACCACTTCGGTGCCAATCATGCCGCCGCCGCCGGCGCGGTTGTCCACCACCACGGCCTGACCCAGGCTTGCACGCATCTTGTCGGCCACCAGGCGGGCCACGATGTCGGTCGAGCCGCCGGGCGCGAAAGGGACGATCAGCTTGATCGGGCGCTGTGGGTAATCGGTCTGCGCCAAGGCCGGGGTGGTCGCGGTGGCGGCCAGCAACAAAAGCGGAAGCGCGGCGGCCAGGGTGCGTCGTGAAATGTGCATGGTGGGTAGAAAGGTTGGTAAAAGGTCGAAAGGGAAAGCAATTATGTGGACAGCAGGAATTGAGAACAAATAGATTTATGCTGTTAGATATTCGCAAACCCGATAGCTTCGCATGACACCTTCTCCACCCGCCGCCTCTGTCCTGTACGCCCGTCTGGTCGCCAAGGGGCGGCTGCGGCATTTGCAACTGCTGGTCGCGATTGCCGAGTTTGGCAGCACCAAACGTGCGGCCGAACAAGTTGGCCTGAGCCAGCCGGCCGCGACCCAGGCCTTGGCCGACATTGAGGGCCTGCTGGGCACGGCCCTGTTCGAGCGCCACGCGCGTGGCATGCGCCTGACCCAGGCCGGACGCGCGCTGATTCCGATTGCCAAAAGCGCCATGGACGCTTTGCGTGCCTCGGCCGACACCTTGCATGCCTTGCAGGACGGCGCCAGCGGCGTGTTGCGTGTGGGGGCCATTCCGGCCGCCGTCACCGGGCTCTTGTGCCGGCGCCTGCCGGCGCTGAGCAGCCGTTACCCGAGTCTGCGCATCGAGGTGCAGGAAGACCGGGGTGAGCACTTGCTACCCGAAGTCAGCTCCGGCCGGCTGGATTTGGCGCTGTGCCGCCGGCCGGCCGCCGTGCCCACCGCCTGCCGGTTTGTGCCGCTGCTGGCCGACACGCCATGGGTCGTGGCCAGCCCCAGCCACCCGCTGGCGCAGCAGCCCAGCCTCACGCTGGACGACTTGCGCGCCGCCTGCTGGTTGTTGCCGACCGAAGGCAAGGGCGTGCGCAGCCTGTTTGATGTCATGTTTGCGTCTTTTGACCAGCGGCCGCGCCTGCATCCGATTTCGGGCACCTCGCTGCCCTTGTTGCTGGAGCTGTTGCGCCGCGAGCCGCTGCTGTCGCTGGTGCCCGGGAGTTTGATCGCGCCGTTTTGTGAATGGGGCCTGGTGACACGGCTGGCCTTCGAGGTGGGCGGCGATTTTGACGGTCTGGGCGCGCTGCTGGGGCCGGGCAGCGACAACCCGCTGGTGGCGACCTTTGTGCAGGAGATGCGCGGCGATGCCGCCTAAGGCTTGCCCGCCTGATATTTATAAGAAACAGGCCCCCAGCCCTGATGAATCGGGCGCAAGCAGCTATTTAATTCATAGCGATTCAGTCAAGACTAGCGGGCGGGCGTTGTCACCGCGGTGCCGGCCTGGCTGCGTATCTGCGCCGCAAAACGTGCGGCCGCCGGCGACAGCGGGCGGTCTTGCCGGGTGATCAGGTAAATCGGCGGCACACGTATCGACATGTCCAGCGGCAAGGCGTGCAACACGCCGAGCCGGCCGTAGTGGTCGGCCAGCGAGGCCGGCATCACCGCCACCATGTCTGAAATTTCCAGCATCGCCGTGGTGACGATGGTCGAGGAGGTTTCGGTGATGTTCAGCCGCGTGTGGATGCCGGCTTCACGCAGCGCCGCGTCAAACCGCAGGCGTTGCGGCGAGCCCGGCGGCTGCAAGATCCAGGGCAGGGCGGTCAGGTCGCTGAAGGCCACGTTGGCGCGCTGGGTCAGCGGGTGGTTGCGGCCCACCACCACCACCAGTGCTTCGTGCAGCAAGGGCACCAGGGTGTAATCGCCTTCGCCGTGGCCCTCGGTCAGGCGCCCCAGCACCAGGTCGACCTCACCGCGCGCCAGCTGGGTGATCATGACATTGCTGGTGTCCACCGTGACCGACACGGCGACCCGGGGGTGGCGGCGTTTGTATTCGTTCAGCGTGGGCGCCAGCAACTCGGGCACGGCGCCGGGCACGCTGCCGATACGCAAGGCCCCGCGCAGGCCGGAACTCAGCGCCACCATTTCTTCGCGTACAAAACCGAAATCGGTGAGCAGGCCGCGTGCATAACGGATCAGGATTTCGCCGTGCGGCGTGGGCGCCATGCCGCGCGCCAGGCGTTCGAACAGCGGCACGCCAAAGGTGTCTTCGGCCTGTTGCAGCAGCTTGCTGGCGGCCGGCTGGCTGATGTTGAGCGCGGCCGCGGCCCGGCCCAGGTTGCGTTCGGTGTCCAGCAGGCTGAGCAGGGCCAGCTGGCGGGTGCGCAGGCGCAGCAGCAGGGAAAGGTCGGAAACCGCCGTCATCATTCATCCATATACAAAAGTGTATGAATTATTGATGAGATTCGATTGGATTGGAATGTCTTTTCTGGTTAGTCTCTGCTTGGATCGCACAACAACAGGAGACAAACCGATGAAGCCCGCTTCCTTTTTTCGTTTCGCGCTGCCTTGCGCACTGGCCCTGAGTTCTCTGGTCCTGCCCGGCACCGCTGCCGCGCAGGCCTACCCGGCCAAACCGGTGCGCATCATGGTCGGCGCCTCGCCGGGCGGCGGCACCGACATCCTGGCGCGTGTGCTGGCCGAGAAGTTTGGCCGCGACATGAAGCAGTCCTTCATCGTGGAAAACCGTCCCGGCGCGTCCAACACCATTGCGGCTGAAATCACCGCCCGCGCCGAGCCCGACGGCCTGACCCTGCTGCTGGCCACCAACACCGGCCAGGCGATTGCGCCGCACCTGCTCAAGCTCAAGTTCGATCCGATCAAGGATTTACAGCCCATCGGTATGGTGGCGGTCATGCCCAACGTGCTGGTGGTGTCCAGCGCCTCGCCCTACAACAACGTCAAGGACTTGCTGGCCATGATGCAGGCCAAGCCCGGCGACGCCAAATACGGCTCCTCGGGCCTGGGCAGCACCCAGCACATCGGTGGCGAAGCCTTCAACCTGGCGACCGGCACCAAGGCCATCCACGTGCCTTACAAAGGCAGCTCACAAGCCCATATCGACATCATTGGCGGCCAGGTCGACATGATGTTCGACACCACCTCCTCGGCCATGGCGCAGATCAAGGGCGGCAAGCTGCGTGCCCTGGCCGTCAGCGCGCCCAAACGCACACCCGAGTTGCCCAATGTCGCCACCTTGGCCGAACAAGGCATCAACGGCGCCGACGTCACCACCTGGTACGGCTTGTTTGTCACCCGCGGCACGCCGCCGGCCGTGGTGGCGCGCCTGAGCGAACAACTGCTGAGCACCTTGCAATCACCCGAGGTCCAGACCCGTATCAAGTCCCTGGGCGGCGAGATCGAACTGATGTCCGTCGAGCAGTTCGCCAAGCTCAACCAGGGCGATTTCGAGCGTTACGGCAAGCTGGTCAAGGCCGCCAACATCAAGGCCGAATAAGTCCCCGGCCGGGGCGCCGCAACGCCCGGACGTCTTCTTTTCCATCCCAAGAACCCACCAAGGAAGTTCCCATGACCCTCCCACGCCCCAGCCTCGCCGTCCTCCTGGGAGATCCCGCCGGCGTCGGCCCCGAAATGGCCGTCAAGTTGCTGGCGCGCCAAGAAAACCGCGACACGGCCAATCTGCTCCTGATCACCGACCCGGTGATGCTGGCCGATGCCCAGCGAATAACCGGCATCACGCTGGACACCTTGGTTGTTACCGACCTGGCGCAGGTCCGTTTTGAACCCGGCCGCGTGACCGTGCTGGCGCAGGACTGGCTGAATGGCCAGTCGCCGCCACTGGGCGAATGCACGGTCGAAGCCGGTCGCGCCTCTTTCCTGGCCATGGAGACGGCGCTGGCCGCGGTCAAACGTGGTGTCTGCGACGGCATCCTGTTTGCGCCGCTGAACAAACATTCCTTGCGCCTGGGCGGGCTGACCGAGGAAGACGAGTTGCGCCACATGCAGGAAAGTTTCAAGGTCGCCGGTTTTGTCTGCGAGTTCAACATCACCCAAAACCTCTGGACCTCCCGCGTGACCTCGCATGTGCCGATTCGTGAAGTGGCCGACCTGATCACGCGTGAAGGCGTGTGTGAGGCCGTGAAAATTGTCGATGCCGCGCTGCGCCAGGCCGGCATTGCCAAACCCCGCGTGGCGGTGTCGGGCCTGAACCCACATGCCGGCGACGGCGGCTCCATCGGCATGGAAGAGATTGAAGTGATTGCCCCCGCGGTGAAACAGGCGCAGGCCATGGGACTGGACGCCCGCGGCCCGTATTCGCCAGACACGGTGTTTATCGCGGCGCGCCGTGGCGACTTTGACGCGGTGGTGTCCATGTACCACGACCAGGGCCAGATCGCGATGAAGCTCATGGGCTTCGATCAGGGCGTGACCTTGCACGGCGGCCTGCCGGTGCCGGTCGCCACCTCGGCCAGCGGCAGCGCCTTTGATATTGCGGGCAAAGGCATTGCCAATATTGAAGGCCTGCAACAGGCCTTCAATTTGTGCGCCCGTATGGCCGCCGCCAGTCGGCCGGCGCAGAAAGTGGCCGCATGAACCAGCTGGATTTGCAGGGCCAACATGCGGTGGTCACAGGCGGTGCCTCCGGCATCGGCCTGGGCATCGCGCGCCGGCTGATCGCCAGTGGTGCGCAAGTCACCTTGTGGGACCGCGACGAGGCCGGCCTGCGCCGTGCCGTAGCCGAGCTGGGCGAGCAGGCGCGTGCAGAAGTTGTCGACATCGCCGAACCCACCGCGGCGCGTGAAGCCGCACAACGCACGGCGGTCGTGGGCGGGGCGATTGACATTTTGGTCAACAGCGCCGGCCTGACCGGCCCGAATGCGCCGGTGGTGGATTACAAGCTGGACGACTGGTCGCAGGTGATGCAGGTCAACCTCACCGGCCTGTTCCTGTGTTGCCAGGCCGTGTTGCCGGGCATGTTGGCGCAGGGCTACGGTCGCATCGTGAACATCGCCTCGGTGGCTGGCAAAGAAGGCAATCCCAATGCCTGCGCCTACAGCGCGTCCAAGGCCGGTGTGATCGCGCTGACCAAAACACTGGGCAAGGAGTTGGCCCAGCAAGGCGTGGTGGTCAATTGCGTGGCGCCGGCTGCGGTAGAGACACCCTTGTTCGCGCAGATGTCGCCCACCCACATTGACTACATGCGCTCCAAAATTCCCATGGGGCGTTTCGGCACGATTGACGAGGTCGCCGCCCTGGTGGGCTGGCTCTGCACGCGGGAGTGTTCGTTTTCCACCGGCGCGGTGTTCGACCTGTCCGGCGGGCGCGCCACGTACTGACCTTTTATCCGAAGTTTTGTCATGACAAACATCAGTTTTTTAGGCACTGGCCTGATGGGCGCGCGCCAGGCGCGTTGCGTGCTGGCGGCCGGTTTTGCGCTCACGGCCTGGAATCGCAGTGTGGCCAAGGCCGAGGCGTTGCTGGAGCACGGCGCCGTGCTGGCCTTGACACCGGCCGACGCGGTGAAAGCCGCCGACATCGTGGTGTTGATGCTGGAGAACGGCGACATCGTGCGTGAGGTCTTGTTCGACAGCGGCGCCGCGCAAGCCATGAAGCCCGGCACGCTGGTGATAGACATGAGTTCCATCAAACCGGCGCAAGCACGTGAGCATGCGGCGCAACTGGCTGCCTTGGGCCTGCAGCATCTGGACGCGCCGGTCTCGGGCGGTATCAGCGCGGCCGAAGCCGGCACGCTGGCCATCATGGTGGGCGGCGAGGCTTCGGCTTTTGCGCAGGCTGCGCCCCTGTTCGCGGCCATGGGCCGCGCCACCCATGTCGGTCCCAGCGGCGCGGGACAGCTCGCCAAACTGGCGAACCAGTTGATCGTGGCCATCAATATCGCGGGCGTGTGTGAAGCCTTGCAACTGGCCGCCAGCGGTGGTGCCGACCCGGCCAAGGTGCGGGAAGCGATTCGCGGCGGCTTTGCCGAAAGCCGGGTGCTGGACTTACACGGCCAACGCATGGTGGCGCGCGACTTCACCCCCCACGCCCGCGCCACCATGCAGCTCAAGGATTTGGACAACGCCATGGAAGTGGCGGGCCAGAACGGTTTTGACGCCCCCGTGGCCAGCCAGGTGCGCCAGTTGTTCACCGACCTGGTGGCGCGGGTCGGCGAGACCGACCACAGCGGCTTGTGGCTGCAGCTCGAACACATCAACCGTCAAAAACCCGGCCAGGAAAGAACACCCACATGACAGAACGCAAAAAATTACGCAGCCGCGCCTGGTTTGATCGCCAGGACAAGATGGGTTTTTATTACCGCTCGTGGCTGAAAAACAGCGGCATTCCGCAAGACCAGTTTGATGGCCGTCCGGTTATCGGCATCTGCAACACCTGGTCGGAACTCACACCCTGCAACTCGCATTTCCGCGAGCTGGCCGAACATGTGCGCCGCGGCGTGCTGGACGCCGGCGGTTTTCCGCTGGAGTTTCCGGTCTTGTCGCTGGGCGAAACCATGATGCGGCCGACAGCCATGTTGTACCGCAACCTGGCCTCCATGGATGTGGAAGAAGCCGTGCGTGCGAACCCGCTGGACGGCGTGGTGCTGCTGATGGGCTGCGACAAAACCACGCCTTCCTTGCTGATGGGCGCGGCCAGTGTGGATCTGCCGACCATAGGCGTGTCGGGCGGCCCCATGTTGCGCGGGTATTACGAAGGCAAGGCGGTGGGTTCGGGCACCAACACGATTTCCATGAGTGAGCAGTTGCGCGCCGGCAGCATCACCTTGAACCAGTTCCACGAAGCCGAAGCCGCCATGCACCGCTCGCATGGGCATTGCATGACCATGGGCACGGCCTCGACCATGGCGTGTATGGTGGAAGCGCTGGGCATGGGCCTGCCCGGCAATGCCGCGATTCCTGCGGTCGATGCACGCCGTCACGTGTTGGCACGTGAAGCCGGCCGGCGCATCGTGCAACTGGTGCACGACGATGTGCAGATGTCGCAAATTTTGACGCGGCCCGCGTTTGAAAATGCGATACGCACCAATGCCGCGATTGGCGGCTCGACCAATGCGGTGGTGCACCTGATCGCGCTGGCGCGCCGCATCGGTGTGGACCTGAACCTGGACGACTGGGACCGCCTGGGCCGTAACGTGCATTGCCTGCTGGACCTCATGCCTTCGGGGCGTTTCCTGATGGAAGATTTTTTCGAGGCCGGTGGTTTGCCGGCCATCCTGGACCAGCTGGGTCAGCAGGGTTTGTTAGACCTGTCCGCCCTGACGGTCAACGGCCGCACCCTGGGTGACAACATCGCCAAAGCGCCATGCTGGCGGCCCGAGGTGGTGCATTCGTTTGACAGCCCGTTCAAGGAAGACGCGGGTATTGCGGTCTTGCGCGGCAACCTGGCGCCCGACGGTGCCATCATCAAACCGTCCGCCGCCTCGCCGCATTTGCTGACCCATACCGGCCGCGCCGTGGTGTTCGAGTCGATCGAAGACCTGCATGGGCGCATCAACGACGAGGATCTGGACATTGACGAAAACTGCATCATGGTGCTCAAGTACTGCGGGCCCAAGGGTTACCCGGGCATGGCCGAAGTGGGCAACATGCCTTTGCCGCCCAAGCTGCTACGCCGGGGTGTGACCGACATCATCCGCCTGTCGGACGCACGTATGTCGGGCACGGCTTACGGCACGGTGGTCTTGCACACCTCGCCCGAGGCGGCCATTGGTGGCCCGCTGGCCTTGGTGCGCAACGGCGACCTGATCACGCTGGATGTGCCGGGCCGGAATCTGCACCTGCATGTGGACACGGCCGAGCTGCAGGCGCGCCGCGCTGCGTGGACCGCCCCCGCGATTCATTCCAACCGCGGTTACGTCAAACTCTACGTGGACCATGTGTTGCAGGCGCACGAAGGCGTGGACTTCGATTTTCTGGTCGGCAAAAGCGGCTCGGCCGTGCCGCGCGACAACCACTGAGCCGGGATGGGCGCTGTTTTTAAGTAAAAAGTGCCTCTAGCCCATATGGCGTGCACGCAAGCAGCTATCAAGTTGATAGCGTCTCAGGGCTGCTGGGTTGCAGCGCGGGCGTGCTGCTGGGCTGAAAGCTGTGTGCGCTGGCCAGCGGCCAGTACAGGCGAAACACATTGTGTTGTTCGTCCAGCGAACCCAGCAAGGCCCCGGGCGCGACCTGCATGATGAGGTTGCTGAGCAGCCGCACCTCGGTGTCGTTGATGCGGCGCACGATGTGGTGCGCGGTGACGTCGCTGCTGTGTTTCAGCCCGGCCGCTTCCAGCAATTCCTTGAGCGCCTTCAGCGTGCTCTGGTGAAAACGCCAGACGCGTTCGGCCTTGTCCGGTACCACCAGGGCCTGCTGGCGCACAGGGTCTTGTGTGGTCACGCCGGTCGGGCAGTTGCCGGTGTGGCAGGTCTGGGCCTGGATGCAGCCCAGCGCAAACATGAAGGCCCGGCCCGAGTTGCACCAGTCGGCACCCAGCGCCATCATGCGGGTGATATCAAAAGCGCTGATCACCTTGCCGGCGCAGCCTATGCTGATGCGCTCGCGCAGGCCCACACCTAGCAGCGTGTTGTGCACCAGCAGCAGGCCTTCCTGCACCGGTACCCCCACATGGTCGGTGAACTCCAGCGGCGCCGCGCCGGTGCCACCTTCGGCGCCATCGACCACGATGAAGTCCGGCGTGATGCCGGTTTCCAGCATGGCTTTCACCATCGCAAACCACTCCCAGGGGTGGCCCAGGCAAAACTTGAAACCGGTGGGTTTGCCGCCCGACAACTCGCGCAGGCGGGCGATGAAAAACATCATCTCCACCGGCGTTGAAAAAGCGCTGTGCGAGGACGGCGATACGCAGTCCTTGCCCACCGGTACGCCGCGCGCGGCCGAAATTTCAATCGTCACCTTGGCGCCCGGCAAGATGCCGCCATGGCCGGGCTTGGCGCCCTGGCTCAGCTTGATCTCGATCAGCTTGACCTGCGGGTCGCAAGCGCTGGCCGCAAAGCGCTCCGCGTTGAAACTGCCATCATCGTTGCGGCAGCCAAAATAACCCGAGCCGATTTCCCAGATCAAATCGCCGCCGTGCACGCGGTGGTGTTGCGAGATCGAACCTTCGCCGGTGTCGTGCGCAAAACTGCCGCGCTGGGCACCACTGTTCAGCGCCAGGATGGCGTTGGCCGACAGCGCGCCAAAACTCATGGCCGAGATGTTGAAAATACTCGCGTTGTAGGGCTGGGCCGTGTTCGGGCCTATGGTGACGCGAAAGTCGTGTGAGCTTATGTGTGTGGGCTGCACCGAATGGTTGATCCACTCATAACCCTGGGTGCTGACGTCGAGCTGGGTGCCAAAGGGCCGGTTGTCCATCTCGCCCTTGGCGCGCTGGTAGACCAGCGAACGTTGCGCACGTGAAAAAGGCGCGGCCTCCGCATCGCTTTCAATGAAGTACTGGCGCATCTCCGGGCGTATGAACTCCAGTAAAAAGCGCAGGTGGCCAATCACCGGGTAGTTGCGCAAAATGGAGCTTTTGGTCTGCCGCAGGTCGTGGATGCCCAGGCCCAGCAACAGCGCGCAAAGCCCCAGGGCCAGCCAGCCCACGCCAAAAGCAATCAGGCTGAACAGCGCCAGCAAGAGGCCAAACAGGCAAAGCCCCAGGAAGGTGTAACGAACCGGAAACAGGGCATCGAGTCGCTGGAGCATGGCGGGACTTCCATCAGGTGGGTGGGGGCAAGACGGCTTCAGAGCCTGTTCACAATCTACAGGGGGTCACGCAAGTGGATTGTCGGGATGGGATGCAAGGCGCAAAATCCAAGCCAAGGCTAGAGCCTTGGCTGATTTTGCAACGCCGCAGACCGCCCGAGAATCCACTTGCCCTTCGGGTTGGAACGAAATCGGGCGATTTGCCCACCAAATCCCTTGCATGGGCATCAGCCCATGCTGCGTGATCTTGGCGAGCAACTCATCCCGATTGCGTCCCAACGCGGCCCCCTGTAGATTGTGAACAGGCTCTTGGGCGCGGCAGATACACTTTCGATCATAAGAGCCCCGTCCGGGGCTCAGGACTGTTTTTCCATGACGACTTCAACACCCCCCGATTCTTCTTCCCCCACCCCAGCGTCCGACGCGCCCGAAACCACCTGGATGGAAATGGAAGCCTTTGACGAGCTCGACGCGATTCTGGACGACCTGCGCAGCCGCTACGACGAAACCCCGCAGTGGGAGTTTTGTGAAGGTTTCATGGCCGCCGTGATCTGCTCGCGCCGGCCCATCCCGCCTGTGGAGTACCTGTCGGTGCTGCTGGCCACGCCCGCCGAAGGCGAAACGCCAGACGCGGAAAGCGGCTCGTTTGCCAGCCCAGAGCAGCAAGCGCGTTTCATGGAACTCTGGAACCAGCGCTGGGCCGAAGTCGCCACAGCGCTCGATGCCCAGGTGGACACGCTGGAAGATGACCTGTGCTACCACCCCGAGGTGATGGACATTCGCGGCGCCGTCGCCGACATGCCGTCCGAAGAACAAGCCGCCTTCAAGGGCGAAGACCTGCCGGCTTTTGCCCAGGTCTGGGCCCTGGGTTTTATGTTTGCCGTGGAAAGCTGGCCCGAAGAATGGGCCGCGCCGCGCGACAAGGACGCCGCCCAGTGGCTGGACAACGCCCTGCAAGCCGTGGTGGCCATGACCGAAGACGACACGGCCAAACCCGAGGTCTCACCCTTGAGCGAAGAAGGCGCGCCCAGCACCAGCATCGCCCGCCTCAACGCCTTTGGCGACGCGATCTGGGCTGTGTACGACCTGCGTGAACTGTGGAAAACCATGGGCCCGAAAGTCGAAACGATTCGCAAGGAAGCCACACCAGGCCGCAATGATTTGTGTCCTTGCGGCAGTGGCAAGAAATACAAGAAGTGCCATGGGGCGGGGTGAGGAATCGGGCCTGAAGTTCAGGCCTGATTGCTTCTGATTTGGTTGCGGTTAGCGGCCGCTGTTAAAGGGTTGGCTGCCGACTTTTTGATCACACTGGTTCTTGACCTGTACCGCAGGGCCGAGCCGCTCAACGTTTGACATGAGGGCTTAGGCCGCACCCGACCCCTCTGCGAGGGCCTTCAGCTTGCGGAGTGTGACCGGAAGTCCTGCGTTCAGTTGCCTGGACAGCATGGGACCTAGAACAAAAGACAGCAGACCTGCGAATGTCACCCTGTGGACGACTTCTGTCGCTCCTAGCACGGGGACGAGCTCGTGCTCGAATAACATGCGAAACAGGGGGATCTTCGACTCGACCGTGAAACACTTGCCGGGCACCACTTCGGTAAGAACCATGGGAACGGTCATGCCCTTGGGGGGCGTGATTCGGCCGCGACTGCCGACGCGAAACGGACCTTCAAGAAAGGCTTGCTTCGTGTCCGGATCCCACGTGTGCCAGTTCTGGACATCCTCGTATATCCGGAAGACTGTTTCGGGGGACGCAGCAATTGCGATGCGGTGTTCGACTTGCATTGAGGGCTTTCAGGCAGGAGACAGGTGACGTGAGCGGCCCAAGGTGATTCAGACCGTAAACCTGAGGAATAACAGGGCTGATTTTTATACAGGCAACGCCTTTGTTTTCGGAAGTCATTGGTTTATTCCCGCATCGCTTGGGCCGTCAAGGACTTTGCGGCGATAACAAATCCACACACGCCGCAAAGACATTCAACAACAGGGCGCCCGCGCCGTTTCAAGGCTTGCGCTGGGCCAGTGTGCATGGCGGTTAAGTACGTCCATGCCGCAAGGCATCTCTCTCTCTCGCCTCCAGAGCCCGAAGGCGTGGAAACCCCAAAGAGCAGAGGGTTGTGAGTGTTTTAGGTCTTTAGTCCAATAAGGACGGGCGCAAGTAGCTATTAATTGGGTAGCGTTTGCGTGACTTCATTGTTGGCGATCCAGCCGTCCACGCGCGACCGGCCTGCACCCGCCGACGAGTAACGTGTGTGACATCAAAGGCTTGGAAAGCCTTGGTGTTTTCCCGTGAAAGCCGCCACCGCGGGATAGTGCCGGTTGACGCCCCCCCACCCCGTCCGCAGAATGGCTCGTACCGCCAGAGGCGCCTGCCATCGCGCAACGCCTTCCGGCCTTTTGTGTACCTTGTTCTTTCACCTGCAACCGTCGGCATCCTCAAGGAAACCAGCATGCGAATGACCCACCGGCACCTGCCGTGTACGGGCTGAAGGACGATCCATGGACGTTTTTCTTCAGCAAGTTCTCAATGGCCTGACCCTGGGCGGTATCTACAGCTTGGTCGCGCTGGGCCTGACCCTCGTCTATGGCATCCTGCATGTGCCCAACTTCGCCCACGGGGCTTTTTACATGGCCGGGGCCTTTGTGTCCTTCCATCTGATGACGGCCTTCGGCTGGAACTACTGGCTGGCCATGGGCGGATCGGCGCTGTGTGTGGCGGCCATTTCCGTGTTGTCGGAGCGGCTGGTGTTTCACCCCTTGCGTCATGCCTCGGGCCTGCACCCCATGGTGGCGGCCATCGGCATGTTGCTGTTTCTCGAAGCCGCGGCGCAGGCCTTGTGGGGCGCGGACTTTAGGCGCATGCAGACGCCTTACACCAGCATCATCGATCTGGGCGGCGTGGTGGCGCCGGCGCAGCGGCTGCTGATCATTGCGGGCGCCTTCAGCCTGATGCTGGTGCTGCAGCTTTTCCTGAAAAAAACCGTGGTCGGCTCAACCATCATCGCGATGGCGCAAAACCGCGATGGGGCGTCGCTGGTGGGCATTGACGCGAACAAGGTGGCGATGTTGACCTTTGGGATTTCGGGCGCACTGGCCGCGATTGCCGCCACCTTGTACGCGCCCATCAACCTGGTTTATCCGGCGATGGGCGGCATTGTCATCACCAAGGCTTTTGTGATCATCATCCTGGGCGGCATGGGCAGTGTGCCGGGCGCCATCGTCGGCGGACTGATCATCGGGTTCGCCGAGAGTTTCGGCGCCTTTTATATTTCGACCGACTACAAGGACATCATCGCTTTTGTGCTGCTGGTGGTGATTTTGTCGGTGCGCCCGCAAGGGCTGTTTACCCAGGCGGGGCGCTGATCATGAAATACCTGCAAGGCAAAACCGGCTGGAGTTTGTTGTTCATCGCAGGCCTGCTGTTTCCGTTTGTGGTGGGTAACGACTACCACCTGACGGTGATGTCGACGGCCTACATCTTTGCGATCGCCACCGTTGGGCTCAATCTCATCACGGGTTACACCGGCCAGTTCAACCTGGGGCACAGCGGCTTCATGGCCGTCGGCGCCTACACCGTCGGCATTTTGACGGTGGACCACCAGGTGCCGTTCTGGATCGCCTTTGCCCTGTCCGGCGTGATCGCGGCGGCGCTGGGGTTTTTTGTGGGCCTGGTGTCCTTGCGCCTCAAGGGCCACTTCTTTTCCATCTTCACCCTGTGTGTCGGCTACATCATGTTTTTGCTGATCGAGAAGTGGGAAAGCCTGACCCACGGCACGGTGGGCATCATGGGCATCCCGGTGCCGACGGCCATCGGCGCGCTGACCTTCGACTCGCCGCGTTCGCTGTATTACCTGGTGTTTTTTTTCCTGGTGATCGGCATGTGGGTCATGCACCGCATCGTCAACTCCTTGTTAGGCCGCACCTTCATGGCGATTCGCAACGGTGACGAACTGGCCGAATCGCTGGGCATTCACCTGATGCGCAACAAGCTGCTGGCCTTCATGTTGTCGGTGGCGTATGCCGGTTTTGCGGGCGGCTTGTACGCGGGTTTTGTGCGTTTCCTGGGGCCGGACCTGGCCTCGGTGGAACACACCTTCAACATGACCATGTACATGCTGATAGGCGGTCTCGGCACCTTGCTCGGGCCGCTGCTGGGCGCGATTGCCATGCCCTGGCTCACGCAGTATTTGCAGTTTCTGCAGGAGTTGCGTTACATGGTCTTCGGCCCGATTCTGGTGCTGCTGGTGATTTTTGTGCCGCACGGCATTGTCGGTACCTACCTGGGCTGGCGTGCGCGCCGCGCCGCGATGGCGCCTGCAGTGACGCCGGCCGCACCGGCACACGCGACACCGACCCGGTCCGGCGCGAAACCCACGGTTGCGCCAGGAGGCCTCGATGCTTGACATCTCCCACCTCAGCAAACACTTCGGCGGCCTGGCCGCAGTCAACGATGTCAGCACCACCATCGAAGCCGGCAAGATCAACGCCATCATTGGTCCCAACGGCGCCGGCAAAACCACCTTCTTCAACCTGATCAGCGGCATGCAGCAGCCCAGCGCCGGTAGCATCACTTTTCAGGGCCGGGACATCACGCATCTGCGCACCGACCAGGTGGCGCAACTGGGCATTGCGCGCACCTTCCAGAGCACCACCTTGTTTGACATGGCGACGGTGCTTGACAACCTGATCGTGGGCCACCGCTTGCGCACACGCTCCGGCCTGCTCGATGTGCTGGTCAACTCGGCGCGGCTCAAGCAGGAAGAACGCATCTGCCGCGAGAAGGCCGCGGCCGCGCTTGATTTTGTCGGGCTTTCGCACATCGGCAACCGGCTGGCCGGCGACATTTCGCAAGAAGAGCGCAAACGTGTGGCCTTTGCGCTGGCGCTGTCGACCGATCCGGTGTTGCTGCTGCTGGACGAGCCGGCCGGCGGCGTGAATCCGGAAGAAACCACGGGCCTGGCCGACCTGATCCGCAAGATGGTCAAAAGCGGGCTGACGGTGTGCCTGATAGAACACAAGATGGACATGATCATGCGGCTGGCTGACAAAATCCTGGTGCTCAACTACGGTGAAAAAATCGCCGAAGGCACACCGGCCGAAGTTCGTGCCAACCCCGCGGTGATCGACGCCTACCTGGGGAGTGAACATGCTGACGCTTGAGAACGTCTCGCTCAACTACGGCAGTTTTCGCGCGCTTAATGGTGTGACCCTGCACGCCAAAGACGGCGAGCTGGTGGTGCTGCTGGGCGCCAACGGCGCCGGCAAAAGTTCTATCTTCCTGACCATCAGCGGCCTGCACAAGGCGGCCGGCGGCAGCATCCAATACGGCGGCCGCGAACTCGCCGGCATGAAACCCTCACACATCGTCGAACACGGCGTGGTGCAGTGCCCCGAGGGCCGCAAGTTGTTCCCGCAGATGTCGGTGCTCAAGAATCTGATGCTGGGCGCGTATGTGCACCGCGGCGACAAGGCCGGCAACCTGAGCCGGCTCGAAGAAGTGCTGGCCCTGTTTCCCATCCTCGATCAAAAAAAGGAAGACGCTGCCGGCTCGCTCAGCGGTGGCCAGCAACAAATGGTCGCCATCGGCCGGGCGCTGATGGGGCGGCCCAAAGCCCTGCTGCTGGACGAACCTTCGTTAGGCCTGGCGCCGCTGGTGGTCAAGCAGGTGTTCGAGGTGATCCAGAAAATCAACCGCGCCGGCACCACGGTGTTGCTGGCCGAACAAAACGCCTTCGCGGCGCTGAAGATCGCGCATCGCGCTTACGTGATTGAAAGCGGGCGCATCGTGATGGAAGGCGACCGCGACACCCTGCTCAACAACGACGCCATCCGCAAGGCCTATATCGGCGCCTGATGCATCCCTCACCCGTTCAGCAAGTTGATCCCACAGGAGACATTTCATGAATTCGCACTCAGGTTTCAAACGTCTTTCCGCCCTGGCCCTGGTGGCCGGCATGGCGCTGGCCGGCGCCCCTGCCATGGCGCAGGAGGTGGTCAAGATTGGTTATTCGGGCCCGCTCAGCGGCGGCGCCGCGCTCTACGGCAAAAACGTGCTGGACGGCATGACCATGGCTGCCGGCGAGATCAATGCCGCCGGCCTGGAAGTTAACGGCAAGAAGTACAAAATCGAAATCGTGTCGCTGGACGACAAATACAACCCCAGCGAAACCGCCATCAATGCCCAGCGCCTGGTACAGGAGCACAAGGCCGCAGTGATTCTGGTGCCGCATTCGGGCGGCATCTTCGCACTGCAAACCACCAATGAGGCTCAGAAGTATTTGCTGCTGGCCTATTCCAGCGTGCCGCAGATCACGGCCACCAACAACAAGCTGACCTTGCGGATTCCGCCGGAATATACCAGCTACATCCAGCCTTTTGTGAAACACGCCATGGGCAAATACGGCAAAAACCTGGGTATCGCGGACGGGGACCACGACTACGCCAAGGCCTGGAACGCGGCCTTCAAGCCGGCCTGGATCGCGGCCGGCGGCAAGATCGTGGCGGACAACCCCATGTCTTACAACCGCGCCACCGATTTTTACAGCGGCGTGAGCCGTGTGCTGGCAGCCAAGCCCGATGTGATGTTTATTGGCGGCGCGTCGGAGCCCACCGGCCTGGTGGTCAAGCAGGCGCGCGAGCTGGGCTTCAAGGGCGGCTTTGTCATCATCGACCAGGCCAAGATGGACGAGATCAGCAAGGTCAGCGGTGGTTACGCCTCGCTGGAAGGCGCCATCGGTGTCTTGCCCCTGGTGGACGACGGCGAGCCGACGGCCAAGGCCTTTGTCGAGCGTTACCGCAAGTTGTTCCCGGGCCGCGACCCCAGCTCCGAAGTTTCGCTCAACTACACGGCCGTGCACGCCGCGGTCGAGGCCATGAAACTGGCCAAGACCACCACCGACGCCACGGCGATTCGTGCGCAACTCGACAAGGCCATGAAAACCTTGTCACCAGCCCACAACCCGAACTCCCTGACCGGGGTTGACAGCAAAGGCGGCAGCCTGGCCGATACCCGCGTGGCGGTGGTTGAAAACGGCAAGATCCGTGAGGTCAAACTGAGCGCGATCAAATAAGCTGCGGCACGGCTGCTCAGAAAGAAAGCCAGGCAATCCGCCTGGCTTTTTTGATGGACCACCACGCGCGCGGTGGGGTCAGGTCGCTGGAGGGCCTTCCGTCCCTTCCGCCGCAAAAAACTGCGCCAGTGCATGGGCGGTTTCCAGCGGCAACTCTTCGGGGATGAAATGCCCGGCCGGCAGGGACTGGCCGCTGACCATGCCGGCACACTGCGCTTGCCACAGCGCCAGCGGTTGGAAGAGCCGATGGACCACGCCGCGTTCACCCCACAGGACATGGGTGTCGCAGGCAATTTTTTCGCCCTGCGCGCGGCTTTCGCGGTCGTGCACCAGGTCTATGCCGGCGCTGGCGCGGTAGTCTTCGCAGGCGGCGTGAATTGCCTCGGGCGTGCAAAAGCAGCGTTCGTATTCCAGCAGCGCTTCGGCCTCGATGTAGTTCAAACCCTGGCTGCCCCAGCCGCCCAGCTTGGCGTGCAGATAAGGCAGGGCATTGCCACCTATCATGGTCTCGGGCAGCGGGCTGGGCTGGATCAGGTGGAACCAGTGGTAATACGCCGTGGCGAACTGCATGTCGGTGGCGTTGTACATGTCCAGTGTGGGTGCAATGTCGATCAGACACAGCTTGTGCACACGCCCCGGGTGGTCCAGCGCCAGCCGGTGCGCCACGCGGCCGCCGCGGTCGTGGCCGCAGACATAAAACCGGTCCCGGCCCAGCGCGTCCATCACGCTCAGCGCGTCCTGCGCCATGTTGCGTTTGCTGTAGTTGCTGTGGTCGGGCAGGCCGGCCACCTTGGACGAGTCGCCGTAACCGCGCAGGTCCGGCAGGACGATAAAAAGCGCGCCTGCAGCGCCTGCACCACGCGGTGCCACATCACATGGCTTTGCGGAAAACCGTGCAGCAGCAACAAGGCCGGTCCCGCCACATTGCCACCAAAACGCGCGAATATGGAGGTGCCGTTGACTTCGAAGTCGCGCGCTTCAAAACCTTCAAACCAGGCATTGGGCAGGGTGGAGGCCATGGTCAGTTCCGTCCGGGGCTAGTGACAGTGCGCCGCGCCGGGCCGCCCCAAGCAAGCACAGCCCCCTCGGGGGGCAGCGCAGTACACGAAGTGACAAGCATGGGGGCCTCAATTCTTGTTGTCGAGGTATTTCTGCAGGTTGGCCGCGGCCTGTGCCCGCACCTTGTTGCGCAGAAACGGGGTCCAGCCCAGCAGCAGGCCAGGTGTACCCAGTGCCTGGCGCGACCAGGCCCAGAAGTCGAAAGCATCGAGCTGGGTGCGGATCAGGCCTTGCGCATCGAAGGTGAAGCGGCTGTTGACCACGTTGTGCACCATGCGGCCGGTGGCGCTGAAGCGGTAGTCGGCCTCCCAATGGGCCTGGCCGCTGGTCGCATCGGCGCTGATGCCGCTGTAGTCCAGCCGCCAGACCTCGCGCCCGCTGGCCTGGGTGGCGTCGCAAAGCATGTGCCACATGCCGGTCACCTGCTGATGACCACGCAGCGAAAAAACCTCGTCGTCAAACGAGGCGTCGGCGGCATAACACTGGGCCATGGTGCCCGGGTCCAGGTGCGCGAAGGCGTCGTAAAGCTTCTCGATGGTGTGCTGGTTGGCAGGCATGAACAAACTTTCGTCAGTTGTCGTCAAAAGGGCCGGGGACCGGTTTGGGCTCGGGAAATAGTACACCGCCTGGGGCGTACGTGGTGGCGCATTTCCCTGCCTGGGAGGCCTACACGCTTTGTAGGCTGGCACCGCTTGGCCTTGCCACGCTCAGGGCGTATAAATAATTCTGGACGATTTTTTCATGGAGAAATGACATGAGCAACCCGCCCCCTTATCGCGAACCGGCTGACCGCCAGCGCGTCAACGTATATGACGCCTGGGAAGAGCTCTATTGGGGCGAAAAGCTGGGTTGCACCGCCCAGCAGTTGCGTGCGAGCGTCGATGCGGTCGGGGCGCGGGTGGAGGATATCAAGGCCTATCTGGCCACAATGCGGCACAAACCGGACCCGACGGTACACCAGCCCCGTTGAAGCCCTGGCCCCAGCAGGGGCAGGACTGCCGGCCTGACAAACGGCCGCAGCCATGGCTAGACTCTTTTTTCGCAGCGTGCCGGGGTGTGACCCAGGCATTGATAAAGCTTCAAAACCACCCATCTGCACAGCATGATTCCTTTTTCCGTTCTGGACCTCTCCCCCATCGTGGAGGGCGGTGACGCCGCGCAATCCCTGCGCAACACCCTTGATCTCGCGCAACATGCCGAACGCTGGGGCTATCAGCGTTACTGGCTGGCCGAACACCACGGCATGGCCGGTATTGCCAGCGCCGCCACGGCGGTGGTGATTGCCCATGTGGCGGGCGGTACCTCGCGCATACGGGTCGGTGCCGGCGGTGTGATGTTGCCCAACCATTCACCGCTGGTAATTGCCGAGCAGTTCGGCACCCTCGAATCCCTGTTCCCCGGCCGCATCGACCTGGGCCTGGGGCGGGCGCCGGGGTCCGATCAGGCCACGGCACGGGCCTTGCGGCGCGACCTCAATGCCGACCCGAACGAGTTTCCGCAGGATGTGGTGGAGCTGATGCATTATTTCGAACCGGTGGCCGAAGGCCAGCGTGTGCGGGCCGTGCCTGGCGCCGGCCTGAAGGTGCCGGTCTGGATTCTGGGCTCCAGCCTGTTCGGTGCGCAACTGGCGGCCGAACTGGGTTTGCCCTTTGCGTTTGCCTCGCACTTTGCGCCGGCGCAGATGATGCAGGCGATCGAGGTTTACCGCAGCCGTTTCAAGCCGTCGGAGCAACTGGCCAAATCGCACGTGATGCTGGGCTTCAATGTGTTTGCCGCCGATACCGACGCGCAAGCGCATTTCCTGTCTTCGTCGATGCAGCAGGCTTTTGTCAACCTGCGCAGCGGCCGGCCTTCGCGTTTGCAGCCGCCGGTGGACGCGTACGAAGAGCGGCTGACGCCACCCGAACGCGCGATTCTGGAGCAGACCTTGTCGTGCTCCGCGATTGGTTCGCCCGAGACCGTGCGGCGCGGCCTGCAGGCCTTTGTGGACCGTACCGGCGCCGACGAGCTGATGATCACCTCGCAAATTTTCGACCACCATGCGCGCCTGCGTTCTTACGAAATCACCGCCAGCCTGCAGGGCTGAGGCAAGCATTCAGCGCTCGGATTCCTTAAGCCAGCCAGGGCCGCGGAACCGGCTTCGCCGGGCCGTAGGCGCAGCGGCCCCCTCGGGGGGCAGGGAGTTACACGAAGTGAACGACCGTGGGGGCTACTTCTTAACGGACAGCAACTCGATCTCAAACTCCAGCGTGGCATTCGGCGGGATCACGCCACCGGCGCCGCGTGCGCCATAAGCAATCGCTGGCGGGCAGGTGAGTTTGGCCTTGCCGCCGACTTTCATTTTTTGCACACCTTCGGTCCAGCAGGCGATCACGCGGTTCAGCGGGAACTCGGTGGGCTCGTTGCGTGAATAAGAGCTGTCAAACTCCTTGCCGCCCGGGAAGGTGCCGCGGTAATGGACCTTGACGGTGTCGGTTGCAGCCGGGCTGGCGCCGCTGCCTTCTTTCAGTGAACGGTAGACCAGGCCGCTGGGGCTGACGCTGGCGCCGGCTTCTTTGGCCGCCAGTGCGGCCGCATCGGTTTGGGCCCAGGCGGCAGGCAGAAGCATGAGGGAACAAAGACTGGCACAGAGGATGGATCGCACAAAAACTCCTGAGTTTGTTTTCTGAAACGGCCATTGTGCCCCGGCGCCCGCAGTCGTTATCCCGCCAGGGTTGTGTGCTGGGGCATGGCGCGGCGGCTTAAGCCAGCAATTGCAGCAGCCGCTGCAAGGCATGGTGCACGGTGGCGGCACGCACGGCGGCGCGGTCGCCGTCGAAGTATTTCATTTCACTGCTGAGTTGGCCATCCACCATGAAGCCGAACCAGACCGTGCCCACCGGTTTTTCAGGGCTGCCGCCACTCGGGCCGGCCACGCCGGTGACGGCGACCGCCACTTGGGCTTTGGAATGGGTGATCGCGCCTTGCGCCATGGCGCGCGCCACCGGCTCGCTGACGGCGCCGTGGGTGGCGATCAGCGCCGCATCCACACCCAGCATCTCGGTTTTGGCCTCGTTGGAGTAAGTCACCAAGCCGCGCTCAAACCAGTTGCTGGAACCGGCCAGATCGGTGCAGGCGGCGGCGATCATGCCGCCTG
Organism: Polaromonas sp. UC242_47; assembly: GCF_044452385.1. Lineage (NCBI taxonomy): Bacteria > Pseudomonadati > Pseudomonadota > Betaproteobacteria > Burkholderiales > Comamonadaceae > Polaromonas > Polaromonas sp. UC242_47. The sequence continues at coordinate 316,940 of NZ_JBIOAO010000003.1, forward strand.
TGCAACTTTCGGCAGTGGCCAGCAACCAGTGTTTGTTCAGCATCAAATCGGCCACCAGCCCGACCAGGACAATTGTAGGTAGCTCTGAATTTGATAGCGGTGGGGCGGTCATATGAAGAAACGCCAGAGCGCCATCACCAGCAGCGTGCAGGCCGCGGCCACCAGGTCGTCGAAGATGATGCCGAAACCGCCGCGGGCATTGAAGCCTTTGAAGGCCTGGTCGGCCCAGGCCACCGGACCGGGTTTGACCGCATCAAAAAACCGGAACAGACCAAAGGCCACCAACTGGGCCCAAAAACCGGTGGGGCTGATCAGCCACAAGACCAGCCAGAAGGCCACCACCTCGTCCCAGACGATGTTGCCGGGGTCCAGCACCCGCATGTTTTTGGCGGTCACGGTGCAAGCCCACCAGCCGACCAGCAACGAGGCCGCAATCACCAGCCCCATTTGCGCAGCCGTCAGCCAGGGCGCCATCACCACAAAAGCCAGCCAGGCCCACAGGGTGCCGGCGGTGCCGGGCGCGACCGGGCTCAGGCCGGAGCCAAAACCCAGCGCAATCAGGTGGGCCGGATGGGCCAACATGAAACGGGCCGTCGGCCGCTGCGGGGTGGAGGGGGAATCGGGGGGATCGGTCGGACGGGTCATGACGTGAGGGGCGGGTGGCGCACGCCCTGATTATGGTCAGGGCTGGCGGCGGCGGCAATCGCCGAGGCTTGCTGGGCGGGCTGGTCTGGCGCAATTATGAATGAAATAGGCCTCCAGCCCAGATAGGACGGACGCAAGCAGCTATTGATTTGGTAGCGAGTCGGGCAGAGGGTTGTTCAGCACGGCCAGCAGCGTGGCATCAAATACCGGCGCCTGCTCGAACTGCACCCAGTGGCCGGCGTCTTCTATCCACTGCAGGCCCTGGAAGTTAGGCGCGGCTTGCAGGGCCTGGGCCAGGATGTCCTGGCGCTGGCGGTACAAGGCGTCTTCACGGCCGTAGATCGCAAACACCGGGCAGTACACCCGGGTCAGCGCCTGCGCCAGCGCGTCGGTATAAGCCAGCCTGCGCCCCTTCATGCGGTCGCGCAAGGTGTTGTCGGTGTGGATACGCAGCGCCAGCGTACTGATGGCCCTCGGGCCGGTACAACATCAGCGCGGCCAGGTTGTGGCGGTGGATGGCCTGGCGTTCCGCCGGGTCGCTGAGATGGCGCCAGGGTGTGAGCGTGACGGTGTTGCGCGACGCCACCCCCAGGCCGGGCGCGCCCACCAGCACCAGGCGCAGCACCCGCGCGGGAAACTGCGCGGCCAGAAAACCGGCGACCATGCCGCCAAAAGAAAACGCCACCAGGTCGCAAGCACGTTCGCCCAGCAGGATTTGCAAACCGGCTTCGACTGGTGCCGGCAAGGCGTCGGCGTCGGTTCCGGTGCTGGGTGGGGCCGAGTCGCCAAAACCCGGCAGGTCGGCCGCATAGACCTCGCGGCCGGCGCGCACCAGGGGTTCGATGTTGCGCAGCCAGTGCGTCCAGCTGCCGCTGCCGCCGTGTAGCAGCACGACAGGCGGGTGCTCGGCCAAGGCCTGGGCCGGGTTCGGGCGCCAGACATGCCAGACCATGGTACCGGCGCCGCAAGGGGTTTCAAGACGGGTGGCGCTGGTTTGCAGGCGCTGGAGGTCGGGCGGTAAATCGCTGGAAAAATCTGAAGTCATCGCAGGGTTATACCTGCTTGGCTGCAGGTCGGCGTACGTGGTCGCCGCAGGTTGCTGCCCGGGCGACCCCGATCAGGCCGCCAACTGCAGTGCCACGCGACCGGCGCCACGCAACACGTCGATCAGCGCGGCCGGTTGGTCTGGCGCGTGATCACTGCGCCAGACCACATGTTGATCGGCGCGGCACAACACGAGGCGGTGGTGGTAGGCGTCGGGAACGTCCGGCGCATCCACGTCCAGCACCGTGAGCGGCACACCGCGGGCCTGCGCCGCCAGTACCAGCGCCGAGATTTCCCCCCCGTTGCCAAACCGCAGAAGCGTGTAGCCCGGGCCAAAAGCGTCGTACAGCGAGCGGCCGTCGCGCAGCCAGAAGTGCGGGGCGCGGCAACCAGGCACCGTGGACGGCGTGAACGCGCCCATGGTGTAGACCGGCGGTGTTTCCCCATCTTCCACCATGATGGGGGAGTCGCTGTAGTAGTAGCCAAAATTCAGACCGGCGCAGCAAAACTGCTGCACGTTCAGGTCGTAGGCCTCTTGCCCAATCTCGGTGCGTAGCGCGTCGCCTGCTGGGCCTGCCTGTTCGATGTTGGCGGGTACTGCGCGGCGGGCCTTGATCATTTTCTGTGCGTGGTCCATCGCGAATTGAGAGACCTGTCCGGTGATCGGCTGACGTTCGGCTTCGTAGGCATCGAGGATGGCCTCTGCACCCCAGCCTTGCAGCCGGGCCGCAAGCAACCAGGACAGGTTGATCGCATCGGCAATGCCGGCATTCATGCCGTAGCCGGCATAAGGCACCCACAAATGCGCCGCATCGCCGGCCAGGAACACCCGGCCGGAACGAAAGTGATTGGCCACGAGGCGGCGGCCAACCCAGTCTTCCTTGCTGATGATCTCGTAGTTGAAATCGGGACCCACGCCGAGGATGTCGCGGATGGATTGGTCGCGGTCCACCGAGTCGAACTCGGGCTCTTCCGCATTCAGGTGGTTGTGCACCAGCCAGGTTTCGTGGCCGTCAATCGCAAACATGGTGCCGCAGCGTCGCGGGTTCATCGAATAATAAGACCAGGCGCGTTTGCCCGGGATCATTGCGGCCAGCTGGGGGGCGCGAATATAGGTGGACTGCACGCGCTGGATCACGGCTGTGCCTTCGAGTTTGGCGCCTATCTGCTTGCGCACCGTGGAGCCGCCGCCGTCGCAGCCGACCATGTAGCGGCAACGAATGCGGCGTGTAGCGCCGGTATCGAGGTCTGTGGCCACAGCGGTCACGCCGTCGGCATCCTGGGTGAAGCTCTGGATCTGCGTGCGGTTGAGCAGCGTCACACCGGGCAGCCCGGCCGTGTGTTCCAGCAAGATAGGCTCCAGGAAAATCTGGTTGATGCGGTGCGGCGGTTCCGACGTGGGCCACCAGGCGTCGGGACCTTCGGTTTCGCTGTAGCGGTCCTGGCGACAGGGGATGGGGATGCGCGTGAGTTCGGTGCCGGTGACGCTGGTGCGAAACACCACGTCGTTCGGGTAGTCGGCCGGCAGGCCGGCATCGCGCAACTTGTGCGCCACGCCCAGGCGGCGGAACTGCTCCATGGTGCGGGCCGCCACGTGGTTGCATTTGACGTTGGGTGGCTCCGCGTAACGGCGGATTTCGGCAATCACCACGGGGATGCCGCGCGAGGCCAGGTCCATGGCCAGCGTCAGGCCCACGGGGCCGGCGCCGACGATCAGGACTTCGGTGTTCAGTTCAGCAGACATGGCGTTCTTTCAGTCGATCTTGGTGCCCGAGAGCTTGATGACCCGGGCCCATTTCGTGGTCTCGGATTTGATGTAGGCGTCAAACTCGGCCACCGTGCTGGGCGCCGGTTCCACGCCCAGGTTGCGCATGCCGCTCACCAGGTCGTTCTCCTTGAGCGCGGCCGTGATCTCCTTGTTCAGGCGGGTGACCACCGCGGCCGGGGTGCCGGCCGGTGCCACCACGCCAAACCAGCCGGTCGAGTCATAACCGCTGAGTCCGGCTTCGGACACCGTGGGCACATCGGGCAGCATGGGCAGGCGTTGCGGGCTGGTCACGGCATAGGCCACCAGCTTGCCGGCCTTGATGTGTTGCAGCGCGGCCGGCAGGTCCACCACGGCCAGGGGAATCTGGCCGGCCAGCACAAGGGGGGTGATGTTTGAATTGATCCAAAAACAAACGGGCAAAAAAACGCCGGAAAACGGCATGGAATCAAGGGTTTACGGGCTTTTGGCCTGCTGAAACGAAAACGTTTGTTTTGATCCAGTCAGTGACAAAAATCGGCGCGCAAAAGCTGATTAATTGCCCGAAAAATAACAACAAGCTGAGCAATTGAAGTCTGGAAATTGCCAGAACTTCCCGGCTGACCTAAAATTTAATCAAGCCGGTGGACTGGAAAGCACCATGCCCCACGCAGCCTTTGCGTGATTATGAGGAACTTGCGACCCTCCCGGCCCCTTTCATAGCTTCCCGACCAGCAGCTTGTACTGGCCGGACTTCAACAAGTCGCCGCGCGGCGACGATCCCAAACTGACCACCGATGCCGCCAGCCCGGCCTTGGTCTTTACGTTCGGACGCAGGACGATCTTTGCCACGCTGTCGCCCAGAACCCCCGCCCAATTCGTTGCTTGCCCGAACGGCACAACCACCAGCGTGCCGTTTTTAGTGTCCCAAAGCACCGCCCGATAGTTCCTGACATTCTCGGGAAGCGCGTCGATCCAGTCGGCTGGCCAGAGTTGCGCGCCCTTAGCGGCCTTGTGGGCGCCAGTTAAATGGACCGTTTTGCTGTCCAAGACTGCGACGGCGGTTGTCTCCAATGCCAGCGTAGGCACATGCTCGGAGAGCGCGGCCAGCGTGCGGCTGTCCAGAAAACCCACGATCTGTGCGTTTCCGCGTGCGACCTTGTCGGTTTTAATGACGTTTCGAAAGGCTTTGAAATCGTCATTTAAGACCTTTTGATAGGCCGGTGAAATGGTTTTATCGACCATCGGCCCCTGCAAGTAGCGCGGCAACGCGGCCAGCTTTTGGCCTAGCGCCAGCTCGGGGCTTAACCAGCTCTGGCCGACGTTGTGATCCCAGCCAGGGTCGATGCCGACCGGCACCTGGTCTTTTATCTCGCCGTCCTGACTGACAACAGTGCGAGTTTTCAGATTGAAGGGTGCGCTGGGCTTTGTCCCCAATGCCTTCAGGTCGTCCTCGCTGTAGGCGCGGATCGTGCACCGGCAGCGCCAGCCGTTGGGCGGGTAGTGTGTTTGCCAGAAGGCATCGCCGATGGGGAAAACTAGCCCATTCCATGCCGCGTGTTGTGGCCTGACGCGAGAATCGCCAGCCGTCCGGTATTCAAGGTATGGCCTGCTGCCACTGTTGGCCAGCAGTTGCTCCCAACGCCCGGCCATATGGGAGCTGCGCATGTTGGTGTCAAAAATGACCGAGGTACGCCAGCCGCGCTTGCCTTTGTACGTCCATCCGTGGTTCTGCACAGCGGCGTCAAAGTCCTTGCGGAATTGGGTAATCGTGGAGCCCTTTTCGAGGGCGCCGACCAGCGATTTTTGAATGTCGGCGACCAGATCGGTGTTCGTCGCCCCCCGCGATGGCAAAGACTTTGCCATGCACCGGCCCGGCCAGGTCATCCCATGCCGTTGTACTCTCGGGCAGCTTGCCTTTAAGGTTATCGATGGCCCCCTTGAATTGGACGCCAAACTCGCGAGCGGCGACCTGATCAGGCATGCGGCCCTTCGCAGATATCGCCAGCCTTGACTACGCGCAAGGCCAGATCGTGCGCAAGGCGATGCTCAACGCTTGCGCCTTTGGACGTCTCCCAGCCGGGCAGAAGCGCGACGCAATCACAGGTGGCCAATTGCGCGATGGCCATCCGCATGTATCCGGCCCACGACTTGCAAGGCGGCACGGGGTTGTCGGCTGGGTTTTCTACGTGATAGCCCAGCGCACGCAGGCGCCCGGCCTCTGCGTTAAATGCCGGATAGTTGAATTCCGGCAACCCGGTCATCGGGCCAGCAATGTAGATGCGTTTCATGGTGCATTCGTGGCCACGCCACGCAGAAAGGAATAGGTCATAGCCTGGTCAAGCACCTCGCGCAGGCCCTGATCGTCCATCTGGCCGACCACGTCCTGCAGCGCGGCGCTGAACTCAGCCAGCGTCTTGCCGTCGCGTTCGAACTGGGCCAGCATGTTCGCAATCGGCTCAATCATTTGGTCGGCAATGACCTGATCGGCGGCGTCGATTGCCAGTTGCTGCGCCTGGTCGTCCGTCATGCCCGCTTCCCTGGCGAAGCTGAAGCCGGGAACCTTCGAAAAGTTAACCGCCTTCAGGTCTGGCTTGCCGGTGGGCTGTGGAGGCTTTACCTCGGGCCTGGCATCGGGCAAAAGCGCATCGCTGTCGTCCTCGGCTTCTGGAATGCCCAGTTCGATCAGCATGGCCTTGCGCGATGGCTTGGCGCCGGCCTTGCGTGCCACGTCGTAAGTCTCTGCGCGGTCTTTGCCGGCATCTTCCTGCTTGAAAAACTCCAGGGTCGGCGGTGCAATACCTTCACCGAAGTTGAACAGCGTGATCCAGCGAAAAATCTGGCTCATGCTGGACGCCGCGATGTCGCGGTCGGAGTCATGCACGCTGTTTTGTCGGACCTGGGCGGTGTCGGCTGCGGCGCGTGAGCCGACTTCCATCTGCTCGCCGATCATGGCCTGGCTGGTCAGGGCCTTGCTCATTTCCCGGTTGGCCAGGCTGATTAGGGCCTGCTGTGGTGCCGCACCAGAGCCGCCCTGCGGCACCAGCAACTCGATGCCCGTTCCCTCCTGCACCACCAGGTAGCCGGATTCGACCATGCTGGCCAGAGCATCGGCGAGCTGATCCTGTTCCTTTTCTCCCGTCCCGACTGGGTATCGGCCGACAGGCCAAGGCAGGCCGTGGCGCTCGCAGTACTTGACGAAATAGCGCCAGCCACCAGTTTTGAAGGTCCACGGCCAAAAGCAACTGGACAGCAGCGCCATGCCGTATGGGTTGTCCGTGGTGGCCATGTGCCGCGAAATGGCGAACTGGTAGGGCTCGACGGGCGCACCCATGGGCGCGGCCCGGCTGACCAGCAGCGGGTTGGCGGATGAGTCGAAATGAATGCGGCGGCCTGGGAGATCGGCGACTTCGCTGGGCACCAGCTTCCCGGCGGCGTTAATGTTCCAGACCAGCTCGTGGGCCTTGTAGCCGGTCAAGATGCAGGAGCACATCTGCCACATCACCTCCATCCAGTCGGCCACCTTGTTAGGCGGGCCGCTCTGCATCCAGCTCTGGCACAGCTCCATCGCTGCGGCCGCCTTGGGGTCGTTTTGCGCGCCGAGTTTCAGGCGGTATTCATGCGAGCGAAAAGAACCACGAATGGAGCGAATCTCGCCGATTACATGGCTGTCCGCCATGATGGAACGGTAGACAACATCGGTCTTGCCCATGGCCCGCAAGATCGGGTCAGGATTAGGCAGCATGGCCAGGGAGGAAAGAAAGCGCTCAGGGTCGGTTTCGGCGGTGGCAAGCGGTTTGCCCAGCCAGCCTTTGACGCCTTGGATCAGGCCACGGAGGGTACTCATTTTTTATTTCCTTTTCGGGGGCCGGTTTTGATTCGGGGAATGCCGCCAGCGCGTGCGACGCATATCTTCCAGAGCATTTCCAGCGCGTCTGGGCCATCGTCGTGGTCGGCCTCGGGCCAATGCTTCAGCTGGGTGTTTAAGACCGTGTGCGCCTGGCTGAAGCGGATCAGTCCGTTAAAGACGTGCGGGCTGAGCGACTCAATCCGCAGGTCCTTGTCGGTGTGCGGGATCACCGGCATGGCTGGCACCGGGACGCCCATGATTGCGGACTGCTTGACCAGCTCCTGCCGCATGAACTCCTGAAACTGGACGGCCTCGAAGGCCCACACCAGGCACCCGTACTCACGCTGAAATTCGATGACGTGGCTGATCTGCAGGCTAGGAGTGCGGCGGGCCACTTTGGCTTCGATCACATCGAGAATTCCATGATTGCGGTCGAACCCTCCCACCAGCGTTGCGGACGGGTCTCGCTTATTGGTGTTTTTCTTGCCCAGGCTGGGATCGTGCGACCCGTAAAAAATCCAATCGCGAGACGGCTGCACCCAGTACTGCATCGTTGAAAAGAACGACGCCTCTTCATTGCTCGGGTCGTTCTGATACTCGCAATCGAAGGTGTGGTGGTCGCCCGCCCGAATCTGCATAAGCCGCAGCAGCGGGCGCATGGTCGGCCAGCTAACAATCGCACCGCGCTCCATGTCGGCCTTGTTTTCCCGGTAGAAGGCGTCCGCTTCGGTTTCCCGCTCTTCATCGTCCGGGTCTGCCTCGTCCGGCACCTCCTGATTGATGAACAGCTCCTCCCACTTCTGCCACAGGTCCATGCGGTCGGGCCAGCGAATGACAGCCTTGAACTTCTTGCGCGTGCGCCACTGGGGATTGCTGTGAAAGCGGTTTGCGGCCGAGTCATAGTGCAGGATCGTGTTCAGGTAGAACACATCCAGCGAGCCGTCGGGCGGGCCGAGCGGCAGCACGACCTTCTTAACCCACTTTTCGACCTTATCGCGCTGCTCCTTGCTGCGCACGTTCTCGTCATTCTCGATATCGTCCAGCCAGACGAAGTCGGGGCGATGGGGGCCGTGGCGTAGGCCGCGCATCCGCGTGCCCGAGCCGAACGCCTGAATCTTGGCTTCGTTTTTGGTGAGGATAACGCCGGCATTCCACACGCGGCCGGCGCCGCAGGCTTCGGGGAAGTCCATCGCCAAACGCGGGTTGCTGTCCAGCTCGACCTTGACGGCCTCCAGCATGGTCGCGGCCTGGCCCAATGAGTCCATGACAATGGGAATGAACTTCTTGCGACCGGTGACCACCAGCCAGATCGTTCCGAGCTGCGTGCCCAGCGTAGACTTCGCCTCGCCACGCGGCGCCGACAAGTTGACCAGTTGGCCGGTGGCCTTGTCCACCAGGATCGGCAGGTATTTGTAAAGCCACGCCTGAAAGATCGATGATTCGCTTTTGACGTAGTGCGGGAAGTACGTGCGGCAGAAGAACTCATAGTCATACTGCGCCCTGGTGCGCCGCATGTCCCGCGCCGAATAGTCCGTGGCAAAGCCCTCGCACTCGGCCTCGATCATCACGCGCTGCTGCTCGGCAAAGCCCGCCAGTTCAGCGAGAAAATCTTTGTCCTTTAGCTTTTGCTGCTTGGCCATCGCTTAATTCCCTGAGCCAAATTCGGCGACGAACTCCGGCCCCGCGGCCTCGGCCAATTCGATAAATTGCTTCTGCAGCTTGGGCGCATTCTTGCCGATGAAAACGGTCATGAACTTCAGCACGTCCATGGCCACGGCCAGGCGGTTGCCATTGGGCATGGCGCGGGACGCGGCGCCGATGGCCTTGTTGAAGCCGTCCATCAGCTTTACCAGAATGTCGGCGCGCTTGTCAGCGGGCATTTTTGGGTCGGCTTTAATGGCTTCGATGGTGGCCAGGAACTGTTCGGACAGGCCGCCCAGCACCTCATTGGCCATTTCCTCCATGCCGCCCTTGCTCATGCGGCGGGCGTTCTTGGCCAAGTCCCAATCGTCGCCTTCGTCAGCGGCCGTGCGCTTCCAGTTTCGGGCGGTGTTGTACGACACCCCGCACAGCTCGGCGGCGCCGGTCAGAGGCATGCCCTGCAGGTATTTGCCGCGCACCTTGCCGCGTGTGGTTTTGTCGTGAGCCATCTGCTTACCTGTTCGCCATCTTGATGGCTTCGATAGCAGCCGCCACTACAGCGCCTGCGAGGGCACCGCCGCTTGCTACGCGCATGGCTGTGCCGCGTTCGTTCTTTTCGATCACGCCCACACGAGCTTCCACACCAGTCAGGCGGCCCTCAATAGCGTGCCGAAAGTCGTTGATGCGCTGGTGTGTCGAATCATGGTTCGATTGGATGACTTGCATCATCAGTTTGAGCTGCCCCTGCACCTCTCCCATCTGCTGCAGCAATTGCTGGTTTGGATCACTCATAAACCGCGTCCTTTGGATTTTTCAAAAGTTGACTGGCAATGGATGCAGCGAATCGCTCCCGGCACTGCCTTGCGCCGGTCACAGGGGATGGGTTTGCTGCAGGACGCGCAATCGATCTGGCCTTCACCTTCCAGTTGGGCCTGAGCGTGTCGCACTTGGGTGTCGCGCTGGGATTGCTCCAGCGCTGACGCCTGTTCCAAATACTTTTCATCCACCGTTGCGCACCTCGATGGCAACAGGTCCGGCAGCGGCAACCACCTCGCACGGAGCGGGGATGCCGGGCAAACCTGCCGGATTCCAGCCAGCAAGGCGATACACCGCCGCCGACAGCGCCGAGCAGACCTTGCGGCCGTCGTCAGCGTCCGGCGCTTTCCAGCCCAGCTTCAACCTGGCCGCGATGCGCAGCAGGTCAATGAAGTCGTAATTGATCGGCGTGCCCAGAATGTTGAAGGCTTCGATAAAGACATATTCCGGGTCAGCCACCGGGCAGCGGATCACGTCAAAATCGGTGTCGCCCAACTGGCTCATGGGCACGATGCCAGCGACGATGCGTGTTTCAATCATCATCAGCCGGTCGCACATCCACAGCGCCACCGCGGTGTGCGTATAGGGCGACTTGGTGAACCACCGCACCAGGGCTGGAAAGCCGCCGTGCGTGGTGCGCAGAGCGATCAGATCGCCAGTCTTGATGTGGCTGCGCGCTTCAACGTAGTTCATTCGTTGTGCGCCACTGGTTGCATTGCTCACGATTGACCTCCAGAAAGTCCAGCAGATTGCACATCTGCGTTGCGAGCTGGTGGTACGCCTTGGCCACCAGACGGTGATTCGCCTCCAGATCGGGCACCTTGCCCGTTGCCGCCTGTGGCAGCGGGGCCGGTGCCTGTGTCAAGTTCGCGGGCGGCGCCACCTTGATCGGCTGTATCGACGCGTCCGGCGTTGGCTGAGTTCCACCGGCGCAGCCGAGCGTCAGGCAGCACGCAACTATCAACAGAGTCAGCAGCTTCATGGCTTGAATCCTTCGTAAGTTGTTCAAAAAACTGATCGACGGCAGCGCGGCCTTTTTCCTGCGCGTTGCCAGAGGCGTCGGCACGCTTGAGGTCGCCCTTTGTTTTGGCGTTGGCCTTGGACTGCTGCTTTTTGTCGGACTTGGTGTGTGCCTCTTCGCATTCCTGCTTGCCCACCTTTTTGCCGTGTTCGTACAGCGCCACTTCTGCGCGGCCGATAGCAGCCAGACAGGCGATGACAGCTATAGCGATGCACCACTTCACCCAGGTCTTCATGAGCAGCTCCCCGCACCCCAGCCCGCATACAGCGGCTCATATCGCCGCAGGATGACTTCGGGGTAATGCTGGTTCTCGCGCTGACTGGCAGGGGTCACGCCGGGGTTGATCGTGCAAGTGGCGTCAAGGCACCGCCCCGGCTCCTTTGAGAGCCTCTGGCGCTTGTAAACCCAGCCCAGGCCGCCGTTGTAGGCACTCAGGGTGAAGGCCATGCGCTCGCAGTCGTCCACCGCCTTGATGCGGTCGGCCAGCCATCGGTCATAGGTGACGAGTGCGCGCAGTGCCCAGGTGGGGTTTGTCGGCGCCCGGTCGCCCAGGCTGACATACAGGCCGCCGATCCAGTTGCTGGTTGCGGGCATGAACTGCGCCAGGCCTACCGCACCCACCGGGGACCGCGCATCCTCGCGCCAGCGGCTCTCCTGATGGACTTGTGCGGCAAAGGTGGCCACAGGGGCATTAAGGCCCCAGACGCGCTGTGCCTCGCGCTTGAGCGTGGCCTGATGACGCTGGGCGTCCCTTGGGATGCCTTGAGCACAAGCCACGGACATGAACGCGCAAAGCATCAGTAGCGCCAGGCCTATGTGGAACCACAGGGCCATGCGGGCGGCCAGCTTCATGCGGGGCTTGGCCACTTATGCCCCCAACCCGACAGTGATCAGGCAAGCCGCGACGATTACGGCGCGGCGAAGCTCGGCCAGGTCGAAGGCGCGGGCGCAATCTCGGTCAGAAAAGACGGCGGTTACCGCGCTTTCCCAGCAGGCCTGGCGGTCCGCGCCCAGCACTTCATAAGTCGGCAACGGCTTACCGTCAAAGGTCTTGCCTCCACCAGTTCGGCAATAGGCTGCATACGCCATGCGGGCGGCCGCGTCAGCGTCGAGCAGTTCGGCCAGCTCATGCGGCCGGGCGTGGGGAAAGAGCGCCCGGTCGAGCCAATAGCCGCCCCAGCCGCCGAGTGAGAGCAAGTGCGCTTTGTAGAGCGTGACAGCGACCAAGTTGCCCGGCGCCTCGGCTTGCAGCAGAAGCGCCAGACCCATCAGCACAATGGTCAGCACCAGCCAGACCAGCATGCGCGGAAGTTTGAGAACATGATTGACTCCAGACGTTAAAGAGGGCTCTTCGATGAGAGCCCTCAGTGTCTGGAATCAGCGCGCTTTAATCTTGGTGAAGCATTTCACCAGAGGGGCTACTTGTCTGGCGCTTGTGCTTTCAACTCTTCAATTAAATCAAACAGTCGTTGCTTGGCGTAACGCATCCCGTCAGGGGCGAGCCCACAGCGCCGTGGTATTCAATTGCCCATTTCAGGGAGTTCATTTGGGTGCCGCAATGCATTTCCAATTTCCCAAATGTGCGCAGCAATGCATTGCCGGCCTTCTTGGTCAGATATGGATGAAAGTCATTTATCGCGGGGCGCACGCTTTTCAGCAACGGCTCGACCAAATAATGCAAGCCACCGGCTGTCCAGTGCTGGTCTATCGGCGGGAGATTTTCCTTCGCTCGATTCAGGGCAATCCTGAAAGTGGCAGCAGCCGCCGCCCGCCGACCCACCGCCGCTTGGTTCAAGCCAATGCGGTAAGAGAGTAGCGCCGTGATCGGCAAACTCAGCAGGCTCAGAATCCAAAGCTCACCCTGCGAGAACATGACCCCTAATATTTCCATGGTCGGATCACGAGTTCACCTTAAGGCGGTACGCACGATGCCTTGCCGCTCATCGACCCACAGTCCATACCGCTGCTTACCTTGGTACTCAGCGTAAGGCTCTAGCTTGCCTGTCATGGCGTCTTGCAGCGCCAGAGCTGCAATCATGTTCGGGCTGGGCCGTAGGCGATCAACATTCACTGTTTTGCGTAGTCCATCAATATCCATGGCGCTAATCACCTTGATGATCTCGCAGGGTGCGGCGCACTCATAAGCCGTCAAAATACTGGTCTGCCTCGCGTGTATCTGATGCTTGCCGTCGCGCTGGCCGGCATAGCTGAACATCACAATTTCTGCACTGGCCTTTCCTGCTTTTCGCTGGTCATCAGTGAGCAGCACGGTGTAACCATAGTCCACGCCCTCCTTCAAGTCGTAATTGTGTTCACGAACAACTGCGGCAGATTGCAACGAAGTGGGCGGCTGTTGAGCCTGGTTTTTTGGGCCAAGGACAAATAGGTAATACAACAGCAAACCGACGGCCGCACCAATGGCCGCCGTAATGATTTTTTTCGTGATTGGTTGCAGCGATTGCCCGCTTTGAATGTTATCTGCCATGGCTATTTCCCTTAAAAATTACCACTCATGAGTTGAGGCCACAACGCGGCCAAGGATAGATACATCCGTCGTCTTGCTCAGATCGATGTCATATGGTCGGTAAGACTGGTTCTCGCTGCTCACTCGCAGAATGCCGTCGGGCAGCAACTGCGCGTATTTCACCAGCAGTTCGTCGCCCTGTCGCAGCACATAGGCGAACCCGCTTTTTGGAGTGGTCTGCGACATGTCGATCAGCACCTGGTCGCCGTCTGACAGCTTGCCAGTCATGGAATCTCCAGACACGTCGATCACCCGGAGCTGAGAAGCCTGCAGGCCTCTTTTGTTTAACCAGCTCTTGCGAAAGCAAAGCCCATATATTTCAGCGCCTTCACCGTTGACCGCGCCAGGGCCAGCGCTGGCCGCAACGTCATGCCGGGGAATCACCACGAAGTCGTCGTTTGCTGCAGCCTTGGACCGCCTGCCTGTGATCACGTAGGCGGTATCAACGCCCAGGCTGTCCGCCAGGGAGAAGTACTCGCCGTCTGGCGATCGTTCTCCAACCTCGTAATTGAACTGAGACGTTTTGCTTACGCCGCATTTCGTCCCGAACTCTTTTTGCGCAAGACCTAGCCGCTCGCGCTCTTCCCTCAGGCGTTCACCTATTCCCACGTTTGTTGACCCTGTTTGTTCTTGTGGTTCGTTCACGGTTAATTCACGGTGAATCAAAAACGAGAGTATCGCACCCACAAAACGGTCTGCATAGCCCCCGCAAGTACTTCATTCCGGTTACTAGATCACATCGATTCAACAAAAAGGCACCAAATCACTTGTGTTACCCGTTTTGTTGAACTATGATCAACAACAGTTCAATAACAGCTAATCCACTGTCAACAAAAAGGGCTATATGGAAATGAAGAAACAGAAAATGTCCACAAACGCGAACGTTCCCACGATCCGCGCAAAGACGCCGCAAGAGGCCAAGCAACTGCTGCAGGCCAAGGGTGTGACCCTCAAGCAGTTCGCCGCCAAGCACGACTTCGACTACCGCACCGTCTCCGAGGTGGTGCGCGGCGTGAATAAGGGCCTTTACGGCGAAGGCCACAAAGTGGCCGTGGCTTTCGGCCTCAAGAAGGCGGCGTGATCATGGCAAAAAAACCATCCACAGCCGTCACCGAAGCAAATCCCCGGACTGTCCGGGCTTTTGATTTCAGCCCCGCAGACGCCGAAGCCGCCCAGCAAATGGGCATCGTCGTCGGTGGCCCGGCCGCTGACCGCATCACGCGGGCGGTCGTCTCGTACAACATGGCCGCACGCCTTGCTGTTGAATCCGGTTATTTGTTGCTGTCGGTCAAGGGCGAGCTGGAGCACGGTGACTTCACCGCAGCCCTTGAAGAAACGGGTCTTTCAAGCCAGCGCGCATCAGAGTTGATGCGCATGGCCAAGTTCGCCACCAGCCTGCCAGATGCCCAGCGGGCTGACATGCTCAGCATGCCGAAATCCAAGGTGTTAATGCTGGCCAGCGCTGACCCGGCTGTCATTGAAGACCTTTTGAGCGACGAAGAAGCCGGCGATCTTGATGCCCTGAGCGTGCGTGAGCTACGCCAGCGCATCAGCGACCTGAAGGCTCAGGCCACCGACCTGTCGGTGCAGGTGGAAACGGCCGAGGCTGAGCGAGACGGTGCCCTGAAAAAGCTCAAGAAGCGCAACCAGCGCGACGAAGACGACCAAGGCGTGCCGCTGGTGATCGCCGACATTCGCGCCGAAATGGCCAGCCTTGTCAAAAAGGCAGAACTGGCAGTGACGTCCATGTACCCGGTGGGCGTCGAAGCCGTGACCTTGAGCGGCCACGCCGAGGCCAGCGAGTGGGTCAAGCCGACCCTGCGCCTTGGCCTGTCCGGTCTGATGGCTGTTCGCGAGCTGATCGACGGCTCCATCAAGAGCTACGTCGAGGCGATGGGCGAACAGGCCGAACGCCTTGCCAGCAAGCCCGACGCGCTGGCCTTTCTTGACGAATCTGAGATCAAGGGTGTCGCCGAAGACTGGACGCAGCTGACCGCATTGCACAGCCACGAAGAGGCGCTGCGCAAGCACGAACGCGACCAGGCCAAGCCCAAGGGCAAGGGCCGCCCCCGCTAAGGCACCAGAGGCACCAGGGAGCAAAAAATGAGCAAGTCCAGGCCTAAGCAAATTGTCGTTGACTACGCCCGCGAGAACTGCACCCCCGAGTTTGTCGAGGGCTGCGCGCGGCGCGGTGTCGAGGTCGTTTACCGAACGCCCATCCACAAGAGCAAGGAAGAACGTGCCATGCGCGCCGCCCAGGCTCATCCCGCCAGGCCAAGGCCTGAGGCCCGGCTGTTCCACCCCACCCCCAATAGGTGAAACACATGGGCTCAGTTCAGGCATTGACCAAACAAATCCGACACATGAGTGACCTCCCTGCGGCGCTGAACCCGGACGACCACTGGGCCTGCGCAAACGAAGATCAGAAGCGCGTGGCCGGATTCCTCGAATCGCTGCTCAAGCCGCTGGACGAGCTGGTGGACGGTGGCGCGAGCATCAACAACGTCGCAGCCCTGTTCGTCAGCCAGTCAGCGGCGGGCAAGCTCGACAGCCGCATGCGCCACCTGATGACGCTGGTGGGCTGGGAGACCGTCTCCGTGCCCACGATCAAGCGCGCCCTGTCTGCCTACCGCAAGGAAGGCGTGACCGGGTTGCTGCCGAAATACAAAGGCCGGGTCCGTCAGGACTACGGCTGGGAAGTGCGCGCCGTCGCGCTCTACAACCTGCCGGGCAAGCCGGGCTACGCCGACGTGGCTTTCAAGCTGATTCAAGAAGGCTTTGAAGACGTGACCGAGAGCCGCGTAGCGCGCTACCTCAAAGCCATGCCTGCCACCCTTGGCAAGTTCAGCCCGGCCCGCATTGGCCCGCACCTGCACAAGCTCCGGCGCCAGAAATTTCAGCGGCGCAGCCTGGAGGAAGTGCTGGTCGGCGAGATATACGCAGGCGACGGCCACACCGTTGACTGCTATGTCGGCCACCCCAACACGGGCAAGCCTTACCGCCCCGAGCTGACGGCCTTCATCGACATCAAGAGCGGCTACATCGCTGGCCTGTGGTTCACAGAAAGCGAAAGCGGCGTGTCCACCCTGTTTGCATTGAGCCAGGCCCTGCGCATGCACGATCACGTCCCTGCATGGGTGTACGTTGACCGGGGCGCGGGCTACCGCTCCAAGATGCTCAGCGACGAGGTCACCGGCTTTTACAGCCGGTTCGACATCGGCATGATCAGCGCGCTGCCGGGCAATCCGCACGGCAAGGGCTGGATTGAGCGCTGGTTCCGCACCTGTCGCGACAAGCACGACAAGTTCTTTGCCGGTGGCCAGGTGTACTGCGGCGACGACATGGCGCCGGAGACCAATCGCCGACTGAGCGCTGATCTCAACAAAAAAGACCCGACGCGCAAGCTGCCCAGCCTTGCCGAATACGTCACCAGCTTCATGCAGTTTCTGGAGGGCTATCACAACGCCCCGCAGGACAAGCTCGGTGGTCGTACCCCGGCACAGGTCTGGGCAGGCCTCAAGCCGGTCAGCGTCGAGCTGAGCATGGACAGCGTCGTCAGGCCGCGTGAAGAGGTCAGCGTCGGGCGCCAGAGCATTCGCCTGCACAACCGCTTTTACTTCGCCGAGGCCCTCGCCCTGTTCGACGGCAAGAAGCTGCAGGCCGAGTACGACCTGTTCGACGACAGCCGCGTCTGGCTGTTCGATGAGAAGGGCCGCTTCGTCATGGAAGCCTTGCTGGCCAACACCATCGGCGTCTTGCCCACCAGCCGTCTTGAGGAAGGCCGCGACCGCCGCGCTGCGGGCCAGCTCAAGCGCCTCGAACGCAAGGTCGAGGAGGTACGCCAGCGCCGTGCAGACCCCATCACAGCCGAGACACAGGTGGCCGCCATCGAGTCCCTGCGCCCCGCGCTCCCTACCGCTGCCCCTGTGCAGTCGGCCGAAGTTTTCGAGATCGATTTACTCACTTGGAGGAAAGACAAATGACCACCCCCGCAAATGTCCAGCCGTCCCTTCCTGCCATGGGCAAGAAGGTCACCAGCGCCTATACGCCAGAAGACACCGCCAAGGCCGCAGCCATCAACAAGTGGCTGGAGGATCACAAACAGTCGAAGGCTTGGCTCTGCAAAAAGTCGAGCATCCCCAACGGCACGCTGAGCCAGGTGTTGTCTGGCAAGTACGCCACCAGCCCCACACGCCAGCTCAACACCATGCAGGCCGTGCTGGCCACAGAGACCGAGCGACTGGACGACGGCACGCCCGGCTACGTCAAAGGCAGCGTGCACAAGCTGCTGTCGGTGGTGTGCGACCGCACCCGCAAGCACCAGAACTTCGGTGTCATCACGGGCTACGTCGGCGTCGGCAAGAGCCGGTTCCTGAAGGAATACGCGGCCACCAGCCATTTGACGCTGCTGATCGAAGTCAGCCCAAACATGACGCCCGGCGTCCTGATGACCGAGCTTCTCATGCAGTTGAACAACGCCATCCCGAACGGCCTTGACCGCAAGTTCCGCGAGCTGGTGCGAGTCCTCAAGGAAACCAACTACCTGATCATTGCCGACGAAGCCGAGAACATGAGCGCCAGCGCGCTGCAGCACCTGCGCCGCATCCGCGACATGGCCATGATCGGTGTGGCGCTGGCCGGCACGGAAAAGCTCACCGGCCTGATCAAGCCCGAGCATGGCCAGTTCGACCAGGTGCGCAGCCGCGTCGGCATGTGGCCCGAGACGATCAAGGCGATCAGCCGCGACGACGCCGACGACATGGCCCGTGCAGCGCTCGGCATGGAAGACCTGAGCGACGAAGTGCTGGCCACGCTGTGGGAATACTCCCAAGGCAGCGCCCGCGTGTTGAACGAGAACCTGGTGCCCGCCATCAAGGACTACGGGATGGGCACCGTGCCGCTCAGCGCCAAGCTGATCGAGACCATCGCCGCCAAGGTGCTGTTCATGACCAAGAAACGCGCCGAGGGGGTGAAGTGATGGCGGCCCACCGTCCCAACTGGATCGAGCGCCGTGCGAGCCGTTTGGTGGCCGGGTTCGGCATCGACCGCACCACGGCCCTGATCGAGGCGGAGCAGGATTGGCAGAGCCTGCACGGCACCGCTCCCCGCAACTGCTGTGACCAGAAATGCCTGGATGGCGGGCGCTGCGCGTCATTCGCTCCCGGCGTGGTGGAAGGCCCCTACCGGCGCTCAATGGGCCGCAGGGCAGCTACCCAAGCCCGAGATGCCTTCGAGAGTGCGATGGGCGGCTTGCTGCTGTTTTGGGACTACCTGAAGGGGCCACGTCCATGACCAGCACAGCCCGTCACATCGACCAATCCGCCCGCATGGTCTGGCTGAGCCTGCGCCGTGCGGCCAGGCCGATGACCGTCAACGAGCTGGTCATGCACTGGAAGCCGGTTTTCGACGCCGTCCAAATGGAAGACTGCCTCAACCGGCTGACCGCTACTGGCCACGCCTCGGCCTGCGCCTTCCCGCCTGCGCGCCGCGTGGCAGGTGACCGAGGCCAACCCATCGCTGCCGGGCTATGGCGACGCCAGCAACCGCGAATGGTGCCGCACAGGGGCTACCGCATGAGCACCGCCAACCTGATCAACACCTGCGGCGTCTGCGGCGCCGAGGAAAGCCTGGACGGCCTGCTGCTGCGCATGATCGATGACGACCAGGTGCGCCACCTGATCGCAGCCGTGGTCACTGACAGCCTGCCGCTGGGCGGCATGGTCGTGCGCGATCCGCGTCTGCACAAGCCACCCAAGCAAAAGCTGCGTATCGGCGTGGTTGGCAGGCTGCTCGCCGAGCTGGCGCCGACATACAGCGCAACAGCATCGAGCGTACTGGCCGCACCTGGCTGGTCAACGGCGACAGCTGGAAGGCCGCATTTCAGGCCGTCTTTGACGCCCATGACAAGGGCACGCTGAGCGTGCCGCTGCAGGGCAATGGCTACCTCTACCAGGTGCTGATGCGCCTGGCCGACAAGGACGAGGCCGCGCAGGAAAAGCAGGTGGACGCCACGCGCCGTGGCCGTACCAACCAGGCCGGCGCCACAAGCATTGGCGAGGTGCTGGACCGCGTAGAGACACAAGCTCCGGCACCAGCGGCAGACGACCCACAGCCACCGGCACCGCCACGCGCCAAGGTGGAGAGCCACCTGGTGCGCCAGATGAAAGCCGAGCTGGCCGCCAAAGGCAAGGGGCCGCAGCCATGAACCGCGTGCCTGCATTCGACGGCCTGCAGATCAGCCTGCTGGCCCTGCTGCCCAAGGACGGCACACCCGTCACCGTGACCACGCTCGCCGAGACCACCGCCGCAGAGCCCAGCGCCGTGATCGAGGCGCTGCTGGACCCGTTCATGGCGGGCAACGTGATTTTTGACGTCCGGTGCTGATGCCTATTCGGCCCAGCGCGGCGGGAACGATTTACCAACTGAGAGGAAAGCATGACTACTGAGAAACTCACCAAAGACCCGGTGCCTGCAGGCTACTGGCGCGACGCCAACGATGCCCTGATCCCGATCACCAAGGTCAAGGCCATCGACAAGGACCGCGACCGCGTGGTGCGTGACCTGTGCGTCGAGGCACAGAAAGCCAGCGCCGCGCTGCTGGCCTTCAAGCTGACCGCGATGCAGTCCGTCATCGACTTTGTCAACCGCAGCCTGGCAGAGTACGACGCCAAGCTGGGCGGCAAAAAGGGCAACGTCACGCTGTTCAACTTTGACGGCAGCTTCAAGATCGTTCGCGCCATGCAGGAAAACCTTGTCTTTGACGAGCGCCTGCAGGCCGCCCAGTCGCTGATCGCCGAGTGCATCGCATCCTGGTCGAAGGGCAGCAACGACAACATCAAGGTCCTGGTCAATCAGGCCTTTCAGGTGGACCGCGCCGGAAGATCAACACGGGCCGCGTGCTTGGCCTGCGCTCGCTGAAGATCGACGACCCCAAATGGCTCAGGGCCATGGCCGCGATCAGCGACAGCACCAAGACTGTCGGCACCAAGGCACACATCCGGTTTTATTCCCGCGACGACATGAGCGGCGAATACATCCCGATCCACCTGGACCTCGCCTCGATATGAAGTCCTTCCAGCAGCTCGCGCAAGCGGCCTATGAGGCCTACCAGGCGGAAGGGGTCAAGCAAAACGGCGGCAAGCCCTTTCCGTGGACCGACCTTGAACCGGGCACCAGGCCTGCTGGGTCAAGGCAGTCCAAAAGGTTGTTGCAGAGGTCGCGGCAATCCAATGAATCGAATGTCTCCCTGATCACGACCGGACGGCTGGAAACTCGTCAAGACGGCCTGATCTTTATGCCCCGAGGCTTCGGCCTCGGGCCTTTTTTAAAGCCCTGTCACATCCCGTTTTACAGGGCTTCAACAAAGGAGCGAATCCATGACGAAACGCAGCAGGCCCCGCAAGTGCCAATGAAAAAGGCCATCCGGGTCACCATTGAAAAGGTGATCGAGATTGAGCTGATGCCATCCATGTTCGGCGGCCTCACTGAGGACGAGTACATCGTCCAGTTCAAGCGAGGGCTCTGGACATCAACGGGATGGACGATATCTACACCTACGCCGCCCGGATGGCGGCTCACCATGACGGGGGCCTTACCCACGACGGTCTGGGCCTGCTCGCCGCGCACTACAGCACCTACCCACGGGTCCCCGACGTGAAGTTCCGCATCGTTGAGGAATCGACCGAGGACGAGATCATCGAGGGCGCTACTGACACAGCAAAGCGCCCAACGATCTGGAATGACCCCACCGGCGCCGCCGAGTCGCAAATATGGGATGAAGGACAGGGTCGCTACCGGAGCATGACCGACGCAGAGCACGCCGAAAACAACAAGCCGGAGACCACATGATCAATGTCGCCGATCTGTTCTCAGGCATGGGCGGGTTCAGCCTGGCTGCCCGTATGGCCGGGTGCCGTGTGATCTGGGCGGCCAATCACTGGCGCGAAGCGGTGGACACACACCAGGCCAACCACCCAGAGGCGGAACACGCCTGCCAAGACTTGCACCAGCAAGACTGGTCAGCCGTGCCAGATATGGACTTGTCGCTGGCGTCGTCGGCATGCCAAGGCCACACACCAGCCCGTGGAAAAGAGCGCCCACACCATGACGCCGCCCGGTCTACGGCGTGGGCCGTCATCAGCGCCATCGAAGCCAAGAAGCCGCTGGCCGCACTTGGTGGAAATGTGCCGGCCTTCTTGTCGTGGGCTTTGTACCCGGCGTGGGTGGCCGCACTCAATGCGCTGGGCTACTGGTAGCGCCGCACCTGTCCGACGCCGCCGACCACGGCGTACCGCAGAACCGCGAACGCGTGATGCTGGCCATCACGAAGTCCAAGCATCCCATTGCGTTGAACGTGCCCATCTGCCCGCACAGGCCCGCGTCGTCCTTCATTGACTTTGACGCCGGTCGGTGGTCGCCCATCAACAAACCGGGCCGGTCGGCGAACACGCTGGCCCGTATTGCGAGCGGGCGGCGCGCCCACGGCGAGCGCTTTCTGGCACCGTACTACGGCAGCGGCTCCGGCACCACGGGCCGCAGCCTGGACAGGCCCATTGGAACCATCACAACCCGCGACCGCTGGGCCGTCATTGACGGCGACCGCATGCGGATGCTGACCAAGGACGAAAACCGCGCAGGCATGGGCTTCCCCGTTGACTACGTGCTGCCACGTAGCCACAAGCTCGCCGTCCACATGCTCGGTAATGCCGTCGCTCCATGGCAGGGCCGTGACGACATCCTCGCGCTGAAAGCTGCCCTATGAGCACAACCGACGTGATCCGCAAGCGCGAGATCGCGCTGATCCAGTTGGCCAAGGCTTTCTTTGCCAAGCGTGACGGCATGACGGACGACGACTACCGCGCTGTCATGCTGCAGCTGACCGGACAGAGCAGCTCGGCCAAGCTGGACGCTGCCGGCCGGGACAAGCTGCTGCAGCACTTCAAGGCCAAGGGATTCGTGGTGATCGCAAAGACCGGCGCGGCCAGCCGTGAGCGCGGTTTCATCCGCGAGCCGCAGGTCAAGAAGCTGCTGGCCATGTGGTACGCCCTGTCCGAGGCGGGAGCGGTGGCGCGCCCGGCTTCGCACACGGCCTGCAGCGCAGCCGTCGAGGCGTGGGGCAAGGAACAACTGGCCGCCCACCGCCTCGGCCCCATGGACGCGCTGCGCTTCGCTACTGGCGAGCAACTGAATCATCTGGTCGAGGCCATGAAGCTCTGGGGTCAGCGCGTTAAAGCAAACATCTATTGACTGACATGACCCGCCACATCCCCACACTCACCACCCAGCCCGAGGCGCTGCCTGCGGCCGTCCGTGAACTGGCGCGGGTGTTGGGTGACGCCGACGCGATGCGCCTGATCGGCTCCATGCCAGGCGCCCGCATATCGGTGCCCAAGCCGGACAAGGCCAAAGAAGACCACCCTCTGCGCATGGCGCTTAGCCCGACCGGTTTTGAGAAGCTGGTCGCCGAGTGGGGCGGCGGTATGCTCGAAGTGCCCAAGGGTGACGCCTACCTTCGCCGACTGCGCCACGACCATGTGCGCCAATGCCGCGAGCAAGGCCTGACCTTTGACGAAACCGCCGAGGCCACCGGCTACAGTCGGCGCCAGGCCATCAACATCATGGGCGGCGATGCCAGCATGACGGACATGAAAACCCGCGATATGTTCGATGAGCTTGAAGAGCCCGAGAACTACGCCGGGCGAGCCAACGACCCCTTCGGTCGGGCAAACCGGCCTGACGACCGGGCCGGGCAAGCGAAACGGCTTTCAAAACCGCCGCAAACCCCTTCAAAACCGCCGCGCAGGACCTGCGCGGCACCACTGAGGCTCTAACAGCCTCCAGGCCCGCCAAGGGCCTGATTTCACAACACCCTCAAAACTGCCTCTGTTCGATCAATGGCCTTTGGCGCCTGGTCGGGCAAATGACCCATAATTGCGACGTTGCCCAGAAAAAGTGGGCGACCGGGTGTGAGAGCCCGTTGAGACGCGGCAAGAGGCCGCAACCCCGCACTGGTTTGCGGCTTCTTCCTTTGGGCGCCAAGTTTTTGGCGGCCCGAATGGGAGGGGCGCAAGCTCCTGCCGGTAACGCCAAGCGTCTCCCGGCTCTCACACCTGTTCGGGCCGCCGCCACCATTTGATGTGGTTGCGCCGTTTGTTCAATTTCTGAGACGACGCGGCATTTATGAATAAAGCAGTTTCCTTTGATCAGCCCACAGTGCAGGCGATCCATGTCACCACTGAACAGCAGCGTCGTGCATTCCGTGTGGTGGACGCCGTTGACGAATTGCATAACCAGCTCGGCGCGCTGCGCGCCGTGCAGCAGCTGACGACCAATGACAAGGCGGGCTCTCTGGAAAACCTCCCTCAATTGCAGCGCGGCGACCTTGCCACGCTGTTGTCAGTGGTCAGCGCTGACCTTGAAGCCCATTGCGCCAAGGCCCGCGAAGCGGCAACGCGGGCAGCCAAAGGCGACGTACCGCCACCACGCCCGTCCAGGGCGTTTCCCAGAGCCTCGTAAAGCCAATACGGTGAAACGCTTCACCAAGATTTAGCGCGACCGTCTGGCACAGTCGGGGCATGAGTAAAGCACCAACCAAGAAAAGCCCGGTCGCCAAAGCTATTGATGCGACCGTCAAAGGCCTGCGCGGCTTTGTCGAGGTCTTCAAGACCGGCACGCACACCGACAGCAAGGGCCGACAGGTCACCTTCAGCAAGGCCGACGTCGAGCAGATGGTGGACAACCACAAGCTCGGCGCCGCGCCGGCCGTCATCGGTCACCCCAAGGACACCGCCCCGGCATATGCCCAGGTGGCCGAGTACAAGCTGGAAGACGACGGGCGCCTGTTCGCCAAATTCGACAAGATCAACCCGGCCTTTGAGGCTGGCGTCGATTCCGGCGCCGATTACAACCGTTCGCTTTCCGTCATTAAGGACAAGGTCCACGGCTGGCGCGTGCGCCATGTCGGCTGGCTGGGCGCCGCGCCGCCCGCCATCGACGGACTGCAGCCGGTCGAGTTCGCAGCCGACGACGAAACCTGCTTTGAATTCGCCGCGCCTGGCTATTCCCTAGTCCGGGCCTGGAGAGCGCCGCCAAGCTGCTGCGCCGCCTGCGCGACCGAATGATCGAAAAGGACGGCCTGGAGGCCGCCGACGCGACCCTGCCGCAATGGGAAATCGACTCGATGACTGAAGCGGCCAGCACCGCCCGCGCCCAGTTCAACGACGACAAGCCCGCATCCCTTTTCAACCAACCGACCGAGGACGAAACCATGATCACTCAAGAGCAACTCGACGCCGCCGTGGCACTGGCCCGCAGCGAGGGCGAGACCGCAGGCAAAAAGGGCATGGTCCCTGAAGCCGAATTCAGCGCCGCCCAAACTGAACTGACCGACCTGAAGAAGGCCGAGCAGAAAACCCGCATTGCCGGCCTGATCAAGGGCTGGAAAGACAAAGGGCTTGTGCCGCCCGCCAACGAAGCCGGCCTGTACGAGTACATGGCCCAGTTGGAAGACGCGGGCCAAGAGTTCAGCTTTTCCAAGGCCGAAGGCGGCGAAGGCAAGAAAACCCCGGCGCAGTTTTTTGCGGATTTCATGGCCGCGCAGCCGCCTGTCATCAAGATCGGCGGCAATGGTCGGGTAATCGACGAGGGCGCGCTGGACGTCAACAACACGGAGGCGGTGACCAAGGCGGCCAACGACTTCATGGCCGGCTGAAGAAAAAGAAGGCCGGACCATCAGTGCGGCCAACGCGGTGCAACACGTCATCCGCACCGCTACCGACGCCAAGTAAGCCAGCACCGACCATCCCCGCCCTTCCAACCATCCACGAACACTTCAGGAGCATTTCAATGTCTGCACCTCTTCAACACCGGAGCGTCCTTGCCCAAGCGGCCATCGCCGGTTTTCTGATCATCAAGCACGGCACCGTCGACAACTCGGCAGCGCTGGCCACCGCCGCGACCGACAAGCTGATCGGCACCAACGACGCCCTGGGTAAGGACGTCGGCGAACAGGTGGACTACCCCACCACGGGCACTGGCGAGGTGAAGTTGGGCGCCGCCGTGACGCGGGGCGACCCGATCACCGCCGATGCGTCCTCCAAGGGCATCACGGCGGCACCGGCTGCCGGCTCCAACGTTCGCATCATCGGCTTCGCTCTGCAGAGCGGTGTGCTGGACGACGTCATCGACTACCAGATCGCCCCCGGCGTGATGCAAGGCTAAACAGCCATAGCACCCGCCAGTACCTGACCCGAACCAGCCTCAAGCCAACCCAAATTTTCTAGGAGCAACCATGTCGAAAGCGCCTTTTGTAGTAACTCCCGTCCTCTGCGCCGTCGCAGTGGCCTATAAAAATGGGGCCATGATCGCCGATGGCGTTCTGCCCCGTGTGCCCGTCGCGGCGCAGAACTTCAAGTACAACAAGTTCCCACTGGGTGAGTTCTTCAGCCCGCCCGAGACCAAGGTCGGCCGCAAAGGCCAGGTCAACCAGGTCGAGTTCACATCAACCGAAACGCCGGACTCCACCGAAGACCACGGCCTGGATGATCCCATCCCCAATTCGGACAGCATGAACGCTGCGGCAATGCCCGGCATGCCCGACCCCAAACTGCGCGCCGCGCAAGGTTTGACCGAGTTGATTTTGGTGAAGCGCGAAGCACGCGCCGCCAGCCTGGTTTTCAACGCCGCGAACTATGGCGCGGGCAACAAGCAGACGCTGGTCGGCCAAGCCCAATGGAGCGACTATGCCAACAGCAACCCGCAAGCCGACATCCTGGCAGCACAAGACGCCATGATCATGAAGGGCAACATCGGTGTCATTGGCCGCGCCGTTTGGACCGTGCTGCGTCAGCACCCCAAGATGTGCAAGGCCATCTTCGGCAACAACACAGACGCCGGCATCATCAGCCGCCGCCAGTTCGCCGACCATTTCGAACTGGACGAGCTGTACGTCGGCGAAGGCTGGTTGAACACCGCGCGCAAGGGCCAGGCGCCCGCCATGACGCGGGTCTGGGGCAAGAGCTGCGCCATCCTTCACCGCAACATGAGCGCTGACACCGAATTCGGCATCACCTTCGGCTTCACCGCCCAGTTCGGCCCCCGCGTAGCCGGTGAGATTGTCGATCCGGACATCGGTCTCCGAGGCGGTGTGCGTGTCCGCGTCGGCGAGTCCGTCAAGGAACTGGTTACGGCTCCAGACTTGGGCTATTTGTTCAGCGCAGCGGTCGCGTAGGGATTCAAAGGAGCCGCTAGGCAGCACCTGTGAAGCGCCAGAGCCGGGAGTTGGCGAAAGCGCAGAGGTGAACGCAAGGCGGGTGGCTAACCCCAAGCCCCCGCCATTTGTTTATTGACAGGAGTACGACATGGGAAAGCTAAACGAAGAGGCGGTGCTGGTGGACATCATCGCAATTGAGCCAATTCGGTTCAATGGCCGCGTCCACCCGACCGGCGCCCGCGTCAAGGGGCTCACTCAGCAGCAATCCGACGAGCTGGAGGCCATGGGTCACGCCAGGCCGGCTACCGACGAGGACGATGCCATCGAAGAGGCCGGTAGCGCGGTTGGCAGCCCTGCCGCGCCAGGCCCCGATGCAAACGCTGCAGGTGCCGGCACGCTGATCTCGCCGCCGGTTGCAGCAGCGGTCGCAGAGGCCAAAGCCTCCAAGCCCGCGACCAAGACGGCCCCTGCAAAAACTGCCGCCCGAAAGACGGCCCGCGCCTGATGCCCTACGCCACGCCCCAGCAAGTCATTCAGGCCTACGGTCTGAAGGAAGTCACGCAACTGCTGGCCGATGAGCAGGACTTGCTCACCGAGCAGCTTCTGACTGACGCCATTGCAGAAGTGTGGACGGGTGCGCCGAGCCAGGAGGAAAAGGACGCTGCTACTGGGGCGCTGGCGCGGTTCGTGCGAAAGATCGAAACGAGCAGCAGCTTCATGGACGGCTACCTTCGCAACGCCGTCACGCTGCCGCTGTCGGCCGATGACGTCAACATCGGCACGCTTAATGAGTGCTGCATGGCCCTGGTGCGCTGCAGCCTGTCTGATGATCCTGACAACGCCACCGAGCGCATGGACGATTGCTGCAACACGTGGCGCGCTTGGCTCAAAGACGTGTCACGCGGCACCGTTCAGTTGGTCAATCCGGCTGGTGAAACGTTGCCCGGCAAAAGCCGCATCCGCTTCGGACCGGCCGCCAGCTCCTACAACTGGGCCGCGCACAAGGTGGCACGATGAGCGGCGTTTATTCGGTCTGGGGCGCGGGCTCCCAATCTACCCATATCAAGCAAACGCTGGACACCACGCCCATCACGCGGCACCTGCGCGGTCTTGAGCGGCTCAACAACTCGCATTTCATCGCCGTGCGCCGCGAGATCGGCGAGTACATGCTGGGCAACGTGCAGGACAACTTCGACGGTCAGCGCCTGTTTGACGGCACCGCCATGCCGCCCAGCAAAGCCGCGCAGGGCCGCACCACGCACTGGAAGGCCAACAACCGCAGCAAGGGTCGTGTCAGGGGCAACGCGCGCGCCGCAGGCAAGACGCTGATCGACCGGCACCATCTGTATGACAGCTACGTCTACCAGCTCGCGGGCAGCGGCGTAGAGATCGGCTCGGCGCTGATTTATGCGGCCATCCATCACTTTGGCGGCGAGACCGGGCGGCTCGGCCACCGCTTCACCATGACGGCCAGACCCGTGCTGGGCGTGGCGCCCGCGCAGGAACGCGCCATCGGTGACTTCATGGTCGCCGCGATTGGGCGTATCCAATGAGCGGCGTGTTGTTGCTTGAACAGGCCGTGGCCTACGTGCGCGCCAGCTTTACCAAGGCGCAGGTCAAGGACGTGCGCGCCTACGCGGGTGAGTTCTCGACCGCTGAAATGAAAAACGTTAGCTACAACTGCCCGGCCATCCTGATCAGCCTGCTCGGCTGGAAGAAGCCGGACGAGGGCGGGCGGTTGACAGGCCGGCACGCCAAGAACCACCGCATGGTCGCCTTTGTGGTGACCAAGAACGCCAAGAGCCGCGAGGCGCGCATGACGGAAGCGATGCGCCTGGCCGAAGACCTGTCTGCGCTGCTGCGCCAGTGGGCGCCTATGGCTCAACAGCCCTACGCCAGCGCCATACAGGCGCAGGGCGTCACCATCGTGGACTGGACGATGAGCCGACGTGCGAGAACCTTTACAACCGCGCCGTCGATGAACAGGGGCAGGCGCTCTGGATGGTGGACTGGTATCAGTGCGCCAAGGGCGTGATCCCGCTCAACCAGGAGCGCCCTGATGCGCCCTACGCGGACAGGCCGAACATGCGCCACGTCGAGATTTACGACACCGCCCGAGGCGGCCAAGCGCCTGGCGACACGCCTGACACGAGCATCGTCCCCGATGTGCAGGAAAAAATTGATTTTGAAAAACCCTAAAGGAGCTGACATGGCCAAAAACGACACGCAAGCCGCTACATCACAAATCGCCGCGCTGGCCGCTGGAACCATCGGCATCAGCGGCAAGCCGAAGACGCCGCTACCCATGCCTGCGCTGGGCTCAACCTGCGGCGTGATGGTTGCCGAGGGCCAGGTGCTGGTCAACAACGAAACCGGCGCCCGTTTCGAGGAAGGTAAGGAGACGCCGCAAACGGTGACGGTCACCACGCTGCGACGCCTTGAAGACGGCTGCCTGGTGCGCGTGAGCTGAAGCGGAACTTAAAGCGGCCTCAAACGCCTTTCAAAACCTTTTAACTGGAGCCTACCCATGTCACTGCCCAACCTCTTTAGCCTCGGCTTTCTGCTGCCGGGCGTCGCCGCAAAGATTGACTTTTCCCGGCGCCATTCGCGGCATGCGGCGGCATGCCCCGTCGCGTGCTGCTGATCGCCCACAAGCTGGCGGCCGGCACCGCCGCCACAAACTCCATCCTGACAGTGACGACGGACTCCGACGCTGTGACTCTGTTCGGTGAAGGCTCGCTGATGTGATCCTGTGGCGCGCCGCGAAAGCGAACGCCGACCGTGGCCTGCCCATTGACACGATTCGGATCGCTGAAGGCACCGCGGCCGTCAAGGCCAGTAGCACGGTGGTCATTGCGACCGCAGGCGCTACGCTGGGGACTTCTGGCGAGTTCATGTTTTACATCGCCAGCCAGCGCATCAGCTTTGGCGTTATCGCCTCGGACACGCCGACGACGATTGCCGCCAAGCTGGCTGCCGCAATCAGCGCCATTCCGAAGCTGCCCGTGACCGCCGCGACGAACGCCAACCCCGGCGAGGTGGTTGTTACCTGCAAATGGGGCGGCCCTACCGGCAATGACATTAGCTTGGTCACGCAGCACTATGCCGACGACTACCTGCCGGTTGGCCTGACCGTCACTCTCCCGGCTATGACCGCAGGTGCGGTCGCACCGGACGTGACGCCGGTCATCCAGAAGATGCTGGGCTATCGTGCGACCGAGATCGTGAACCCTTTCACTGACAGCGCCAACATGGGACTGCTGGAAACCGAAATGGCCGTGCGCTGGTTGCAGAACAACATGCGGGACGGCGCAATCGTCGTCGGAGCGCGTGGCACCGAAAGCGCTTTGACAACGCTTCTTTCGACCCGCAACAGCCCGCACGTGCACACCATGACCACCTGCAAGGACTTGACCAGCCCTTGGGAAACCGCCGCCATGGCTGGTGCCGCCATCGAGAGCAGCGCAGCCATTGACCCGGCCATCCCACCCACATCGCTGCTGGTCGGCTACGTTGGCCCCAAACAGGGCGACGACCTCACCGACGACCAAAAGGGCAACCTGCTGGCGCTTGGCGGCTCACCGTTGCAGATCGACCAGGATGGCACGGGTCGCCTCTGGCGCATGGTGACGAACTACACGCAGACGGCGGGCGGCGCGCCCGACCGCAGCATGGCGAACTTGATGTGGATCAAGACCATGAGCTACTACCGCTGGTTCCGGGTGACCGAGTTTCAGACGAAGTACACCGGCTACAAGTTGGCGCAGTACATCACGATCCGATCCCTGGCCAGAAGATCATGACCAAGGAGCTGGGCGAGGAAATCATGCTCGGCTTGTACAAGCTCTTCTGCGATGCCGGGCTGTGCCAGAACATGCCTTACTACCAGAAGACGATCGTGGTCGAGGTGGACGGCCCGAACGAAAAAGCTGAAAGATTCTGGACGAGCCGGTCATCGTGACGCAGCACTACCAGACCGAGATCACCAGCAACGTCATCGCTGGCCAGGTCTAGGCAGCAACAAACCTTTCAACTTCAGGAGAGATAAATGGGAACTGAAAACATGCTGCTGCACATCGACCAGATCACGGTCGATGGAAAACCACTGCCTTTCGAAGACGGCTCTGGCATCGCCTCCGGCTTTGCGAGCTTCACGAACACCGTGGTGCCCAGCGCCAGCGGTGATGACTTTGAAAAGCGCGCCCGCGCGCCGCGCATCTTCAAGGCAAAAATCCAGTTCGGCAGTAACCAGCAGCCGGGCGACTACAACAAGCTGCGCGGCATCCAGATCACGGCCCGCGACAGCCAGACTGGCCGCCGCTGCCTGATGACCAAATGCAGCTTCGGCGAGATGGGCGACCTCGGCGGCGGCTCGGTGGACATCACGTTTAACGTGCTTTCTGAGCCGCAATGGCTCTAAAGGGATAGTTTGCGATTCGGTGCAAGTCGCACCGAAATGAAGAAGGCTGGGTAATACCGGCCTTTTTCATCGGCGCGGTGAAGTGTTTCACCAAGACCCAAAGCGCCTGCAGCCGGACACTGCATGCATGACCGAACAAAGCACCCCCAATGCCGAGTCGTCCCCCGCAGTGCGGATCGACAACCTCTACAAACTCGTTCCAGCCGACGGGCTCAAGCTGGAAAGCGGCGGCAAGGACATCCTCTACAAGGTCGTCAGCCTGCGCGACACCAACGTAGCCGACGAACGCAAGGCCGAGGCGCTGTCCGAGCGCGCGATGATGGTGGGCGGTGGTTGGAAGCTGCTGGTCAGTGACTCCAATTTCAAACACGTGCTGAACATGCTGCACATCGAATCGTTTCATTGCGACGACACGGCGATCCCGCGGGGCTGATTGATCTGGATATGTACGACAGGCTCCGTCCCGCGACCTTGAGCTGATCGAACAGCGCATCTTCTTGCTGACACTGGCCAGCGAAGTGCGGTACGGCAACATCACGCAGGCTGAGTTTGACAGCGCCGTCGCTGGCGCGTCAAAGCCGATCAATTCGCCCCCACAGCATTCGGGCCAGGCTCCAACAGTGGGAGCGGTTGCTGACCTTCCTGAGTCTGGCCCTTCACTGCTCGCCGACTTCGCTGGAAGTTCTGCCGAAGGCCAGACTTAAGGCGATGGTCAAGCAATTGACCAAATCGAAATGACCCGCCATGCGTGAGTTAAAGCTGAAGTATTTTCTTGAGCTGGCCAGCAACATCGGCTCCAAGGCGCGCACCGAGGCGCAGGCGCTGGAGCAGTCGCAAGCCGCCATCAAGTCGTCGGTGGACAAGACCACGGGGTCTTTTGTGAAGCTGGACACCGCTTACCTGCGCTTCCTGAACAACACCGGCACCGAGCGGCAGATCGGCTACATGCAGCGCCTGGCGCGGTCGGTTGACCATGCGCACGCCCGGATGGAACGGCTGGGCGCGACGGCCGTCAAGCTGGGAAAGGCCGGTGCTGCAGGGTTTGCGGGCTATCAGGCGGCTAAAGCGGTTTTGGCGGAGCCGCTCAAGATTGAACGGACCTATGAGCGCTCTCTGGCTGACGCGGCCAACATCGCCTTCCCATACGGCTCACGCAAGCAGGGTATGGCGGCCATGAACAAGCAGATTGAAAGTGCCGTGAGCAGCGGCGGCGGGACAAGGGATCGGCCCTCAAGGCGATGAACGACCTGTACGCGGCGAACATCGACAAGGACGTTGTGGAATCCGGTGCTGCCGCACATGCAGAAATACGCGACGTCGGGCAACGCTGATCCGGCCAACATCGCCCAGCTCGTGATTTACGGCCTGCGGTCGCTCAAGCTCGACGCAAAGGACATTCCCCTGATGCTGGACAAGACGCTGCAGTCAACCAAGGGGGCAGCATGGAGTTCGACAGCCTGGCCAAGTGGATGCCACAGGTCGGCGCTGCGGGTAGCATGGCGGGCCTGCGCGGCATGAAGGGCTACGAGTCCATGCTGGCAGGCGTGCAACGTTCTCGTCTGACCGCTGGCACCAAGGACGAGGCGGGCACGAACTTTAAAGACCTGCTGTCCATGATCAATGGCCACGCGCTGATGACGGCGGCCAAGAAACTTGGCATCAGCCCTTCGGACGCCATTGCCAAACATATTGCCGAAGGCGGCGATGCGATCACCGGCATCGTTGGCCTTGCCGACCGCGTGGCAAACAGTGACCCACGCTACATGGCCCTTGATAACAAGCTGAAGGCCGGGGGCATTGCCAGAGATAAAGGTGGCCAGCCGCTGTACACGCCCGAGCAGCAAGAAATCATGCAACAGCAGGCGGCGCTTTTTCAGGGTAGCGCCTTGGGAAAGCTGTTCCACAACCAGCAGTCCATGCAGGCGCTGGTGGCGCTGCGGAACAACCGCGACTATTACAAGGATCAGATCGCTGCCACGGGCCTGGCCAAGGGCCAGATCGGCGGACAGGACTTCGAGACCATCGCCCAGACCAATGACTACAAGATGCAGCAAAAGGCCAACTCGGAGCTTTTTGCGCAGACCAGCAGCACTGGTGGGCTCAACGCGGCGCTTGGCAAATTTGCCGAGGGCACAACCGCTTTACCAAAAATACCCCGAGTTCGCCCAGCACATCGAAGGCGCAAAGCTGGCTGTCGGCTGGACTTGCCGCAGCCGCTGGCGGCGCTGCAACTGCGCTGGCCGTTCTTGGTTTGTTAGGGGCAAAAAACGCCGGGGACTTCCGGGTTTGGCGGGCCAGGGGGTGGGCTGCCACGTGCCGGAGGTTCTCCCGGCGCCTTCCCCGTGTTGGAGGGCGCTACGCCCGAGCCGGGTGAGCGCCGGGGGGAAGTGGCAGGCGCAATGCGCAGCCTGGGCTGGATGGGCTCAGGGCTGGCGTTGGCCAGCGAACTGTTGATGACAAGCGACGCGGACATCGCCACGCTCAATGCGGCTGATGCTCGTAAAAACGGGGATGGACTGAGAGGCAAGGGCTACAACGACCCGCGCCTTTCAGCCCACAACCCCAGCATCGCCGACCAGGCGATGGCCATGGGCGAGACCACGAAGATTGAGCTGGGCGAGGCAAGCTGGCCGTGGACG
>NZ_JBIOAO010000004.1:0-38454 GCF_044452385.1 Polaromonas sp. UC242_47
GCAGTAGCGCGCCGTTTGGTTTGAGCTAGAGAAGCGTTTGGTTTGATCCAGCATTTAAGCAACAAAACGCCGCAATTGTGAACCAGCATTAAAACGGCTTTGAAGAGCGTTCATGGCTCCGGCGCTATTCGGTGAAGCTGAATTCAGTCTTGCAGTGCTTGCACCTGGCCAAGCCAGTTCCGACCGGGCTAGTAAGAGGCACAAGCCGCCCCTCGTTGCCAGCCATGAAACAAACCGGACAGGGCAGCGGTTGGCCTGGATGGCCAACAGCCCAATTCCAGCCAGCCTCCCAGCCGTTCAGCACCGGCTGACCTGCACCAGCCTCATTCAGCTGGCGCAGGCATTCGTCATGAAGATGATCCAAAGCAGCCATGGCGTCCCTTTTTGATCGAAGCCCACAGTATGACTGTCAGGGTTTGAAGTTGCTGATCACCAGCTCGCCCTTGGCATCCCGCCCCTTCCCTGACGCCCCTACCGTGTAGTTGACCGTGATCCGCTTCATGGTGTGCCCTTTGAAGGCCTGGCGCATTTCCGGGATGTCGTTGACGCTGACCACTGCCTTGCCCTTCATGGTGCCCATGAGGGCGGCCATCTGGTCGTAATGCTCCAGCCCGAACTCGACGCCGTAACCCTGGGTGCCCCAGTACGGCGGATCCAGGTAGAACAGGCTGTGCGGCCGGTCGTAACGCTTAAAGCAGTCTGCCCAGCTCAAGTTCTCAATAAACACCTGGTGCAGGCGCAGGTGGACGGCGCTGAGCTGCTCTTCCAGCCTTAAAAGGTTCAAGCGGGCGCCACTGGTCGTGGCGGTCCCAAAGCTCTGGCCATCGACCTTGCCGCCGAAACCGAGTTTTTGGAGGTAGAAGAAGCGCGCCGCCCGCTGGATGTCCGTCAGGGTCTCAGGCGGGGTTTCCTGCAGCCATTGGTAAATCTGGCGGCTGGCCAGCGCCCACTTGAAGTGCCTGACGAACTCTTCCAGATGATGCTGGACGACCCTGTACAGGGTGACCAGGTCGCCATTCACATCGTTCAGCACCTCTACCTTGACCGGCTCCTTGATGAAAAAGAGCGCGGCCGCCCCGGCGAAGGGCTCAACGTAGCAGCTGTGGTCGGGGAACAAGGGCAGGATGTGGGGCGCCAGGCGGCGCTTGCCACCCACCCAAGGCACCAGTGGCATGGCTGGGGCGTCTGCCCCGTTCGGGTTGTTAAGGGGCGCTACGGCCCCGGTTTTGCGCGTCATTGTCGTTTCCATTCTTGGACGACGCTCGACGGCGTGCTGGTGGGGCGCTCTGGCTGCTGGGATCAGCGGCACTGGCTCTCAAGATGTTCAAGGCCCCACAGCGGGGGCACTTGATGTTTAGGCTGGTGTAGCGGCCTTCGCCCAGCTTGCGCTGGCAGCTGCCGCACCGTATTTCTTCTAGCTTTTCAGGCATTTAGACCGTGTAAACCACCGCCTCCATTGCAGCGCGACCAGCCAGCTCGGCGGCTGCTACGCCTTCGGCGTCCACAGCCTGGCGGATGGCCAGCTTGGCCCGCAGTCTGGCGGCGCCGCGCAGGTCAAAGGCGACGGCCTGCGCCTCGGTCCATTTTTGAACCACGACATTTGCGGCCTGCTCATTGGTCACGCCGTAGCTCTCGGCCAGGGCTTTGACGCGCTCGGGCGCTGGCTCAGCCTGGTTTTCCAGCCAGCGCTTGGCCACCATGTAAGCCGCATCGTATTCAGCCTTCAGGGCGCTGTTGGGCACGGCTTGGTCGAACAGTGCCTGATAGTGGCTGTCGATGGCGGCTTGTGCGGCCGCCTTGGCAGCGTCCACCAAAGATATCAATTCTGCCCACTCGCCCTCGACCAATTGCCACCGACCGGGCTCAAGCAAAAAATCATCAGGAACATCAACGGGCAAGTCAGTACCGTTGCTGTCAACATAGCCCCACGCGGTCAAAACGCCGGACGCGTCAATAAATGCTTTTTTCATCAGGAATCTCCATTTGATACGGCGTAACCGAAAACGGCGATGGTTAGCGCAACACTCGTATCCGACACCGTGTACAAAACACTCTGACCCACGTTGGGCACGGTGATGCCTTGATTCGCGTAGCCGGAGATCGTCACGTTCAAAGACGCGAAGATGACGCCAGCAGCGAGGCGGATCGAAGCCGACCGGGAGGTGCCCGCCCCATTGCTGAGCGAAAAATCCAAATGCGCTCGCAGCGCGTTTGGGGGCACATACGGGGCCAGACTAACCGTCGCCTCGGCGGTAGACGTGCCTCCGGACAAGGCGAGCTGCGTCGCTTGGTAGCCAACCCACCCGCCGCGAACGTAGACCCGCCTCAGAATGCTGGCCCCGTCGTACCACTGCGGGTGCGAATATGCCCAATGCGTGTAACCCGCGGGCAGCGCTGGTCCTGCGGTGGGTGGCTGAAGGCTAGAAAGTGTGATCAACGTTCCGGTCGAGGGGTTCAGGGCCCAATAGAAATGCACCCATGAAGACGCCGGGAACACTGCGGCTCGATCCCGCCCATTGGCGGCAGGACCGGCCACTGTCACGTCGTTGGTGATGGTGCCCGGTGCCGCCTTGCGGATGGTCTCGCCGGTTGCGGGGCTATACACAATGACAACATCGGCGAGCAGATCGACCTTGGAATTCGGGGTAGCGGCGTTGCTTTGGGAAGCATTGTTAACGCAGCGCGAAAAGCCCTCTTCAGCCCGTCAACAAAGGCGACAGTAGACCAAGCGGCGCCGCCGTCTGAGGCTACCTTGCAGGCTTTGCCGGGGCTGAGCGTGAAAGAAGTTAGAGCGCCGTCAATCGTATCTGCCCCTGCGCGGTTGACTGTGGCCATGTTTGCCGAAGCGTCTTTTCGTCGGAAGTCAAATTTCAAAGCCGACAGCGCGTTGGCCGCTGGCAGCGTGACGCTCGCGTTGCCAGCCGTCGCGTCCATGATCACCAGCCCGGCGTGGTCTTTAGTCAGCACAAACGGCGAGTTAGCGGCGTTGACCGTCGTGACATTGCCGCCGAAAGCGGCCTTTAACGCGCTGAGCAGCACCTTATAGGTGGCGGGCACTGCTGGGTCAAACTGCGCGCCCGCCTGACCGCCGAATTTGACGACCTCCATCAAGGACCATATCAACGAATTCATGTCTTTTTTTGTGACCGCCGTCGGGACAGCGGCATTGTCCTCATGCCGGTTAAAGCCCGTGCCCGCGTCAACAACAAAGGCGTTTGATTGGGTGTAATCCATGGGTTTTCCTCAGATAAAAATGACGTTGACTTCATACCGGGCGTGCACGATGCGCTGCAGGTAGCAGGCCAGCTCGCCGCCGTTCAAAGTGCCGATGCGCAGGCGGTCGCCCACGCGGTTGACGCCCACGCGAAAAGGGGCGGTTTCGAGCGTCACTGTGATCCACAAGCGGCCATTGAGCGCGCCCAGCCGCTCGCCCACCCGGTTACGGCCCACACGGAACGGCGTGTTGTAGCGGACGGTCGCCTTGTAGCCCAGCCAGGCGCAGATCGCCTCGATGGAGCCGGTCGCCGCAGGGCTCGAATCCCCATAAAACAACTCAACTGGCCGTAGCCTGGCCAGCAACAGCTTGCGGCGCAGGGCCAGGGGCTGGTCAAGTCCAAAGCAGGCATCCGGCAGGCCGGTGGATTCTTCCCATTCGGCCATGCGGTTGACGGTGGTGGCCGGTTGCCACTGGCGCACCGTTTCCGCGACGACTTCGTGGTGTTCGTTAAACGATGCCGCCACGCCCCTGATCACCCGCATCAGCGTCGAGCGCGGGTCGCGTGGCCATGCGAAGCCGGTGGGCAGCAGGTTGGCAAGGGACTGGAGAAACTTTTCCATCACGGGACAAAGGTAAAACTGCCCGACGCCAGCAACTCATAGATGCTGGCCACCGTGAAAATCCCGCCCTCGGTCAGCACGGGCGACATGATGTTGTGGTTGTACTCACCGGGCGAGGCGCTGATCACTTCCTTGACGTGGCTGTGCGGAATTTGCCCACCGGGAATCGCTTCGCGGAAAAACAGGTCTTGCACCGCCGCAATGACCGCCTTGCGGTTATCCGCCGTGTCCGGCGTGATGGACAGCACCCAGTTCTTGGTCACCGCCGTGGGAATGATCACAAACAGCTCATCGGGCGGGCCGCGCTTGGGGTCGCGTATGTAGTCCAGCACCTGGCGCTGTTGCATGGCGCTGGGCAGGCCCGGCGCTACATTGCCATCGGCCATGATGATCACGCCCGCCGAGGTCGGCCCAGCCGGGTTGCGCACGCCCCACGCTCGCGTGATGCCAGGTAGCTGCAACGCCCAGCGCACATAGTCTGCCGGGCACCCGCCCATGGGTTCATTGCTCAGGCGCTGCTGCAGGCGGTAAATGGCCTGGTCGTCGCTTTCCTGGTCCGCACCGCCGCCCAGACCGTCTACGCCGACGGTGAAGGCCGAATCAATGCCGTTCATTGGCGATACAAGCGTCAGCTTCAGCCCCGCCACGGCGTTGCCGGCAATGCCGGTCACGGTGGCAATCAGGCCAGGCGTGACCGTGCCGCCAACAGCCACGGCGACGTCTGACGTGACCCTGAACTGTCTGCCCTGGTCGTCGGCCATCAGCGTGCCGGTGGTCAGCAGCGTGCCGGGCACCCCCGTGCCGCCAGCCGGGCCGATAGCTGCAGCGGGCTCTTTGCGCTTCAGGCCGTAGGTTTCCAGCCAGCCGTCCAGAAACTCGCCGACCGACTTGATGGGGATGGCCTGCCGTGCGATGAAGTCGCGCAGGTAGCGGTAGGCGCCGTGCAGCCCGGCGCCCTCTACAAAGGCCAGCGCCTTGACGTTGGAGCGCGCCAGCTCCAGATCGACGGAACTGAGCGAGGCCGGGTCGGCAACCTGCGCCGCCTGTGACAGGCTTTGCTGCAGCAGGCGAGCGGCGTTTTCCGCCGCTTGGCGGATTGAGGGGATGGGTACGTTTAGAGGGGTCATTGGCCGAACCTGCGGATGGATGTGCCCCACAGCACGTCGTAAACGGGCGTGACCTGGTTGGGCTTGTAAATCTGCGGCCGAACAGCCAGCCGGTCGAGGCCTTCGCCGGTCCACAGGGCGGTCACGTCAACGCGGCTGGCAATGCCAGCGCGAATGAGCCAGCGCAGCCCTTCCTTGCAGGTGAACTCGACCATGCCCAGTACGTCGTCTGTCACCTTGCCGGTGTAGTACAGCCATAGCAGCGTGCCCCAGTCGTCGCGCTGGTCGGTCGCGCTGCTGGCCATGAACTCATCGCCCACCCAGCCGCGCCGGTTGGTTTCATTCGCTGGCAGCATGTCGTCAAGGCTGGCCCGTGCGTCTGTGAAGAGCGAAAGGATGATGGGTGTTGCCAGCGTGTCTTCCAGCTCCAGCGCATAGGTGACCAACTTCTCAACAAACTGCTGCGGCGCGCCGGTTGGGCTTCCGAAGTCTGTCCACGGGTAGTCGGACGGCGCTGTCGGCAGGGTCAGCCGCCAGTCAAACGGCACAACGCTGGCCATGCCGCCGCGTGCGCTGCTGGGGAGGGGTCGAGTAGCCACATCAAACATGCAGCCAGTCTCGGTTCTTAAGCGTTTTGGGTCTTGGTGAAACGCTTCACCAGCGGGGTCAGTTGTTTGGCCCGGTGCGGACGCCCGTCTCGTTGTGGTCGTGGCCGTCGAGGTTCTTGCCCGCAGCCGTCACGCCCAGCGCGCTAACGCGGCCCGCCGCAAAGGTGGCATTACCGCCACCTGTGAGGCCGTTTTTCACATCCAGCGTGTCGCCGACCGTGGCCTTGGTCGACATGGCCACGGTCGGCGTGTTCAATTCAACCTTGACCGCCGCGTTGACCCGGTAAATATCACAGTTGGTCTCTACCACCTTACCGTCGCGCAGGGTCACGTTGTGGCCTTCCTTGTGCCATACGCTTACCTCGTAAGCGGCGAGCCTGGGGCGGTCTGCAATACGGTCCATACGCAGAACGATCACGGTGCCGTCAATGGTCAAAACCAGTCCTTGCCCGTCCACCACGTTGGCGGCAAAGCCGTAATCCTGCATACGCTCGATAGCGTCCTTGGCATCGTTCTCCGTTGCCTCGGTGCGCACGGTCTGCACCAGGCCCTCTTTCAGGCTGCGCAAACGCGCACGGCGCAAGAAGATGGCGGGCGTACTCACCGTGCCCCGCCTTGCGCCTTGTCACGCGGTCCGCGTGCGTGGTTGGTGGTATTGCCCTTGTTCCCGAAGTTGCGATGCTTGACCTTGGTTTTGAGTGGCGCGGTGTCGTAGGCCTCGATGGGCCGCACGACGACCTCTGTCACGTCGCCCTCCTTGAGCGTGCAGTGCTGCTTGACTTGGCAAAGCAGCCATTCCTCACCGTCAAGACCGGCAATGTCGTCATACACCGGCACGCGCTGATTCAGCGGCCACGGCGCGCCCTGGTGCGTCCACCCCTCTAGCAGGTACTTGAAGCCGAAGGCGTGGCCACGTCGGACGCGGGCGGTGTGGTCAACCAGGGTCTGCAGATCGGCTTGCGTGATGTTGCCGTCAGCGTTGATGACCAATGGCATGTAGCGGGTCACCTCGGGGTCTTTGGCCATGGCCTTCAAGCTGCGGGAAGTCTCAAAGTCGGCAATAGTGTTTTGCTGGCCGTAGGCGATGTACTGGCTGTGACGTTGCTCATCAGAGCCTATGCCCTGCATGCTGATGACGTTTTGGCCGCGCACGATGGCGCCGGTGAATTTGGTGGTGCCCGCCTTGGTCAGCAGCAGGCGGCCAAAGTCGTCGCGGGTGACCAGCACGCCGCGCAGCCGGGCCGCCCTGGCCAGAGCGTCAACCACCGACTCACCGTGGGATAGCTTGAAGTCATGCAGGGGCGCCCCGGTGTCGGCGTCCACCTTCACCTCTATGCCATAGGGCGCCAGCAAGTCCCTGGCGACCTGCTCAAGCCGGGCGTTGCGCCACTGGCCGCCCTTGTGGATGGCCGAGCAGCGCACCAGGTCGCCCGTGCGGTCGCGGCCTGTGACGCGGTAGCCGCAGTTGTCCTTGTCGTAAAACGGCTCAGCGGCCAGCACAGAGCCGGTAATGACCTGCACGCCGCCAATCCGCACCGTTATGGCGTCCTGGCGCTTGATGGCCGGGGGCTGACCGGGAATCATGGACACGGGGATGCTGAAAGTGCCACTGATCGCCTCAAGGCTGCGCTCGACTTCGCTTTCCAGCCAGCCTTCGTACTCAAGGCCTTTCACCTCGACCGTGATCTTGACGTTGTCCCGTGGTACGCGCCGCTCGGCCATCAGTCGTGCCTCACGATGCGCAGCGGCCTGCCGGGCTGCGCCAGCAGCGGGTGGCGAATGTGCGGATTCATGGCCATGATTTCGTCTGCGTAGTCCGCCGTGCCAAACAGCTTGTAGCTGATGGACCAGATGGATTCCCAGCCTTGCGGCGTGTACGTCGTCAGGCGCACCAGGTCACGGCTGCGCACCTGCAGGTCGGCCAGCGCTGCGGTGTGCAGTTGCCGCATGGCGTCATGCCATGAGGTGGCCGTCAGCCCGCCCGACGGCGTCATGCTGGACGCCTCCATCAACAGGCGCGTGCACTGGTTGTTAATGACCGTGCGCAGCGCCAGCGCTTCGTCATAGGCTGTCAGGTCGGTATCGGCCACCACCTGCACATAGCTCGCCGTGGCCAGCGTTTCGAAAAGCTGGTCACTGGCGGCGGTCAATTGGGTCAACTGCTGGCGGGCGGCGGTATCGGTCTGCAGGGCGGCCGGATTGCCCGCGCCGTAGATCACCAGCCCGGCATCACCGCTGCCCCCCGCATGGCCGCTACTGGCCGGGGCCGGGATCACAAAGCTTTCAAAGTCGTTTCGGGCGACCTTTTTATCAAGGTCAAACCCCCAGCTAAAGGCGCTTTGAAAGGCTGCGGCGGTCGCTGCCTGCAGGTCGCTCGGCAGGCTGAACAGGTTGGCGATCTCGCTGGCCAACTGCTGGGGCACACGTACCAGGTCGCCCAGATTGGCGCGCATGGTCTGGTAGCCGCCGATCAGCCCATTGCTGTAGTCGCCCAACCCGGTCTGCACGCCCTTGAGCTGGCCCCACACGCCGTCTAGCGACGAGGTCAGGTTCTTGATGGCGCCGTTGACAGCCCAGCCCGGCGCCTTGAGTAGGTTCCAGTCAATCTTGAACTGGTCCTGCGCGGCCTGGGATGCCGCCTTGGCCGCGTCTTTGGCCTGGCTGCCGGTGTTGGCCACGCCCACCGGGTAGCGGCGTGCCTCGGCCCGAACAAAGGTCAGGTCGAAGCGGGCCATGCCGCCCTCTGCGGTCGGGTTCTCCTTGATCGTGGTCTTGCCCACCACGTAAACGCGGATCGCGCCGGCCGTTGGATGAATCAGCACGCGCTCGCCCGTCAGCACTGCACGCAGCGCCTCGCGCTGTTCGATGTAATCGTCGCCAATCACATAGGCTGAAAACTTGATCTCCTCCACGCCATCGCCCATGCGAAAGACAGTCGGCAAGTCCTGAAATGGGTATTCGCGCAGGACAGTGTTGTCACCGAAACTGACGTCGATGCTGTCCACGTGAAACGGCACACCGGCCAGGCTGGCGCGTTTGAGTTGTTCGAGCCAACCCATCTTTAGAGTCCTGCAGGGTTGGTGGCCCCGGCGCTGACCTTGACGCTTGACATGGGCGTAGTCAGCGTGGTGCTGGCAGAAGCGCGCTCATCGGTCACCCGAACGTCCACGGCCAGCTTGCCTTCGCCCAGCTCGATCTTCGTGGTCTGGCCCATGGCCATGGCCTGGTCGGCGATGCTAGGGGTTGTTAGGCTCAAAAGGCGCGGGTCGTTGTAGCCCTTGCCTCTCAGTCCATCCCCGTTTTTACGAGCATCAGCCGCATTGAGCGTGGCGATGTCCGCGTCGCTTGTCATAAACAGTTCGCTGGCCAACGCCAGCCCTGAGCCGATCCAGCCCAGGCTGCGCATTGCGCCTGCCACTTCCCCCCGGCGCTCGCCCCGGCTGCGGGCGTAGCGCCCTCCAACACGGGGAAGGCGCCGGGAGAACCTCCGGCACGTGGCAGCCCACCCCCTGGCCCGCCAAACCCCGGAAGTCCCCCAGCATTCTTTGCCCCTAACAAACCAAGAACGGCCAGCGCAGTTGCAGCGCCGCCAGCGGCTGCGGCAAGTCCGCCGACAGCCAGCTTTGCGCCTTCGATGTACTGGGCGAACTCGGGGTATTTTTGGTAAAGCGCGGTTGTGCCCTCGGCAAATTTGCCAAGCACCGCGTTGAGCCCACCAGTGCTGCTGGTCTGCGCAAAAAGCTCCGAGTTGGCCTTTTGCTGCATCTTGTAGTCATTGGTCTGGGCGATGGTCTCGAAGTCCTGTCCGCCGATCTGGCCCTTGGCCAGGCCCGTGGCAGCGATCTGATCCTTGTAATAGTCGCGGTTGTTCCGCAGCGCCACCAGCGCCTGCATGGACTGCTGGTTGTGGAACAGCTTTCCCAAGGCGCTACCCTGAAAAAGCGCCGCCTGCTGTTGCATGATTTCTTGCTGCTCGGGCGTGTACAGCGGCTGGCCACCTTTATCTCTGGCAATGCCCCCGGCCTTCAGCTTGTTATCAAGGGCCATGTAGCGTGGGTCACTGTTTGCCACGCGGTCGGCAAGGCCAACGATGCCGGTGATCGCATCGCCGCCTTCGGCAATATGTTTGGCAATGGCGTCCGAAGGGCTGATGCCAAGTTTCTTGGCCGCCGTCATCAGCGCGTGGCCATTGATCATGGACAGCAGGTCTTTAAAGTTCGTGCCCGCCTCGTCCTTGGTGCCAGCGGTCAGACGAGACGTTTGCACGCCTGCCAGCATGGACTCGTAGCCCTTCATGCCGCGCAGGCCCGCCATGCTACCCGCAGCGCCGACCTGTGGCATCCACTTGGCCAGGCTGTCGAACTCCATGCTGCCCCCCTTGGTTGACTGCAGCGTCTTGTCCAGCATCAGGGGAATGTCCTTTGCGTCGAGCTTGAGCGACCGCAGGCCGTAAATCACGAGCTGGGCGATGTTGGCCGGATCAGCGTTGCCCGACGTCGCGTATTTCTGCATGTGCGGCAGCACGGATTCCACAACGTCCTTGTCGATGTTGGCCGCGTACAGGTCGTTCATCGCCTTGAGGGCCGAATCCCTTGTCCCGCCGCCGCTGCTCACGGCACTTTCAATCTGCTTGTTCATGGCCGCCATACCCTGCTTGCGTGAGCCGTATGGGAAGGCGATGTTGGCCGCGTCAGCCAGAGAGCGCTCATAGGTCCGTTCAATCTTGAGCGGCTCCGCCAAAACCGCTTTAGCCGCCTGATAGCCCGCAAACCCTGCAGCACCGGCCTTTCCCAGCTTGACGGCCGTCGCGCCCAGCCGTTCCATCCGGGCGTGCGCATGGTCAACCGACCGCGCCAGGCGCTGCATGTAGCCGATCTGCCGCTCGGTGCCGGTGTTGTTCAGGAAGCGCAGGTAAGCGGTGTCCAGCTTCACAAAAGACCCCGTGGTCTTGTCCACCGACGACTTGATGGCGGCTTGCGACTGCTCCAGCGCCTGCGCCTCGGTGCGCGCCTTGGAGCCGATGTTGCTGGCCAGCTCAAGAAAATACTTCAGCTTTAACTCACGCATGGCGGGTCATTTCGATTTGGTCAATTGCTTGACCATCGCCTTAAGTCTGGCCTTCGGCAGAACTTCCAGCGAAGTCGGCGAGCAGTGAAGGGCCAGACTCAGGAAGGTCAGCAACCGCTCCCACTGTTGGAGCCTGGCCCGAATGCTGTGGGGGCGAATTGATCGGCTTTGACGCGCCAGCGACGGCGCTGTCAAACTCAGCCTGCGTGATGTTGCCGTACCGCACTTCGCTGGCCAGTGTCAGCAAGAAAGATGCGCTGTTCGATCAGCTCAAGGTCGCGGGACGAGAGCCTGTCGTACATATCCAGATCAATCAGCCCCCGCGGGATCACCGTGTCGTCGCAATGAAACGATTCGATGTGCAGCATGTTCAGCACGTGTTTGAAATTGGAGTCACTGACCAGCAGCTTCCAACCACCGCCCACCATCATCGCGCGCTCGGACAGCGCCTCGGCCTTGCGTTCGTCGGCTACGTTGGTGTCGCGCAGGCTGACGACCTTGTAGAGGATGTCCTTGCCGCCGCTTTCCAGCTTGAGCCCGTCGGCTAGAACGAGTTTGTAGAGGTTGTCGATCCGCACTGCGGGGGACGACTCGGCATTGGGGGTGCTTTGTTCGGTCATGCATGCAGTGTCCGGCTGCAGGCGCTTTGG
This sequence comes from Polaromonas sp. UC242_47, assembly GCF_044452385.1. Lineage (NCBI taxonomy): Bacteria > Pseudomonadati > Pseudomonadota > Betaproteobacteria > Burkholderiales > Comamonadaceae > Polaromonas > Polaromonas sp. UC242_47. The sequence continues at coordinate 11,269 of NZ_JBIOAO010000004.1, forward strand.
GTCTTGGTGAAACACTTCACCGCGCCAATGAAAAAGGCCGGTATTACCCAGCCTTCTTCATTTCGGTGCGACTTGCACCAAATCGCAAACTATCCCTTTAGAGCCATTGCGGCTCAGAAAGCACGTTAAACGTGATGTCCACCGAGCCGCCGCCGAGGTCGCCCATCTCGCCGAAGCTGCATTTGGTCATCAGGCAGCGGCGGCCAGTCTGGCTGTCGCGGGCCGTGATCTGGATGCCGCGCAGCTTGTTGTAGTCGCCCGGCTGCTGGTTACTGCCGAACTGGATTTTTGCCTTGAAGATGCGCGGCACGCGGGCGCGCTTTTCAAAGTCATCACCGCTGGCGCTGGGCACCACGGTGTTCGTGAAGCTCGCAAAGCCGGAGGCGATGCCAGAGCCGTCTTCGAAAGGCAGTGGTTTTCCATCGACCGTGATCTGGTCGATGTGCAGCAGCATGTTTTCAGTTCCCATTTATCTCTCCTGAAGTTGAAAGGTTTGTTGCTGCCTAGACCTGGCCAGCGATGACGTTGCTGGTGATCTCGGTCTGGTAGTGCTGCGTCACGATGACCGGCTCGTCCAGAATCTTCAGCTTTTCGTTCGGGCCGTCCACCTCGACCACGATCGTCTTCTGGTAGTAAGGCATGTTCTGGCACAGCCCGGCATCGCAGAAGAGCTTGTACAAGCCGAGCATGATTTCCTCGCCCAGCTCCTTGGTCATGATCTTCTGGCCAGGGATCGGATCAGTGATGTACTGCGCCAACTTGTAGCCGGTGTACTTCGTCTGAAACTCGGTCACCCGGAACCAGCGGTAGTAGCTCATGGTCTTGATCCACATCAAGTTCGCCATGCTGCGGTCGGGCGCGCCGCCCGCCGTCTGCGTGTAGTTCGTCACCATGCGCCAGAGGCGACCCGTGCCATCCTGGTCGATCTGCAACGGTGAGCCGCCAAGCGCCAGCAGGTTGCCCTTTTGGTCGTCGGTGAGGTCGTCGCCCTGTTTGGGGCCAACGTAGCCGACCAGCAGCGATGTGGGTGGGATGGCCGGGTCAATGGCTGCGCTGCTCTCGATGGCGGCACCAGCCATGGCGGCGGTTTCCCAAGGGCTGGTCAAGTCCTTGCAGGTGGTCATGGTGTGCACGTGCGGGCTGTTGCGGGTCGAAAGAAGCGTTGTCAAAGCGCTTTCGGTGCCACGCGCTCCGACGACGATTGCGCCGTCCCGCATGTTGTTCTGCAACCAGCGCACGGCCATTTCGGTTTCCAGCAGTCCCATGTTGGCGCTGTCAGTGAAAGGGTTCACGATCTCGGTCGCACGATAGCCCAGCATCTTCTGGATGACCGGCGTCACGTCCGGTGCGACCGCACCTGCGGTCATAGCCGGGAGAGTGACGGTCAGGCCAACCGGCAGGTAGTCGTCGGCATAGTGCTGCGTGACCAAGCTAATGTCATTGCCGGTAGGGCCGCCCCATTTGCAGGTAACAACCACCTCGCCGGGGTTGGCGTTCGTCGCGGCGGTCACGGGCAGCTTCGGAATGGCGCTGATTGCGGCAGCCAGCTTGGCGGCAATCGTCGTCGGCGTGTCCGAGGCGATAACGCCAAAGCTGATGCGCTGGCTGGCGATGTAAAACATGAACTCGCCAGAAGTCCCCAGCGTAGCGCCTGCGGTCGCAATGACCACCGTGCTACTGGCCTTGACGGCCGCGGTGCCTTCAGCAATGCAAATCGTGTCAATGGGCAGGCCACGGTCGGCGTTCGCTTTCGCGGCGCGCCACAGGATCAGCATCAGCGAGCCTTCACCGAACAGAGTCACAGCGTCGGAGTCCGTCGTCACTGTCAGGATGGAGTTTGTGGCGGCGGTGCCGGCCGCCAGCTTGTGGGCGATCAGCAGCACGCGACGGGGCATGCCGCGCATGCCGCGAATGGCGCGGGAAAAGTCAATCTTTGCGGCGACGCCCGGCAGCAGAAAGCCGAGGCTAAAGAGGTTGGGCAGTGACATGGGTAGGCTCCAGTTAAAAGGTTTTGAAAGGCGTTTGAGGCCGCTTTAAGTTCCGCTTCAGCTCACGCGCACCAGGCAGCCGTCTTCAAGGCGTCGCAGCGTGGTGACCGTCACCGTTTGCGGCGTCTCCTTACCTTCCTCGAAACGGGCGCCGGTTTCGTTGTTGACCAGCACCTGGCCCTCGGCAACCATCACGCCGCAGGTTGAGCCCAGCGCAGGCATGGGTAGCGGCGTCTTCGGCTTGCCGCTGATGCCGATGGTTCCAGCGGCCAGCGCGGCGATTTGTGATGTAGCGGCTTGCGTGTCGTTTTTGGCCATGTCAGCTCCTTTAGGGTTTTTCAAAATCAATTTTTTCCTGCACATCGGGGACGATGCTCGTGTCAGGCGTGTCGCCAGGCGCTTGGCCGCCTCGGGCGGTGTCGTAAATCTCGACGTGGCGCATGTTCGGCCTGTCCGCGTAGGGCACATCAGGGCGCTCCTGGTTGAGCGGGATCACGCCCTTGGCGCACTGATACCAGTCCACCATCCAGAGCGCCTGCCCCTGTTCATCGACGGCGCGGTTGTAAAGGTTCTCGCACGTCGGCTCATCGTCCAGTCCCACGATGGTGACGCCCTGCGCCTGTATGGCGCTGGCGTAGGGCTGTTGAGCCATAGGCGCCCACTGGCGCAGCAGCACAGACAGGTCTTCGGCCAGGCGCATCGCTTCCGTCATGCGCGCCTCGCGGCTCTTGGCGTTCTTGGTCACCACAAAGGCGACCATGCGGTGGTTCTTGGCGTGCCGGCCTGTCAACCGCCCGCCCTCGTCCGGCTTCTTCCAGCCGAGCAGGCTGATCAGGATGGCCGGGCAGTTGTAGCTAACGTTTTTCATTTCAGCGGTCGAGAACTCACCCGCGTAGGCGCGCACGTCCTTGACCTGCGCCTTGGTAAAGCTGGCGCGCACGTAGGCCACGGCCTGTTCAAGCAACAACACGCCGCTCATTGGATACGCCCAATCGCGGCGACCATGAAGTCACCGATGGCGCGTTCCTGCGCGGGCGCCACGCCCAGCACGGGTCTGGCCGTCATGGTGAAGCGGTGGCCGAGCCGCCCGGTCTCGCCGCCAAAGTGATGGATGGCCGCATAAATCAGCGCCGAGCCGATCTCTACGCCGCTGCCCGCGAGCTGGTAGACGTAGCTGTCATACAGATGGTGCCGGTCGATCAGCGTCTTGCCTGCGGCGCGCACGTTGCCCCTGACACGACCCTTGCTGCGGTTGTTGGCCTTCCAGTGCGTGGTGCGGCCCTGCGCGGCTTTGCTGGGCGGCATGGCGGTGCCGTCAAACAGGCGCTGACCGTCGAAGTTGTCCTGCACGTTGCCCAGCATGTACTCGCCGATCTCGCGGCGCACGGCGATGAAATGCGAGTTGTTGAGCCGCTCAAGACCGCGCAGGTGCCGCGTGATGGGCGTGGTGTCCAGCGTTTGCTTGATATGGGTAGATTGGGAGCCCGCGCCCCAGACCGAATAAACGCCGCTCATCGTGCCACCTTGTGCGCGGCCCAGTTGTAGGAGCTGGCGGCCGGTCCGAAGCGGATGCGGCTTTTGCCGGGCAACGTTTCACCAGCCGGATTGACCAACTGAACGGTGCCGCGTGACACGTCTTTGAGCCAAGCGCGCCACGTGTTGCAGCAATCGTCCATGCGCTCGGTGGCGTTGTCAGGATCATCAGACAGGCTGCAGCGCACCAGGGCCATGCAGCACTCATTAAGCGTGCCAATGTTGACGTCATCGGCCGACAGCGGCAGCGTGACGGCGTTGCGAAGGTAGCCGTCCATGAAGCTGCTGCTCGTTTCGATCTTTCGCACGAACCGCGCCAGCGCCCCAGTAGCAGCGTCCTTTTCCTCCTGGCTCGGCGCACCCGTCCACACTTCTGCAATGGCGTCAGTCAGAAGCTGCTCGGTGAGCAAGTCCTGCTCATCGGCCAGCAGTTGCGTGACTTCCTTCAGACCGTAGGCCTGAATGACTTGCTGGGGCGTGGCGTAGGGCATCAGGCGCGGGCCGTCTTTCGGGCGGCAGTTTTTGCAGGGGCCGTCTTGGTCGCGGGCTTGGAGGCTTTGGCCTCTGCGACCGCTGCTGCAACCGGCGGCGAGATCAGCGTGCCGGCACCTGCAGCGTTTGCATCGGGGCCTGGCGCGGCAGGGCTGCCAACCGCGCTACCGGCCTCTTCGATGGCATCGTCCTCGTCGGTAGCCGGCCTGGCGTGACCCATGGCCTCCAGCTCGTCGGATTGCTGCTGAGTGAGCCCCTTGACGCGGGCGCCGGTCGGGTGGACGCGGCCATTGAACCGAATTGGCTCAATTGCGATGATGTCCACCAGCACCGCCTCTTCGTTTAGCTTTCCCATGTCGTACTCCTGTCAATAAACAAATGGCGGGGGCTTGGGGTTAAGCCACCCGCCTTGCGTTCACCTCTGCGCTTTCGCCAACTCCCGGCTCTGGCGCTTCACAGGTGCTGCCTAGCGGCTCCTTTGAATCCCTACGCGACCGCTGCGCTGAACAAATAGCCCAAGTCTGGAGCCGTAACCAGTTCCTTGACGGACTCGCCGACGCGGACACGCACACCGCCTCGGAGACCGATGTCCGGATCGACAATCTCACCGGCTACGCGGGGGCCGAACTGGGCGGTGAAGCCGAAGGTGATGCCGAATTCGGTGTCAGCGCTCATGTTGCGGTGAAGGATGGCGCAGCTCTTGCCCCAGACCCGCGTCATGGCGGGCGCCTGGCCCTTGCGCGCGGTGTTCAACCAGCCTTCGCCGACGTACAGCTCGTCCAGTTCGAAATGGTCGGCGAACTGGCGGCGGCTGATGATGCCGGCGTCTGTGTTGTTGCCGAAGATGGCCTTGCACATCTTGGGGTGCTGACGCAGCACGGTCCAAACGGCGCGGCCAATGACACCGATGTTGCCCTTCATGATCATGGCGTCTTGTGCTGCCAGGATGTCGGCTTGCGGGTTGCTGTTGGCATAGTCGCTCCATTGGGCTTGGCCGACCAGCGTCTGCTTGTTGCCCGCGCCATAGTTCGCGGCGTTGAAAACCAGGCTGGCGGCGCGTGCTTCGCGCTTCACCAAAATCAACTCGGTCAAACCTTGCGCGGCGCGCAGTTTGGGGTCGGGCATGCCGGGCATTGCCGCAGCGTTCATGCTGTCCGAATTGGGGATGGGATCATCCAGGCCGTGGTCTTCGGTGGAGTCCGGCGTTTCGGTTGATGTGAACTCGACCTGGTTGACCTGGCCTTTGCGGCCGACCTTGGTCTCGGGCGGGCTGAAGAACTCACCCAGTGGGAACTTGTTGTACTTGAAGTTCTGCGCCGCGACGGGCACACGGGGCAGAACGCCATCGGCGATCATGGCCCCATTTTTATAGGCCACTGCGACGGCGCAGAGGACGGGAGTTACTACAAAAGGCGCTTTCGACATGGTTGCTCCTAGAAAATTTGGGTTGGCTTGAGGCTGGTTCGGGTCAGGTACTGGCGGGTGCTATGGCTGTTTAGCCTTGCATCACGCCGGGGGCGATCTGGTAGTCGATGACGTCGTCCAGCACACCGCTCTGCAGAGCGAAGCCGATGATGCGAACGTTGGAGCCGGCAGCCGGTGCCGCCGTGATGCCCTTGGAGGACGCATCGGCGGTGATCGGGTCGCCCCGCGTCACGGCGGCGCCCAACTTCACCTCGCCAGTGCCCGTGGTGGGGTAGTCCACCTGTTCGCCGACGTCCTTACCCAGGGCGTCGTTGGTGCCGATCAGCTTGTCGGTCGCGGCGGTGGCCAGCGCTGCCGAGTTGTCGACGGTGCCGTGCTTGATGATCAGAAAACCGGCGATGGCCGCTTGGGCAAGGACGCTCCGGTGTTGAAGAGGTGCAGACATTGAAATGCTCCTGAAGTGTTCGTGGATGGTTGGAAGGGCGGGGATGGTCGGTGCTGGCTTACTTGGCGTCGGTAGCGGTGCGGATGACGTGTTGCACCGCGTTGGCCGCACTGATGGTCCGGCCTTCTTTTTCTTCAGCCGCCATGAAGTCGTTGGCCGCCTTGGTCACCGCCTCCGTGTTGTTGACGTCCAGCGCGCCCTCGTCGATTACCCGACCATTGCCGCCGATCTTGATGACAGGCGGCTGCGCGGCCATGAAATCCGCAAAAAACTGCGCCGGGGTTTTCTTGCCTTCGCCGCCTTCGGCCTTGGAAAAGCTGAACTCTTGGCCCGCGTCTTCCAACTGGGCCATGTACTCGTACAGGCCGGCTTCGTTGGCGGGCAGCACAAGCCCTTTGTCTTTCCAGCCCTTGATCAGGCCGGCAATGCGGGTTTTCTGCTCGGCCTTCTTCAGGTCGGTCAGTTGAGTTTGGGCGGCGCTGAATTCGGCTTCAGGGACCATGCCCTTTTTGCCTGCGGTCTCGCCCTCGCTGCGGGCCAGTGCCACGGCGGCGTCGAGTTGCTCTTGAGTGATCATGGTTTCGTCCTCGGTCGGTTGGTTGAAAAGGGATGCGGGCTTGTCGTCGTTGAACTGGGCGCGGGCGGTGCTGGCCGCTTCAGTCATCGAGTCGATTTCCCATTGCGGCAGGGTCGCGTCGGCGGCCTCCAGGCCGTCCTTTTCGATCATTCGGTCGCGCAGGCGGCGCAGCAGCTTGGCGGCGCTCTCCAGGCCCCAGACTAGGGAATAGCCAGGCGCGGCGAATTCAAAGCAGGTTTCGTCGTCGGCTGCGAACTCGACCGGCTGCAGTCCGTCGATGGCGGGCGGCACGGCGCCCAGCCAGCCAACATGGCGCACGCGCCAGCCGTGGACCTTGTCCTTAATGACGGAAAGCGAACGGTTGTAATAGGCGCCGGAATCGACGCCAGCCTCAAAGGCCGGGTTGATCTTGTCGAATTTGGCGAACAGGCGCCCGTCGTCTTCCAGCTTGTACTCGGCCACCTGGGCATATGCCGGGGCGGTGTCCTTGGGGTGACCGATGACGGCCGGCGCGGCGCCGAGCTTGTGGTTGTCCACCATCTGCTCGACGTCGGCCTTGCTGAAGGTGACCTGTCGGCCCTTGCTGTCGGTGTGCGTGCCGGTCTTGAAGACCTCGACAAAGCCGCGCAGGCCTTTGACGGTCGCATCAATAGCTTTGGCGACCGGGCTTTTCTTGGTTGGTGCTTTACTCATGCCCCAACTGTGCCCAGACGGTCGCGCTAAATCTTGGTGAAGCGTTTCACCGTATTGGCTTTACGAGGCTCTGGGAAACGCCCTGGACGGGCGTGGTGGCGGTTAGTCGCCTTTGGCTGCCCGCGTTGCCGCTTCGCGGGCCTTGGCGCAATGGGCTTCAAGGTCAGCGCTGACCACTGACAACAGCGTGGCAAGGTCGCCGCGCTGCAATTGAGGGAGGTTTTCCAGAGAGCCCGCCTTGTCATTGGTCGTCAGCTGCTGCACGGCGCGCAGCGCGCCGAGCTGGTTATGCAATTCGTCAACGGCGTCCACCACACGGAATGCACGACGCTGCTGTTCAGTGGTGACATGGATCGCCTGCACTGTGGGCTGATCAAAGGAAACTGCTTTATTCATAAATGCCGCGTCGTCTCAGAAATTGAACAAACGGCGCAACCACATCAAATGGTGGCGGCGGCCCGAACAGGTGTGAGAGACCGGGAGACGCTTGGCGTTACCGGCAGGAGCTTGCGCCCCTCCCATTCGGGCCGCCAAAAACTGGCGCCCAAAGGAAGAAGCCGCAAACCAGTGCGGGGTTGCGGCCTCTTGCCGCGTCTCAACGGGCTCTCACACCCGGTCGCCCACTTTTTCTGGGCAACGTCGCAATTATGGGTCATTTGCCCGACCAGGCGCCAAAGGCCATTGATCGAACAGAGGCAGTTTTGAGGGTGTTGTGAAATCAGGCCCTTGGCGGGCCTGGAGGCTGTTAGAGCCTCAGTGGTGCCGCGCAGGTCCTGCGCGGCGGTTTTGAAGGGGTTTGCGGCGGTTTTGAAAGCCGTTTCGCTTGCCCGGCCCGGTCGTCAGGCCGGTTTGCCCAGACCGAAGGGGTCGTTGGCTCGCCCGGCGTAGTTCTCGGGCTCTTCAAGCTCATCGAACATATCGCGGGTTTTCATGTCCGTCATGCTGGCATCGCCGCCCATGATGTTGATGGCCTGGCGCCGACTGTAGCCGGTGGCCTCGGCGGTTTCGTCAAAGGTCAGGCCTTGCTCGCGGCATTGGCGCACATGGTCGTGGCGCAGTCGGCGAAGGTAGGCGTCACCCTTGGGCACTTCGAGCATACCGCCGCCCCACTCGGCGACCAGCTTCTCAAAACCGGTCGGGCTAAGCGCCATGCGCAGAGGGTGGTCTTCTTTGGCCTTGTCCGGCTTGGGCACCGATATGCGGGCGCCTGGCATGGAGCCGATCAGGCGCATCGCGTCGGCGTCACCCAACACCCGCGCCAGTTCACGGACGGCCGCAGGCAGCGCCTCGGGCTGGGTGGTGAGTGTGGGGATGTGGCGGGTCATGTCAGTCAATAGATGTTTGCTTTAACGCGCTGACCCCAGAGCTTCATGGCCTCGACCAGATGATTCAGTTGCTCGCCAGTAGCGAAGCGCAGCGCGTCCATGGGGCCGAGGCGGTGGGCGGCCAGTTGTTCCTTGCCCCACGCCTCGACGGCTGCGCTGCAGGCCGTGTGCGAAGCCGGGCGCGCCACCGCTCCCGCCTCGGACAGGGCGTACCACATGGCCAGCAGCTTCTTGACCTGCGGCTCGCGGATGAAACCGCGCTCACGGCTGGCCGCGCCGGTCTTTGCGATCACCACGAATCCCTTGGCCTTGAAGTGCTGCAGCAGCTTGTCCCGGCCGGCAGCGTCCAGCTTGGCCGAGCTGCTCTGTCCGGTCAGCTGCAGCATGACAGCGCGGTAGTCGTCGTCCGTCATGCCGTCACGCTTGGCAAAGAAAGCCTTGGCCAACTGGATCAGCACGATCTCGCGCTTGCGGATCACGTCGGTTGTGCTCATAGGGCAGCTTTCAGCGCGAGGATGTAGTCACGGCCCTGCCATGGAGCGACGGCATTACCGAGCATGTGGACGGCGAGCTTGTGGCTACGTGGCAGCACGTAGTCAACGGGGAAGCCCATGCCTGCGCGGTTTTCGTCCTTGGTCAGCATCCGCATGCGGTCGCCGTCAATGACGGCCCAGCGGTCGCGGGTTGTGATGGTTCCAATGGGCCTGTCCAGGCTGCGGCCCGTGGTGCCGGAGCCGCTGCCGTAGTACGGTGCCAGAAAGCGCTCGCCGTGGGCGCGCCGCCCGCTCGCAATACGGGCCAGCGTGTTCGCCGACCGGCCCGGTTTGTTGATGGGCGACCACCGACCGGCGTCAAAGTCAATGAAGGACGACGCGGGCCTGTGCGGGCAGATGGGCACGTTCAACGCAATGGGATGCTTGGACTTCGTGATGGCCAGCATCACGCGTTCGCGGTTCTGCGGTACGCCGTGGTCGGCGGCGTCGGACAGGTGCGGCGCTACCGAGTAGCCCAGCGCATTGAGTGCGGCCACCCACGCCGGGTACAAAGCCCACGACAAGAAGGCCGGCACATTTTCACCAAGTGCGGCCAGCGGCTTCTTGGCTTCGATGGCGCTGATGACGGCCCACGCCGTAGACCGGGCGGCGTCATGGTGTGGGCGCTCTTTTCCACGGGCTGGTGTGTGGCCTTGGCATGCCGACGACGCCAGCAACAAGTCCATATCTGGCACGGCTGACCAGTCTTGCTGGTGCAAGTCTTGGCAGGCGTGTTCCGCCTCTGGGTGGTTGGCCTGGTGTGTGTCCACCGCTTCGCGCCAGTGATTGGCCGCCCAGATCACACGGCACCCGGCCATACGGGCAGCCAGGCTGAACCCGCCCATGCCTGAGAACAGATCGGCGACATTGATCATGTGGTCTCCGGCTTGTTGTTTTCGGCGTGCTCTGCGTCGGTCATGCTCCGGTAGCAACCCTGTCCTTCATCCCATATTTGCGACTCGGCGGCGCCGGTGGGGTCATTCCAGATGGTTGGGCGCTTTGCTGTGTCAGTAGCGCCCTCAATGATCTCGTCCTCGGTCGATTCCTCAACAATGCGGAACTTCACGTCGGGGACCCGTGGGTAGGTGCTGTAGTGCGCGGCGAGCAGGCCCAGACCGTCGTGGGTAAGGCCCCCGTCATGGTGAGCCGCCATCCGGGCGGCGTAGGTGTAGATATCGTCCATCCCGTTGATGTCCCAGAGCCCTCGCTTGAACTGGACGATGTACTCGTCCTCAGTGAGGCCGCCGAACATGGATGGCATCAGCTCAATCTCGATCACCTTTTCAATGGTGACCCGGATGGCCTTTTTCATTGGCACTTGCGGGGCCTGCTGCGTTTCAGTCATGGATTCGCTCCTTTGTTGAAGCCCTGTAAAACGGGATGTGACAGGGCTTTAAAAAAAGGCCCCAAGGCCGAAGCCTCGGGGCATAAAGATCAGGCCGTCTTGACGGTTTCCAGCCGTCCGGTCGTGATCAGGGAGACATTCGATTCATTGGATTGCCGCGACCTCTGCAACAACCTTTTGGACTGCCTTGACCCAGCAGGCCTGGTGCCCCGGTTCAAGGTCGGTCCACGGAAAGGGCTTGCCGCCGTTTTGCTTGACCCCTTCCGCCTGGTAGGCCTCATAGGCCGCTTGCGCGAGCTGCTGGAAGGACTTCATATCGAGGCGAGGTCCAGGTGGATCGGGATGTATTCGCCGCTCATGTCGTCGCGGGAATAAAACCGGATGTGTGCCTTGGTGCCGACAGTCTTGGTGCTGTCGCTGATCGCGGCCATGGCCCTGAGCCATTTGGGGTCGTCGATCTTCAGCGAGCGCAGGCCAAGCACGCGGCCCGTGTTGATCTTCCCGGCGCGGTCCACCTGAAAGGCCTGATTGACCAGGACCTTGATGTTGTCGTTGCTGCCCTTCGACCAGGATGCGATGCACTCGGCGATCAGCGACTGGGCGGCCTGCAGGCGCTCGTCAAAGACAAGGTTTTCCTGCATGGCGCGAACGATCTTGAAGCTGCCGTCAAAGTTGAACAGCGTGACGTTGCCCTTTTTGCCGCCCAGCTTGGCGTCGTACTCTGCCAGGCTGCGGTTGACAAAGTCGATGACGGACTGCATCGCGGTCAGCTTGAAGGCCAGCAGCGCGGCGCTGGCTTTCTGTGCCTCGACGCACAGGTCACGCACCACGCGGTCGCGGTCCTTGTCGATGGCCTTGACCTTGGTGATCGGGATCAGGGCATCGTTGGCGTCGCGCCAGTAGCCTGCAGGCACCGGGTCTTTGGTGAGTTTCTCAGTAGTCATGCTTTCCTCTCAGTTGGTAAATCGTTCCCGCCGCGCTGGGCCGAATAGGCATCAGCACGGACGTCAAAAATCACGTTGCCCGCCATGAACGGGTCCAGCAGCGCCTCGATCACGGCGCTGGGCTCTGCGGCGGTGGTCTCGGCGAGCGTGGTCACGGTGACGGGTGTGCCGTCCTTGGGCAGCAGGGCCAGCAGGCTGATCTGCAGGCCGTCGAATGCAGGCACGCGGTTCATGGCTGCGGCCCCTTGCCTTTGGCGGCCAGCTCGGCTTTCATCTGGCGCACCAGGTGGCTCTCCACCTTGGCGCGTGGCGGTGCCGGTGGCTGTGGGTCGTCTGCCGCTGGTGCCGGAGCTTGTGTCTCTACGCGGTCCAGCACCTCGCCAATGCTTGTGGCGCCGGCCTGGTTGGTACGGCCACGGCGCGTGGCGTCCACCTGCTTTTCCTGCGCGGCCTCGTCCTTGTCGGCCAGGCGCATCAGCACCTGGTAGAGGTAGCCATTGCCCTGCAGCGGCACGCTCAGCGTGCCCTTGTCATGGGCGTCAAAGACGGCCTGAAATGCGGCCTTCCAGCTGTCGCCGTTGACCAGCCAGGTGCGGCCAGTACGCTCGATGCTGTTGCGCTGTATGTCAGGCACCAGCTCGGCGAGCAGCCTGCCAACCACGCCGATACGCAGCTTTTGCTTGGGTGGCTTGTGCAGACGCAGATAGCGCACGACCATGCCGCCCAGCGGCAGGCTGTCAGTGACCACGGCTGCGATCAGGTGGCGCACCTGGTCGTCATCAATCATGCGCAGCAGCAGGCCGTCCAGGCTTTCCTCGGCGCCGCAGACGCCGCAGGTGTTGATCAGGTTGGCGGTGCTCATGCGGTAGCCCCTGTGCGGCACCATTCGCGGTTGCTGGCGTCGCCATAGCCCGGCAGCGATGGGTTGGCCTCGGTCACCTGCCACGCGGCGCGCAGGCGGGAAGGCACAGCCGAGGCGTGGCCAGTAGCGGTCAGCCGGTTGAGGCAGTCTTCCATTTGGACGGCGTCGAAAACCGGCTTCCAGTGCATGACCAGCTCGTTGACGGTCATGGGCCTGGCCGCACGGCGCAGGCTCAGCCAGACCATGCGGGCGGATTGGTCGATGTGACGGGCTGTGCTGGTCATGGACGTGGCCCCTTCAGGTAGTCCCAAAACAGCAGCAAGCCGCCCATCGCACTCTCGAAGGCATCTCGGGCTTGGGTAGCTGCCCTGCGGCCCATTGAGCGCCGGTAGGGGCCTTCCACCACGCCGGGAGCGAATGACGCGCAGCGCCCGCCATCCAGGCATTTCTGGTCACAGCAGTTGCGGGGAGCGGTGCCGTGCAGGCTCTGCCAATCCTGCTCCGCCTCGATCAGGGCCGTGGTGCGGTCGATGCCGAACCCGGCCACCAAACGGCTCGCACGGCGCTCGATCCAGTTGGGACGGTGGGCCGCCATCACTTCACCCCCTCGGCGCGTTTCTTGGTCATGAACAGCACCTTGGCGGCGATGGTCTCGATCAGCTTGGCGCTGAGCGGCACGGTGCCCATCCCGTAGTCCTTGATGGCGGGCACCAGGTTCTCGTTCAACACGCGGGCGCTGCCTTGGGAGTATTCCCACAGCGTGGCCAGCACTTCGTCGCTCAGGTCTTCCATGCCGAGCGCTGCACGGGCCATGTCGTCGGCGTCGTCGCGGCTGATCGCCTTGATCGTCTCGGGCCACATGCCGACGCGGCTGCGCACCTGGTCGAACTGGCCATGCTCGGGCTTGATCAGGCCGGTGAGCTTTTCCGTGCCGGCCAGCACCACACCGATCATGGCCATGTCGCGGATGCGGCGCAGGTGCTGCAGCGCGCTGGCGCTCATGTTCTCGGCTTCGTCGGCAATGATCAGGTAGTTGGTTTCCTTGAGGACTCGCACCAGCTCGCGGAACTTGCGGTCAAGGCCGTTCGGGATGGCGTTGTTCAACTGCATGAGAAGCTCGGTCATCAGGACGCCGGGCGTCATGTTTGGGCTGACTTCGATCAGCAGCGTCAAATGGCTGGTGGCCGCGTATTCCTTCAGGAACCGGCTCTTGCCGACGCCGACGTAGCCCGTGATGACACCGAAGTTCTGGTGCTTGCGGGTGCGGTCGCACACCACCGACAGCAGCTTGTGCACGCTGCCTTTGACGTAGCCGGGCGTGCCGTCGTCCAGTCGCTCGGTCTCTGTGGCCAGCACGGCCTGCATGGTGTTGAGCTGGCGTGTGGGGCTGGTGGCGTACTTGCCAGACAACACCTGGCTCAGCGTGCCGTTGGGGATGCTCGACTTTTTGCAGAGCCAAGCCTTCGACTGTTTGTGATCCTCCAGCCACTTGTTGATGGCTGCGGCCTTGGCGGTGTCTTCTGGCGTATAGGCGCTGGTGACCTTCTTGCCCATGGCAGGAAGGGACGGCTGGACATTTGCGGGGGTGGTCATTTGTCTTTCCTCCAAGTGAGTAAATCGATCTCGAAAACTTCGGCCGACTGCACAGGGGCAGCGGTAGGGAGCGCGGGGCGCAGGGACTCGATGGCGGCCACCTGTGTCTCGGCTGTGATGGGGTCTGCACGGCGCTGGCGTACCTCCTCGACCTTGCGTTCGAGGCGCTTGAGCTGGCCCGCAGCGCGGCGGTCGCGGCCTTCCTCAAGACGGCTGGTGGGCAAGACGCCGATGGTGTTGGCCAGCAAGGCTTCCATGACGAAGCGGCCCTTCTCATCGAACAGCCAGACGCGGCTGTCGTCAAACAGGTCGTACTCGGCCTGCAGCTTCTTGCCGTCGAACAGGGCGAGGGCCTCGGCGAAGTAAAAGCGGTTGTGCAGGCGAATGCTCTGGCGCCCGACGCTGACCTCTTCACGCGGCCTGACGACGCTGTCCATGCTCAGCTCGACGCTGACCGGCTTGAGGCCTGCCCAGACCTGTGCCGGGGTACGACCACCGAGCTTGTCCTGCGGGGCGTTGTGATAGCCCTCCAGAAACTGCATGAAGCTGGTGACGTATTCGGCAAGGCTGGGCAGCTTGCGCGTCGGGTCTTTTTTGTTGAGATCAGCGCTCAGTCGGCGATTGGTCTCCGGCGCCATGTCGTCGCCGCAGTACACCTGGCCACCGGCAAAGAACTTGTCGTGCTTGTCGCGACAGGTGCGGAACCAGCGCTCAATCCAGCCCTTGCCGTGCGGATTGCCCGGCAGCGCGCTGATCATGCCGATGTCGAACCGGCTGTAAAAGCCGGTGACCTCGTCGCTGAGCATCTTGGAGCGGTAGCCCGCGCCCCGGTCAACGTACACCCATGCAGGGACGTGATCGTGCATGCGCAGGGCCTGGCTCAATGCAAACAGGGTGGACACGCCGCTTTCGCTTTCTGTGAACCACAGGCCAGCGATGTAGCCGCTCTTGATGTCGATGAAGGCCGTCAGCTCGGGGCGGTAAGGCTTGCCCGTGTTGGGGTGGCCGACATAGCAGTCAACGGTGTGGCCGTCGCCTGCGTATATCTCGCCGACCAGCACTTCCTCCAGGCTGCGCCGCTGAAATTTCTGGCGCCGGAGCTTGTGCAGGTGCGGGCCAATGCGGGCCGGGCTGAACTTGCCAAGGGTGGCAGGCATGGCTTTGAGGTAGCGCGCTACGCGGCTCTCGGTCACGTCTTCAAAGCCTTCTTGAATCAGCTTGAAAGCCACGTCGGCGTAGCCCGGCTTGCCCGGCAGGTTGTAGAGCGCGACGGCGCGCACTTCCCAGCCGTAGTCCTGACGGACCCGGCCTTTGTATTTCGGCAGCAACCCGGTCACGCCTTCCTTGCGGTAGGCAGACAGGGCGCGCTTGATCGTGGGCACGGAGACGGTCTCCCAGCCCACCAGCGTCATCAGGTGGCGCATGCGGCTGTCGAGCTTGCCCGCCGCTGACTGGCTGACGAACAGGGCTGCGACGTTGTTGATGCTCGCGCCACCGTCCACCAGCTCGTCCAGCGGCTTGAGCAGCGATTCGAGGAATCCGGCCACGCGCTTCTGATCTTCGTTTGCGCAGGCCCAGTGGTCGTCCGGGTTCAGCGCCGCAGGGAGGTCACTCATGTGTCGGATTTGTTTGGTCAATGCCTGAACTGAGCCCATGTGTTTCACCTATTGGGGGTGGGGTGGAACAGCCGGGCCTCAGGCCTTGGCCTGGCGGGATAGAGCCTGGGCGGCGCGCATGGCACGTTCTTCCTTGCTCTTGTGGATGGGCGTTCGGTAAACGACCTCGACACCGCGCCGCGCGCAGCCCTCGACAAACTCGGGGGTGCAGTTCTCGCGGGCGTAGTCAACGACAATTTGCTTAGGCCTGGACTTGCTCATTTTTTGCTCCCTGGTGCCTCTGGTGCCTTAGCGGGGCGGCCCTTGCCCTTGGGCTTGGCCTGGTCGCGTTCGTGCTTGCGCAGCGCCTCTTCGTGGCTGTGCAATGCGGTCAGCTGCGTCCAGTCTTCGGCGACACCCTTGATCTCAGATTCGTCAAGAAAGGCCAGCGCGTCGGGCTTGCTGGCAAGGCGTTCGGCCTGTTCGCCCATCGCCTCGACGTAGCTCTTGATGGAGCCGTCGATCAGCTCGCGAACAGCCATCAGACCGGACAGGCCAAGGCGCAGGGTCGGCTTGACCCACTCGCTGGCCTCGGCGTGGCCGCTCAAGGTCACGGCTTCGACGCCCACCGGGTACATGGACGTCACTGCCAGTTCTGCCTTTTTGACAAGGCTGGCCATTTCGGCGCGAATGTCGGCGATCACCAGCGGCACGCCTTGGTCGTCTTCGTCGCGCTGGTTGCGCTTCTTGAGCTTTTTCAGGGCACCGTCTCGCTCAGCCTCGGCCGTTTCCACCTGCACCGACAGGTCGGTGGCCTGAGCCTTCAGGTCGCTGATGCGCTGGCGTAGCTCACGCACGCTCAGGGCATCAAGATCGCCGGCTTCTTCGTCGCTCAAAAGGTCTTCAATGACAGCCGGGTCAGCGCTGGCCAGCATTAACACCTTGGATTTCGGCATGCTGAGCATGTCAGCCCGCTGGGCATCTGGCAGGCTGGTGGCGAACTTGGCCATGCGCATCAACTCTGATGCGCGCTGGCTTGAAAGACCCGTTTCTTCAAGGGCTGCGGTGAAGTCACCGTGCTCCAGCTCGCCCTTGACCGACAGCAACAAATAACCGGATTCAACAGCAAGGCGTGCGGCCATGTTGTACGAGACAACCGCCCGCGTGATGCGGTCAGCGGCCGGGCCACCGACGACGATGCCCATTTGCTGGGCGGCTTCGGCGTCTGCGGGGCTGAAATCAAAAGCCCGGACAGTCCGGGGATTTGCTTCGGTGACGGCTGTGGATGGTTTTTTTGCCATGATCACGCCGCCTTCTTGAGGCCGAAAGCCACGGCCACTTTGTGGCCTTCGCCGTAAAGGCCCTTATTCACGCCGCGCACCACCTCGGAGACGGTGCGGTAGTCGAAGTCGTGCTTGGCGGCGAACTGCTTGAGGGTCACACCCTTGGCCTGCAGCAGTTGCTTGGCCTCTTGCGGCGTCTTTGCGCGGATCGTGGGAACGTTCGCGTTTGTGGACATTTTCTGTTTCTTCATTTCCATATAGCCCTTTTTGTTGACAGTGGATTAGCTGTTATTGAACTGTTGTTGATCATAGTTCAACAAAACGGGTAACACAAGTGATTTGGTGCCTTTTTGTTGAATCGATGTGATCTAGTAACCGGAATGAAGTACTTGCGGGGGCTATGCAGACCGTTTTGTGGGTGCGATACTCTCGTTTTTGATTCACCGTGAATTAACCGTGAACGAACCACAAGAACAAACAGGGTCAACAAACGTGGGAATAGGTGAACGCCTGAGGGAAGAGCGCGAGCGGCTAGGTCTTGCGCAAAAAGAGTTCGGGACGAAATGCGGCGTAAGCAAAACGTCTCAGTTCAATTACGAGGTTGGAGAACGATCGCCAGACGGCGAGTACTTCTCCCTGGCGGACAGCCTGGGCGTTGATACCGCCTACGTGATCACAGGCAGGCGGTCCAAGGCTGCAGCAAACGACGACTTCGTGGTGATTCCCCGGCATGACGTTGCGGCCAGCGCTGGCCCTGGCGCGGTCAACGGTGAAGGCGCTGAAATATATGGGCTTTGCTTTCGCAAGAGCTGGTTAAACAAAAGAGGCCTGCAGGCTTCTCAGCTCCGGGTGATCGACGTGTCTGGAGATTCCATGACTGGCAAGCTGTCAGACGGCGACCAGGTGCTGATCGACATGTCGCAGACCACTCCAAAAAGCGGGTTCGCCTATGTGCTGCGACAGGGCGACGAACTGCTGGTGAAATACGCGCAGTTGCTGCCCGACGGCATTCTGCGAGTGAGCAGCGAGAACCAGTCTTACCGACCATATGACATCGATCTGAGCAAGACGACGGATGTATCTATCCTTGGCCGCGTTGTGGCCTCAACTCATGAGTGGTAATTTTTAAGGGAAATAGCCATGGCAGATAACATTCAAAGCGGGCAATCGCTGCAACCAATCACGAAAAAAATCATTACGGCGGCCATTGGTGCGGCCGTCGGTTTGCTGTTGTATTACCTATTTGTCCTTGGCCCAAAAAACCAGGCTCAACAGCCGCCCACTTCGTTGCAATCTGCCGCAGTTGTTCGTGAACACAATTACGACTTGAAGGAGGGCGTGGACTATGGTTACACCGTGCTGCTCACTGATGACCAGCGAAAAGCAGGAAAGGCCAGTGCAGAAATTGTGATGTTCAGCTATGCCGGCCAGCGCGACGGCAAGCATCAGATACACGCGAGGCAGACCAGTATTTTGACGGCTTATGAGTGCGCCGCACCCTGCGAGATCATCAAGGTGATTAGCGCCATGGATATTGATGGACTACGCAAAACAGTGAATGTTGATCGCCTACGGCCCAGCCCGAACATGATTGCAGCTCTGGCGCTGCAAGACGCCATGACAGGCAAGCTAGAGCCTTACGCTGAGTACCAAGGTAAGCAGCGGTATGGACTGTGGGTCGATGAGCGGCAAGGCATCGTGCGTACCGCCTTAAGGTGAACTCGTGATCCGACCATGGAAATATTAGGGGTCATGTTCTCGCAGGGTGAGCTTTGGATTCTGAGCCTGCTGAGTTTGCCGATCACGGCGCTACTCTCTTACCGCATTGGCTTGAACCAAGCGGCGGTGGGTCGGCGGGCGGCGGCTGCTGCCACTTTCAGGATTGCCCTGAATCGAGCGAAGGAAAATCTCCCGCCGATAGACCAGCACTGGACAGCCGGTGGCTTGCATTATTTGGTCGAGCCGTTGCTGAAAAGCGTGCGCCCCGCGATAAATGACTTTCATCCATATCTGACCAAGAAGGCCGGCAATGCATTGCTGCGCACATTTGGGAAATTGGAAATGCATTGCGGCACCCAAATGAACTCCCTGAAATGGGCAATTGAATACCACGGCGCTGTGGGCTCGCCCCCTGACGGGATGCGTTACGCCAAGCAACGACTGTTTGATTTAATTGAAGAGTTGAAAGCACAAGCGCCAGACAAGTAGCCCCTCTGGTGAAATGCTTCACCAAGATTAAAGCGCGCTGATTCCAGACACTGAGGGCTCTCATCGAAGAGCCCTCTTTAACGTCTGGAGTCAATCATGTTTCTCAAACTTCCGCGCATGCTGGTCTGGCTGGTGCTGACCATTGTGCTGATGGGTCTGGCGCTTCTGCTGCAAGCCGAGGCGCCGGGCAACTTGGTCGCTGTCACGCTCTACAAAGCGCACTTGCTCTCACTCGGCGGCTGGGGCGGCTATTGGCTCGACCGGGCGCTCTTTCCCCACGCCCGGCCGCATGAGCTGGCCGAACTGCTCGACGCTGACGCGGCCGCCCGCATGGCGTATGCAGCCTATTGCCGAACTGGTGGAGGCAAGACCTTTGACGGTAAGCCGTTGCCGACTTATGAAGTGCTGGGCGCGGACCGCCAGGCCTGCTGGGAAAGCGCGGTAACCGCCGTCTTTTCTGACCGAGATTGCGCCCGCGCCTTCGACCTGGCCGAGCTTCGCCGCGCCGTAATCGTCGCGGCTTGCCTGATCACTGTCGGGTTGGGGGCATAAGTGGCCAAGCCCCGCATGAAGCTGGCCGCCCGCATGGCCCTGTGGTTCCACATAGGCCTGGCGCTACTGATGCTTTGCGCGTTCATGTCCGTGGCTTGTGCTCAAGGCATCCCAAGGGACGCCCAGCGTCATCAGGCCACGCTCAAGCGCGAGGCACAGCGCGTCTGGGGCCTTAATGCCCCTGTGGCCACCTTTGCCGCACAAGTCCATCAGGAGAGCCGCTGGCGCGAGGATGCGCGGTCCCCGGTGGGTGCGGTAGGCCTGGCGCAGTTCATGCCCGCAACCAGCAACTGGATCGGCGGCCTGTATGTCAGCCTGGGCGACCGGGCGCCGACAAACCCCACCTGGGCACTGCGCGCACTCGTCACCTATGACCGATGGCTGGCCGACCGCATCAAGGCGGTGGACGACTGCGAGCGCATGGCCTTCACCCTGAGTGCCTACAACGGCGGCCTGGGCTGGGTTTACAAGCGCCAGAGGCTCTCAAAGGAGCCGGGGCGGTGCCTTGACGCCACTTGCACGATCAACCCCGGCGTGACCCCTGCCAGTCAGCGCGAGAACCAGCATTACCCCGAAGTCATCCTGCGGCGATATGAGCCGCTGTATGCGGGCTGGGGTGCGGGGAGCTGCTCATGAAGACCTGGGTGAAGTGGTGCATCGCTATAGCTGTCATCGCCTGTCTGGCTGCTATCGGCCGCGCAGAAGTGGCGCTGTACGAACACGGCAAAAAGGTGGGCAAGCAGGAATGCGAAGAGGCACACACCAAGTCCGACAAAAAGCAGCAGTCCAAGGCCAACGCCAAAACAAAGGGCGACCTCAAGCGTGCCGACGCCTCTGGCAACGCGCAGGAAAAAGGCCGCGCTGCCGTCGATCAGTTTTTTGAACAACTTACGAAGGATTCAAGCCATGAAGCTGCTGACTCTGTTGATAGTTGCGTGCTGCCTGACGCTCGGCTGCGCCGGTGGAACTCAGCCAACGCCGGACGCGTCGATACAGCCGATCAAGGTGGCGCCGCCCGCGAACTTGACACAGGCACCGGCCCCGCTGCCACAGGCGGCAACGGGCAAGGTGCCCGATCTGGAGGCGAATCACCGTCTGGTGGCCAAGGCGTACCACCAGCTCGCAACGCAGATGTGCAATCTGCTGGACTTTCTGGAGGTCAATCGTGAGCAATGCAACCAGTGGCGCACAACGAATGAACTACGTTGAAGCGCGCAGCCACATCAAGACTGGCGATCTGATCGCTCTGCGCACCACGCACGGCGGCTTTCCAGCCCTGGTGCGGTGGTTCACCAAGTCGCCCTATACGCACACCGCGGTGGCGCTGTGGATGTGCGACCGGCTGATGATGATTGAAACACGCATCGTCGCTGGCATCGTGCCCATGAGCCAGTTGGGCGACACCGATTTTGACGTGATCCGCTGCCCGGTGGCTGACCCGGAATATGTCTTTATCGAAGCCTTCAACATTCTGGGCACGCCGATCAATTACGACTTCATTGACCTGCTGCGCATCGCGGCCAGGTTGAAGCTGGGCTGGAAAGCGCCGGACGCTGACGACGGCCGCAAGGTCTGCTCGGCGCTGTCGGCGGCGGTGTATCGCCTTGCTGGCTGGAATCCGGCAGGTTTGCCCGGCATCCCCGCTCCGTGCGAGGTGGTTGCCGCTGCCGGACCTGTTGCCATCGAGGTGCGCAACGGTGGATGAAAAGTATTTGGAACAGGCGTCAGCGCTGGAGCAATCCCAGCGCGACACCCAAGTGCGACACGCTCAGGCCCAACTGGAAGGTGAAGGCCAGATCGATTGCGCGTCCTGCAGCAAACCCATCCCCTGTGACCGGCGCAAGGCAGTGCCGGGAGCGATTCGCTGCATCCATTGCCAGTCAACTTTTGAAAAATCCAAAGGACGCGGTTTATGAGTGATCCAAACCAGCAATTGCTGCAGCAGATGGGAGAGGTGCAGGGGCAGCTCAAACTGATGATGCAAGTCATCCAATCGAACCATGATTCGACACACCAGCGCATCAACGACTTTCGGCACGCTATTGAGGGCCGCCTGACTGGTGTGGAAGCTCGTGTGGGCGTGATCGAAAAGAACGAACGCGGCACAGCCATGCGCGTAGCAAGCGGCGGTGCCCTCGCAGGCGCTGTAGTGGCGGCTGCTATCGAAGCCATCAAGATGGCGAACAGGTAAGCAGATGGCTCACGACAAAACCACACGCGGCAAGGTGCGCGGCAAATACCTGCAGGGCATGCCTCTGACCGGCGCCGCCGAGCTGTGCGGGGTGTCGTACAACACCGCCCGAAACTGGAAGCGCACGGCCGCTGACGAAGGCGACGATTGGGACTTGGCCAAGAACGCCCGCCGCATGAGCAAGGGCGGCATGGAGGAAATGGCCAATGAGGTGCTGGGCGGCCTGTCCGAACAGTTCCTGGCCACCATCGAAGCCATTAAAGCCGACCCAAAAATGCCCGCTGACAAGCGCGCCGACATTCTGGTAAAGCTGATGGACGGCTTCAACAAGGCCATCGGCGCCGCGTCCCGCGCCATGCCCAATGGCAACCGCCTGGCCGTGGCCATGGACGTGCTGAAGTTCATGACCGTTTTCATCGGCAAGAATGCGCCCAAGCTGCAGAAGCAATTTATCGAATTGGCCGAGGCCGCGGGGCCGGAGTTCGTCGCCGAATTTGGCTCAGGGAATTAAGCGATGGCCAAGCAGCAAAAGCTAAAGGACAAAGATTTTCTCGCTGAACTGGCGGGCTTTGCCGAGCAGCAGCGCGTGATGATCGAGGCCGAGTGCGAGGGCTTTGCCACGGACTATTCGGCGCGGGACATGCGGCGCACCAGGGCGCAGTATGACTATGAGTTCTTCTGCCGCACGTACTTCCCGCACTACGTCAAAAGCGAATCATCGATCTTTCAGGCGTGGCTTTACAAATACCTGCCGATCCTGGTGGACAAGGCCACCGGCCAACTGGTCAACTTGTCGGCGCCGCGTGGCGAGGCGAAGTCTACGCTGGGCACGCAGCTCGGAACGATCTGGCTGGTGGTCACCGGTCGCAAGAAGTTCATTCCCATTGTCATGGACTCATTGGGCCAGGCCGCGACCATGCTGGAGGCCGTCAAGGTCGAGCTGGACAGCAACCCGCGTTTGGCGATGGACTTCCCCGAAGCCTGCGGCGCCGGCCGCGTGTGGAATGCCGGCGTTATCCTCACCAAAAACGAAGCCAAGATTCAGGCGTTCGGCTCGGGCACGCGGATGCGCGGCCTACGCCACGGCCCCCATCGCCCCGACTTCGTCTGGCTGGACGATATCGAGAATGACGAGAACGTGCGCAGCAAGGAGCAGCGCGATAAGGTCGAAAAGTGGGTTAAGAAGGTCGTGCTGCCGCTCGGCCCGCCCGACGGCTCGCTGGATGTGTTCTACCTGAACACGATCCTGCACTATGACTCGGCCGCAAACCGCTTTCACAGCAATCCCCAGTGGCGCACGCGCAAGAAGTTCAAGGCTGTCATTCGCTGGCCCGACCGCATGGACCTGTGGCAGAAGTGGGAGGAGCTGTTCATCAATCAGGAGGTGCCGGACGAGGCAGACCCGGACGATGAAGAGCGGGAAACCGAAGCGGACGCCTTCTACCGGGAAAACAAGGCCGACATGGAGCGCGGTGCGATTGTTAGCTGGCCGACCATGCGCCCGCTGCTGCGGCTTATGCAGATTCGGGCGGGCGACCACCACACCTTCGATTGCGAGTATCAGAACGACCCGAGCAATGAAGAGGCGTCGTTCTTTTCAACGATGCAGTACTGGGTGCAGCCGTCTCGCGATTGGATTTTTTACGGGTCGCACGATCCCAGCCTGGGCAAGAAAAACACCAATAAGCGAGACCCGTCCGCAACGCTGGTGGGAGGGTTCGACCGCAATCATGGAATTCTCGATGTGATCGAAGCCAAAGTGGCCCGCCGCACTCCTAGCCTGCAGATCAGCCACGTCATCGAATTTCAGCGTGAGTACGGGTGCCTGGTGTGGGCCTTCGAGGCCGTCCAGTTTCAGGAGTTCATGCGGCAGGAGCTGGTCAAGCAGTCCGCAATCATGGGCGTCCCGGTGCCAGCCATGCCGGTGATCCCGCACACCGACAAGGACCTGCGGATTGAGTCGCTCAGCCCGCACGTCTTTAACGGACTGATCCGCTTCAGCCAGGCGCACACGGTCTTAAACACCCAGCTGAAGCATTGGCCCGAGGCCGACCACGACGATGGCCCAGACGCGCTGGAAATGCTCTGGAAGATATGCGTCGCACGCGCTGGCGGCATTCCCCGAATCAAAACCGGCCCCCGAAAAGGAAATAAAAAATGAGTACCCTCCGTGGCCTGATCCAAGGCGTCAAAGGCTGGCTGGGCAAACCGCTTGCCACCGCCGAAACCGACCCTGAGCGCTTTCTTTCCTCCCTGGCCATGCTGCCTAATCCTGACCCGATCTTGCGGGCCATGGGCAAGACCGATGTTGTCTACCGTTCCATCATGGCGGACAGCCATGTAATCGGCGAGATTCGCTCCATTCGTGGTTCTTTTCGCTCGCATGAATACCGCCTGAAACTCGGCGCGCAAAACGACCCCAAGGCGGCCGCAGCGATGGAGCTGTGCCAGAGCTGGATGCAGAGCGGCCCGCCTAACAAGGTGGCCGACTGGATGGAGGTGATGTGGCAGATGTGCTCCTGCATCTTGACCGGCTACAAGGCCCACGAGCTGGTCTGGAACATTAACGCCGCCGGGAAGCTGGTGCCCAGCGAAGTCGCCGATCTCCCAGGCCGCCGCATTCATTTCGACTCATCCGCCAACCCGCTGCTGGTCAGCCGGGCCGCGCCCATGGGTGCGCCCGTCGAGCCCTACCAGTTCGCCATTTCGCGGCACATGGCCACCACGGACAACCCATACGGCATGGCGCTGCTGTCCAGTTGCTTTTGGCCGTGGACCTTCAAAACTGGTGGCTGGCGCTATTTCGTCAAGTACTGCGAGCGCCACGGCCTGCCTTGGCCTGTCGGCCGATACCCAGTCGGGACGGGAGAAAAGGAACAGGATCAGCTCGCCGATGCTCTGGCCAGCATGGTCGAATCCGGCTACCTGGTGGTGCAGGAGGGAACGGGCATCGAGTTGCTGGTGCCGCAGGGCGGCTCTGGTGCGGCACCACAGCAGGCCCTAATCAGCCTGGCCAACCGGGAAATGAGCAAGGCCCTGACCAGCCAGGCCATGATCGGCGAGCAGATGGAAGTCGGCTCACGCGCCGCAGCCGACACCGCCCAGGTCCGACAAAACAGCGTGCATGACTCCGACCGCGACATCGCGGCGTCCAGCATGAGCCAGATTTTTCGCTGGATCACGCTGTTCAACTTCGGTGAAGGTATTGCACCGCCGACCCTGGAGTTTTTCAAGCAGGAAGATGCCGGCAAAGACCGCGCAGAGACTTACGACGTGGCACGCAAGGCCGGCGCCAAGCCATCGCGCAAGGCCATGCTGATCGAACTGGGCATTCCAGAAGCCGAGGACGACAGCGATGCGCTTTTGCCCGATGCCAGGCCCGAGGTAAAGCCTCCACAGCCCACCGGCAAGCCAGACCTGAAGGCGGTTAACTTTTCGAAGGTTCCCGGCTTCAGCTTCGCCAGGGAAGCGGGCATGACGGACGACCAGGCGCAGCAACTGGCAATCGACGCCGCCGATCAGGTCATTGCCGACCAAATGATTGAGCCGATTGCGAACATGCTGGCCCAGTTCGAACGCGACGGCAAGACGCTGGCTGAGTTCAGCGCCGCGCTGCAGGACGTGGTCGGCCAGATGGACGATCAGGGCCTGCGCGAGGTGCTTGACCAGGCTATGACCTATTCCTTTCTGCGTGGCGTGGCCACGAATGCACCATGAAACGCATCTACATTGCTGGCCCGATGACCGGGTTGCCGGAATTCAACTATCCGGCATTTAACGCAGAGGCCGGGCGCCTGCGTGCGCTGGGCTATCACGTAGAAAACCCAGCCGACAACCCCGTGCCGCCTTGCAAGTCGTGGGCCGGATACATGCGGATGGCCATCGCGCAATTGGCCACCTGTGATTGCGTCGCGCTTCTGCCCGGCTGGGAGACGTCCAAAGGCGCAAGCGTTGAGCATCGCCTTGCGCACGATCTGGCCTTGCGCGTAGTCAAGGCTGGCGATATCTGCGAAGGGCCGCATGCCTGATCAGGTCGCCGCTCGCGAGTTTGGCGTCCAATTCAAGGGGGGCCATCGATAACCTTAAAGGCAAGCTGCCCGAGAGTACAACGGCATGGGATGACCTGGCCGGGCCGGTGCATGGCAAAGTCTTTGCCATCGCGGGGGCGACGAACACCGATCTGGTCGCCGACATTCAAAAATCGCTGGTCGGCGCCCTCGAAAAGGGCTCCACGATTACCCAATTCCGCAAGGACTTTGACGCCGCTGTGCAGAACCACGGATGGACGTACAAAGGCAAGCGCGGCTGGCGTACCTCGGTCATTTTTGACACCAACATGCGCAGCTCCCATATGGCCGGGCGTTGGGAGCAACTGCTGGCCAACAGTGGCAGCAGGCCATACCTTGAATACCGGACGGCTGGCGATTCTCGCGTCAGGCCACAACACGCGGCATGGAATGGGCTAGTTTTCCCCATCGGCGATGCCTTCTGGCAAACACACTACCCGCCCAACGGCTGGCGCTGCCGGTGCACGATCCGCGCCTACAGCGAGGACGACCTGAAGGCATTGGGGACAAAGCCCAGCGCACCCTTCAATCTGAAAACTCGCACTGTTGTCAGTCAGGACGGCGAGATAAAAGACCAGGTGCCGGTCGGCATCGACCCTGGCTGGGATCACAACGTCGGCCAGAGCTGGTTAAGCCCCGAGCTGGCGCTAGGCCAAAAGCTGGCCGCGTTGCCGCGCTACTTGCAGGGGCCGATGGTCGATAAAACCATTTCACCGGCCTATCAAAAGGTCTTAAATGACGATTTCAAAGCCTTTCGAAACGTCATTAAAACCGACAAGGTCGCACGCGGAAACGCACAGATCGTGGGTTTTCTGGACAGCCGCACGCTGGCCGCGCTCTCCGAGCATGTGCCTACGCTGGCATTGGAGACAACCGCCGTCGCAGTCTTGGACAGCAAAACGGTCCATTTAACTGGCGCCCACAAGGCCGCTAAGGGCGCGCAACTCTCTGGCCAGCCGACTGGATCGACGCGCTTCCCGAGAATGTCAGGAACTATCGGGCGGTGCTTTGGGACACTAAAAACGGCACGCTGGTGGTTGTGCCGTTCGGGCAAGCAACGAATTGGGCGGGGGTTCTGGGCGACAGCGTGGCAAAGATCGTCCTGCGTCCGAACGTAAAGACCAAGGCCGGGCTGGCGGCATCGGTGGTCAGTTTGGGATCGTCGCCGCGCGGCGACTTGTTGAAGTCCGGCCAGTACAAGCTGCTGGTCGGGAAGCTATGAAAGGGGCCGGGAGGGTCGCAAGTTCCTCATAATCACGCAAAGGCTGCGTGGGGCATGGTGCTTTCCAGTCCACCGGCTTGATTAAATTTTAGGTCAGCCGGGAAGTTCTGGCAATTTCCAGACTTCAATTGCTCAGCTTGTTGTTATTTTTCGGGCAATTAATCAGCTTTTGCGCGCCGATTTTTGTCACTGACTGGATCAAAACAAACGTTTTCGTTTCAGCAGGCCAAAAGCCCGTAAACCCTTGATTCCATGCCGTTTTCCGGCGTTTTTTTGCCCGTTTGTTTTTGGATCAATTCAAACATCACCCCCC
>NZ_JBIOAO010000005.1:0-3541 GCF_044452385.1 Polaromonas sp. UC242_47
TGCTTACGGTTCACTACTCACGACGATGTTTTTTTTGGTACCTTTTTTTTCACCGGAAAGGACCCGTAAAGTGATAATGATTATCATCTACATATCACAACGTGCGTGGAGGCCATCAAACCACGTCAAATAATCAATTATGACGCAGGTATCGTATTAATTGATCTGCATCAACTTAACGTAAAAACAACTTCAGACAATACAAATCAGCGACACTGAATACGGGGCAACCTCATGTCAACGAAGAACAGAACCCGCAGAACAACAACCCGCAACATCCGCTTTCCTAACCAAATGATTGAACAAATTAACATCGCTCTTGAGCAAAAAGGGTCCGGGAATTTCTCAGCCTGGGTCATTGAAGCCTGCCGTCGGAGACTAACGTCAGAAAAGAGAGCATATACATCAATTAAAAGTGATGAAGAATGAACATCCCGCGTTCTTCCCTCCGAACAGGACGATATTGTAAATTCACTTAATTACGAGGGCATTGCAGTAATTGAGTTGCAGTTTTACCACTTTCCTGACAGTGACAGACTGCGTGTTGGCTCTGTCACAGACTAAATAGTTTGAATGATTAGCAGTTATGGTGATCAGTCAACCACCAGGGAATAATCCTTCATATTATTATCGTGCTTCACCAACGCTGCCTCAATTGCTCTGAATGCTTCCAGAGACACCTTATGTTCTATACATGCAATTACAACATCAGGGTAACTCATAGAAATGGTGCTATTAAGCATATTTTTTACACGAATCAGATCCACGGAGGGATCATCAGCAGATTGTTCTTTATTCATTTTGTCGCTCCATGCGCTTGCTCTTCATCTAGCGGTTAAAATATTACTTCAAATCTTTCTGTATGAAGATTTGAGCACGTTGGCCTTACATACATCTGTCGGTTGTATTTCCCTCCAGAATGCCAGCAGGACCGCACTTTGTTACGCAACCAATACTATTAAGTGAAAACATTCCTAATATTTGACATAAATCATCAACAAAACACAAGGAGGTCAGACCAGATTGAAACGATAAAAACGATAATGCAAACTACGCGCCCTCGTATCACATGGAAGGTTTTACCAATGGCTCAGGTTGCCATTTTTAAAGAAATATTCGATCAAGTGCGAAAAGATTTAGACTGTGAATTGTTTTATTCTGAACTAAAACGTCACAACGTCTCACATTATATTTACTATCTAGCCACAGATAATATTCACATCGTGTTAGAAAACGATAACACCGTGTTAATAAAAGGACTTAAAAAGGTTGTAAATGTTAAATTCTCAAGAAACACGCATCTTATAGAAACGTCCTATGATAGGTTGAAATCAAGAGAAATCACATTTCAGCAATACAGGGAAAATCTTGCTAAAGCAGGAGTTTTCCGATGGGTTACAAATATCCATGAACATAAAAGATATTACTATACCTTTGATAATTCATTACTATTTACTGAGAGCATTCAGAACACTACACAAATCTTTCCACGCTAAATCATAACGTCCGGTTTCTTCCGTGTCAGCACCGGGGCGTTGGCATAATGCAATACGTGTACGCGCTAAACCCTGTGTGCATCGTTTTAATTATTCCCGGACACTCCCGCAGAGAAGTTCCCCGTCAGGGCTGTGGACATAGTTAATCCGGGAATACAATGACGATTCATCGCACCTGACATACATTAATAAATATTAACAATATGAAATTTCAACTCATTGTTTAGGGTTTGTTTAATTTTCTACACATACGATTCTGCGAACTTCAAAAAGCATCGGGAATAACACCATGAAAAAAATGCTACTCGCTACTGCGCTGGCCCTGCTTATTACAGGATGTGCTCAACAGACGTTTACTGTTCAAAACAAACCGGCAGCAGTAGCACCAAAGGAAACCATCACCCATCATTTCTTCGTTTCTGGAATTGGGCAGAAGAAAACTGTCGATGCAGCCAAAATTTGTGGCGGCGCAGAAAATGTTGTTAAAACAGAAACCCAGCAAACATTCGTAAATGGATTGCTCGGTTTTATTACTTTAGGCATTTATACTCCGCTGGAAGCGCGTGTGTATTGCTCACAATAATTGCATGAGTTGCCCATCGATATGGGCAACTCTATCTGCACTGCTCATTAATATACTTCTGGGTTCCTTCCAGTTGTTTTTGCATAGTGATCAGCCTCTCTCTGAGGGTGAAATAATCCCGTTCAGCGGTGTCTGCCAGTCGGGGGGAGGCTGCATTATCCACGCCGGAGGCGGTGGTGGCTTCACGCACTGACTGACAGACTGCTTTGATGTGCAACCGACGACGACCAGCGGCAACATCATCACGCAGAGCATCATTTTCAGCTTTAGCATCAGCTAACTCCTTCGTGTATTTTGCATCGAGCGCAGCAACATCACGCTGACGCATCTGCATGTCAGTAATTGCCGCGTTCGCCAGCTTCAGTTCTCTGGCATTTTTGTCGCGCTGGGCTTTGTAGGTAATGGCGTTATCACGGTAATGATTAACAGCCCATGACAGGCAGACGATGATGCAGATAACCAGAGCGGAGATAATCGCGGTGACTCTGCTCATACATCAATCTCTCTGACCGTTCCGCCCGCTTCTTTGAATTTTGCAATCAGGCTGTCAGCCTTATGCTCGAACTGACCATAACCAGCGCCCGGCAGTGAAGCCCAGATATTGCTGCAACGGTCGATTGCCTGACGGATATCACCACGATCAATCATAGGTAAAGCGCCACGCTCCTTAATCTGCTGCAATGCCACAGCGTCCTGACTTTTCGGAGAGAAGTCTTTCAGGCCAAGCTGCTTGCGGTAGGCATCCCACCAACGGGAAAGAAGCTGGTAGCGTCCGGCGCCTGTTGATTTGAGTTTTGGGTTTAGCGTGACAAGTTTGCGAGGGTGATCGGAGTAATCAGTAAATAGCTCTCCGCCTACAATGACGTCATAACCATGATTTCTGGTTTTCTGACGTCCGTTATCAGTTCCCTCCGACCACGCCAGCATATCGAGGAACGCCTTACGTTGATTATTGATTTCTACCATCTTCTACTCCGGCTTTTTTAGCAGCGAAGCGTTTGATAAGCGAACCAATCGAGTCAGTACCGATGTAGCCGATAAACACGCTCGTTATATAAGCGAGATTGCTACTTAGTCCGGCGAAGTCGAGAAGGTCACGAATGAACTAGGCGATAATGGCGCACATCGTTGCGTCGATTACTGTTTTTGTAAACGCACCGCCATTATATCTGCCGCGAAGGTACGCCATTGCAAACGCAAGGATTGCCCCGATGCCTTGTTCCTTTGCCGCGAGAATGGCGGCCAACAGGTCATGTTTTTCTGGCATCTTCATGTCTTACCCCCAATAAGGGGATTTGCTCTATTTAATTAGGAATAAGGTCGATTACTGATAGAACAAATCCAGGCTACTGTGTTTAGTAATCAGATTTGTTCGTGACCGATATGCACGGGCAAAACGGCAGGAGGTTGTTAGCGCAAAAAAAAAATTCCAAAAAAAAAATTCCAAAAAAAAAAAGCGACT